>CAMUGE010000024.1 GCA_947088345.1 uncultured Roseburia sp.
AACAAGCCCTTATAGGGCTAGAGCAAGCCACCGGCTAAGCCGGTGGTCTTGACTTATCAGATGCATTCTGTTCGTGTCAGGCTAATTAATCAGACGCAAGCGTAAACTGATCCACCATTTCTTTCAGGCAGGCAGCCGCCGCGGAAAGCTGTTCACTTGCAGCTGCGCCTTCCTCGGCCGTAGCGCTGTTGTTCTGTACAACAAGTGAAATTTGATTGATACCCTCGGAAACCTGCTCAACTGACGCTGACTGTTCGTTGGATATGATTGCAATATGGTCAATGGATTTCACCACAGACTGGATACTGTCGACGACGCCAATCAGAACATCAGCCGTATTTTGCGCAATTTCTGTACCGAGATGTACTGCGTCTGCAGAATGTGCAATCAGTTCCGATGTATTTTTAGCCGCCTCTGCAGATTTGCCGGCCAAATTGCGAACTTCCTCTGCAACAACGGCAAATCCCTTTCCGGCGCTGCCGGCTCTCTCTGCTTCTACTGCCGCATTCAGGGCGAGTATATTTGTCTGGAAAGCGATGTCGTCTATAGTTTTGAGAATTTTTTCTATTTCATCGGAACTGGTCCGAATCTTTTCCATGGCCTCCACCAGATTCTGCATTTTTTGATTACACAGGAAAACTTCTTCGCCGGTGTGGTGTGTCTGGCTCCTGACATCCAGCGCTCCGTCCGCCGTATTTTTTACTTCTTCGGAGATCAGGCTGATACGCGCTGCCAGTTCCTGTACTGCGCTGGCCTGTTCTGTGGTACCCTGACTGAGCGTCTGTGCGCTTGAGGATAATTGACTGCTGGCATTTGCCACTTCTATCGCTGAATGATTGACCTGATGCATGGCGCTGTTTAGTTCAATTCTCATATTGCGCATGGAGTGCAAAATATCCTGAAAACTGCCGACATAAACGTCCTTGTGTTTTGTATGAACATCCAGGTTTTGATTTGCCATCTCGTTGAGCAGATAACTGATGTCTTTGATGACGGTACGCAGCCCTTCCACCAGAGATTCGGTTGATCTGACAAGCACGCCGGTTTCGTCTTTTGTGTTGATTTTTGGCATCGGCGTATCCAAATCACCCTCCACAAGCAGCTTCATACGAGTCACACAAGCTTTCATAGGTTTGCCGATATGGACAGCCAAAATCAGAGCAACAATAACGGAGAGCAGAATGGAAACCACAATTACTGCGATATTAATCACCATTGCGTCCCTCGTGGATGCCAGATAATTGATCTGCGGAGCGGTTACCGCGATGCTCCAGCCGTCTGTATCCTGTACGGGAGCATAGGCGGCAAACATTTTTTCATCTTCGTATATGTAGCTTCCGAATCCGTTTTGCCCCTGCCGCATCTGGTTGTGGATAGCGGCCAGCTGCTGCAGCGAAGAATCGTTTTGCGACTCCGCTTCTATGTTCTGTACGGTGATCGTATCCAGCGTAATGTCGGCTATCGTGTCGCCGGACTTGTTAATCATGTAAGCACGGCTGTTTTCGCCGAGCTGGATGGCCGATACGATATCATTCAGAAAAGTCTCGCGGGGAACAAAATATACGACGCCGACAATGGATTTCTCCTGGTTTCCATCAGAATAAAGAGGCGCCGCTACCATAATGGACAGCTCACCCGTGATCTTGCTGATCAGCGGTTCCGATACAAAAATATTTCCCTCCATAGCCTGGCGTACATATTCGCGGTCTGAATAGTCATTTCCGTCAAAAATACTGATACCGTCCGTACCCACAATATTTCCTCTCCGGAAACCATGCATGGAAACGCGTTCATCAATGATAGCCTGTTTTTCTTCTACCGGCACTGTGGGATTGGACAGCTGCGGAATACATCCGACTTCCATGACAACGTTTTTGTATGCATCCAGTTCCTGTTGTGCACGCCCTGCCGCCAGAACTGCCGTCTGGCTCATCATCTGTTCCACGGTAGACATTGTGTTGTTGTAATTTAGCATGATGCTTGAAACACCGGATGCGAGTTGTCCGATCAGAACAGTCAGAATAAGACTTAGAGTGATTTTGGTTCGAATACTTTTCATTTCAATGTTACCCCCCTGTTAAGCTGGCTGAAATTTGTGTGATTTTAATATGTATATTCAGCCATTATTTCTCAATGTTGTAATAAATGCCGTCGATTGACGACAAAAAGCGCCTGAACAGCCGGTATGTAGTTCAACCGGCGTTTATCAGGGCTTTCCATATGGTTCCGGTATTGGAAGTATGCGTAAATAACAGAATAAATCACTAAGTAAGATAATCTTCGATATGTTCGGGCGTTGTCGTAAAATGGCACCCGTAGCGGTAATGAGTCGGGTCGATTGCCGTGGAGCGGACAATTTTAACTGTTGTAAAAATTGCATTTTTTTGTTCGCTTCCATCAAACGCAAGCGCTGCGTCAAAATAGTAACCGATGGGGAAGATTCCCTCCGTGACAAAACACAGGCCGCTTTCTGAGATATTTTCTACTTCAATTGGCGTGTCAAGATTGTGGATACCGCTGTAGTCCTGACGGTATAAGTCGGATACGCTCAATTTAATACTGACCGGGAAGCGAACGCTGTCTCTTCGCTCTATGTCTCTTTTTTCTGGCATGTTTTTCTCCTATCTGCGTTGTTCATCAAGAAATCATATGTATTCTGGTTCTGCTCTTTTTCTCTGATACCATTATATAGCAAAATCCACTGAAATTCAAGACTGGCAATGAATTTTAGCCTGTCTTATTATGGTTTAACCAAAAGAACCGGTGTCCGGATAAGATTTTTCTTGTCTGAGCTTTGGGATTGCATTTCGATGGAAAAACCGGTAAAATGAATAAAACAAAGTATGCCGGTTTTGGCGGAATCCAGAGAGGAGCGTTGTTTATGAGATATCGGAAATTGGGGAAAACAGGTTTGGAGGTCAGTGAAATCGGACTCGGCGGGGAATGGCTGGAGCGCATGGACGAAAATGGCTGCAAAGAAGTGGTACATGCCTGTACAAAGCATGGGATCAATATTTTAGACTGCTGGATGTCGGAGCCAAATGTGCGCACTAACATAGGAAAGGCGATCGCGGGTGAGCGTGACAGATGGTATATCCAGGGGCATATCGGTTCTACATGGCAGGACGGACAGTATGTGCGCACAAGAGAAATTCCTCTGGTAAAAGAGGCTTTCGAAGATCTTTTGGATCGTCTTGCCGCCGATTATATTGATTTTGGCATGATTCATTATGTGGATTCTGAAAAAGAATGGGACGAAATTGTATCCGGCCCTTTCCTTACCTATGTAAAAGAACTGAAAAAAAACGGTATGATCCGCCATATCGGACTTAGTTCGCACAATCCGAAAGTGGCGAAATTGGCAGCGCTTTCCGGAGAAGTGGAAATGATCCTTTTTTCGGTGAACCCGGCATTTGATATGATGCCTCCGACTGAAAATATTGATGATTATTTTGCGGAAAAATATGATGCGTCTCTGGGAGGGATAGACAGAGAACGTGCAGAATTGTATCAGCTCTGCGAACAGCGTAAGATAGGGATTACCGTGATGAAAGGCTATGCCGGCGGGCGTCTGCTGGATGAAAAAGCATCGCCGTTTGGCGTTGCGCTGACACCTGTTCAGTGTATTCACTATGCATTGACAAGGCCGGCCGTTTCAAGCGTAATGGTAGGGTTTTCCGATCCCCGGCATGTAGAGGAGGCGGTGCGCTATGAGAATGCATCAAAAGACGAGCTTGATTATGCGTCTGTTCTTGCAGCCGCGCCGCACCATGCCTACAAAAACCAGTGTACATACTGCGGTCACTGCAGGCCATGTCCGTCGGGGATTGATATTGCAATGGTAAATAAATTATACGATCTTGCCGCGATGCACAATGAGGTTCCAGCATCCGTAAAATCACATTATCAGGCATTGGGAAAAAATGCGGCGGACTGTGTGGCATGCAGGGGCTGCGAGACGAGGTGCCCGTTTCATGTTCCAATTGCCGATCGGATGAAAAAGGCAGAGAAGCTGTTTGCGTAATCCGGACGGGAGGGGAATATGGCTATAAAATATTATGATATCGGGCTGAATCTATTTTGCAGACAATTTCCGGACCCGGAGAAGATTGTCAGGGATGCGGCAGAGCATGGTGTCTGCTGTATCCTGACAGGCACAGATCAGAAAGAAAATCATAAAATCGACGCGTTTGTGCGCGCACATTCTGTTTACGGGACAGCAGGCATTCATCCGCACAATGCTGACCGTGCAGAACGGGAAGATTTTATGCAGATTGAACGAATCCTGACTGAAAATCCGAATATAGTCGCAGTCGGAGAGTGCGGACTTGATTACGACAGAATGTTCTCCTCAAAAGAAAATCAGGTTCGCTGTCTGGAAAAACATATTGTGATTGCCGAGAAGCTGCAAAAGCCGCTGTTTCTGCATGAGCGCAGCGCATCGGAGGATTTTGTCCGCAGATTCAAAAAACATCAGAATATCTGTGAAAAGTCCGTTGTGCACTGTTTTACCGGAAATAAAAAAACATTGGATCAATATCTGGAAATGGGATTTTCGATTGGCATTACCGGGTGGATCTGTGACGACAGGAGAGCGAAAGATCTGCGCGAGGCGGTAAAGCTGATTCCGCTTGATAGAATTTTGATTGAAACGGACGCTCCCTACCTGGCGCCGAAAAATGTCAGAGGGATTGACAGAACGAATGTCCCGCAGAATATTGTTTATGTGGCGAGAGAACTGGCGCATTATAGGAATGTTTCCGAGGAGGAGCTCGCGGAACATGCGAGAGAAAATACGAGGCGGCTGTTTGGTCTGAAAGAAGAGTAACAATTAACGTCCGATTCGTCTGTAGATTCTTATTTTTCTGCTAGACAAAATATGAAAGTATAGTATATAATAATAAAGCGGTAAGAATGATACAGAGAAAAGCGGGGATGGGGCATATATCCTGCTTAAGAGGAGGAAAAAGAAATGATGTTTTTTAAGAATCTGAGTATCAGATACAAAATTTTGATTCCGGTTGCTCTTTTGGGATGTCTGATGCTCATACTTGGATTGAGCAGTATTCAAAGCGTCAACCAGATTATGTCGGCAAGCGAAGAAATTTCCGACAACTATGCGGTGAGCATAGAGCGGCTGGACGAGACTGCAATTGCATACCAGACGTTGCGGCGCGTTGCATTTGCGCATATTGTAGAAGATAATGTAGACTCAAAAAAAACATTGGAAGATGAAGCGGATTCTCTGAAAGCAGAGATAGAAGCGTTATGTACGGAATATAACGGGATGCTTACATTAGAAGAGGAGAAAGAGGCATTTGAAAAATTTAAATCCGATTACGTAAACTATCTTTCTGTCTACGATCAGATCTTACAGTTTAGTGCAGAGGGTAAGAAAGCTCAGGCATCCAAACTGGCAAATTCTGATTTGAGGGAAGCGGGCACGGCGCTTACGAATGAAATGGATGCCATGGTCGCCGCCAATAAAGAGGGAATGGCAAATGCGGTTAAGAGACAGGACGATGTACATAAAAAAGTTGTGCGCACGATTATCATCTTAATCGTGCTGGGTATTGCAGTGCTGCTCTATGTTGTGTTTATCTGCTGGAAGTGGGTTTGCAAGCGCCTGATCAATATCAATGCGCAGTTGAGAGGCGTAATCGCATCCATTGAAGCCGGTCAGGGAGATCTGACGCGTCGCGTGCAGTGCTTTTGTACCGATGAGATCGGCACACTGGCGGCCGGGATCAATACGTTTATTGAAACATTACAGGGTATTATGGAGCAGATCAATTCAAGTTCCGGTCAGCTTGGCACAATTGTAACGATTGTATCCGATAAGGTCTCTACGGCAAACAGCAATTCTTATGATATTTCGGCCGTTATGGAAGAATTATCCGCTTCCATGGAAGAGATTTCCTCTACCATCACGGATATTAATGAGAATGTCGGCACAGTGGATGCAAATGTGGTTGAACTGTCCGATACTTCGCAGGGGCTTTACGATTATGCGGAGGAAATGCAGAAGCGTGCGGAAAAACTTGAGAAAAATGCAATTGAAAACAGACAGCATACCAGTGATATTATCAACAATATTATCGATAAATTAAAACGCGCGATTGAAAACAGCAAGAGCGTAGACCGTGTTAATGATCTGACAGATGAGATTTTAAGTATTTCCAGCCAGACAAACCTGTTATCTTTAAATGCTTCGATTGAGGCGGCCAGAGCAGGCGAAGCAGGCCGTGGGTTCGCAGTTGTGGCGGACGAGATCAGCCAGCTTGCAAATTCCAGCAGGGAGGCGGCAAACAATATTCAGACCATTAACAACATGGTTGTGGAGGCGGTTAATGAATTGATTGACAGTGCCGACACGATTGTAAAATATATCAATGAAAACGTTTTACCAGATTATGAGGGATTCGTCAGCGCAGGAAAACAATACAATGACGATGCGGTACATATTAACGAGGCCGTAACCCGTTTTAACGATATGTCGGTAAATTTAAAAGAGCTGATCCGCAATATTACAGAGTCGATTGACGGTATCAATTCTGCAGTAGGCGAGAGTGCGAAAGGGGCTACCAATGTAGCGATGAACACATCAAGCCTTGTGAAAGATATCAGTGAAATTTCGGATGCAATGGATGACAACAGAAAAGTTGCAGGAAGTTTGACCAGTGAAGCAGACCGCTTTGTGAATTTATAACAGTTTCGAACGTAAAAACCCTTTACCATAACAGGAAAGGGTTTTTACTTATCGTCATAAAACAGTAAACGGAAAGGAGCATACAAAATGAGAATTGCAGTTACTTTTGATAATGGAGAGATCTTCCAGCATTTCGGACATACGGCACAGTTTAAATTTTATGATGTCGAGAACGGGAAGATTGTAAAAGAACAGGTGGCGGATACGTCAGGTCAGGGACATGGAGCATTGGCCGGTTTTCTCGCGGAAGCGCATGCGGACGTTGTGATCTGCGGCGGAATCGGAATGGGCGCAAAGATGGCGCTGGATAACGCCGGGATCAGAGTTTTTGGCGGTGTTGTGGGCAGCGCCGATCAGGCGGCGGCAGATTATCTGGCAGACAATCTTTCCTATACGCCGGATGCAGCCTGCAGCCATCATGGACAGGAACACGCCTGTGGAGGGCATTCCTGTTATGAAGACAAGCAAGGCTGTGCGGGGTCTCACTGCCTATAGGTCTGCGACGACGATTTTAGCCCTGCCGTCTGTTTTTGCCTGATACAGCGCACGGTCGGCAGCGGCAAACAATTGTTCGAAGTTTAGATATTTGCCGGAGGAAAATGCAATCCCGATACTTGCCTGTGTCGAGACTGCAATTTTTTTTTCGGTATTTTTTAAATAAATTTCCTGGAGCAGTATTTCAGCCTGCAGCTGCACAAACGGCGGGTCCGATACCGGACTGATATATACGAGAAATTCATCGCCGCCGACGCGTCCGCATAGGGCGGTATCTTTGTAATAATTCTGGATGACGGCTGCAGTCTGACAGATAAAAGCATCGCCCATAAGATGCCCCATCGTATCATTGACCTGTTTAAAATGATCCATATCAATCAGTAAGAGAGCTGCTGTATTCTGTGTATTTTTTTTCGCCAGGTCTTCTTCAATTAAAAACTGAATGGTATATTTATTTAGGAGTCCGGTCATCGGGTCCAGCTGGCTTTTTTCCTGAAAATTTTCGGAAGCGATTTTAGTCTGGCGCAGCAATTCAATATAGGAAAGGTTGTACAGGCGGGCGTTTCGCTGTTCATCCTCAAAAGCCGGCAGCATGGAGATATATTGACTGCATATTTCCGGATAATGCTGCTGGTCAAATATTTTTGTAAAATTAGCTTTGATGTGCATCAATTCATGTTTCAGGAAAAACAGGGGACAACGATTAATATAGGGTTCTATATAGTGGAGCAGTCGTAAAGTTTCTTTTTGCAGTTTATGGTTTAACAGAAATTTTAAAATGTCAAAATAAAAATAGGACAAAGGGATAAAATCCTGTTTGATGGTAAAGCAGTTGATTACGGCATTGATGTGTTCTTCCAGTAAGGAAGTATTTTTATTATATTCATACAGCCATATTTTTAGGTTCAGCATACACAGTTGTGAGAGAGGGTCGCTGTGCTCGGAGACAAAGGAGGACAGCTTTTGCTGAATGGAAACTGCAAGGTACCATCTTCCCGTTTTGCAGTATAATGTGCCGCGCAGCGCTTCGCAAAGGATATAGAGCGCATCAAATCCGTCCTCAAGTCCGTTGACATGTTCAAATGCTGTATTCAGGCTGTCCAGGGAGTTATCGTAATCTTCCAGCAGAAAATAATAAATAAATCCCTGATCTATATAGGAAGAGATCAATTCTTTTTTCAGGTGAAGTTCTTCGCTGACGCTGCGGCACTGTTGAATATAGCTGAGCGCAATTGTCTCGCTGCCCAGATAACAGTTGATCATACCCATAATACGGTAAGAGAGCGCGTCCAGATGCTTGAACGATTCTTTTTTTGGCGCTTTTAAACATCGAGTCAGAAAGCGCAGAGATTTTTTAAAGTTGCCAAGGCGGTAATAACATTCTCCCTGATAAAAAAACAGCAGGCAAAGCTCGTTGGGATTGCGCGGGTCTATGAGATCCTGATAGGCCTGATATAAGGAGAACGTTTCCTCTGTGATGGGAAGCGTGCGCTGTTGTTCCATTTGTTCCAGTAAGTCTTTTTTATTAGCAGTCATACTTTTTCATCCTTATTTTCTGGTTTTGAATCAATAACAGATATCTCTCTCTATTATAAGAGGAATTGTCCCATATGGCAAGAAAAGAGGCGGGAATTTTTCATAAATTTGTATAAATACAATAAAACGAGTACACGAGCCGTATTTTATTTGTATTTTTTGTACAGATAAATTTTTTGAATTGTATATGCAATTAAAAAAAGAATTGTCCATACAACAAGATTCAAAAAAATAAAATGCACAAAATAGTCAATATGACCGTATCATAACAATTGTAAGCGTTTACAAAAAATTTGACAAAGATGGAAAATTGTGTAATAATCGCCACAACACAAAGTTGATTTGTTTTATATATATGGAATGGAGGATTGTGATGACAGAAAAGAAAATCAGATTATCTGACACAGAGGAAGTGTTAGACTTTGTCAGGGCTGCCGGAAAATGTGATTTTGAAATTGATGTATGTTACAATAGGGCAGTAATCGATGCAAAATCAATACTTGGGATGTTCTATATCGGATTGTGCAAAGACCTGACAGTCAAATATGGTGGAAACGATACACGCTTTGAGCGCACGGTCAGAAAATATGCAGTTTGCTGAAAATTCTGATCAGACGCGTTACATTTCCTTTCGTGGGATTATGCTGTGGGGACGAGAATCCTCACAGCATTTTTTTATGCGCGCGGACGCGGAAAGGAAATGTACAGCGAAAGCTGCCCGCGTCCGGCGCATTCGCACGAAAGATCCTATGACATAAAGGCGGCGCACCCGGCGCGTCAATGCGTGCAATTCTCCCTTAAGACTGAGGGAAAAGCCGGCCTGGGAGTTGAAAAACAGTCGGGGGAAAGGTGTTTCTTGTTTTTGACAGGGTAACATAGTATAATAAGGAAAAATCAGATAAAGGAGAAAGGCGTCGGTTCGTCCGGCGGGCAAAACAGATGAAGCGAGTATTTTTGATAGTATTGGACAGCGTTGGAATCGGAGAGATGCCGGATGCCGCAGAGTACGGCGATGCGGGAAGCAATACATTAAAGGCGGTCTCAAAAAGCGCTTATTTTTCTATGCCGAATATGCGCAAACTCGGGTTTTTTAATATAGACGGCGTAGATATCGGAGAAAAGGAATGCAGGCCCGCGGGGGCTTTTGCTCGTATGAAAGAAGTATCCCGCGGGAAAGATACGACGATCGGACACTGGGAGATTGCAGGTCTGATATCAAAGCAGCCTCTGCCGACGTATCCGAACGGTTTTCCGGCTGAAATAATTCGGTTATTTGAGGAGAGGACCAAAAGAAATGTTTTGTGCAATCGACCGTATTCCGGTACAAAAGTAATCGAAGATTACGGTGTGAGACATATGCAGACGGGGGATTTGATCGTTTATACCTCGGCAGATTCGGTCTTTCAGATCGCAGCGCATGAGGATATCGTTCCGGTCGAAAAACTCTATGAATACTGTGAGATTGCGCGAGAGATTCTGACAGGGGTTCATGGAGTCGGCCGTGTAATTGCAAGGCCGTTTACCGGCAGTGACGGGAATTTTGTGCGCACATCGCGTCGTCATGATTTTTCGTTGAAACCACATGGAGCTACAATGCTGGATCAGCTCTCCAAAGAGGGGTATGATGTGTTTTCAGTCGGAAAAATTGTAGATATTTTTGCAGGACAGGGGATCACCGGATTTGTCAGGACGGCAGGAAACGAAGAGGGAATCGACAAAACCATTTCCTATATGAAAAAAGATTTTTGCGGACTGGTATTTACGAATCTGGTGGATTATGATATGCTCTATGGGCACAGAAATGATGTGGACGGTTACGCAAGGGCGCTTACCCGATTTGACAGCCGCCTGCCGGAACTTTTGGGCGCAATGCGTCGGGAGGATATCCTGATGATTACGGCAGATCACGGCTGTGATCCGAGTACGTCGTCTACCGATCATTCCAGGGAATATACGCCGCTCCTTTTGTACGGAAAACCGGTCACAGCGGGAAAAAACTTTGGAACGAGAGACGGATTTTGTGATATTGCCGCGACAGTACTTGATTTTTTTGGCATAAAACCGGAATGTGAGGGCAAGCCGCTTACATTGAGATAGAAAAGTTGGAGGATTTATTTTGGCTGATTTAAGAAAAGAGATTGAAAAACGACGCACATTTGCAATTATATCCCATCCGGACGCCGGGAAGACGACACTGACAGAAAAATTTCTGCTCTACGGGGGAGCCATTAACCTTGCCGGTTCAGTAAAAGGAAAGGCTACGGCGCGCCATGCAGTTTCGGACTGGATGGAGATTGAGAAAGAGAGAGGTATTTCCGTAACTTCGTCTGTGCTTCAGTTTAATTACGGGGGATATTGCATCAATATACTGGATACGCCGGGACATCAGGATTTCTCGGAGGATACGTACCGGACGCTGATGGCGGCTGACTCCGCAGTTATGGTGATTGACGGATCGAAAGGCGTTGAAGCGCAGACAAGAAAATTATTTAAAGTATGTGTAATGCGCCATATTCCTATTTTTACATTTATCAATAAGATGGACAGGGACGCAAACGATACATTTGACCTTCTCGATGAGATTGAAAAAGAACTTGGGATCGCAACCTGTCCGGTAAATTGGCCTATTGGATCAGGCAAGGCATTTAAAGGCGTTTATGATCGTAATACAAAAAAAGTGATGACGTTCTCGGACACGCTGAAAGGTACGAAAGAGGGGAGCGAAAAGCAGATTGATCTGTCGGATACTGCGCTGAAAGAAGAAATCGGTTCAGAGGCGCTTCATAAACTGCTGGAGGAAATCGAACTTCTCGACGGAGCGAGCGCCGAATTTGATATGGAACTGGTCACAAAAGGGGAGCTCTCCCCGGTATTTTTTGGCTCTGCATTGACTAATTTCGGCGTGGAGACATTTTTGCAGCATTTTCTTCAGATGACATATTCTCCGCTGCCGCGCAGGGCGGATATCGGCGAAGTTGATCCGTTTAGCGCCGATTTTTCAGCCTTTGTATTTAAAATACAGGCGAATATGAATAAAGCCCATCGCGACCGTATTGCATTTATGCGCATCTGTTCCGGAAAATTTGAGGCCGGTATGGAGGTCGTGCATGTGCAGGGCGGCAATAAAAAAATCAAATTGTCGCAGCCGCAGCAGATGATGGCGCAGGAGCGCCATATTGTGGAAGAGGCATACGCAGGAGATATTATAGGCGTTTTTGATCCCGGTATTTTTTCGATCGGTGATACAATTACAACGGCAAAACCGTTTTGTTTCGAGGGGATTCCGACCTTTGCGCCGGAACATTTTGCGAAAGTCCGTCAGGTGGACACCATGAAGCGCAAACAGTTTATGAAAGGGATGCAGCAGATTGCGCAGGAAGGCGCGATTCAGATCTTTCAGGAATATAATATGGGGATGGAGGAAGTGATTGTCGGCGTTGTCGGTGTTTTGCAGTTTGACGTGTTAAAGTACCGATTGGAAAATGAATACAATGTGGAAATTCGCATGGATAATCTCCCATATGAACATATTCGATGGATTGAAAACGAAGCGATTGATCTCGATAAACTGACCGGGACTTCCGATATGAAAAAGATACAGGACTTAAAAGGACGGCCGCTTCTTTTGTTTGTCAATGCCTGGAGCGTGGGGATGGTGCTCGACCGGAATGAAGGATTAATTTTATCAGAATTTGGGAAAGAATAAATAAAAATATAGAAAGGGGAATACAATTATGGCAGTAGTAAAAATTACGGACAATAATTTTGAGGCAGAGGTTCTGGCGGCGCAGGAGCCGGTTGTGCTCGATTTCTGGGGGGAGGGATGCGCGCCCTGCATGATGCAGTCGCCGGTTATTGACGCGCTTGCCGATGAGCTTGCCGGTAAAGTCAAATTTGGAAAAGTCAATGTACATGAGGAGGCTGCGCTTGCGCTTAAATACAGTATTATGAATATTCCAACAATTATTGTGATGAATCGGGGCGTATTTAAAGAAAAGGTCATTGGATTGCAGGATAAAACGGCGCTTAAGGCATTAATCGAGCGGTGCAGCAAGGCGGAGTAACCGGTTTTGTGAACAGTAATATCCCTCCTGAAAATGCGGTATGTATTTGGCAGGAGGGTGATTACGCGCAAAAATCCGAAAGGAACCTGGACACTCGAAAAACACAGTAAAATGTAAAAAAGTATTGCATTTTGTAGTCTGTTATGTTATCCTATTTCTATAGTTTTATGATTCTAAATTTATATTCCATTCAAGTGTCTGTCGCCGGATCGGCAAATTTTATCCAAATAGATGAAAGAACGCAAACTGATATTGGAATTGTTCGTAAATATGCATTGTACTTAAAATACGAAAAGTTTGCCTCAGTTAAAAAGAAAAGTTTTATGGTTCAAAGTAATGTCAGGAGTAATCTGATGATCAGTGAACATCAGTATCCGCAATTGACAATGTCATATGTGGTCAAAGCAGATGATACAATTGTATCCTGCATTGTTATTTTTTCTGTGTTCCTCCTGTAGGTATGATTTCAGCGGCTTGCAGTCCACAAAATTTATTTCCGCATGACTCTTCGAACTCAAGTGGAAAAACTTCCGGCATTTTCGAGGCAGACGATTGCTGGGGATTGTGTAAAAATAAAATTAGTATTGACATTTGGATCTATTTATAATACTATTAGAACATGAAAACGAACATAAGTTCGCGCGGAGGGTAAAAGATGGCAAGAGAAGACAAGTTAAAAGCATTGGATGCAGCAATTTCACAGATTGAGAAACAGTACGGAAAAGGTTCTATCATGAAGTTAGGGGACCATTCGAACCAGATGAACGTGGAGTCCATTCCCACAGGATCATTAAGCCTTGATATTGCGCTGGGGATCGGAGGTCTTCCCAAAGGCCGTGTTGTTGAGATATATGGGCCGGAATCGAGCGGTAAGACGACAGTAGCGCTTCATGTGGTTGCGGAAGTGCAAAAAGCAGGCGGTATCGCCGGTTTTGTTGATGCAGAACATGCGCTTGATCCCGTATATGCAAAAAATATCGGGGTCAATATAGACGATTTGTATATTTCACAGCCGGACAGCGGAGAGCAGGCATTGGAGATCACGGAGACGATGGTGCGCTCCGGAGCCATAGATGTACTGATTGTCGACTCGGTTGCCGCGCTTGTCCCAAAGGCGGAGATTGACGGGGATATGGGAGATTCACATGTCGGCCTGCAGGCACGTTTGATGAGTCAGGCACTTCGTAAACTCACTGGTGTAATAAGTAAATCGAACTGCGTTGTTATTTTTATCAATCAGTTAAGAGAAAAAGTGGGCGTTATGTTCGGAAATCCGGAGACGACGACAGGAGGCCGCGCATTAAAATTTTATGCTTCGGTTCGTCTTGATGTTCGTAGAATTGAAGCGTTAAAACAGGGCGGAGAAGTAGTCGGAAACCGCACCAGGGTGAAAGTTGTGAAGAATAAAGTAGCGCCGCCGTTTCGCGAGGCCGAGTTTGACATTATGTTTGGAAAGGGAATCTCGCGCGAAGGAGATATTCTTGATTTGGCTGTCAATTTTGGCATTGTCAATAAGTCGGGAGCATGGTATGCGTATAATGGGGATAAAATTGGTCAGGGACGTGAGAATGCAAAGCAGTATTTAAAGGAAAATCCGTTAATCTGCGAGGATGTCGAAGCGAAAGTGAGGCAGAAGAGCTCCTGTGACGAGACGGACGATCAGGAAGATACAAAGCAGAAAGTATCTGCAGCAAAAGAAAAGAGTACCGCGAAATCAAAGGGAAAAGCTGAAAAAGAGGCGGAAGAAAATAACACGGACAACGACCCGAAGAAAGCGGCAGAGAGCAAAACAAAAGAATCATAACAGAAGATTTGTTATTTGAAGAAAAAGAAAAGGAAACGGCATAAATGGATCAGATACAGGTGATTTCTGTCGAAAGGCAGGAGCGGGGCAAATTCAGAATCGGGTTTGACAACGGAACATATCTGCTGCTGTATCGGGGAGAGATACGGAAACTCTCAAAAAAGGACAGCCAGGATTTGATGGAGGAGGGAACATGTATTTCGGAGACACTTTATCAAAAACTATTGTATGAGATTGTCGGGGTGCGGGCCAGAAAACGAGCCGTTCATCTGTTGGAGCAGATGGACAGAACTGAAAAACAGCTTTCAGAAAAATTAGCGCAAAATGGGTATCCAAAAGAGTGTATTGAAACTGCCATCGCATTTTTAAAGCAGCATCATTATCTGGACGACGAGAGATATGCACAAAATTATATCCGCTGTCGTCAGAATAAAAAGAGTCGTCAGAGACTAAAAGCAGATCTTACGGCCAAGGGAATTGCAAGGGATGCAATAGATAATGCGTTTGAGGAGGAATATGAGGCGGATGAGTCAGCCCAGATTCGGCAGCTGCTTGATAAAAGAAATTTTAAATACGGAAGCAGTGACAGGAAAGAGATTTTGCGCACATATCAGTTTCTGATGCGCAGAGGTTTTCGGTCCAGCGACATATTGCGTGAGATGCAGGCGGACATATTTCTTTATGAGGCATAGTCTGCCGTACAGATTGAAAAGAGAGAGAGGGAAGTAAGGCGTGGAATTTCGGCCCTGTATAGATATACATAATGGAAAAGTTAAACAGATAGTGGGAAGCAGCCTTTTGGATCAGGGAAACCGCGCGCAGGAAAATTTTGTATCCGAAAAGGATGCCGCATATTATGCAAAACGGTATCAGAAAGACGGTTTGTCAGGCGGACATATTATTTTACTCAATGCAAAAGAAAGTGATTTCTATGAGGAGACAAAAAAACAGGCGTTGCTTGCTCTGAAGGCTTATCCTGGCGGAATGCAGGTTGGAGGCGGCATTACGCCGGAAAATGCAGATGAATTTTTAGCGGCGGGCGCAAGCCATGTGATTGTGACTTCCTATGTATTTCGTGATGGTAAGATTAATTATGAGAATCTGCAGAAAATGGTACGTGCAGTCGGCTGCAAACATCTTGTTTTGGATTTAAGCTGCAGAAAGCGCGAAGGAAACTATTATATTGTGACGGACCGCTGGCAGAAGTTTACTGAAGAGTCAGTTACGATTCCTTTACTGGACAAATTGTGCAGCTGCTGTGACGAGTTTTTGATTCATGCGGCAGATGTGGAGGGAAAAGCGGAAGGAATTGAGGAAGAACTGGTGTCTATTTTGGGAAGATGGAATAAAATTCCTGTTACATATGCAGGTGGGGTGGGAAGTTTTGAAGATATAAAAAAGCTGTATCGACTTGGCTGCGGCAGACTGCATGTCACAATCGGAAGCGCGCTTGATCTGTTCGGCGGCGCTATGTCGTATGAAAAGGTTTTGCAGATTGTAAGGGAGGGTAACTAAGATGGTCAGATATACAAAACAGGACATTCTGCGTATAGTGGAAGAGGAAGATGTGGAATTTATCCGTCTGCAGTTTACGGATATGTTTGGCGCATTAAAAAATGTGGCGGTGACAGCAAGTCAGATTGATAGAGTATTGAATAACGAGTGTATGTTTGACGGATCGTCCATTGAGGGCTTTGTTCGTATTGAGGAATCGGATCTCTATCTGCATCCCGATCTGGACACGTTTGTTATTTTTCCCTGGAGGCCTCAGCAGGGCAAGGTGGCCAGAATTATCTGTGATCTCTATATGCCGGACGGAAGACAGTTTGAGGGAGATTCCCGCTATGTGCTAAGACGTGCGGTCGTACATGCACAGGAAATGGGATATGAATTTTTGGTAGGGCCGGAATGCGAGTTTTTTCTGTTTGATCAGGATGAGTCCGGCAGGCCCACAACACAGAGCACAGACAATGCAGGCTACTTTGATCTTGGACCGGTTGATCTGGGAGAAAATGCAAGGCGCGATATGGTGCTGACATTAGAGGATATGGGCTATGAAGTGGAGGCCTCCCATCATGAGGTTGCACCGGCGCAGCATGAGATTGATTTTCACTATGATAAAGCGATACATACGGCCGATCATATTATGACGTTTAAATTGACAGTCAAAACAATTGCGAAAAGGCACGGTTTATTTGCCAGTTTTATGCCTAAACCGAAGCAGGGTATCAACGGGTCCGGAATGCATGTCAATATGTCGCTGACGCGAGACGGAAAGAATATTTTTGTGGGAGAGCAGGAGGAAAACGGGCTCAGCCAGGAGGCATATTGGTTTATCGGAGGAATTATGAAACATATGCGCGCCATGACAGCCATTACAAATCCTCTGGTAAATTCTTATAAACGGCTTGTGCCGGGGTATGAGGCGCCGATTGATATTGCGTGGTCGGCGACAAATAGAAGTTCTCTGATCAGAATACCGTCTGCAAAGGGGGAGGGGACAAGAATTGAATTGCGGTGCCCCGATCCCGCGAGCAATCCGTATCTTGTGCTTGCAGTATGTCTGGAGGCCGGACTTGACGGCATACGAAATCAGATCATGCCGCCCAAAGCTGTGACAGAAAATATATTTGAACTTTGCAAGGAAGAAAAAAACGAACTTGGAATTGAGAAACTGCCCACAGATCTTGGCGAGGCGCTGGCAGAACTGGAAGCATCCGAATTTGTAAAGAATGTGCTTGGCAATCATATTGCAGAAAAATATATCAAAGCGAAACATGCTGAATGGGACGAGTACCGTACGCAGGTTTCGAATTGGGAACTGGAACAGTACCTCTGTAAAATATAGATGGCGGACAGGAGGACACGTTTTGATTCCTATCATTATTGCATTTCCAAGACGGGAGACGGCATGTGCAGTTAAAAAGATTTTACTGCAGAGCGGGTATCGAGTGGAGATATTGTGTGTGACGGGCGCACAGGTTTTGCAGAGTATAGACGGTTTGAGCGGAGGAATAGTCATATGCGGCTTTCGATTTGCAGATATGATATACGAGGAATTGTATGATTGTCTGCCGGATGGGTTTTCAATGCTATTGGTTGCATCTCCCTCTCATTGTAAAGAACGCGAGATAGAAAATCTGGTCTGTCTTACTACGCCGCTGAAAGCGAATGAACTTTTAGCGACGCTGCAGATGATGGAGTGTACGTTCGCACGTAAAAAGAAAAGGGTGCAAAAGAAAGAGCATACGAAAGAGGAAAAAACACTGATTTTAAGGGCTAAATCACTTTTGATGGATCGTAATAATCTTTCGGAGGACGAGGCGCACCGATATTTGCAAAAACGTAGTATGGAGAATGGGGTTAACCTGGTTGAGACGGCTCAAATGATATTGAGCCTGTTTTCGTAAAAACGGTATTTGGGAAACAAAAGAAAAGCTTGCATGTCAAAATATGGAATGATATACTGTAGCTGATTCAGAAATGCAAAGGGAGGTACCTAACATGTTTCAATTAAATGAAAATTTCCAGAAATTACCGGGCAGCTATCTGTTTAGCACAATCGGAAAAAAGGTAAATGCTTATACACAGGCAAATCCGGATAAAAAGATTATTCGTCTTGGCATCGGGGATGTGACGCAGCCGCTTGCACCGGCTATTATTGAAGCGCTGCACAAAGCAGTGGATGAGATGGCAGCAGCGGAGACATTTCATGGCTATGCGCCTGATCTCGGATATGAGTTTTTAAGAAACGCGATTGTCTCTGATTATAAAGAGAGAGGATGCGATATTTCACCGGATGAGGTGTTTGTGTCGGACGGGGCAAAAAGTGATTCCGGAAATATACAGGAGATTTTTTCAGTCAACAACAGGATTGCAGTCTGTGATCCCGTTTATCCGGTCTATGTCGATTCCAATGCGATGGCGGGCAGAACCGGTGACTATAACAAAGAGACAGAGATGTGGAGTAATGTAATTTATATGCCGTGCACGATGGAAAATGATTTTGTTCCTGAGTTTCCAAAGGAAACGCCGGATATTATCTATCTGTGCCTGCCGAACAATCCGACCGGGACAACGATTACAAAAGAGCAGCTCTGCGAATGGGTGGATTATGCAAATAGAGTGGGAGCTGTCATTATTTATGACGCGGCGTACGAGGCTTACATTTCCGAGGATAATGTGGCGCACTCTATCTATGAGTGCGAGGGGGCAAAGACATGCGCCATTGAGTTAAAGAGCTTCTCAAAGAATGCGGGATTTACCGGAGTACGTCTGGGTTATACGATTGTGCCGAAAGAGTTAAAGAGCGGCGACGTATCTCTCAATGCAATGTGGGCGAGGCGTCATGGAACAAAATTTAATGGGGCGCCCTATATTGTGCAGCGTGCCGGAGAAGCAGTGTTCTCCAGGGAGGGAAAGGCACAGTTAAAGGAACAGGTAGCATATTACATGAAAAATGCGTCGGAAATTAAAACAGGATTAAAAGACGCAGGGTATACGGTGTTTGGCGGTGTGAATGCGCCATATATTTGGTTGAAAACACCAGAGCGTATGACTTCCTGGGAGTTTTTTGATTATCTGTTGGAGAATGCAAATGTGGTTGGAACACCGGGGTCTGGTTTTGGCCCAAGCGGTGAGGGATATTTTCGGTTGACGGCATTTGGCAGCTATGAGAATACGCTGGCGGCATTGGAGAGAATCCGTAAACTATAATTTCATTAGATATAATTAATTGTTTTGGCATGGGGTAAGGCGATGAATCATCAGTTTGTGCGGACAGAAATGTTGTTGGGGAAAGATGCGATGAATATTCTGGCAAGTTCTCATATTGCCGTATTCGGAGTCGGCGGGGTTGGGGGATATGCAGCTGAGGCTTTTGCAAGAAGCGGTGTTGGCAGTATTGACCTGATTGACCCTGATAAAATAAGTATCACTAATTTGAATCGTCAAATAATCGCTACACATAATACAATTGGAAAATATAAAGTAGATGTCATGAAAGAAAGAATGCTGGATATAAATCCAGATTTAAAGATTGACATCTACAAAACGTTTTTTCTTCCGGAAAATAAAGAAGAAATTAATTTTTCAAAATATTCGTATATTATTGATGCAGTGGACACAGTTGCAGCTAAAATTGCGTTGGCACAGGAAGCGCAGAAAATGAACATCCCATTAATCAGCAGTATGGGGGCAGGGAATAAGTTGAATCCGCTTGCATTTGAAGTTACGGATATTTATTGTACTTCCGTATGCCCGCTTGCAAAAGTAATGCGGCGGGAATTGAAAAAAAGAGGGGTCAGACAATTAAAAGTAGTGTACTCAAAAGAACAGCCAGTTTGTCCTGATTCTGCTGCTGAGATAGAAATGAAAAATTCTGATTTATCCCAGGAAACAGAGTGCACAGTACAAAAGCGCCAGATCCCCGGATCTGTCGCTTTTGTACCATCTGTTGTAGGTCTTATACTGGCTGGAGAGGTTATAAAAGATCTGACATCTGTCATGTAAAGATCTATAATAACATAACTCCATTTTGTTCGCATACCATGCGTGTTTCTTCCGGCCAAAGCGAGGACTGAACTTCACCGATATGCGCTTTTCTAAGGAAAAACATACAGATACGTGACTGTCCGATGCCTCCGCCGACTGTAAAAGGAAGTTTTTCCTCTATAATTGCTTTTTGGAATTGAAGCTGAGCGCGTTCTTCACATCCTGCTTTTTTCAGCTGGGATAAGAGAGAATCTCTGTCCACGCGAATTCCCATAGAAGAAAGTTCCAACGCGATATCTAACAGAGGGTAGTATACCAGGATATCTGCGTTTAGCGCCCAGTCGTCGTAGTCCGGCGCCCGTCCGTCATGTGGTTTTCCGTTTTCCAGCACATCACCAATCTTTAAGATGCATGCGGCGCCTTTTTCTTTTGTAATCAGATATTCGCGCTCTTTTGGTGTGGATTCCGGATAAAGTTCTTTTAATTCCTGTGTTGTGATAAAGAATATTTCCTGTGGAAGTATTTCTTCTATGTAATCATATTGGATCGCCATATATTTTTCTGTTTTGCGCAGGCATAGATAGACATTGCCCACAATGCTTTTTAATGTAGCAATGGTACGTTCCTCTTTTGCAATAATTTTTTCCCAGTCCCACTGATCAACAAAAATGGAGTGAATGTTGTCGGTATCTTCATCTCTGCGTATGGCATTCATATCTGTGTAGAGCCCTTCTCCAAGAGAAAAACCATATTTTTTTAATGCATATCTTTTCCATTTGGCAAGTGACTGAACCACTTCAGCCGTTTTGCCGTTCTGCTCTTTTATGTCAAAGGCGACGGGGCGTTCCACGCCGTTTAGATTGTCGTTCAATCCGGAAGCCGGATCGACAAAAAGAGGCGCAGAGACACGCGTTAAGTGCAGACGTAATGAGAGCTGGTTCTGAAAGAAGTCTTTGACAGTTTTAATTGCAATCTGTGTGTCATGCAGATTCAGCGCAGAGCGATAATCGTTTGGAATTGTTAACTTGTTCATAAAATCCTCCGTTTTTCCTGCGGAATACGCCATTTATTTTTCTTTGTTACTGTAATATCATTTTTAAATCGGCAGTTTTCCGCGAAATAATATCCGTATCAGAATACGGCCTTTGAGTATTATAGCACAACTTCCATATTTGTTAATCAAAAATTTTTAAAGTAAATCAAAAAAGTGTTTTTTCTTAGATTTTAAGTTGTAACATGACGGGAGTTGTGGTAAGATTCATAACAAGTATGGATATTTTGTTTGTTCCGCAGATCTTAAAAGGAGGATAATTATGAGAATCAGAGAATTTATTCAAAAAAGCATGAGCGTAATGCTAAGCGCTGCTATGATTACAGGTTTGACGCCGGCTTTTTCAGATTCCCAGCCAGTTTATGGAGCGTCAGATGAGGAGGCGCCAGTTACCCTGTTTGCAACGAAAGAACAGATTAAGACATCGTTTCAGCTGGACGGTAATAATGATACTGTCGGAAAAATTTTCTTCGGAAAAAATCAGGACAAAGCGCAGGAATGGTATATTGTGGGGACGGAAAGTACAGACGAGGAAGAATCGGACAGTGTTGTTTTATTTGCGGCCTCTCCGTTAAAAGATAGAGCGGCGTACGAAGATGCATGGGATTCAAACAAAGAATATGAAGAAAAATGGGGATGCGTTTATGCGGACGGACAGCCTGACGAAGTATATCCGAATCATTATGGGGCAAGCGCTCTGAGGGCAGAATTAAAAGCAATGGAGAGTGACACGAAGATGTTTTCTTCGGCGGAACAGAGGATTATGCTGCCATCCCGTATTGTGGTGGAGGATGCATTAAATGAGACATCATATACGGTGTCGGATAAACTATATGCTGCATATGGCGTGCGAAATGGAATACAGGCAACAGTCGGAGCGTCTACCGGTGATTCTGAACAGGATAATGCAGGAGGCTTACGGATTCATAAAAAATACTGGAGCGACGCAATGTTCTGGCTGCGTTCTGCTTATGGAAGTATTGAAGATATGGCGTTGGCTGCGGATGCAGGGCGCCGCATCAGCATTTGTGATATTGACAGAGAGAATGCGATTGTTCCGGCATTTGAACTGGATCTTTCTTCCGTATTGTTTGCATCTGCAGTTCCTGTTATGGCGGATCATGCGGATGTCATGGAAGAAAACAGCACAATGGCGCTTCGCTTTGACGGCAGTAAAAAATTGTCGGATTCTTATGTGGGATATACAAAAGATAAGATTGAGATAAATGCCAGGACGGCGTTAACGCTTGTCGTACAGGGGAAGACGGAGAATACGAACTGGTATTATGCAGCGCCTGTAAACGCAGGATGGACAAAAATAACTGCTTCTGAAATCAGGGCGGCGCTTGAGACATACATTCTATCCGAGCCTGATCTCACGAAATGTCAGATTTGGATTGAGGCGGCTGATACTGCGGCAAATCTTACTTATGCAAGAATGGCCTCACCGCTTACCGAGATTTTGCATACTGCGGTAACCGATATTACTCCGCCTGTTCCGGGAGAACAACTTGATACAACGGCGGTCTGTGTGACGGAAGGGATTGCAAATGCTGCACTGACTGTAACCTATACTTCGGAATATGTCGGAGAGGACGATGGAGACGAGGGGGAAGACCCGGATGATGGAGAGGATTCGGATAACGAAGACGAGGGGGAAGACCTGGATGATGGAGAGGATTCGGATAACGAAGACGAGGGGGAAGACCCGGATGATGAATCCGATTTGGATGATGAGTATGACACGGATGAAGCCGTGTATGAAAGTAAGATAGAAAGCAGCTTTTGGCAAGACACAGCAGAGATTGAGAGTAAAATAATGAGAGAAAACGACGTAGCTGAATTTGATACAAAATATACGGCTATGGTAAACCTGATTCCAACACAGGGTTATACTTTTCCTGAGAATGTGACATCGACTGTAAACGGGCAGGATGCAGATACTGAACTCAATGAGGATGGATCGTTGACTGTCACATTCGAGTTTGAGGCGATTCTTCTCCGGCGTCTTACATTTACCCGTATATCCGAGGAGGCAATGCAGGAGACTCTGGTAGAGGGGTATACACAGTCCAATACGGAGGTATTCCGTGTGGCGAACGGCACAGGGGTTAATATTAAAAATGTACATGTTATTCTGGAAAAGGGAGCGGCATCTGCGTTTGAAATTGTTGGTTATGGTTTTGATGCTGATTTGACGGTCGCTCCAAATCAGGCTGTCAATGCAGAGAATGCTCTGCTTCCAAATGCTTCTGTTGATGTCAGTGTAAGATTAAAACACGGACAGGCGGCGTCAGAGGAACCATATGAGGATGTTTTGTATGTTACCGGTGATGGCACAGAGGGTTGCAGAATTGAACTTTCACAGGAAGTGGAGGAGCAGGAGGATGTCGGAAATTATGTGGAAGATCCGGAGGCGGATCTGGAAGAGGGAATTTATGCACAGAATATTCGTGTTACATTGACATCTGAGACAGAGGGCGCATTCATTTATTATACATTAGACGGAACAACGCCAACCAGGGCAAGTAAGCTTTATACCGGTCCAATTGCAGTAAACGGGCGTATGGGGGAATATGTGACAACGGTGATTACGGCAATTGCTGTAAAAGACGGCATGGATGACAGCGACGAGTCTGTATTTGAATATACGATCGCAATTCCAATGCCGACATATGAAGTAACCGTGGAGGACGGCAGAGGTTCCGGTATGTACGCGGCAGGGGAAGAGGTAGAGATCAGGGCGAATGCGGCGCCTGCCGGAAAACAGTTTAAGATGTGGCGTGTTATTAGCGGGGGCGTGACACTGGAAGACACAAAAAGTTCTGCAACTTCGTTTGTTATGCCATCCACAGCAGTAAAATTGAAAGCGGTTTTTGAAGAAATTCCGGAAAAAATGCCGATTATTGTTCAATGTACAATGCGGCGTATGATTATGGAAGGGCAGACTGCTACCTTTGTGGTGGTCGCGAAAGGAAATCATTTAAATTATCAGTGGATGGTCAATCGCAATGACGGAAAAGGATATGTTGTAATTCCGCAGGCAGCGCAGTCTTCCTATACAACAGAAGCAGTCACAGTAAACTGCAATGGTTATAAATACAAATGTGTGGTATCAAACAGCGTCGGCAGTGTGCAGACGGCGGAGGCGCTGCTGGAGGTTGTAAAACCTCTGCCCAAATATTACGGTATTCATGTGTCGGAAGAAAAAAGTGGCGTGGCATTTGCAAGTAAATTGCAGGCAAACGAAGGGGAAACCATAACGCTTACGGCAGAGCCGGGAACCGGATATACGTTTCTGGAATGGCAGGTATTAAGCGGCGGAATCGTATTATCCGACGCAAAAAATCCGGTTACAGCTTTTGTAATGCCGGCATCAGATGTCAGTGTAAAAGCGGTGTTTGAGAAAGAAAAAAAGCAGCCTGTTGTGAAAAAGCCATTGCCGGAAGTTGTGGAGGTATCGGCGGCGTGGAAAGACGATTATATACTGGTTCGCTGGGATGCTATAGAGGGCGCTGACGGATATGAAATCTATGCCTCGATCTGCGGAGAAAAGTCAAAGAAAGTAAAAACGATGCAGGCTTCGGCGCCGCGCTCCGTGAAAATAAAAAAGATTGAGAACAAAAAGATTTACAACAAAGGGCAGTATAAAGTTGAAGTGCGTGCTTATAAAAACGTAAATAATAAGATTACGTATCTTTCAAATAGCTTTAGTATGCATTTGGTCAGTGAACATAATCCTGTCTATACAAATGTAAAGAAAATCAAAGTTGCCAAATCGTCCTATCAGATCAAAAAAGGCAAGACGTTAAAAATAAATGCCACGCTTGTAAAAGCAGATAAGAACAAGTCGCTTCTTAAAGAAGGACACGGCAATGTATTGCGCTATTATACATCAGATAAGAGAATTGCAACCGTTACCGAAAACGGAAAGATAAAAGCAAAAGCAAAAGGGAAGTGTACAATTAATCTCGTATCTATTAACGGAGTAAAGAAATCGGTGAGAGTAACTGTAGTTTAAATGAGGAGCGGATTATGAAACCGGAACATCTGACACATACGTTTGAGCCAGTATTTAATAAAAAATCGAAAATATTGATTCTTGGATCGTTTCCGTCTGTCAAGTCCAGAGAAAATGAGTTTTATTATGGGCATCCAAAGAATCGTTTTTGGAAAGTGCTGGCACAGATTTTGGATGAGGATGTACCGGAATCGATCGGGGAAAAAAAGGAATTTTTATTGTCGCATCACATTGCGCTCTGGGATGTCATTGCTTCCTGTGACATTGAGGCGTCTTCCGACAGTTCCATACGCAATGTGACAGCGAATGATATGAACGTAATTCTTGCAAAAGCGCCGATAGAGGCAATTTTTACAAACGGGGCAAAAGCCCATGAGCTTTATCTGAAATACTGTAAAAAAGAAGGGACGCCCGGTCCGCAGAAACTGCCCTCTACAAGCCCGGCAAATGCGGCCTGGAGTTTGGAGCGGTTGGTGAAAACATGGGGGGAATCCATAAAATTAGTCTGAGAAAAGCTTCTGAACCTGCAGCGTGGTTTGATACGCTTGATCAGATAGAATGAAAGATCGGATGGAATGAAAGGACTGCTGGAGGATGGTATGCGAAAAGAAGATATGAATACGGCTGAATTGTTTTTAGAGGCGGCGGGAATTGTGGCGATGTTGGCCTGTCTTGTTCTTCAGGTCTGCTATTGCAGTTTATATGGACTTTCTGCAGTTCCTGTTTTTATGAATCTTGCTGTGATGATTCTGGTCTATGCGGGACTTTGCCTGTTGCAAATTTATCCGGAGCGTGTAAATCGCCTGAAAAAAGAAGCCTGTACCGGTGACATTCGAATATACACAATCAGGATGGCGCGCACTGTCAAGCTAATCGTAGTGTTTTGCCTGCTCTTTACCAGTATATTGGATGTCATCGGACAGGAAATATATAGTGGTAACAGTTTGATGGCTGTAGTTTGTATTCTGGCAGTTGTCTTTTATTACGAATCTAAAATTTACCGAATTATCAGGGACATATCAAACAAGAAAGATTAAGCCGCATATTTTTTTATCAGTTCATTTAGATTTTCCTGATGATCAGGAATCCATTTCTCATAGGTAAGTCCGGCGGCAGCGACTGCATGTCCCAGTTCAATCAGAAAATTGGGGATGTCATCGGCGGCAATTGCTTGTCCTGTCTCTGCGATCACTTCCTGTCCCTGCAGCGGGCAGCCTCCGGTAAAAATGGCGAATGCCGGTTTGGGTCCGTCCGGTGTCTGTTTGACGGCGCCCCGAAATCCGAGATCCGCAATCTGGTGTGTGCCGCATGACGACGGGCAGCCGGATATATGGATTTTCGGCAGAACCCCATCGGCAAAGTTTTCTTTGCGCACTGCCTTTACACAGGACTTTAATAGTTCCTGGGAATTGCCGATGCCGACCTGGCAAATGCCGCTTCCGATACAGGCGATGGAAGTCTCAAAGAGATTCTGCGCGCCGTCATTAGTAATCTGTTGTATGGCCGCAGCTTCTTTTGCAGTGCAGTTAATGATATACAGTCCCTCTTCCGGTGTCAGCCTGATTTCAGCCTGTTCTACTTTTTGCAGGCAGTCGTATAATTCCTTTATTTTCTGTGGACTGATGACGCCTCCGATCGGTTGATAGAATACGGCATACAGACCGCTCTGTTTTTGAGAGTAAAGACGTGTAAAATCGGTCGGTGTGCCGTCAGCTTCTTTCACTACTTTTGGTTCCGTCACTGAGATATCTAACTCTTCCGTCTGGAATACCTCGTTTAATTTTTCCTGATAAGCATGAATCAATCCGTCTTTTCCAAGCGTTTCCTGTAGAAATCGCGTTCTGGAGCGGCCGCGGTTTTCGTAGTTTCCATATGTGACAAAAGTGTTAACCATTGCTTTGATATAATATAAAATCTGTTCGGGTTTAATATGCGATGCGACACAAAGCCCGAGACTCGGTTTATTGCCCAGACCTCCGGCTGCATATACGTCAAATGTGCGGTCTGAATTTGCAGTAAATCCGAGGTCGCGGAAAGTGGCGTGTGTTTCGTTTTCCGGTGAGCCAGAAAAACACACTTTTAATTTTCGAGGAAATTTTACCGCTTTGATAAAGTTCATCATATATTCCCCGGCAGCTTCCGCATAGGGCATAACATTGAAGTGTTCATCTGTCGATACACCTGCAAGAGGGGATGCCATAACATTGCGCGGGAAATCGCCGCCGCCGCCCCGCGAAACCATGCCGGCTTTCCATGCTGCTTCCATTAGATCGCCAACATGTTCTGCTTCCAGATTGTGAAGCTGAATAGACTGGCAGGTTGTCAGTTTTATGAGATCAATCTGATATTTTTCTATACTGTCAACGATAAATTTTAAGCGTTCCATGGTGATCCTGCCGCCCGCAAGGCGCAGACGCAGCATATGTTTTTGTCCGCCGCGCTGAGCGTAGCTGCCGTATCCTCCCGAAAAACCTTTGTATTGCGGTACGGTCAGTTCTTTGTTGTGGAACTGCATTGTTTTTTCTCGAAACTCGTCCAGATCGGGAAGAAATTCTGTTAAAAAGTCTTTGCCCATAATTTGATTTCCTTTCTTTATTTCCAATTTTTCTTATTATATAATACAGTATGGCAAAATACCAGAAAAAAATAAGGATTGAAAAAAACTTAATTTTCAGTATAATTGATAAAGAATCATCAGAAGCAGACATGGATAAAACGGACAATCGTATGATTTTTTATATGCATACATCGAGCCGGATCTGTTCTGTCAAAAGGAGAGGTGTTCCATATGAATTATCGTACAGATCAATATGGCAATAAGATTTCAATTCTCGGATATGGGTGTATGCGTTTTACGCAGAGCGGCGGTAAAATCAATCTGGAGAAAGCCGAATTGGAAATTATGGAGGCGTATCGTAACGGGGTCAATTATTTTGATACGGCCTATGTCTATTCCGGCAGTGAGGAGGCGCTGGGACGAATCCTTGCGAAAAACGGGATTCGGGATAACGTGTATATCGCTACAAAGCTGCCGCATTATCTGATTCGTAAATCAGACAGTATGGAAAAATATTTTTCCGAGCAGTTAAAACGGCTTCGCACCGATCATGTGGATTATTATCTGATGCATATGCTGACCGATGTAAAGACCTGGGAGCGATTGAAAGCGCTTGGCATTATAGAGTGGCTGGAGGAGAAAAAAAAGAGCAAAGCGATACGTCAGATTGGATTTTCCTATCACGGCAATTCCGAGATGTTTTGTGAGCTGGTAGATGCATATCGCTGGGATTTTTGTCAGATACAGTATAATTATATGGATGAGCATTCACAGGCAGGTCGAAAGGGACTGATTTATGCGGCAGAAAGAGATCTTCCCGTGATCATTATGGAGCCGTTGCGTGGCGGCAAACTGGCAGGCCTTTTACCCGATGAGGCAAAGAAGATATTTAAAGAATATCCGATCAGGAGAAGTCCGGCAGAGTGGGCGTTTCGCTGGCTGTGGAACCAGCCGCAGGTTACCTGTGTTCTTTCCGGTATGAATACGATTGAGATGGTCAGGGAGAATGTTAAGACGGCATCGGAGGCAGAAGTCGGTGAATTTAGCCCCCAGGATGAGGCATTGCTGCAGAATGTGGCAAAGGCAATTAATGCAAAAGTAAAAGTGGGGTGCACAGGATGCCGTTACTGTATGCCCTGTCCCCAGAAAGTTGATATTCCGGGGACTTTCGCGGCGTATAACCGCAAATTTACGGACGGCGGCAAAGTGGCGTTAATGGAATATTTTATGTGTACGGCAATGCGAAAGGATTCCACTGCCGCATCAAACTGTATTGGATGCGGCAAGTGCGAGCAGCACTGTCCGCAGCATATCTCAATCCGCAGTGAGTTAAAAAATGCCGCGAAAGGGTTGGAGGGGCCGCTTTATAAGGCGGGGCGAAAGGCCGTACAGCTGTTTCATCTTTATTGAACAGGCTGGCTTAAAATCAGAGGACACTGTTTTGGAAAACTCCCCTTTTATTGTCCGAAATGCAAGCAGGAAACACTGATTGAAGTAAAAAATTTAAAGATGGCAGTCATCAGGAGAGCCAGACGCACAGATGCAGAGCCGATGAACAAGTGAACTGTCCGACCCTATATCGTGTTATTATCATTTGTCGTCTTTTTCTATTTTGAGCGCCCTTTTAGTTGCCTTGGCCATCATTTTTCCTATGAAAAGAGGATGTCGATAAGAAAACTTTATTTGTGCTGCCTGACATGCAGAATGACAAATAGAAAAATTGGCGAATAAAATTTTATTGCCAAATACTTGCTGTTTGTCTGCTTGATAATCCCTATTGACATTAACAAGGAGAATACTTTTTCTTGGAAATTTAATGGTCTGTCAAATATCCAATAATCATATGTTTTTTGTATTTCATTATTGCTGAAATGTTCAATGGAAAGTAATCTCATCATTTTGTTGCAATATTCGTCCATTAGATACTTTTCAAAAAAGTAATCGCAAGTTTTTTCAAATAAATCTCTTTCAATAGTTCTCGGTGTAGTCGCCAATGCCTGTTCCAACTGAGACATCAAATCATTTGCCTTTGTTTCAAAATTTTGCAATAGTTCGTCGAAAATAGTCTGCTTATTTTTAAAATGATAGTAGACAGAACTTTCCTTGATGTCTACAACCTTACATATATCTCTGATAGAAACCGCGGAAAAACCCTTTTGAGAAAATAAATCTATTGCGACATGCAAAATTTTTTGTTTTGTAGCATTCATTTTTCCCTCCCTGACAGTTGTTAGATTATATTATACCTAACAACTGTTAGGTTGCCAACAGTAAAACTGTATGGACGCTATTTCAATTGCAGTGTGCCATTCTCAGCTCAAAGTATCATCAGGAATTAAAATATTGTCGGTAGGAGAGCGGTTTTTGACCGGTGTGTTTCTTAAATTGTGCAATAAAATTACTTGTATCGGAAAATCCGCATTTAAGTGCAATTTCTCCGACTGACTGATCGCTTGTGCCCAGAAGAAATTTTGCCGCGTGGATTCGCTGATTAATCAGATACTGATATGGGGTTGTGCCTGTCATACGTTTGAACAGACGGATAAAGTGGTATTTGGAGAGCGGGATATCAGCCAGCAGGTCGTCGATGGAAAGCTGGCCTCCATAATTGTTCTCTATTTGCGCAATGGCACAGTCGATCAGAGCGGCATATCTGCCGTTGTTTTTTATGTGTTCCTGCTGTATGCTGTTTTTGAGTAAAAAGTTGAGCAGTCCATGAAGAAGAACGGACAGTTCGACGGAGTGAACGATATCATTTTTTTTTGCATATTCCATGATTTCATTTGTCTGGTTGATTAATAGGGCGGTATCCACAATAGGGATGGAAGACGGGCCGCCCGGAAAAAGAATTTGGAAAAATCCTTCTATGGCGGCGCCGCCTATATGCAGCCAGAGAAATTCCCATTCATTTTTTCCGGAATCGTAGCTGTGCGGAAAGTGACAGTCAATCAGGGCTGCGTGACGCTTTGGAAGTAAAAACTGCGCTCCATTGCTATTGATCTGGCCGCAGCCCGATCTGGTATAGAGAAAAAGAAAGCTGTCGTGAGCGGCACGGTCGATGCAGTAATCCGGGTCTGCATAAAAATGACCGGCTTCTGTGAGATAAAACGGCAGAGACAATGCGGTATCTGTCGGAGTTGCTGTAATCCACTTGGATAAATCAGAAATGGGCTCATTGTATTTTCTTGCATCTGGCATGTTAGCTGACTCCTTACTTATTTAAAAAAGGTTGGTATCGTCTTTTGCAGCACTATAACACAGGCGGTTTTTGTTTGCAATGTAGGGAGCAATAATTTCCTATTTTCTCGCAACTTTAATGAATGATTTTTTGCTTCGGAAGATATATAGTGGAACTATCGAAAACGGCCAAAACATGAGTTTTATGTAGGCTGTTACCGGAAAATACAGATAAATCAGATTTAGGTCTGCAGCTGAATGCTGCGGGCGAACGGAAAGGAAAGGTAACGTTTATGGGAAAAGTGACGGTTCGGCAGGAGAAAGTGGTAATACCTACCTATGAGATTGCAGAGTATGACAAAAATCCAATGTTTCTCGAAAAACGAGTCTATCAGGGGTCAAGCGGGCGCGTGTATCCGCATCCGGTCTGCGAGGGCGTTTCGGATAAGAAAACGGACAGAGAGTATAACGCAATTTTTTTGGAAAACGATTATATTCTGGTGATGGTGCTGCCGGAGATCGGCGGCAAAATCCAGCGTCTTTATGATAAGACAAACGGATATGACGCTGTGTATTACAATGAGGTCATAAAACCGGCGTTAGTCGGGCTTGCAGGGCCATGGGTGTCCGGGGGGATAGAGTTTAACTGGCCGCAGCATCACAGGCCGTCTACTTTCGATCCGGTTGACTATACGGTGACAAAAAATGAAGACGGATCGGTTACAATATGGGTGGGCGAGACGGAGAAAATGTTTCATATGAAAGGGATGGCCGGTTTTACGGTGTATCCCGACAAAGCGTATCTGGAAATCAGGGGGCAGGTCTACAACCCGACCAGTCAGCCGCAGACGTTTCTCTGGTGGGCCAATCCGGCAGTTGCAGTTAACGATGACACGCAGTCTGTGTTCCCGCCTGATGTAAACGCCGTTATGGATCACGGAAAACGGGATGTGTCCAGGTTTCCGATTGCCGACGGTGTTTACTATAAAGTAAATTATGCGCCCGGTACGGATATTTCCAGGTATAAAAATATTCCGGTGCCGACTTCCTATATGGCTTATCACTCTGACTATGATTTTATTGGTAATTATGATCACGGAAAGAGAGCGGGACTTCTTCATGTTGCCGACCACCATATCTCTCCCGGGAAAAAGCAGTGGACATGGGGGAACGGAGATTTCGGAAAGGCATGGGACCGCAATCTGACAGACGAAAACGGACCTTATATTGAGCTGATGACAGGCATGTTTACAGATAACCAGCCTGATTTTACATACTTAAAGCCGTATGAGGAAAAACGATTCACCCAGTATTTTATGCCCTATAAGGAAGCCGGAGCTGTCAAAAACGCATCAAAGGATTTAGCTGCTAATCTGGAGCATCAGAACGGAAAGATTTTATGGACGCTGTACGCTTTTGCAGAACTTAAAGATATAAGCGTCTGTCTTATGTATCGTGGGAACATATTGTCCGAGAAGACAGTTAGTCTGCATCCGACAGAGTTTTATAAAGGAGAGACATTCAAAGAAGATGCGGATGAAAGGGAGCTGATTCTAACTATAAGAAAAGAAGGGAAAGAAATACTTTCCTACCGTCCGTCAGTAAATACGGAGCCGACGCCGTCTGCTGCAGAAGAGATTCCCGCGCCTGGGGAGCTTGAAACAACGGAAAAACTATTTCTTGCGGCAGTACATTTAGAACAGTACCGTCATGCAACTTATTCTCCAGAAGATTACTACCGGGAGGGATTGAGGCGTGATGCATCAGATCTGCGGTTAAACAACGGTTACGGCAAATATCTGTATCAAAAGGGACGGTTTGACGAGAGTATCCGCTATTTTCAGAGGGCAGTGGAAGCCGCTACATGGAAAAATCCAAATCCCTACGACTGCGAACCATACTACAATCTTGGACTTGCGCAAAAGGCTGCCGGGGAAACAGGTCTGGCGTTTGACGCATTTTATAAGGCGGTCTGGGACGGAAATATGCAGGATAAAGCATTTTATCAGCTTGCCTGTATTGCGGCGGGCAAAGAAATAAGAGAAGCTGGCGGTTACGAGACGGCGCTTGAATTTGTGGAACGTTCACTGGAGCGGGGCGTTCGCAATATTAAGGCAAGAACTTTAAAATCGGCGCTTCTGCGGCTTTTGGGCAGGAAAGATGAGGCAATTGCTTTTGCAGAGCAGACGGCAGAGTTTGACCCGCTGGATCACGGCTGCCGGTATGAGTTATACCGGTTGACGGGCAGCGGATTGGAAGAATTAAAAGAGCGGATGCGAGGGGAAAACCATAATTATATAGAGCTTGCTCTTTCTTATCTGGAAGCGGGACTTTTCCCGGAGGCCGATGAAATTCTTTCATTTGCGCCAGCAGACGATGAGCCTATGGTACATTACTATCGCTATTATTGCACAAAGGACGGGGCGCATCTTGCGAAAGCGGAGCAGGCAGATCCGCGGTACTGTTTTCCGAACCGGTTAAGTGATATGGAGGTGCTTCTTGCGGCAGTAAAGGATGGCGGCAGTTTTGCAGCGTATTATCTGGGCAATCTGTTTTATGACAGGGGACGCTTTGAAGAGGCAATGCGTCTTTGGGAGGAGTGTAAAGAGAAGACGAACCTGCCGGTTGTCTACCGAAATCTTTCACTTGCCTGCTATAATAAAATGCAGGAAAAAGAAAAGGCGAGAGCGTATATGGAGCAGGCATTTTCTATGGATCAGACCGATGCGCGCATATTCTTTGAACTGGATTCGCTCTATAAAGCGCTGCAGATTCCGGTTGCCCAAAGGCTGTCTTATATGGAGGAGCATAAAGAGCTTTTAGAGCAAAGGGACGATTTGTATACGGAATATATCACGCTGTTAAACCTGAATGGAGAGTATGAAAAGGCATACCAGTGTATTATGGATCACCGATTCCATCCGTGGGAGGGCGGCGAGGGCAAAATCCCGGCTCAGTACAGAAATGCTCTGATGCATCTGGCAAAAAAGGAAACGGATCGAAACGAGGCGATCCGCTTTCTGGAGGAAGCGCTCCATTATCCGCATAATCTTGGGGAAGGCAAGCTTTGTGGAGCGCTTGACAATGATATTTACTACATGCTCGGCTGTCTCTATCAGGAGAAAGAGAAAAAAGATAATGCGTTTATGCTGGCGGCAAGGGGAGAATTTTTGCTCACGGATGCAATGTATTATAATGATCAGCCGCCTCAGATGATGTATTACGCTGCGCTTGCAGAAAAAATGCTCGGCAATTTTGCAGAGGCCCGGAGACGGTTTGATGCATTTTGTGAATATGCGACGGCGCATATGGAAGATGTTGTGAAAATTGACTATTTTGCTGTTTCTCTGCCTGATTTTTTGATTTTTGAGGCTGATTTAAACCGGAAAAATAAGGTGCACTGCCTTTATATGGCGGCGCTCGGATGCCTGGGCAGACAGCAGGAAGAGCAGGCGGCCGAATATGCCAGAAAGGGGCTGATGTTGGAACCCTGTCACGGCGGATTTTTGGATATTTTGCATAAATCAGTGATTCTATAGTATTTTTGATTGCCAGCCCGGACATTTTTCAGTATAATAAGGAATCAGTATAAGGATTTCAAATATCTATCATTACTGACAGGAGGAGAGAGAATGTCCCAGAGAAAAGATATCCATAAAGTACTGATTATTGGTTCCGGGCCGATTGTGATCGGACAGGCCTGTGAATTTGATTATTCCGGTACGCAGGCCTGTAAGGCGCTGAAAAAATTAGGTTATGAGATTGTGCTGGTCAATTCAAACCCGGCGACAATTATGACAGATCCGGAGACGGCGGATGTCACCTATATTGAACCGTTAAATGCAGAGCGAATGGAACAGATTATTGCAAAGGAAAGACCGGATGCGCTGCTGCCGAACCTCGGCGGGCAGTCAGGTCTCAACCTGTGTTCGGAGCTTGCAAAAAGCGGCGTACTGGAAAAATATCATGTCCAGGTGATCGGCGTACAGGTGGATGCCATTGAGCGCGGGGAAGACCGTATTGAATTTAAGCGGACGATGGACAGTCTTGGGATTGAGATGGCAAAAAGCGAAGTCGCCTATTCTGTGGAGGAGGCGATGCAGATTGCAGAAAAGCTCGGATATCCTGTTGTACTGCGCCCGGCCTATACTATGGGCGGCGCGGGCGGCGGCCTTGTGTATAATGTGGAGGAGTTAAAGACGGTCTGTGCAAGAGGGCTTGCGGCAAGTCTTGTCGGGCAGGTTCTTGTGGAAGAGTCGATTTTGGGCTGGGAAGAGCTGGAATTGGAAGTTGTTCGAGATGCAGACAACAATATGATTACGGTCTGCTTTATCGAAAATATTGATCCGCTCGGCGTGCACACCGGCGATTCGTTTTGTTCCGCGCCCATGCTTACGATTTCGCAGGAAGTGCAGAAACGTCTTCAGGAGAAATCTTATCGTATTGTGGAATCCATTCAGGTGATCGGCGGCACAAACGTACAGTGGGCGCACGATCCGAAGACAGACCGGGATATTGTCATAGAGATCAATCCGAGGACATCCCGCTCTTCCGCACTTGCGTCGAAAGCAACCGGTTTTCCGATTGCGCTTGTGTCGGCAATGCTGGCGTCCGGACTTACGCTCGCAGAGATTCCATGCGGTAAATACGGTACGCTTGACCGCTATGTGCCGGACGGAGATTATGTCGTGATTAAATTTGCGCGCTGGGCGTTTGAAAAGTTTAAAGGGGTAGAAGACAAACTGGGCACGCAGATGCGTGCAGTCGGCGAGGTGATGAGCATTGGAAAGACCTTTAAGGAGGCGTTCCAGAAAGCGATCCGAAGCCTTGAGACAGGGCGCTATGGGCTGGGCCATGCAAAGGATTTTAATCAGAAAACAAAAGAAGAGCTGCTGAAGCTTCTGATTACGCCGTCAAGCGAACGCTATTTCGTTATCTATGAAGCGCTTCGGAAAGGCGCATCGGTTGAGGAAATTCATGATATTACAAAGGTAAAACATTATTTTCTGGAGCAGATGAAAGAGCTTGTGGAGGAGGAAGAAGCGCTTTTGTCACAAAAGGGACGTCTGCCGTCGGATGAAGCGTTAGTCCGTGCGAAGAAAAATGGGTTTTCTGACAAATACTTAAGTCAGATTTTGGAGGTTACTGAGGACAGTATCAGGGAAAAACGTATTCTGCTTGGCGTGGAGGAAGCATGGGAAGGCGTGCATGTAAGCGGGACGAAAGACAGCGCTTATTATTATTCCACCTACAATGCGAAAGATAAAAATCCGGTAACAGACGGCAAGCCAAAGATTATGATCCTTGGGGGAGGGCCAAACCGTATCGGTCAGGGAATCGAATTTGACTACTGTTGCGTTCATGCTTCTCTTGCGCTAAAAAAACTTGGATTTGAGACGATTATTGTCAACTGTAATCCGGAGACAGTATCTACGGATTACGATACGTCCGACAAGCTTTACTTTGAGCCTTTGACGCTGGAAGACGTCTTAAGCATCTATAAGAAAGAAAAACCGGTCGGTGTGATCGCGCAGTTTGGCGGGCAGACGCCTCTTAACCTTGCGGCGGATCTTGAGAAAAACGGCGTCAGGATTTTGGGCACATCTCCGTCGGTCATTGATCTTGCAGAGGATCGCGACCTGTTTCGTGCAATGATGGAAAAACTGGGCATTCCGATGCCGGAATCCGGCATGGCCGTCAATGTGGAGGAGGCGTTAGAGATTGCGGACCAGATCGGCTATCCGGTTATGGTGCGTCCGTCCTATGTCCTCGGCGGAAGAGGAATGGAGGTTGTCTATGATGAGGAGAGTATGGCCGGTTATATGGATGCGGCTGTCGGTGTGACACCGGATCGTCCGATTTTAATTGACAGATTTTTAGGTCATGCGACCGAATGCGAGGCAGATGCAATCAGCGACGGAAGTCACGCGTTTGTACCGGCCGTGATGGAACACATTGAGCTTGCAGGCGTACATTCCGGAGATTCTGCGTGCATTATCCCTTCCAAGCATATCTCGGAAGAAAATGTGGCGACAATCAAGGAGTATACCAGAAAGATCGCAGAAGAAATGCATGTGGAAGGCCTTATGAATATGCAGTATGCAATTGAGAAAGGAAAAGTATTTGTCTTAGAGGCAAACCCGCGTGCATCGCGCACGGTTCCGCTTGTCTCAAAAGTCTGCGGGATTTCTATGGTGCCGCTTGCAATTGAGATTGTAACGTCGAAACTGACAGGCCGTCCGTCTCCCGTGCCGGCATTAAAGGAGCGGAAGATTCCCTACTACGGAGTAAAAGAAGCCGTATTTCCGTTTAATATGTTTCAGGAAGTTGATCCGGTGTTAGGACCGGAGATGCGTTCTACCGGTGAGGTACTGGGACTTTCCGCTTCTTACGGGGAGGCCTTTTATAAGGCGCAGGAAGCGACGCAGATGAAGCTGCCGCTTGGCGGTACGGTCTTAATATCTGTAAGCGACAGGGATAAACCGGAAGTCGCCGAAGTTGCGGCAAAGTTTGCAAAAGCCGGATTTCACATTATCGCTTCTAAAAATACATGCGAAGTAATCAGGACAGCGGGAATTTCGGCGGAGATGGTATACAAGCTGCATGAAGGCAGGCCGGATATGCGCGATCTGATTACAAACGGAAAGATTGACCTGATTATCAATACGCCGGTTGGACGCGAACGTCATGCCGACGACAGTTATCTGCGCAAAGCAGCGATCAAAAAGAAAGTGCCGTATATGACGACGATGGCGGCTGCGAAAGCGACGGTGAGCGGAATCCTTTCGCTGCAGCAACATGGCAGCAGCGAGGTGAAACCGTTACAGAAGCTGCATGGACAGATCAAAGATTAAGCGTCAGAATGCGAGAATATCAGGAAATATAAACAGTTAATTGCACCGACCATCCCGGTTTTCAATATAATGGGGTAAGGGAGGTGCAAAAATGAATCAACTTGTCTTAATGGCGCTTGCCGCGACGCTTGGAACATGGCTCATTACTGCTCTTGGCGCCGCGACAGTCGTCTTTTTTAAATCCCCGAATCCAAAAGCGATGAACTTAATGCTTGGATTTGCTTCCGGCGTGATGATTGCGGCAAGTTTTTGGTCGCTGCTTGCACCGGCAATTGAGCAGGCAAATGAGACGTCAAAAATTCCTGCATATCTTGTCGCAACGGCAGGTTTTTTATGCGGGGCATTGTTTATGTGGGGTTCAGATAAAATTGTAACGTTTCAGAGAGCGCGTGTGGATGAAAAAATCAACCGGATCTTTATGCTGATTCTTTCCATTACACTGCACAACATTCCGGAGGGGCTTGCGGTTGGCGTTGCGTTTGGTTCGCTGCAGAACGGAAACCATACAGCGGAAGGATTGATGGGAGCGATTACAATCGCAGTCGGAATCGGCCTGCAGAATTTTCCGGAGGGAGCAGCCGTCTCTGTTCCTCTGCGCAGAGAAGGATACTCGAGAAAACGGAGCTTTCTGCTGGGGCAGGCTTCCGGAATTGTTGAGCCTGTGGCCGGAGTAATCGGCGCATGTCTTGTCGTCTATGTGGAGGCGGTTCTGCCGTATGCGCTTTCATTTGCAGCCGGTGCAATGATTCTTGTGGCTGTACATGAGTTGATTCCGGAATGTCAGAGGAATCAGGCAGCACAGCCATACACGGCGACTATGGGCATTATTAGCGGATTTGCGCTGATGATGCTTTTGGATGTGATGCTTGGATAGTCCCATACCGGAGAATCCCCAAAAAAAACAGGGGATTCTCCGCGCCGTCCCAGGCTGCGGTATTGAAGCTTGTGGGTGAATCCTGTACAGAAAAAACGTTTTTTGCAGGTATATTTTTCTATTCTTCTGCCTCTTCTTCCAGATCGGTTTCGTCTGAATGTATGGCCGTGACATTTCGGATTGCGGCATGATCTTCCAGAAAATCAAGCACTTTGTCTTCGAAGATCCAGGAACGCACTGCATTTTCGTCATATTGATCCAAAAGGTCGTCGACTGATTCAAGTTCCATCTCCTGTGCATAACGGGCAAGTCCGTCATTATATTCTTCCTCGGAGAGAGAAAGCTGTTCCGCTTCGCCGATTGCCTGCACAGCGATCATGCGGCGCGCCAGATTCAGCGCTTCCTCGCGTACTTCGGAGGCTGTAATTCCAAAAAGTGTGTAAACTTCCTGAACGGTCTGGCAGCCAAACATGTCTGCATAGGAGAGATAAGATTCGTCAATGCTTCTCTCGCAGTAATTATAGAGGGCGTCAGATCCGCTGATAAATTCGGAATTATCTACAACCTGCTGAATTAAGTTTTCGCGAAGTTCATATTCGCTTTCTGCGTCATAGGTGCTTTGCAGCTGTTCTGTGAGCTGTGTTCTCATGTCTTCCTGTGAGACATAGTCAAGCGTACCTGTAATAAATTCATCTGTCAGTTCCGGCAGTATTTCTTCATATATATTAGAGACCGTGATATCATATTGAACCGTGAGTCCGGCAAGCTCAGCATCCTCATAGTCGGCGCCGTAGTGTATGGAAAAATTAAGTTTATCTCCGACGGAAACGCCTGTCAGCCGTTCGTCAAATTCAGCTCCAAATTCTTCCGCCCCAATAGACACGTCAAACGTTTCCTCAGTGTAATCGAACAGGATATTATCGTTTTCGGAACCTGTCATTGTGACGGAAACATAATCGCCGACCTGGGACGGCCTGTTTACATCCGCATATTCCACATAATCGTAGAGAAGTAATTCAACCTGTTCATCAATCTCACTTTCTGAAATCTGGTACTGTTTTCTCTCTGCAGCCAGATTTTTATAGTCGCAGAGATTGACTTCCCCATATGGTTCGTCAAATGAAAATTCTATTTCTTCTGTCTCTGCCATAAGCGGCATCTCCGTGGAGACAGCGGATTCTGTTGGATAAACGGATTCCATGGATTCGGTATCCTCGGAGAGCTTTTCATTGGCGCCGCATCCTGCGGCTACAGGGAGGAGTGTCAAAGCAAAAATCGCCCATATCCTTTTTTTCATTCATAACCTCATTTCTGCACAGATGGTGCATTTGTCATTTTTGGTAATTGCCCGGTCTGCCCGAACTGCTTTTCATTGTAACATAAAATTGTGAGAATTAGGTGAAAAAATTTCACAGATTTTTAAATATGTGTTATATTATAGTAGATAGATTTTAAACAGTTTGGAAGTGGGAGAAATGATTTTATTAAAAGCAAATCAGGAATTGAAACTGACGTTTGAAAAACTGATTGAGACAATGAAAGCGCCTGTCAAGTGGACCGGGATTTTCGCGGTTACGGATGATTATATGATTCTTCTGGGACAGGTGCGTTCGTTGTTTTTTCATTTTGACAGCAGGCGTGTACATACCAATATAATTGAGATTACGGTAAAAGAGGACGAGGTATGGGAAATTTTAAATAACACAAGGGTTCGCAATTCTATCAATATGATTTTGTATGCATTCGGAAAATGGGGTACAATCGGCGGGCTGCGCGTAGACAAAGATTATGCGCAGTTAAACAGACTGTTCCGAAATATTATGGGGGAGATCGGTATCCGGATTGAATACACAAAAGAACATTTTCGCTTTTATAAGGATGGAATCCGTATAACCTATGAAGATGTGATACAGGCGGCGCTGGAAGAACCGAAAGAAGTGGTGATTGAGGAAAAGGAGCCGGAGAGCAGAGGGCTGTGGCATAAACTGATCTGGAAAAAGACGGCAGTCACATTTTCACGTGTCGAGACAACATGGATGGAGCGTATTAAGTCGCGCATTGGCAATAATTTTTATATGGTCGGTTATCTTTGTCCGGAATGTAAAAAAAAGCTGCATATGGCAGTTTATCCAATGGAACGTGAGTTTCGGATTGAGACGGAGGAGGGAGGCGTGATGATGGCGCGCGTGTGCGCCTGCGATCAGTGCAATTGTTTTTATACGCCGCGTCCAAAGCGGCTGTTGATGGAAGGCGATGTCTATCTTATGCCGTTTGGAGAAGACCGGAAAGCATATGAGGATTATCAGGAGCTGCTTGGACGTAACGCGCAGCGCGTCTCAAACAGCCATTTTAATGAATATGCGGACAGAAGAAAAAAACGGCGGGAAGAGGAAGAATCGCTCGAGGAGCTGTACCGCAATATTGAACTTTTGTCTGAGGAAGAGCTGGAAGATGTGCAGTCGCGCATGGACGAGTCGTTTTATCCGGACGAAATGACAAAAAAGTATGAGAAGAAAGTGCGCGACCATGTCCGGAAAATGAAAAAAGAGCGGGTAAAGCAGCAAAAGAAAGGCGCGACTTCATATAAAATAGAAAAAGATTCTGTTCAGCAGGAGCATAGGACGGGGGATCATCGGGAAACAGAAATGGATTTGGATGAACAAAGAAAAAAGAGAGTACGAAGTACAGTCCCCAGGAAACTTATGCCAAAAGAAGCGCCTGCGCAAAAGATTCAAAAACAGGACAGAAAAAAGGAAGAGATTTTTGAGGACAGGAGGAATGCGGACGAAAAAGAACGCAGTGTTTCTTCTTTGCAATCAGAAAAATATAAGGCCAGATTAAATGTGCTGGACAGGCTTTCGGACCGGCAGATGGGGGAACTGCAAAAGCAGATCGAGTCCGATTCGTCGCTTTTACCGGATGAGAAAGAAGATTTTATAGGAAGGATGAAAGCGAAAAAGCAAAAGCAGCGCGTCGCTCATTTCAAAAAGAAAGTGGACGACTGCGAGGATAAGCCGTATGCTGTGACAAAGAAAGTACAGACGCAAGTGCAGGAGGAAGAACTTCCGTCGGAGGAAAAGGAAAGTTTACTGGATAAACTTTCTCGTTTGCTGCGCCGCCAGGGAGAAAAAGAAGTACGTCAGTTGATGGAGCAGAGGCCTCGCAATATGGACAGAGAAGAACATCTGCGCTTTCGCGAGCGTTTGAGCGCATATGAGGAGGTCGATTTATCTCCTTATGAGGAGGAACTTACGGCCGGTGAGGAGGAAGCCGAGCGTCGGGAGGTCGCGCATATTGTAAAGAGCGCGCGTAAAAAGAGCAGAGAAGATTATGCGCTTCTTGCCGAGCAGCTCAGAGAAGGCAGGTATAAACCGGATCTGGTACGGCCCTATCTGGAACAGATTCGCGATAAATTGCGTCAGATTGATCAGGCGGCGATTGATCAGATTCTTAACAATGCTGCTGCGGATTTGTCGGATATGTCATTTGCGGCAGGAAAAGAGGCGTATGACAGTATTTCACAGGGAGAATTTTTGCCGGAGCTAAAAATTGATGCATTAAAAATGCTCGAAAAACGCCTGGAAAAAATTAAGGCGGATGAGAGTGAACTTTTAGTGAAGAAGTTTCAGACAGAATGCAAAGTGGCGGGAATTGCGGAGAATGCAAGACATTATTTTTATCCTGCAAGGAAAGTGCTGCTGGGGGAGACGAGGGAAGACGAGACAAAAGTAATTGATTACGCAATGGATACTTACGCGGTAGATCACGGACAATTTGAATACCCGGTGCTTGTTGTCGACACATCTCGCAATGGCAGCGGAAAAGAGGGGATGATTTTAACGCCGGATCATCTGTATTACAGCACGCTGCTTAGTGCATACGGTATGAATATCACATCAATTGATAAAGTAACAGCATCTACCGGACTGTTAAATAAGGGGCTTTATGTATATCAAAGCAATGGCACAAAAACGAAGATTCCTTATGCAGTGGACACAAAAGAGCTCCCATTGTTCGCTGACGTACTGGATGGGTTTGTACGTTATCTCAAGGAGAAGCCGCAGTCAAGAGAAGTTTCTTACCTTGCGCAGGAGAAACACGAAAAAATTTGCTGTTTTCGCTGCGGAACGACCTATAAGGGTGGGGCGGTCTGCCCGAAATGTGGTTATAAGAATAATGTCTGATGCATAAGATAGTAAAAAAAGCAGTGAGTAGAATATGCCAAAAAAGTATCGAAAAGGGATTGGGCTGCTGCTGGTGTTTGCACTTATGTTTGCAGCGGGACGCGGCGCTGCCTGGCTGCAGATTTCCCGAAGCAACGCCGGTGAGTCAGAGGATGGGGCTGTTAGTACATTTTCGATGGATAATCAGTCCGATAACTGGGGGCTTGGATTTGGAGAATCCGGTTCGCAGCCGACAGGGAATGTTTCCGCGGAAGAATTAAAACAGTATGACGCTTTTTATATTGGAGCGCCAAACGAAAAAGTTTTGTATCTGACTTTTGACTGCGGATATGAAAACGGCAATACGGAGCCGATTCTTGCCGCATTAAAAAAGCACAATGCCAAAGCCACGTTTTTTGTTGTGGGACATTTCCTGGAAAGCGCGCCGGAACTCGTAAAGACGATGGTTGCAGAGGGTCATGCCGTAGGCAACCATACATATCATCATCCGGATATGTCGTCGATTGCTGATCTTACCTCTTTCCAGAAAGAGATGGACGATGTGGCAAATCTCTTTCAAGAGGTGACCGGGGAAGCAATTTCCCCATATTACCGTCCGCCGCAGGGCAAATATAATGTGGAAAATATGAAGATGGCTCAGCAGCTTGGCTACCATACTATTTTCTGGAGCCTTGCCTATGTGGACTGGAATGCCGACGCGCAGCCGACAAAGGAGGAAGCGTTTGATAAACTGATTCCGCGTGTGCATCCCGGTGCGGTTGTGCTTTTACACAATACGTCTCAAACAAACGGAGAGATTTTAGACGAACTCCTGACAAAGTGGGAGGAGATGGGATATACGTTTCGTCCGCTGTCCGATTTGGTTGCAGCAGGGGAATAAGAAACAGGTGTAATTTGGACTGTCATACGAATTAAAATTCGTGTGACAGTCTTTTTACGGTTAGAAAATAATACTCCAGGGGTTTTCTTCCTGTGCTTTTCTTTTTTCTTCATCAAAGCGCACGGCCGCCTGATATAAGGGGTCGTTCGGGTCGCTTAAGCGCTCGATAAATTCATCGAAATCTTTGATTGATTTCAGTTCTGCCATGGCCTGTTCCTCGGTTACAGTAGGCGTGTCGTCGTAACAGAAAATTTTGTTTGCCTGTGTTATGCCGGCCATATAACGTTGAAATATTTTACTGATATTCATTTTGGGATCTCCTTATTATTTCCTGCTTGATTTAACAGTTGTAGTTTCATGTTCTATTATAGTTACATTTTGAAGTATATGCAAGGATTTTTTTATAGGTCATAATTTAAACGGATGAGGTAGGAATTATGGTTAATTATGACCCACTTTGGAATATTATGAATGAACGGGGCGTTACAACGTATAAGTTAATCCATTATCATGATATTAATCCCAGAACAATCAATAATTTAAAACATGGGAAAGGAATTACGGTTGATACATTAGAAAAATTATGCAAGGCATTGGAATGTACGCCCAATGATGTAATAAGATTTATCTGAAATGGACAGGAGAAAACGCGCCTGATCAATCTGTTTCATTTTTAGAGCGAAGTGTTATACAAATATCGTGGAAGGATGCCAAACATCACACGGAGACGTTTGGCAGATTTGCAATTGTTATTATCTTTTACATGTCAGTCAATAAAAATGATTCATTTATCTCTTATATCTGCAGCTTTTCTGTAAATTTCATTTTAACCTCCATTCCAAGAACGCATACGTTCCAAAAACCGCAGGAGAAACCTGCGAATGCAGCTTCTCCTGTCAGATCAGGACTTATTTGTGACGCTCCCGGCACAAACTGCCGTGTGATCGTTTTATACAGGGAAGTAACGACAGACAAATAACTTTTGGCATTTTATAAATTTAGTAGTATTAAAAATATAATTGGAAAAACATTATTTGGGTATTTTGCTGAAAAATATGCTAAAAATATTACAAAAATTAGCAGAATAGTATGAGGAAATGAGTGAGCAAGACAAAAAACAAGTTAAAATAGATAAAAAATCATAAAAAAATTGTGCAATTTTTCGGGGGGGGGGGGGTATTGACAAATTCGAAGAAAGGGATAAAATAAATCTGTGACTAATCTGTGACTAATCTGTGAGGAAGTTATGAAAATGGGAGTTGCAGAGTAACAACGACATCGGAATATAGTGTGAGTTCCGGAGTCTGCAGGAAAAAGGAGGCGTAATTTACAATGAAAAAAGTTGGAATTACAGCGCGTGTCGGAGCGATTATACTTGCCGCAGGCATGATTATGACGGATATTCATCCGGCAATGGCAGCGCAGACTGCAAATAATGGTGCAGTTGTGGAAATGGACGAGCAGGTCAGAGCGTCCGAAAATGGTATCTCAAAAGTCATCGGATTGAAAGGTCAGCCATATTCCCTTACAATCGTGGCGGATGACGGCAGGACAAAAGCAGATTATACGTATAGCAATCGTACGGATGACAGCGTTGTTTTAAAGGGACAAAAAGAGACTTTTTTGGACCCTGCTACAGGTCTTTACAAGAACGGAGCCGATTATTATGAATCTGCAGAGAATAAGACAGCTTCTCTGTGCGAATTATCAGATAAGGTACAGGTGATAGCAGCTGCGCCGCAGGGGGCAACCTGGCAGGAGATCAGTACGAATTATTCTCCCAAAAGAGATGAAAACGGCTTTTACCAGATGAACGGAAATTCTTATTTCCTGTCGTCTCTTTCCAAACAGAACGATACGACCTATACTTATGATTATTATGTATGGTATATCAGGCCGAATGATGCCCTTGAAGTGACGGTGCTGCCGGTTGAGGCGGATGCGTATGCTACATATGGAAAGAAACTTGTACCGTCCGATCCGGTGAATTACAGTTCGGATTACGACTGGTATGAGATGCCGAGCGGAAAACGTTATAAGAACATTAATTCACGGGTTGGGACAAACCAAAGAGTTGTATATGCGTATGCAACAAGTGAAATTTCTTTTGAAAAAAAAGCAAAGCAGATTTCCTGGCAGTCTCTTTCCAACATTACGGAAATTGACAGCAACGGCAAACGTCTTTACATCGGATACCAGGTCAAGGCGGATGAACAGGCTGTAAATGATCTGGAGATGATTGGCGAAACGGCACAGGGAACAATCGAAAAATTTACCAGGAATAACAATGTTATCAGTTTAAAAACATATGCTGCCGGAGAATCCTCTGTTTATCAGGTAAGAGGCGTTTATTATACGGAGACGGAAAAGGCGGTTCCCGTTTATGAGACGGATGATAATGGCAGACCTGTGATTGATCCGGCTACGAATCAGCCGAAAGTTAAATATTACACAACAGAAACTGTCTATAATATCGTAAAAACAGGCGAATGGTCGGAACCTTATGCATATGCATGGACGCAGGCGACAAAAACGCTTCCACAGGTGACGGGCGTTTCCGTTAAAGCGACGAGCGCGAAAAATTATGAACTTACATGGGCAGCCGCAGCGGATGCCTATGGATATGAAATTGAGTACTATAGGAGCACGGCGCCGGTTGCCGACTGGACACCAGTTAAAGACGGTGACTGGACTGAGTTGGATTATGTGTCTGCGGCAAAAACGTACTATGAGTTTTCCAGAGACGATCTGAATCTTTTTACAAAAACGGAATATGTGCAGGACGATGTAAACGGTAACTTATATAAGACAGAAAAAGGCGAGTATGTAAGCGCCGCTTCTTCGCTCTATACATTCCAGTATGATGCGGAGAATGATGTTTATCTGAGATTTGCAAACGGCGTGCAGGATGGCACGGTCAGCTATTGGTCGAGCTGGTGGAGCGCCTTTGACGGATCAGCATCCTATGTATCGTATTATGATGACGATGATGATATTGTATACGCAAAAGTAGCGCCGGGCAAGTTTGCCGAAGTGAAGAAACCAGTTACAAATGTATATTTCAGAGTCTGTGCCACGGTGAATTCATCAGCGACAGAGTTTACAGCCCAGAAAGGCGCATGGTCCGCACCGGTTGAACTGACAGCGGGAATTGCAGAGGAAACACAGATTCTTCCGGATATCACAGGATTAAAAGTGGAAAAGAACGATGACGGCGGTTTTAATCTGGTATGGAACGCGGTGGATGAAGATACCAAAATCCGTGTGTATTATACAAAGGACCAGGGCGCATTCAATACCCCGGCCTATACCTATGAACTCGCGTCTCCCTATGCGGAAGTAAATGAAAACGGCAGCATGAAAACATACTACCTGACAGATGCGGATTCGCTGAAAGAGACATTGGGTATTCTGGAGAAAAAAGTTTTTTATCGCGATTATACAGGTGTTACGGAAGTAAGCAGCAGTGATTTTGGGCTGGACGTCAATGAAACCTATTATTTCTCAGTTGTTGTCTATGACAGCACAAAGAGAGACGTACAGCATTCGGTTCCGTATACGGCAAATGTATTCGATTCTGCAACGGGCGGCATGAAGCAGATTTCTTACCTTTATTATACAGATGTAAAAGAAGCGGCAAAGACGTCGGCAAAGCGCACAATGGTAAAGGCAATTAACCAGCCTTCCACAAAATCGGATAAGACAAGCATTACACTTACATTTGAAGACAAGACCAGCGCGATTACTGGATACGAAATTTCACGTGCAAACAAGAAAGGCAAATATACAAAGATTGCAACGACAAATTCGGCACAGTTTGTAGACCGCGGTCTGGCGCAGTCTACCGTATATAGTTACCGTGCGCGCGCATACAACTACAATACGGTGACAAAAAAGACATATTACAGCGATTATGTTTATTTTCAGGCCGAGACAAGCGTCAACAATTATCTTGATTTAAAAGTAAAAGAGGCAAGTAAAAATTCCGTAAAGTTAAACTGGACAAAAGTTGCCAATGCAAAATCTTACGAGATTTACAGAACGTCTACAGTTTCTACAGATACGGATGTATCAAAAGTAAGCGGTTACGGTAACGGTATTATCTATAGAAATCAAAAGTGGGAACTTGTAAAAACAATTAATAAGGCAAAGACGGTTTCCTATACGGATAAAAAGCTTACATCCGGCGTAACATATATCTATAAAGTAGTTGCCAACTACAAGGAAGGCAAAAAGACAAAACAGATTTTCTCGACAGACGGTGTGACATTGAAACTTCAGACGCCGCGAAATCTGACGGCTGTCGGCGGCAAAGCGACAGTAAGCGTCACATGGGACGCTGATAAATATGCATCCAAATACGAAGTGCGTTATATCAAATACAGCGCGCAGGGTAAGGCGGAGACGACGGATTGGGTAAAGGCTTCGACAAAGAAAGCAAGCTACTCCATTAAAAATGTTGCGGACGGCGGCAGCGTAACCGTAAAAGTACGCGCATACGGCAGCAGCAAATGGACAGATTTTACAGAGGAAGTGCGCGCGTCCGGAAAATATCTTACAGCAGCTGGTTCTGTGACTGCAAAAAATACAACGGTAAAAGATGGAAAGGGCGCTTCTCATGATGCCATCCAGGTAAGCTGGAAAAAGGTTTCCGGAGCCGCTTATTATCTGGTATACCGCTCTACAAGCCCGTCTGACGGATATAACAATGTATACAAAAACAACTATGGGGCGATTGGAGACTGGGAGCTGATTTCAAAAGAGAGCAACGACGACGAGCGTAACCATTCCGTTCCGTATCGGGAATACAAAAATGTAAACGGATCTATCGTAGATACGAAAGCAGTAGACCGCGGCAATCTGTATCAGGGTGTGACCTATTACTATTATGTAGCCGCATACGCTGCAAACGGTTCCAATATTTCGCTTTGGTTCACAGAGCCGGCAGCAGTCACGTTTAAGGCGACGCCCGGTATTAAGAGCGTGAAAGCAGCGAAAGGCAAAGTGACGGTAACGATCAATAAGGTGGCAGGAGCCAAATCTTATGAAGTTTACCGCTCTCTGAAAAAGGATAAAGATTATGAGCTGATCGGTACAACAAAGACTACAAAATATACCGATAAGAAAGTAAAGAAAAATAAAAACTACTACTACAAAGTAGTAGCATGCGGAACAAATGCATTAAAAGCAGATATGAAAACGGAACTGTCTGCACCATCCAAAAAAGTAAAGGCAAAATAGACCGTTTTGATACAAAGCCGGGCCGGAGGAAATATTTCTTCCGGCCCGCTTCCTATTATAAATAGGAAGCGGGTGGAAATTCAAAAAAGAAATCAATGAAAAAATACTTTTTTTAGTTTTCAAAACGGGAATAGTCTGTTATAATCCCGTCTTTGACAGTTAGCAAAAGAAAAAATCGCTGTATCCCTTGT
>CAMUGE010000025.1 GCA_947088345.1 uncultured Roseburia sp.
GGGAGGAGGTGTCAGCGTTGGAATTTTTTATATCTTTTTTAGTTGCCGTTCTGGGCGGTGTAACTTGCCACTACATCATCAAATGGTTAGACGGTGACGACAAAGGCAACGACTAGCCTAGTGGGTGCTTTGCCACTATAAAAGTAAAGAAGAATCCCCCAACTGTGTTGCCGCACGGTTGGGGGATTCGCTTCTTCGTCAACGTTGGACTTCTTATATCTTTTGCCTAATGGCATTATAGCATATGCAAAAATGTTTTTCAATATGCTGTTATTCAAAAATTTTATCCTAATCTGTTATCAGTCAAATCCTGATATGTAACATATATTGCATCGTCCTCCTTTCTTTCGTCTGGAGGGCTACTTGAACCCTCCGCAAAAAAACGAGGGCACTGAAAAACACAGGTTTTTAAATTCCATTTTTAAGGGCATAAGAAATCCACCAGTCTTAGATTAAGTTCTGGTGGATTCTCTGTATTCTGAATGGTAATTGATTCAGTTTCTATGCTAAATCTCATTATTTTTCTCCCATCAGCTTTATTATCCTTTTCAGATTTACTGCAAATATTGCCATTGCTCCCTGCGTTTCCATGCCGATTAGACCTGATGATGACGCAACGTCATAACCATGTCTGTGTTTTAATTCGCTGTTTTTCGCTTCGATCGTATATCGCTCTTTCATTTTTTCTTTGAATTGTTCTGTTTCTTGAAACTTTGCCCGCTCACTATGTTCATCACAGATCAGAGTTTCACTGTATGTTTTCTTTTTGGCGCCATCCTTATAACAGCCTTCTTTGTATTGGCAGCATTTGCATTTTCTACATTAAAGAAATATACCATCCGTGGGTTTTTGTTCTTTTTCTCTTTTCGGTGCCTGTCAAGATATTTATGGACTGCCAGATGCCCTCCCGTACACAGATACATGCCAGAGTCTAAATTGAATTCAAATTCATCCTCATTGCTGCGGTTTCCCTCTGTAACAATGCTGTTTAATCTTGCAATCAGTTCAGAACCTCCGTCTTTTGCCTCTTCTATATTTTTCTTATCCGAATAAGCTTTGTCGCCAATGACTGACTCCACTTCCATTCCGGCATCCAGGCTTTTCCTGACTAAGGCTGGAAGTTCTTTTCCATCCGTTTTCTCTCCGCTGGTAATAGTCGCGGCAGTGATGATCCGCTCTTCCGTCATGGCTATATGTGTCTTATATCCAAAGAAAGACGTATCTGCTGTTTTATGTTCGGTTTTTGCATCTTTATATTTTGAGGTTTCCAGATGTTCAAGGATGTCACTGACAGATTCTTCCAGTAAATTCAATTTTTCCTGTACTTTGGGATAGCCGCAGATAGTTTTGTTCTTTTTTATTGTATCTATAAGCTCTTTACAGTACCCCAGTTCTGTTTCCAGAGAGTCCTCTGTATTTTTTGCCGGAAAGTTTTCCCGCATGGATTCATACGCTTCATAGACTGACCGGCGAAGTTTTTTTGATTGTTCCTGAAGGGCTTGTCTGGGTGCTTTTAATCCGATGACAGAGATTACAGCGGATGTCCGGTCGCTCAGGTCAGGGCTTACAGCTGCCGGTGTCGCTGCAATTTCAACAACGGATAAAAAGTATTTTTTCCGGAAATTCTGATTGACATATTTTTGTGCCTGTCTTAATATAATAATGAATAATAAAGACGGGAAACTTTAGTGTCAGTCAGAGCGTTGACATAAGGTGTTGCGCCGGAGGGCAGTGCCTTGCGAGCTTTGAATGGGTTTGACGTTTACCGCATTCTGGCCAGGCTGCAATGCATTTTTGCATATGCATGTGATAGAAAACGTCGGGAAAAGCTCTGCGAAAGCAGGGCTTTTCCCGTTATAGAAAGGAAAGAGATATGAAAGCGAAAGGGCAAGATGCATATGATTAGTTATAGTCCGTTCTGGAAAACATTGAAAAACTCTGCTGAAACGACTTACACGCTAATCAATAAACATCATCTATCCAGTGCTACGATTGATAAATTACGCAAAGATAAACCGATGAATACTACAACACTAAATGACTTATGCAGAATTTTTGACTGTAGATTACAAGAGATTGCAGAATATATACCAAGTGAGAATGACCAAAAGCTATAACGGATTATTTTTTTCTTTCACTGCAGTTTTTTTTCGATAAACTGTTTAAACATCTGATGCAGGCCGGTGCTGGACAATCCGCTGATCAGGCCGCTTAAAATAATTTCCGGAGAGATTTGCCAGCTCCTGATCCAGATCGATAAAAAAATGCCAAGCAATGCGACGATCGTGGGGATATATCGGTTGTTCACATCTTTTACCCATTGTTTTAGTACATAGCCAATGCAAAGACAGATTCCAAAAACAATTGGCAGCATATATTCATTTAAAAAGTCCATGTTGATACCTCCCAGACAGGCGGACAGCATAAAGCCGTCCGCCCGGAATTACGTTTTTGCATTATTTTTTACTCTTTTCACATTACGGTAACATCGACTTCATCTGATTGATCGCCGTATGCAACCGTTATTTTTGCCGACCCGGATGCAACAGCCGTGATCACACCGTTCGCGTCAACCGTAGCAGCTGCCGGCGTATCGCTGGTAAAAGTGCAGTTCTTATGATCAAGTTCGATCGGCGCATAGAGCATTCCTTTTAAACCGATTACAGAGATCTCAGCGGATGTCCGGTCGGTCAGATCAAGGCTTACAGCCGACGGTGTCGCTGCGATTTCAAGGACAGAAGCGGCGCTTTCCGTGTCGTCAAATTCTTTGATATAGGCATAGACGCTTGCGCCCGGGCAGGAATCGTCCTCCACAGCAAGCGCGCGGCCCTCCAGATTTGTGGAAGTTACGCCCTCCGGCGTCAGCTCGATGTTGAAGCTGCCGTTTAACTGGTACGACGGGATAATGATCTGTACGCTGCCGACTTTTCCGAGTTTGTTGTTGTGGCGGTCGGCATCCAGGACAAGGCGTCCGCACATCGGTGTGGATTCCGTGTCAATGGCGATGGATTTTGCCATTCGGTTGTAGCGGTAGGTTGCCCTGACAAAAGCGTCGTCTGTCAGGCCATATGCGGACAGGTCGATATTGGCGCCGTCCGGCGTTACGGTTACGATGGAACCGTTTGGAAGTTGTGCAGCGACGTCGCCGATTGGGGAGCAGCCAAGTGTTCCGGTTCCGTTTGTCAGTGTGATGCGCTCGTTGATTTTGTAGACGTCCGTCAGGCTTTCCGTAATTTTGGAGCCGGATGCCATGGCAAGGTATTCGAGCTTCCAGTCTGCCGCTTCCAGTTTGGCATTTAACTGTCTGCCGTATTTGAAAGAGTAGACCAGTTTGTTGCCTTTGCCGGCGTTTACATTCTGCTCTTCGGTTGTGGCTTCAAGAGAAGCGTTTAAGTTGGTTGTGCCGGTGCATGCAAGGACGCCGCCTACATAGTAGGCGAAATCAGCAGTGCTGACTAAAAAGCTTTTTGTGTGTTCTGTGTTTGTTGTGTTTGTCATTTTTGTTTCCTCCGTTTTTAAATGATTTGTGATTTTCTGTTTGGGAATATTTCTGTTTTCCCTTAAAGATACAAAAAATCATTCGCAGATAACGTCTGTTTTTTGAAATGGGTTTTTAAATTCGTCCGTAGATCACGGCTTTTTTTAAGGGGGAGAGATTGCGTTACTGGCAGTTTGTATTAGCGCAGAGATGTTACCTTAATCCAAGCAGGGATTTCCAGGTGTTTTTTCCTGCAGTGATCTCACCGTCTACAATACAGTTGTTTTGCCGCTGGAAGGATTTTACAGCAGAGTCGAACTTGACTCCTGCGATCCCGTCTGCAGTTCCGCAGAGGAATCCAAGGCTGTTCAGGTAATTTTGTACTGGTTTTACAGCCGGATGCCGATTATTTTTCACTTTTGACAAAGTTACTGTTTTTGCAAGGGTTTCTGGACCTGCAATGCCGTCGCATTTTGCTCCGGTTGCTTTTTGAATTTCTCTGATAAATTGTGTTTTCGAGCCTTTTGGAACAGACGGAGCAGCGGCGGGGACGTCATAATCCGGCCTGCCATAACCTGCTATTCTGGCATAGCCAAGAGGGTAGGATTTTTTACATACGCCGCCGCCGTTTGCGATGACGCCGCTTGCGCCGGATGTGTTTCCTTCGATTGTATAGACTCTGGATTCGTCTACTTTATAGACCAGCCCGGTGTGGCAGATGCGCGTGCTGTTTTTGAAGAAGATCTGATCGCCGGCCATCGGATCTTTGGTATGCCATCGTTTCATATTTTTAAAATATTGTGCCGAGGTGGGTGTATAATTGCTGAATCCGCCCAGCAACTGTCTTGCTGTATCTCTTCCATAAGCTTTTACAAAACAGTCGTCCACAAAAGCGTCGCACCATGCCTGTCCGTTGCAGCCCATATTTTTTCCGTATTTTGTATAGTTTGCCGAGCCGGCATTTGCGGTTTTGTTTTCCAATTGATTATTTGATTTCTTCTCGAGATAACCGACTTCTGCGAGAGCAATCTGAATTACTTTTTCTGGTATGTTTGTCATAAAAAATCCTCGTTTCTGCATTGCGAACGCGGTTCGCATTTGTTTTTTGCGTATAAGCGACTTTATCGCACAGACAAAAATCGCCATACCAATCATAAATTAAAAAATCCGGGGTGATTCCTCCCGGAAAGGCAGACAGCAAAAAGCCGTCCGCCGGGAATTACGTTTTTACATTACTTTCTATGTCACAGACTCTCTCTGACATAAATGTGCGCAAAAAATATCTAACGCCATTCAAGGCATGGTTCCGGGGGATCTGCAGCGCGAACAGAGTGCATGCCTGGGATTTGCAATTTGTCAGGGCTCTTGCTGCGAATAACAGATATTTTCCTCATTCTACTATGACATCAATTTCATCTGATTGACCGCCGTATGTAACCGTTATTTTTGCCGACCCGGATGCAACAGCCGTGATCACACCGTTCGCGTCAACCGTAGCAGCTGCCGGCGTATCGCTGGTAAAAGTGCAGTTCTTTTGATCGAGTTCGATCGGCGCATAGAGCATTCCTTTTAAACCGATCACAGAGATCACAGCGGATATCCGGTCGGTCAGATCAAGGCTTGCCGGCGTTTACATTCTGCTCTTCGGCTGCGGCTTCAAGAGAAGCGTTTAAGTTGGTTGTGCCGGTGCATGCAAGGACGCCGCCTACATAGTAGGCGAAATCAGCAGTGCTGACTAAAAAATTTTTTGCGTGTTCTGTGTTTGTCATTTTTGTTTCCTCCGTTATACTTTTTTCGATAAAATAAAAAGGACAGATTTCCTGTCCTGATTATTTCATGTTCCGGCGTTTATTCTTTTCCCATATAGATACAGAAAATCATGTGTAAATAACGTGTGTTTTTAAAACGGATGGTTTGATTCCATGCGTAAATAACGGGTTTTTGGGGCGGGAGGGGATTGCGTTACAGCGCAAAAATAAGGCCCGGAACCAGTTTTAAGATTCCCGGCCTTATTTTTTGCTGGGGGCAGATGACGATACCATTTTGATGTAGATCAAATTCTCCCATAAGGATCTGGGCGCGTTGGAGAAAGCGTTGGGAAAAGAGGATGTGGGAAACTCAAACCTGGACTATTTCTCGCCGGAAATGTTTGAGAATATCGCCTATGTGATGGCGAAGCACGCGGACGGGTCTATCCCGGATACGCCGGAGGAATGGCTGGACGGGTTCGGGACGTTCTCCATTTACCAGGTGCTGCCGAAGCTGATCGAGCTGTGGGGGCTGAACGTGAGGACGGATGCGGAGGCTAAAAAAAACTTCGCCCAACAGACCGGCCAATGACAACGCCGCTGTTTCTGCTCCGGTGCGTGCAGCTGGGGCTTTCTATCCGGGATCTGGATCTGCTTACTATCGGGATGGTGAATGATATGTATGTGGAGAGCCGGAATGATGGGTGTCCGGAGGCTTATGTGGAATTGGCGGCGCAGGCGGATTTCGATAGTTTCTGATGGGTTTGGATTGAGAAATAAATCCCCGTCTTGGATATAGGCGGGGATGGGCTGGGATTATTTATCTCCGTAGTGGCATCTGCAGTGGGCGATGTAGAGCCGCCCGTTTTCCATATGGTAGACAAGGCGGTCTTTTTCGTTGATTCGGCGGCTGTATTCGCCCTGCAGGTCGCCGGAGAGGGGGTCGGGTTTTCCGATTCCTTTCATACAGCCATTCCGCTCGATATCCTGAATGAGCTGGTTGATCCGCTTTAGTGTTTTTTTATCTTGCGTCTGCCAGTAGAGGTAGTCCTCCCAGGCATCGTCCGACCATATTTTTTCACTCATCGTCCACCTCGATCAGTTCATGGGCGGTGCCTTTCCCGGCTCTCAGCTCCTGGACGGATTTCTTCACATAGGCCATGTTCGCCTCGGAGAAGAAAGGGTCGGTGGTCTGGGCGATCTCAAACGGGATGCGGTTTTCGCGTAAAACTGCTTTCACAAAAAGATTGATTGCAGTAGAAGTATTTAGGCCAACATTGGAGCAGAAAGTGTCAAAGCTGGCCTTGTCTTTTTCGTCTACTCTTGCGGTTAAGGTTGCCAGTGCCATAGATCTCCCTCCTTTCGTATTCATGTTATGATTATAATAGCACTATTGTATGCTAAAAGCAAACGTATGTATTACATATAGGGTAAAATTTACATAAACTGCCGGTTTTTATGGGCTTATATTGGAAAAAAAGAAACGGGCAGCCCGCATGAGTAAATACTGTACGGTGAGAATCCGCTTCTTCATAGAATAATTGTATCGGAAAGATGCGTTTTCATCAATAGAAAGTGAAATTTAAATAAATTTTGATGGTTTTGATTGTATCAAAGTTTGTCGGGGAATATAGTATGAAGAATGTAAAAAAATTTTGTGATCCATATATATTCTGTTTTGGAACAAATAAGTTTTTTTGAGAGAAAGGTATCACTCAAACAACTTATATAATTTACTTGACTTATAAATCTTACCAGTGTAATATTTTGGCCAGGGAGAACTAATGTAAAAATCTTGCGACGGTAGTATTTAAATGTGAAATATATTTATTATTATCAGTTTATTTGGAGGGAAAGTAATGGCGAAAAGGAAAAGCAGACGAAGAAGAAACAGAATCGGAAAGTATTTATGGATCATTGCAGGCATTCCGGTAGCAATTACATCAGGCATGGCAGTATTTATGCTGATTTTAGCAAAACAGGAAAGTATTATAACGAAACCGGATGAGCTGCTCGTTACCTGTATGAGTTACATTCAGGAGAAAAAATATGAGGAAATGTATCAAATGCTTGATGTGGAATCCTCCGGGCAGATCAGTGAGGAGGATTTTGTAAAGCGTAATTCTGCTATCTATGAAAGGGTAGAAATACAGAATATGACAACCGCAATTATTTCATACCCTGATCTATCCGGGACTATCCTCCACGGACAGAGTAAGGGTTTCCGCTACGCAGGCAAAAAGAGGGGAAATCTTAGACAGAAATGGGCGTGTGATTGCAGGAGAGGGTGTTGCATCTTCTGTTTCCGTAATCGTTTCCGTGTTGGGTGATACAGCGTTTTTCCACTTGTCAAGCAATGAGAAAATCTGTGAAGATGGGGCCGGGCGAATAGGGATAAACGGAATTGTCAGCAGCCCAGGCAGAAGGAACCATAAATTGAACTGCATCCGGTTGGTCAGGTGATTTCTCAATATCTGTTTTATCATAAGAAATCTGGCTATTGTGACGCAGATTAAAATATTGCAAAGAAAAAAACGTATTCCGAAATCTGCCATGCTGATCCCGCCCGTTTTTTTGCTCTTATTCAGAGGCGTATAAACGAATCCTGCGTTGCCTTTCATAAGAAAGCGCCCTTTTTGTCAAAAGGCGCTTGATGAATAAGTCTCACAATTATAATATTAAAATATTTCAATAGCGAGCAGTTTGTAAACAATGCAAGGATGAGCATGAAACCGAGCTGGGAACAAGCGTGAGTGTAATGCGTATTGGAAAACTTCAAATAAATATGACGCAGCACAGTGTTTAGTAAGGATAGAATGCAGACAGGAAATGTGTGATAAATTGTGTTTTTATTCCTGCTTTAATTGTTCGCTGAATGAATTTTTCCCCTTAAAGAGTTTTCGTCCGTTTTGAAATCTTTAAATTTATCTTCATGATCAAGCGAGACCATCCAGTGGCGAATCGGTTCTTTATAAGTGACCATACCGCTGCATTCGCCTGTTTTTGCAAGTGTATAACCCTCATGGAGCTGATAGCGTCTGATATATCGCCAAAATTTACGGACAGTCATCTGCATGATCTGTTCTTCTGTGCAGTTCATTGCGATGACAAGAGAGTCAATATAATCCTCGATCGTTGCTCTCGGCGTATCTTTTGAGAGCGCTTTTTGGGCGTGAAGCAGCTGCTGCTTTGTATCGTTATTGATAAATTCGTCCGGATCAAAATCAATATCATTCTGGATAATGATAATGCGTCTTATATCCTCAAAAATTTCTGGCGTTATTGTTTCGCCGTTTACAGAGAACTGCAGGGAATGCGGAATCAGCTGTATCTTTGCCTCCGGACAGCATAGTTGCAGCAGGCGTATGGCATAGAGGTAATACTCTGACAGGCCGGGCATTTTGTATTCCTCTTCCAGCGCCAGATTCCCGGCGCTGTAGGTGAGAAAATCGAGGTAGGACATGCGGATAATTTTTTTATCGTGGAACAGACTGTTTTTTGGCACAAGAATAGATGGAGAAAATGTTTCAAACGGTACAACGTCGTTCATAGTCACAGGGTATAATGTAATGGAATTGCTGTACGGAAACGGCCTGTTGTAAATCAGATAAGGAAACAGTGTGGTTTTATTAAAGTTCAATTCCGGTACCTCCTGAAAATAATTTTTTGTTCACCTGCCCGCTGAAATATTTGGATGAATTAGCTTTTACACTGACATGTTCGGGACAGGTCATATGCTGGAACATGCCTTTGGAGTAATTTTTTTTGTCGATAAAGTTTCGTTCGATACGGATTCCCTGCAGCGGTTTAATTACAACCGGTTCCGATGGAGCGGTTGTGGACAGGCAGTTGAAAATAATATCCTCTGCTGATTTTAAGATCTGTCGGACGGTTGCAGTGTTGATTTCTTCTCTGTCGGATATTTGCCGGATCAGATTGTCCTGCGTCATAAGCATAAGTATCCTCCTTTTGCAGTTGCTGAAATTTTTAAATGATTTCTACTGTTTGTCGTCTGTTCTTTTGCGCAGTTTTTGCACACGCAGTCGTGTTTTTTCTTTTTGAATTATGGAATTGCAGCGACGGCATCGTTTTGTCCGCGTCGTCAGGCCAACTTCAACCCATTCTTTGCATTCTGCGCAGCAGATAAATTTTGTTTTTGGCGGATGCAGATTTTGTCTGAGATTTGCGACAATCTGTGCGCCGTAACAGAGCCACAGGAGCTGCTTTGTGCGTTTCTCCCTGCCATACAGATATTCGACAAGCATATCGGTGATTTCCCGGTCGCAAAGTCCGGTCCGGCGGAAGACCTCCCTGATCTTGCAGACAATGTAGCCGATATTTTGAATATCATTTTCTTGGAATACGGACATGTAGCGATAGGTGCGGTTTAACTTATCATAAAGCGCAGCGACTTCTTTTGCGCAGACGGCCGTTTTATCTGACATCAAAGTCCGGTATGCAAGCGTATCTTCTGTATGGCGGCGTGTCCGGATTGGCTGATCCGGGATTTTCGTGTAAATTTGATTGACGAGGCTGCCGTTACGTCCGCGCACCTGTGATGCATCCTTATCTTTCGCATATACGAAAAATGCGGGCAGCAGTGCGTTTGTATATTTTGCAATCTGTGTTTTGATTTCTTTCGGAAATTCAGGTTTGTACAATGTTTTGGCATAGTCGATTACAAAATTGTTTTGGCAGCAGAGACGCTTTACGCAGTCAACAGCCTGTTGTTTTTCTTCGTCCGATCCGGATAGGAAAACATCATCATTCCAGATCTTAGCGATATGATTGCTGTAGATACCGATATTTCCGCCGGTAAAAGCGGCGCACAGTCCTTCGTAAATATGATTCAGATTTAGCTCTGTCGGGCTGGCTTTTTGCATGTTGTAGTAGAGCGGGACGATTCCGTTCATGTTACGTTCTGCGATTCGGATAAAATCGGGGTCGTAGACCACAAGTGATTTGTCGCCGTCCACATCATACATTAATATTTTAGAAATCAGGTCGTGCGTGCTGGCATATAATCCGTTTGTCGTAAACCATTTGCCGATTTTGGCTGCGCGATCCTGGCTGCTTTCGTGCGCTGCATTCTGCCTGACAGCATGTTCTTTGTATAAGTGCGGGCTTCTGAGACAGTCGAGTTTTTTGTATGCACGCAGCAGCCGGCAATAGACTTCCTGGTCGTCCAGCAGTCCGGCCGGCGTTTGGATTTGTCCGAACCAGTACTCGCAGGCAGCGTAGAAATCCGGAAGCAGAAACATGTACTTGCCTTTGATTTCCAGCTTTCCGCTTCGATATTTTTTTAGCAGGCTGTTTTTTGCATCGCGCAGTACATCTTTTGCATAGGTATCGTTTAACAGTGCGGGATATAATTTCAACGCTTCCTGAAACGGCGTCATATTAGTGTTGTACGGTGTGACGCCTAATATTTCCAGCATGGTTTCTTTTGAACTGCAGATATTTTTGATCTTTTCAGCGGAAGTTTTTGTGAGCAGTGTAATTTCTTCGTCCGTGATATCAGTAAAAGTCTGCAGCATCTGATAATTGATTTTTGCATTTTTTATTCGTTCTTCCTCCGTACTGCAGATACCGGCGCTGCATCCATATTTTTTGAAATTTGTTTTATACTCATCCCAGTCGTCGTAAAATTTGTACATTTTAAACTGGCTTTTTGTAAAAATAATTTGGATATCTTCCGCGATAATATTGTGTTTTTGGCCGTAGATATCACGGATCACGGGAGAGTAATTATTTTCTTTCACAAATTTTCGAAAATCGAATACGCCGAGCAGCCCTTTCATCCAGGGCGCGCGGAAAATAAAATTTTCGGCAGAGAGCGATGGGAGTATCATGCCGGCGCCGTCTGTATGCGGGATCGGTATGCTGCCGGTCTTTCGGGTAATCGAGTAATCCGTCTCGTCCACGAAATCGTAGGAGCCGTTTACCTCTGTTTCAAAGTCGTCAACGACAATGGCCCGGTCAATATCGAACTGTTCCCATTTGTCGGACGCCGAGTTTGCAAGCGCAAGACAGGCAAGGTATTTGTTGACATTTATGCCTCCTTTCGCATTGATTTTATCAATGGTGAGCCCGCACATAATATTTTTTTCAATCCGGTGAAAAACGGATTCTCTGAGAAACACAGCTTTCTTTTGGCGGATCTGTCCGGCAGACGAGCTGAAATACAGGTATTTTTCGCCCTGATACAAAAAACCGTAATACAAAAGATCCTTGAAAATATCAAAATGGTAAATCTGTACAATAATCAGTGCGTCAGTCAGCTCATTCTGCCTGATACCGATTGTTCTGCTTAATACAGAGGAAAAAGCGCAGATCACATTTGTATCTTTTAAATGACTGCGGGAGAGCGTACGGATATGGTCTGTTCCGTCGGTCAGTTCGTTCTGCCTTATTTTGTTTGAGAGCAGAGTGCGCAGTTTATCTTTTGCATCTTTTCGTTTTTCCCTTTTATGCAGCAAAATTTTTTGCCAGAACAGATATTCCTGTGCGGCATTGTTCCATTTATTTGTTGCGGCAATGTCAAAACAGTTCGTCTTTTGCGCGTGCAGCTCCTCGCCGGAGTTTGCGGATTGTTTTAAACCTTTTTCGAGCGCTCTTAATTTTTCCTGCACATACCTTTGTTCTTTGTGGTATTTGCAGCTTTTTATGTACAGATTATTTTCATGGCTGCTGAGAAAGTCACAGGTGTCGACAGAATATAAATGATATTGTTGGTCTAACATTTTGCCTCTCCTTTTTCAATTGCGTTTCATGTGTCTAATATATTATTCTCCTTTTTTTGTTCAAAAAATCCGTAAAAGGAACAGATGTTCTAAAATGGTATTGACAAATGCAAACGCATGTTCTATAATTACTGTTGTCAAACGGGAGAAGCAGTTTTGACAATACAGGATGATAGGAGCTGCTTTCCCATTCTATCCACTATATTGGTAAGGCAGGTATTGAATATGGGAAAATATGTAGATTTTTATTGCAATGACAATAACAGAGAATTGAAAAAAATAATAGATCCGATTCTGACACAGGAGTTTCGCTGGATTGCGCAAAAGGATTACGATGATTTTTATTCATTGGGAGCTCTTGTCGTCTGGGACTGCGAAAAGAAATTTGAAAACAGACAGATCGGGGACAGGCAGTTTCGCAGTTTTCTTTCTTCCTGTCTGCGCAAGAAGATAAAGTCAAGACTGACCTATATGAACAGGGAGAAGCGTGTTTTTAAAGATGACGATGGAAATCCCGTCTATGAGGTTTCCATTGATGCGCTGATTGGCGACGGAGATAAAGAAACGCTGGGAGATCTGATACCCGGCAGGTTTTATCCGGACCAACTGTGCTGTTGGGACGGGGAAGAAGTATACAGCGATAAGATGCTTCGTTATCTCGGACGCTTGTCCATGCAGCAGAAGCAGGTGTTAAAGCTGATTGTGGCAGGTTTCGTTCCGGATGAAATTATGGAGAGACTCCATATAGAAAGGCGGCAGTACGCAGAGTGCAGGGCTGCTATCCGTGCATACCGGAATGTCTCTGTTTTATATTGATTGCACAGGGGGAGAGAAATATGGCAAAACCACGCAGACAGGTCTATACCATGGACATGTATTTAAATAAACTAAAAGACGGGGATATCGCTAACAATGCGGACGTTCAGCGCAATTTTGTATGGAATAACGAACAGATCAACGAGCTGATCGTTACGGTGCTGACCGACGAATATATTCCGCCTGTGATTCTGGGTGAGGAGGACAGTTCCCAGCTTCGTATTGTGGATGGCGGACAGCGCAGTATTGCGCTGAACCAATACAGATTTGGCAATTATAAGATTACATCGGCCATAGAACATTCCCGTATTCCATACAAGGCAAAGATCTTAGATGAGAACGGCAATTTCATCTGGAAGGACGCGCTGTTTGACATTAAAAATAAAACATATGAGAAACTTCCGGAAGAATTAAAGAAAAAATTTAATGAATACCAGATTGAAACTGTAATACATGAGCATTGTGACAGAAAAAAAATATCCGGATATATCAAGAGATATAACAACCACACTTCCATGAATACAAATCAGAAAGCGTTTACCTGCATCGACTGTTTTGCAGCGGATATACGAAGTATTTCCGAGAGCCGGTTTTTTGTGGATTACAGCTGTTTTACAGAAGCAGAGCGCGCAAAAGGCGTGATTGAACGCGTGATTATTGAAACAGTTATGTGTATCAACCATCTGGATCACTGGAAAAAACAGATGAAAGCAATCTGCGTCTATCTGAATCAAAATGCGAAGCGGCAGGAGTTTGAGACGCTTGCAAGTCGCCTGCATCGTCTGGAAACGGTGATAACGGATGATATCAGAGATATTTTTGACAGCAAGGAATCATTCCTGTTTCTCACTCTATACGACAGGTTTACAGCATTGGGAGCGCAGGATATCCGGTTTGCCTTATTTTTAAGAGAGTTTAAAAGTCAGATCCGCGCCCATAAAAAGCAAAACGGACTTTTGTTTGACGAGATTGATAAGGGCAGGGGGACAAAAGACAAGTCTGTGATCTGCGCCAAGCTGAAATTTCTGGAATCCTTTCTGACAGATTTTCTCGCCAGGCAACAGAAGACAAAACGGCCGGCCGATGAAGAATTGTTAGTAACAGAGCTTGTCGGAATCGGGAAAAAAGTGTTTCGGGAAAACAGGGAGGATTATTATGAGACGCTTAAGCTGTTGGAGGAACGAACCATAAAGATCGGATCAGGTCTTTTGGATGAGGAGAATCGTGTTTCAATGTTGGCGATGGTTGCCTATTCTTATCTGACGGATGAAGATCTGGACGATTGGATGGCAGTTTTTTCTGCTAAAAATCAGTCGTATTATAAAGACCAGAGGAAAAACTATCGTTATATGCTGCAGGATTTTGAGCGTTTCCTGGCCAGACAGAAAATGGACAGATTGCGATAGGCAGAAGTCAGGGACATTGCGATTGTCTGGAAATGGAAAATGTGAAGCCGATACATGATCAGACTCAAAGAAAAAAGCTGCCGCATCAGACCGAAAGCATAAAACGGGGATGGGAGAGAACTGCGATTTTATGCGTTTCGGTGATTGCGGCAGCTTTCCGGAGAAAAAGAGCTGTCAGGTTTTAGTTTTCAGCTTCCTGCATTTTCATTGCACGCACTTTCAGCGGAAGCCCGAACAGGGTGATAAATCCCTCTGCATCGTGGTGGTCGTACAGATCTCCGGTTGTGAAGCTTGCCAGCGATTCACTGTACAGAGAATAGGGCGAGGTTGTACCGGCCTTTATAATATTTCCCTTATATAATTTGAATTTTACTTCACCGGTGACATATTCCTGTGTGGAGGAAACAAACGCTTTTACGGCGTCGCACAGCGGCGTAAACCATTTTCCCTCGTATACGATCTGCGCAAGTTTGTTGCCCATATCTTTTTTGACATCCATGGTAGCGCGGTCGAGCACAAGTTCTTCCAGCTGCTGGTGCGCTTCCATCAGGATGGTTCCGCCCGGTGTCTCATAGACGCCGCGTGATTTCATGCCGACAACGCGGTTTTCCACAATATCAATAATACCGACGCCGTGTTTGCCGCCCAGGCGGTTTAATTCACGGATAATATCAGAAACTTTCATCTCTTTTCCATTGACTGATTTCGGAACGCCTTTTTCAAATGTCATCGTGACATATTCACCCTCATTGGGAGCTTTCTCCGGCGAAACGCCCAGCACAAGCAGATGGTCGTAATTCGGCTCACAGGACGGATCTTCAAGTTCAAGTCCCTCGTGGCTGATATGCCAGATATTGCGGTCGCGGCTGTAGCTGGAATCGGCAGAAAACGGCAGGTCGATGCCATGTTCTTTGCAGTAGGCGATTTCCGATTCGCGCGAATCCATATTCCATTTGTCATCTCTCCATGCAGCGATAATTTTAAGATCCGGTGCGAGCGCTTTGATGCCAAGTTCGAAGCGGATCTGGTCGTTTCCTTTGCCGGTTGCGCCATGGCAGATAGCAGTTGCGTTTTCCTTTCTTGCGATCTCAACCAGTTTTTTTGCAATCAGAGGGCGCGCCATGGAGGTGCCGAGCAGATACTTATTTTCATATACGGCGTTTGCCTGTACGCAGGGCATAATGTAGTCGTCGCAGAACTCGTCCACAATGTCTACGATATATAATTTGGAGGCGCCGCAGGAAATGGCCCGCTCGTTTAGGCCGTCAAGTTCTTCTTCCTGTCCGCAGTCAATACAGCAGCAGATTACTTCATAACCATAGTTTTCCTGCAGCCAGGGAATGATGGCGGTTGTATCCAATCCGCCGGAGTAAGCTAAAATTACTTTTTCTTTCATGTATTCAGATTCCTTTCTGTTTTTGTACTAAAAATTAATATACAACAAAATCTTTCGAAACGCAAGTGAAAAAATATACATATTTTTATTCGATTAATACATATATTTCAGCAGAAACCTTATAAATATTGATTGCATAAATATTGAATGCAGTGTATAATTATTCAGTAACGACAGCAAAGAGGAGAGGGGGAAATTTTATTTTTTGTAACGTGGAGCATATGGGGGGCGCCGGCCACGAGAGTGAAACCAATCGCGGAACGGTTCCATATTTTTTTACGACAGCAAAGAAAAGGCTTTACTAGAAGCAGAAAATAATCTAATATAGAAGAGTGCATGCGCATAAAAGCTAAAGCGGACGGTGTTCGCAGTGCAGAAATGGGGATTATTATGATTAGAGCAGGGATTATCGGAGCGACCGGTTATGCCGGTAATGAGCTGGTCAGGATTTTGACAGCGCATAGAGAAACGGAAATTATCTGGTATGGTTCAAGAAGTTACATAGGGGAGAAATATGCCTCCGTTTACCGTAATATGTTTCAGCTGATAGAGGATGAGTGTCTGGACGATAAAATCGAAGAACTTGCCAAAGGGGCTGATGTGATCTTTACTGCGACACCGCAGGGATTTCTGGCAGGCGTTTTGACGGAGGAGATATTAAAACGGGCGAAAATTGTGGATTTAAGTGCGGATTACCGGATCAAAGATGTATCGGTTTATGAGTCATGGTATGGGATTGCGCATAAAAGTCCGCAGTTTATCGGGGAAGCCGTATACGGCCTGTGCGAGATCAATCGTGAAAAAGTAAAAAATGCCAGACTGGTTGCAAATCCGGGCTGTTATACGACATGTTCCATACTGACGGCATATCCGCTGGTAAAAGAAGGAATGATTGATACAGATACGCTGATTATAGATGCAAAATCCGGTACATCCGGGGCAGGGCGCGGCGCAAAGCTGCCGAATCTGTTCTGCGAGGTCAATGAAAATATAAAAGCATACGGAGTCGCATCGCACCGCCATACGCCTGAAATTGAAGAACAGCTGGGCTATGCGGCCCAAAAACAGGTGACAGTTAATTTTACACCGCACCTTGTCCCGATGAATCGGGGTATCCTGGTGACGGAGTATGCTTCTTTAAAGAAAAAAGCAAACGGAAGTCTTCCGACGGCGGAAGAGGTCAAAGCTGTCTATGATAAATATTATGAAAAAGAGAAATTTGTACGTGTATTGGAGAATGAGATCTGCCCGGAAACAAAATGGGTGGAGGGCAGCAACTTTGTGGACATTAACTTCAAGATAGATGCGCGTACCGGAAGGATTATAATGATGGGGGCGCTTGATAATCTTGTAAAGGGCGCGGCGGGACAGGCAGTCCAGAATATGAATCTGCTGTTTGGTTTAGACGAAGCAGCGGGTCTTGATCTTGTTCCTGTTTTCCCGTAAATATGGAGGAAATGTGTCATGAAAGGGCAAGTTACAATACGCCGAATGGAGATTTCGGATTATGCAGAGATTTATGAGCTCTGGCAGGGGATACATGGGTTTGGCATCCGCAGTCTTGATGATTCGCGCGACGGCGTGGAGCGATTTATCAAACGAAATCCAAAGACCAGTATGGTTGCGTTATGTGAAAACAGGATTGTCGGCGCTATTCTCTGCGGTCACGACGGGAGACGGGCATGTTTTTATCACGTATGCGTAAATGAATCATTTCGTAAACAGGGGATCGGCCAGCAGATGGTGAAAGCATGTCTTGCGGCGCTAAAAGAAGAAAAAATCAATAAGGTCAATCTGATTGCATTTACTTCAAACGAGATTGGAAACAGGTTCTGGCAGGGGCTCGGATGGAGTTATCGGAGTGATGTGAATTATTATGAATGTGTGTTAAACGAGAAAAATGTTACGGAATTTCGTCCGTAACGTTTTTGGAAAAGAGGCGGATTATGAAAGAAATCAAAGGCGGTGTGACCGCGGCAAAAGGGTTTCGTGCGGCAAGTACAGCTGCTGCAATCAAATACAGCGGCAGGACAGATATGGCGATGATTTACAGTGATGTTCCATGCAGCGCTGCCGGAACATTTACAAAGAACAGAGTAAAAGCGGCGCCTGTAAAGTGGGATCAGGATATCGTATCCCGCACAAAGCAGGCGCAGGCAGTAGTAATAAATGCCGGAATTGCAAATGCGTGTACCGGTCAGGAGGGGATGGATTACTGCCAAAAGACGGCGGACAGAGTTTCCGAATTGTTTGGCGTTCCGGCAGAAACAGTGCTTGTGGCGTCAACCGGCGTGATAGGAAAACAGCTGCCGATTGACCGGATCTGTGCCGGTGTGGAAGCCATGTCCAAAAAGCTTGGCGCAGATTTGGAAAGCGGTTATCAGGCGGCATGTGCGATTATGACAACCGATACAAAAGAAAAAGAGGCGGCGGTTGAACTGGAACTTAGCGGAAAAACGGTAACGATTGGCGGTATGAGCAAGGGTTCCGGAATGATTCACCCCGATATGTGCACAATGCTGAGTTTTGTGACTACGGATGCTGCAATCTCGCAGGAGTTACTGCAGGAGGCGCTTCGCGCAGATGTGGAGGATACCTACAATATGATTTCCGTAGACGGGGATACGTCCACAAATGATACCTGTCTTCTTCTGGCAAACGGCATGGCGCAAAATCCGATGATTACTGAAAAAGATGAAGATTACAGGGCATTTTGCGCAGCGCTTCATATGGTTAACGAAGCGCTTGCAAAAAAAATGGCGGGCGACGGCGAGGGTGCGACAGCTTTGTTTGAAGTAAAAACGATTGGGGCAGCGTCAAAAGAACAGGCTAAAATCATCGGAAAGTCGGTTGTTTCATCGAATCTGACAAAGGCGGCGATTTATGGACATGATGCAAATTGGGGGCGAATCCTTTGTGCGATGGGCTATGCAGGCGTGGAGTTCGAGCCAGAAAAAGTAGATTTGTTTTTTGAGAGTGCGGCAGGAAAGATTCAGATTGCAAAAGACGGGATGGGACTGGATTACAGTGAGGAAGAGGCAACCAGAATATTGTCGGAGCCTGTCGTAACTGCAGTGATAGATTTGAAACTTGGGGAGGAATCTGCCTGTGCGTGGGGATGTGATCTTACCTGCGACTATGTAAAAATCAATGCGGATTACCGTTCCTGAATCATTGCATGCGGCGCGAAGCGTGTTCGCTGATTATGCGACAGAACTGTCTGAAACCAGAGTCGTTAGGGCAGTTTATACCGCAGGATAAACCTGCGGCCACGCATAACGTGTTTTATTCGCCGTGGCAGATGTTTTTGACAGTACAGTTTGTCAGGATGAAAGAAAATGAACAGATTCGATACACAAAAAAGGAAGGATTGGTTTCATGGAAGAACAGAATATGAAAGATATCTTGCAGAAAGCGGAAGTGCTGATTGAAGCGCTTCCTTATATTCAGCGTTTTAATCGAAAAATAATTGTTGTAAAATACGGCGGCAGCGCTATGGCCGACGAAGAACTGAAAAAACATGTGATACAGGACGTAACGCTTTTAAAACTCGTCGGATTTAAACCGATTATCGTACACGGCGGCGGCAAGGAGATCAGCCGCTGGGTAGCAAAATCCGGAATGGAGCCGGTCTTTGTAGGCGGTTTGAGAAAGACCGATGAGGCAACAATGGAAATCGCAGAGATGGTTTTAAATAAAGTAAACAAGTCGCTGGTAAAGCTGGTGCAGGAACTTGGGGTGAATGCGGTCGGCATCAGCGGGAAAGACGGCGGGCTTCTTTCGGTAGAAAAGAAATACGCAAACGGGGAGGATATCGGTTTTGTCGGCGAGATAACGCAGGTGAACCCAAAGATTCTCTACGATCTGCTGGAAAAGGATTTTCTCCCGATTGTATGTCCGATTGGTATGGACGATCAGTATCAGAGCTACAATATTAATGCCGATGATGCGGCTTGTGCGATTGCAAGGGCCGTGTCCGCGGAGAAACTGGCATTTTTGACCGATATTGAGGGCGTCTATCGGGATACCAGCGATAAGAATTCGCTGATCTCTGAGCTGACTGTGACAGAAGCTTCAAAATTGATTCAGGACGGTTTTATCGGAGGCGGTATGCTGCCCAAATTAAACAACTGTATTGACGCCATTGAAAACGGCGTATCGAGAGTGCATATCTTAGACGGCCGTATCGCGCACTGTCTGTTGCTGGAAATATTTACAAACAGAGGAATTGGAACCGCAATATTAGGGGATAAGGAGACGAGATTCTATCATGAGTAAAGAGGAATATATCAAAGAGGCAGAGGAGAGTATCGTTCATACATACAACCGTTTTCCGGTTGTCTTTGATCATGGAAAGGGCGTATATTTGTATGATCTGGACGGAAAAAAATATCTGGATTTTGCGGCGGGAATCGCGGTCTGTGCATTTGGTTATCAGAATGAAGAATATAATGAATGTTTAAAAGAGCAGTTGGATAAGATTACGCATACATCGAACCTTTTTTATAATGTTCCGACAATCCGGGCGGCGGCGCGGCTTAAAAAAGCGTCCGGCATGGATCGCGTATTTTTTACAAACAGCGGGGCCGAGGCAATTGAGGGTGCGATTAAGGCTGCAAAAAAATATGCGTATACAAGAGACGGGCATGCGGGACATGAAGTTATTGCAATGAAAAATTCATTCCATGGGAGAACAGTCGGCGCATTGTCCGTAACCGGTAACGAGCACTACAGAGAACCGTTTCTTCCGTTGATGGACGGCGTAAAATTTGCTGAATTTAATTCGCTGGAGAGTGTCAGGGCGCTTGTGACAGACAGGACCTGTGCAATTATTTTCGAGACGGTGCAGGGAGAGGGCGGGATTTATCCGGCGTCCGATGCGTTTATGCAGGGTGTGCGCAAACTTTGCGATGAGCGCGATATTCTGTTGCTTTTAGACGAAGTGCAGTGTGGCATGGGGCGGACGGGCGAGATGTTTGCCTGGCAGCATTACGGCATAAAGCCGGATATTATGGCGACGGCGAAAGCGCTTGGATGCGGTGTTCCGGCAGGCGCATTTTTGCTAACTGAGAAAACGGCGCAAAAATCTCTTGCACCTGGAGATCACGGTACGACTTACGGTGGTAATCCGCTGATTGGCGCAGCGGTTGACAAGGTACTGGAAATGATGGAGCGTGACAGAATTACGGAACATGTGAAAACGATTGCAGCATATCTGGAACAAAAGCTGGACGAACTGGTTGCTGCCTATGACTTTCTGACAGAGAGAAGGGGTATGGGACTGATGCAGGGTATTGTCTGTGAAAAACCAGCCGCAGAAATTGCGGCTGCGGCATTAGAACACGGACTTGTCGTAATCACGGCAGGGGGCAATGTCATTCGGCTTGTACCGCCGCTTATTATTGAAAAAGAACATGTGGATGAGATGGTAAAAAAGCTTAAGAGTGTATTAAACGAGGAGTAGTATGATTCAAAGATATACAAAAGCCGCCGCCGTTTCCGTCGGCGTTGGGGCAGTTCTGCTTGCCGTGGTTGCCAATTTTGCACCCAAACATGCATTGGCAGACAGTGGCGACGCTGCATATAATACAGAAACAGATAATCTGGATGAAAATGGCAAAGAGGGATACGAGACGGCGCAGACGGATTTATTGTTCTGGTATGAGGACAATTCCTACCGGACCTATTTTGAAAAAGCCGCAGAAGATTACTATGCAAAAACGCAGGTGAAAGTGCAGCCGGTCTGTACGGAATCGCTTGACTATATCGGGGAGATCTATGATACTACTATGCAGGGGGAAGGGCGCCCGGATGCGTATCTGCTTGGGGGCGATTGTCTGGAGGAAGCATATCTTTACGGGCTTGCGGAGGAGAACAAAAATTCGGCGGTTTATGAGGATGCCGTCGGGCAGGCGCTGTTGGCTTGTGCGTATAAAGACAAAGTATACGGGTATCCGCTGTCGTTTAACAGCTGCGTATTTGTCTACCAGAACGGCTATTTTGCCGCACAGCCGGAGTCGCTTCAGTCGATTATTGATTATTCAGATGAAAACGAACCGCCGGAACATGTGGAGTTTTTGCTGGAATGGAATGTAAATGATCCGTTTTACGATTTTCCGTTTATCTCAAACAGCGTCTCTTTTGAGTCGGAAGACGGGCAGTCTCTGGATGTTGTTTATAATCAGGAGCTATATGAACAGGATCTGCTCTATTTTGAACAGATTCTGGCGTCTTTTTCTATTGATGCGAATACCGTTACCGAGGAGAGTGTAATTGAGCATTTTTTGGCGGGTAAAACCTTGTGCGCGATTATTGACACGAAAGATCTGCAGTATCTTAAGAATTATGACTATTCTCTGATGCAGATCCCGAATCTGAATGAAAGTCTTACGGCGCGCACCTGTGCCACGACGGATCTTATCGTGGTCAATCCGTTTTCTGAAAAGAAAGAAATTGCAGCCGATTTTGCAGTTTTTGCAACATCGGAGGAGGCAAAGCTGTTAAAGGAATATGCCGGAACGTATTCTGTTTTTAAGCCGCAGGAAATGGAAGCGGCAGATGTGCTGGCGTACGAATCTTATGAGAATGCCGTTTTGGCGCCTGACGCAAGAGAGGCAAAAGATTTCTGGATCGGCCTGAAAGAAACAATTCATAAATATTTTTAACAGGCACTTGCCATAAGATCTTATTTTCGCTACAATAAGATATCGGACATTGAGGACTCCTTTGAAAAAAAAGGAGTATGTGGATGACACAAAAAAGAAAAATAATAGGGATAGGATTTCTGCTGTTGTGTTTGGCGGGCTGTGGAGAAAAAACGGACGCTTATCTGGAGACAATGCAGCAGGTGACGGAGCAGAATAATCATCTTTCGGCCGAAAATACGGAGTCAGAGCAATACAGGGCCGGTCAGGCAGATACTGCGGCTGAGTGTTTCGTTTATGTCTGCGGAAGTGTACAAAATCCGGGCGTCTATCGTCTTAGGGCAGGCAGCAGGATTTATGAGGCAGTTGCACTTGCCGGCGGACTGACGCAGGAGGCGGCCGATACGGTGAATCAGGCGGAGGCTGTTTTTGACGGAATGATGATTCGGATTCCGTCGGTCAATGAAACGGAACAGACAAAAGAGGAGGAAGCGGCCGCTGGCGACGGGAAGCTCAATTTAAATACGGCTGATGTAACGCAGCTTATGGCGCTGCCCGGGATTGGAAAGGCAAAAGCGGAGAGCATTATTGCCTATCGGGAAGAAAAGGGCGGATTTTCTTCCGTTGAGGAGATTATGAAAGTGAACGGCATCAAGGAGGGTGTCTATAACCGTTTGAAAGACAGTGTTACGGTGAGGTGAGAGATCAATGGCAAAAAAGGTTCTTGTTGTAGATGACGAAAAATTAATTGTAAAGGGAATCCGTTTTAGTCTGGAGCAGGACGGAATGGAAGTCGACTGTGCATATGACGGAGAAGAGGCGTTGAAACTGGCGCAGGAGAACGCATACGATATGATTTTGCTGGATATTATGCTTCCAAAGTTAGACGGGTTTGCAGTGTGTCAGCAGATCCGGGAATTTTCCAGTATGCCGATCGTCATGCTGACAGCAAAAGGCGACGATATGGATAAGATCCTTGGCCTGGAATACGGGGCGGATGATTATATTACAAAACCGTTTAATATTCTTGAAGTCAAAGCAAGGATCAAAGCGATCATGCGGCGCACTGCCGGAAAGCAGCAGGGACCGGAAAAATCAAGGCGTATTGAGACGGGAGATTTTCAACTGGACTGTGAGAGCAGACGTTTGTTTATTCTTGGAAAAGAGGTAAATTTAACGGCAAAGGAATTTGATCTGCTGGAACTTCTGGTGAACAATCCGAACAAAGTCTACAGCAGGGAGAATCTGTTAAATCTGGTGTGGGGTTACGAATATCCGGGCGATGTCCGTACCGTGGATGTGCATGTGCGCCGTCTTCGTGAAAAAATAGAGGCAAATCCGAGCGAGCCAAGGTATGTCCTTACCAAATGGGGAGTTGGATATTATTACGCGCAAAATTCCTGAGGTCAGATATGTCAAAATTGAAGTATTTTACGGATTATTTTAAGAGCCTGAATTTCAGGCTGATGTTGTTATTTGCCCTTTTTGGGATTATACCGGGCATTCTGCTGTGTTTTGGGATGCTCAATTCCTATGAAAAAAGGGCAATTTCTCTTCGGTCAAGCGAGATTTCCAGTCATGCGAAAATTCTCGGGAACCAGATCATTTCTAATGATTATCTGAACCAGCCGGATTCTTCACAGATTAATGCGCAGCTGGAGCAGCTTTCCACAATTTACGACGGACGTATTATGATAATTGACGGGAGATTTCGTATCTTAAAAGATACCTATAAGCTGGACGAGCATAAAACGATTATTTCCGAAGAAGTGATAAAAAGTTTTTACGGGGAAGAAATTACAAAATACGATAAGCAGAACCGTTATATTGAACTGGCGTTGCCGCTCTATGAACCGCTGCGGGACGAAACGGAAGAAATACAGGAAGTGGCCGGCGTTATGCTGGTCAGTGTATCAACGGACGGGATCAGTCTGAACGAGCAGTATTTAAGAAGAAATGCGACGGTGATGGTACTGGCCGGCGTCTTTGCCGTGCTTGTGCTTGGAATTTTATCCGCGCTGCGTCTTGTGCATCCTTTTCATAAAATGGCAGGAAAAATTGAGGAAATTCAGGCCGGATACGGGGAAGATGAATTAAATGTCAACGATTATACGGAAACTGCAAAAATCTGTGACACGTTTAACCGTCTGCTTGGACGTATGAAAGTGCTGGACGATTCCAGGCAGGAATTTGTTTCAAACGTTTCGCATGAATTAAAAACCCCGTTAACTTCCATGAAAGTACTTGCAGATTCTATCAACAGTATGGGAGACGCGCCGGTTGAACTCTACAAGGAATTTATGGCCGATATCGGAAATGAAGTAGAGCGGGAGACAAAGATTATCAATGATCTGCTGTCGCTGGTGAAGATGGACAAATCTGCAGGAGATCTCAATATTTCCAATGTCAATATCAATGAGCTGCTGGAACAGATTTTGAAGCGGCTGCAGCCGATCGCCAAAAAACAGGATATTGAGCTTGTACTGGAAAGTTTCCGTCCGGTTACTGCGGAGGTGGATGAGGTAAAAATTACGATAGCGATTACCAATCTGATTGAAAACGGGATTAAGTACAACAAGAAAGACGGCTGGGTACATGTCTCGTTAAATGCGGATCATCAGTATTTTTATCTGAAAGTGGAGGATTCCGGGATCGGTATACCGGAGGACTCTCTGGAACATATCTATGAGCGGTTTTATCGCGTGGATAAATCGCATTCCAGAGAGATCGGCGGTACGGGACTTGGTCTTGCTATTACAAGAAGCGCTATCCTGATGCACCGCGGCGCAGTCAAGGTTTTCAGTACGGAGGGGGAGGGCACAATTTTTACAGTGCGTATCCCGTTAAAATATATTTTGTGACAGCATGGGGGCAATTATGGGTAACAGAAAAAAATTTATTGTCTGTTTATTTAGTGCCGTATGTTTTGTATTTTGTCTGGCGGGCTGTGGGAAGTCAAAGGACGAGAGTGTCTATCATGTGGAATATCTGAATAAAGAGAAGACGAAACTGGTCAAAGTACCGTATGAGCCGGTTGCGTCGGATACCGGAGCCCTGATTGCAGAACTATTGGGCGTATTGGCAAAAGAGTCCGAAAATGTGGAATATTCAAGGCCGATCCCCTCCGGTGTGGAGATTATCAGTTATTCCCTTGATGATGTTTTGCTTACCATACGTTTTAATACGGAATATGCAAAGCTTGATCCTGTGCAGGAGGTGCTTTGCCGTGCTGCAATCGTGCGCACGATGACACAGCTTGCAGCAGTTGACTGCGTATCTTTTTATATTGGGGATATTCCTCTGGCAGATGCGGACGGTGATATTATCGGTACGATGAACAGCGAAAGTTTTATTGAAAATCCGGGAGAGCAGATTAATTCCATTCAGAATACAGCTCTGACGCTTTATTTTGCAAATGAGTCGGGAGACGCCCTTGTCAAAGAAGTCAGGGACGATGTCTATTATAGCAGTAATATATCATTGGAAAAGCTGGTGATGGAGCAGCTGCTGGAAGGTCCGCATAAAGACGGAGAACAGTCGGCGCTGCCGAGCGGGACAAGGCTGGTAACTGTCTCTGTGGCGGATGGCGTCTGCTATGTCAATTTAGATGAGACATTTAAAAATCAGGATTATAAAATCAACGAGGCCATCGTTATCTATTCTATTGTAAATTCGCTGACAGAGCTGACGTCAATCAGCAAAGTACAGATTTCGATCAACGGCGATACAGGCGGCGTTTACCGCGATACGTTTAAACTGTCGAATATGTATGAGAGAAATTTAGATTATGTTGTAAGCGATACGAAGTAACAGGGAGGAAATTATTTGATACGCAGGCCATTTTTAGGAATGGCCGCAGGTTTTCTATTTGGAATTTTTTGTGTGTCGGCAGGGCGGGCGGAGTGTTATGTCCTGATGCTGGTCAGTCTGCTTTGTTTTGCCGGCGCATATTTATTTGGATTTCATGTCAGGTCAAACAGGAGAGCGGCTTTTCGAATTTTGATGATTGCCGTGATGCAGATACTTGGAGGGTGGCGTTATGAAAATGAGGCGCAGATTCTTGACCATTGTTTGCGTGGAATGGACGATGGCATGGAAATCAGAGTTTTGGGAAAACTTACGGCGAAAGAATATAAAAACAATCAGTATATCTATTATCTTTCTTCTTCCCGGATGGGGAAGAATCTAAAGGAATCGGGCGCTCCTGCAGACAAATGCCGCAGCGTGGCCGCCTGTCTGAATGCCGACGCAGGTAAAGTCGGCGAAATCATTTTGCTAGAGGGAAAAATTAAATTATGGAAGCCGGCGGTCAACGAGGGCGGTTTTGATGAAAGGGCTTATTATCATTCAAAACAGATCTATTTTAAGGTGGAGGGCGCCAAAATTTTGTCGGTAAGCGGAACAGAGGATCGTTTTATGACAGCCTTATCAGAGCTTTCTCTCAAATTATCTGCAGTCTACCAGTCATGTTTGAGTACGAAAGATGCAGGAATAATGACAACGATGCTGCTTGGAGACAAATCGCTTTTGGACAGTGAGGTGAAAAATCTGTATCAGAGTGCCGGGATTTTGCATGCGCTTACAATTTCCGGGCTCCATCTTACGGTGATCGGAATGTCTGTATACCGGCTGCTTCGAAAGAAAAAGGCGGGATTTTTGATTTCCGGTATTGCCGCGGGATTTCTGGTTTACGGCTATGCGCAGATGACGGGGATGGGCATATCTGTCCGTCGCGCTGCCGGAATGTTTTTGTTGTCCGTGGCGGCCCAGGCCATCGGACGAAGTTATGATTCTTTAAATGCGCTTGGCGCAGTGACCGTATTCCTTTTGTGGAGCCAGCCGTTTCTCATTTATTATGCGGGTTTTTTGTTTTCGCTTGCTGCCGTGCTTGGAGTTGTGGGAATCAGGGTCTGCAGTGTAAAAGAGGGTATTCCCGAAAAAGTGTTTCACGGGTTTGCAATTCAGCTTACAACGCTGCCATTTGCGGCGTGGTATTATTTTGAAGTGCCTGTTTATGCGGTAGGGATAAATCTTTTGCTGCTTCCGTTGCTGCCGCCATTGCTGCTGTTTGGTATTGCGGGCGGGGCGGCAGGTCTGGTTTCGGGGCTTGCGGCGAAAGCGCTGCTTATGCCATGCCATCTGATACTGTCTGTTTTTTTTCAAATATGCAGTTTTAGTGCAGGGCTGCCGGCGGCTGTGCTGATTACCGGAAAGCCGACAGTGTTTCGTATGTTTTGTTATTTTGCCCTGCTGTTTTTCTGGAATCAGTTACGAATTCGGAGCAGAAAAAAGCGTCAGAACAGAACGTGCGAAAATCGGGTGCAAACGTGCCGTCGTTATACAGATTTTGGCAGGGATTTGCTGGCGGGAGTTCTTTTGCTTGTCTTTTTATTTTTTCCTGCCGGAGTCAGAGCCGAAATGGATCTTTTGGACGTCGGACAGGGGGACGCGGTATTTATTCGGTCGGCACAGGGGTATCAATTGTTTATAGACGGAGGGAGCAGTGATGTAAAAAAAGTCGGAGAATATCGTATCCTTCCGTTTTTAAAGTCAAAAGGCGCGGCAAATATTGATTATTGGTTTGTCTCCCATGCGGACAATGATCATATTTCCGGGTTAAAGGAACTGATCTTATTGAAATATCCGATCTCGCATCTTGTATTTTATCGCGATATTCTAAAGGATGATGCATTTCTGGAATTGTATTCGCTGGCGCACGATGCGGGGGTAAAGATTTTGTATATGAAGCAGGGGGATATCCTGCATATCGGAAACGCGGCTTTTTATGCGCTGTTTCCGGATTGGCCGTCGGGGGAGCGCAACGACGATTCTCTCTGCCTGTGGTATGAGGAGGACGGCTTTTCCGCAGTTTTTACAGGGGATATCGGAAACAGTGGGGAAAGGCGGCTGCTTGCGCATACGCTGCCGGAGCGGGTGGAATTTTATAAAGCAGGTCATCACGGATCGGATGGCTCAAACAGTTCGGAACTTCTTTCTGTTTTGTCGCCGGCGGTGACCGGAGTGTCCTGCGGAAAAAAGAATCGTTACGGCCATCCCGGCAGAAACGCGATAGCGCATATGGAGGAGGCGGGCAGCCATATTTTTTGTACAATGGAGTCCGGGCAGATTTGTCTGATCTGGGAAAAGGAAAAAGTTTGGGTTCGCTCCTGTTTACAGCCGCTTGATGTTTATTGTTTTCCTGTGGTATACTAGTGCAAGATGATCGGAGATGGGAGGCAGTTATGGCAAATATCATTGATGAGGATATCAAAACCGGCAATTTTTCGCAGATTTATCTGCTCTGTGGCGTGGAGCGGTATCTGGTAAGGCAGTACCGGAATAAATTAAGAGATGCGCTTACAGGGGGTGAGAACGACGGAATGAATTTTTCTGTTTTTCAGGGCAATGACATGAATTTGAAAGAAGTAATCGGTCTGGCTGACACATTGCCGTTTTTTTCAGAGCGGCGTGTGATCCTGGTGGAGGACAGCGGTTTATTTAAAAAATCATGCGAGGAGCTGGCCGACTATCTGATGAGAGTACCGGAAACGACATATTTTATTTTTGTGGAAGAGGAGATTGATAAGCGCACAAAGGTATATAAAACGGTAAAAAAACAGGGCAGGATCGCCGAGTTTCCAACACCAAAGGACGAGGTGCTTTCGCGCTGGATTGTCAAGCGGTTAAAAGATGCCAATAAAATGATTAAGCCCGAGGCGCTGCGTCTGTTCCTTTTGAGAACGGGAACGGATATGGAGCATATTGATAAGGAAATGGAAAAACTGATTTGTTACTGCATGGATAAAGAGCTGGTGGAAGAAGAGGACGTATGCGCGATTACAACAGAGCAGACGGAGAATAAAATTTTTGATATGGTCAATGCTATTGTGGAACAAAATCAGAGGAAAGCGCTGAGTCTTTACTATGATTTGCTGATCTTAAAGGAACCGCCCATGCGCATCCTGTATTTGATTACGCGTCAGTTTCGTATTTTGCTTCATGTAAAGGATATGTCTTCCAGGGGAATGGACAGCCGTACTATGGCGAAAAATGCCGGAGTTCCGGAATTTGCGCTGCGCAAACATGTGGCGCAGGCAAAAGGGTTTTCTGAAAATGGCTTAAAGGAGGCTCTTTCGGAGAGCGCAGATTTGGAGGAGGCTGTGAAAACAGGGCGTATGAATGACCGAATGGCAGTCGAGCTGCTTTTGATTCAATACAGTGCAAATGCAGCAGAAAAGACGTTTGTCCAGAGAATGATCAGAAAAAATTTTCTATTTCCCGTTAAAATGTATTGACAAACATTTAAATAAGTGTTTAAATGAATGCATGCAATTCAATGCCGCATTTCCGGAAAAGGCAGGCCGCTTTTGCGGGATCGGCATATTGCGAGAACAATTTCTAAAGTTCGCAGCAGTGGCGCTAAGTTTTTCTGCGGCATGTAATGGGATTTGCATTTGTGCTGCATATGCAGGTTCCGGAGAGGATAAGCAGCACAGAAAAGAGGGAAATATGAAAAAGAAATATAAGATTGAAGTGGATTGTGCAGCATGTGCAAACAAAATGGAAGATGCAGCGAAAAAGACGGCGGGGGTGAAAGATGCGGTTGTTTCTTTTATGGCGCAGAAAATGGAGATTGAGTTCGAGGAGGGCGCGGAGATCAGTACAGTTATGAAAAACGTGTCGAAAGCCTGTAAAAAGGCGGAGCCGGACTGTGAGATTTTTCAATAGCGGGGGATACAGATATGACCGGAAAACAGAAAAAAGTTCTGATCAGGATTTGCGTATCCGCCATATTGACCGTTTCGTTTTGCGTGATATCAATTTCCAGTCCTTATCTTCGATTTGGACTGTTTCTGATCCCGTATCTGATTATTGGATATGATATTCTGCGCAAAGCCGCGCTTGGTATTTTTCACGGAGAAATTTTTGATGAGAATTTTCTGATGGCGCTTGCGACAGTGGGTGCGTTTGTTTTGGGAGAGTATGTCGAAGGCACGGCCGTTATGCTGTTTTATCAGGTGGGAGAATTATTCCAGAGTTATGCAGTTGGAAAGAGCCGCAGAAATATAACGGAACTTATGGACATACGTCCGGATTATGCAAATGTGGAGCGGGAAGGAAAAGTGATACAGACTGATCCGGATGAGGTTCCCGCAGGTACGTTAATTCTTGTAAAGCCCGGAGAAAAAGTTCCGATTGACGGAGTGGTTACAGACGGGAGTTCTTCCCTGAATACGAGTGCGCTCACCGGAGAGAGTCTTCCAAGGGAGGTAAAAGAGGGAGACGATGTGATCAGCGGATGTGTCAATATGTCCGGTGTGCTGCGTATTAAAACAACAAAAGAATTTGGCGAGTCGACAGTATCCAAAATTCTTGATCTGGTTGAAAACTCCAGTATGAAAAAATCCAGGTCGGAAAATTTTATCACAAGATTTGCGAGATATTATACCCCGTTTGTATGTTTTGGAGCTCTTGCGCTGGCTGTACTGCCGCCTCTTGCCCATATTGTCATGGGAAATCCGGCAAATTGGTCAGTCTGGGTAACAAGGGCGTTGACAACGCTTGTCATCAGCTGCCCATGCGCGCTTGTCATTTCCATTCCGCTTAGTTTTTTCGGCGGAATCGGCGGCGCCAGCGCGAAAGGAATACTGGTTAAGGGTTCCAATTATCTGGAAGCGCTTTCACAGGCAAAATATGTTGTCTGTGACAAGACAGGAACGCTGACAAAAGGCGTCTTTGAGGCGACGCATATGCAGCCGTCAAATGGTTTTTCGGCGGCGGAGCTATTGGAAGCGGCGGCTTATGCCGAAAGCTATTCCGGCCATCCGATCAGTAAGAGTATAAAGAGCGCATATCTTTCATCAGATGCTTTCTCTAAAGCCGGAGAGATGGATTTATCCGTAGTTTCCGATGTGGAAGAGGTCGGCGGATGCGGTGTGATAGCGTCTGTCAACGGAAAAAAGGTAGCAGCCGGCAATGCAAAACTGATGCAAAAGCTGAATGTACCGTTTGAAAAACCAAAGAAGACAGGAACACAGGTGCATGTGACAATTGACGGAAAATATGCCGGATATATCCTGATTTCGGATGTCGTGAAACCGAATGCAAAAGAGGCGGTCAGAGATTTGAAAGATGCAGGGGTCAGACAGGTTATCATGCTTACCGGGGATTCAAAAGAGGTAGCGGACGCCGTGGCGGCAGAGCTTGGCGTTGATGTTGTAAAAAGCGAGTTGCTGCCGGCCGATAAAGTGACAGAGGTAGAAAAGCTGCTGGAGACAAAGGGGCCTAAGGAAAAACTTGTATTTGTCGGGGACGGTATCAATGATGCGCCTGTACTCTCAAGAGCAGATCTTGGAATCGCCATGGGTGCGCTTGGCTCAGACGCCGCTATTGAAGCAGCAGATATTGTGCTGATGGATGACGACCCGGCGAAAATAGCGGCTGCGATGAAAATTTCCGGCAAAACACTTCGCATTGTGCATCAGAATATTGTGTTTGCACTTGTTATTAAATTTGCCTGTCTCGGTTTTGGTGCAATTGGATATGTAAGTATGTGGTGGGCGATATTTGCGGATGTTGGGGTTATGATACTTGCCGTATTAAATGCAACAAGGACATTAAAAAATTAATTGTAAAGAAAGTTGGGGGAAGATATGGCAGATATAAAACTTCCGCATGATCATGGGCAAAATACGGCAAAGATTCTCAATAAAATGCCGCGGCAGGAGGAATGCGCGCAGGTGGCAGAGGTTTTTAAACAGGTCAGCGACGGTACAAGACTTCGAATTTTCTGGCTGCTCTGCCATTGCGAGGAATGTGTCAGCAATATTGCAGCGGCAATGGAGATGAGTGATCCCGCGGTATCGCATCATTTAAAGCTGCTGCGCAAAGACGGTCTGATTGTCGGCAGGAGAGACGGAAAAGAAATTTACTATAAACTGGCGGATTCAAAACAGGCAAAATTACTTCATCTTGCCTGTGAGGAGATGTTTGAGATCACCTGTCCGCTGGATTAGAAGACGGGTGACAAAAATATGATTTTCACAGAAGTTCCCATTTGTACATTGTGAACATCTAAGCACCATGTCGCGGCTCTGCCGCAACTTAAATCCAGATGGGAAAGGTCGTGACTTTCATGCATGCAGGAAGGTTCATGACCTTTTAATTTTGGTATCATATAATAGCAGTAATACCATATAAAGGTGTCATTGCTATGGAAAATGAAAAAATAGAGAATCTGCTAAATCTTGCTCTTCTGGCAACGCCGGAGGAACTGGAAAAATCTCTGGAACTGGAAGAAGGATACAATGCCGCAGAGCGTACATGGGAAGTTGTGATTAAATTCAGCGGAGACGCCGGTCAGATGCAGCGTGCGCTTGCCGAACGTTTTCCGGATGGCGCAGACGCGATACAAATCACGAATTTAAGCAATGAATATATGATCCTTGTTCTGCCGGAGTCAATTGTGGAACAGGTGGCCGCTCTGCCTGAGGTTGAGTATATGGAAAAGCCTAAAAGTCTGTTCTTTGCTGTAAACCAGGGAAAAAGCGCATCCTGTATCAATTCACTTCAAACGCCGGGCAGCGCGGCTGGTACAGGTCTGCTCAACGGAAGCGGGGTTCTGCTGGCAGTCATTGATTCCGGTATTGATTATGCCCATCCGGATTTCCGAAATGCAAACGGCAGCACACGTATACTGGCATTATGGGATCAGACAATTCCGGCCGGTTCCGTAGAGGACAAAAGCGGTGGGAAAGAGGGCGTTTATCTCGGTGCGCCGCAGGGGTTTGTGCTGGGAACTGAGTTTAACCGCTCGATAATTGACGAGGCTTTGCGCAGGCAGACGGAGCAGGAGCGTTTTAGCGTTTGTCCGAGCAGAGATTTATCCGGGCACGGGACGCATGTCGCGGGGATTGCAGCCGGAAACGGAAGAGCCTCCGAGGGCCGTTACCGGGGTATCGCCTATGAAAGCGAACTGGTTGTTGTAAAACTTGGAACGCCCAGGGAGGGCGGATTTCCGAGAACGACCGAATTGATGCAGGCAGTTGACTACAGTATCAAAAAAGCGTCTGAGGCCGGAAAACCTCTTGTACTGAATTTAAGCTTCGGAAATAATTACGGAAGCCATTCGGGCAATTCGCTGCTTGAGACGTATCTGGATGATATGGCAAATTACGGTCGAGTTTGTATTATCGTGGGCAGCGGCAACGAGGGGGCGTCTTCCGGCCATACTTCCGGTATACTTGCCGAAGGGAAAGACGACATTGTGCAGATTGCAGTCAGCAATTATGAGACTGGATTGAATCTGCAGCTTTGGAAATCTTACGCAGATGAGTTTACGGTTTCACTGATAGCGCCGGACGGGCGGCGTATTGGCCCCGTATTGCCGGAACAGGGGCCGTTTCGCTATCGTGTCGGTGAGACGGAGTTATTGTGTTACTATGGCAGTCCTACGCCTTACAGTTCTTATCAGGAAATATTTTTTGATTTTCTGCCGGTGACAGATTTTATTGACGGCGGTATCTGGGAAGTTCTGCTGACATCACAGCGCATTATTCAGGGAAATTACGATATGTGGCTGCCGGGAGGCGGTATCTTAAATGCCGGTACCGGTTTTTTATATCCGACGGAAAATACGACGCTTACGATACCGTCGACTGCATCCAAAGTTATTACAGTCGGGGCGTACGATGCGCGTTATAACCAGCCGGCGCCTTTCTCCGGCCGCGGTTTTACCAGGCAGACAGATCAGATCAAACCTGATCTTGTCGCCCCTGGGGTAGGAATTACTTCCTGCGCTCCCGGCGGCGGATATGCTTCCCGTACCGGAACGTCGATGGCTACCCCGTTTGTCAGTGGAAGCGCGGCTCTTTTGATGCAGTGGGGAATTGTGAACGGGAATGACACGTATTTGTATGGAGAAAAACTGAAAGCATATTTGATCAGAGGCGCAAAGCATCTGCCGATTTTTCAGGAGTATCCGAATCCGTCTTTAGGCTGGGGCGCGCTGTGTCTGAGGGATAGTCTGCCTGTGTAAATGAGAGTAAATTTTGAGGGAATAAGCGTTTTATTTTATGGCGTAGGGTGTCGGATAAAGCACTTATAACGTGATAAATACAATAAATGGATTGGATTTGAATGCAGTTATTATAAATAGAAGAGGGATGCAAGCGATAGGGTATCCGGAAACGCCGCCATTTCAGCTGCTTTCGGAGGTTTTGCTGATTGCATGAACTTGAATATGACAGACGCAAAGCGGCGTTTTCCTGCCGCTGTCAGGCGGCTGGGATGATGGGCTTTGAATTTGAACACTGTTGTATATAAGCGGAAGCATCCGGTTGCGCTGGCAGATAAAAAATCGGCAGGGCACTTGTTCCGGTTTCAGGAAATGCGGGAAAGCGGCAAGCATATTTTGTGAACATATTGAAAATGAGGCTATTTTACGGTATCATTTCAATGTTTCTAATTGAGTAGGTATGGATTTATAAATTATGAAATGGTGGTAGGGCTTAGAATGAATTTGTATAATAGGGACTATCGCAGTATTGCTATCAGTGAGCTGGAAAAATATCATGAGATTCTTAAACTTGAAACCGGAGGACGTTTTATGGGGAGAATCAACATGTACGATTCATATCCAACCGCTGTAAAGCATTATTTGAGTTTGTTTCCGAATAATCATATCAATTTATGGGATATGAAACAACAAGGAAATATACAAGCGCTTAACGATAAATTCAAAACGATAGTGCATAGCGAAAACGCCTTGGAATTGGATGTTTTAAGATTTATCAATAAAACGCCGGCTTATCATATAATAGGTTCTATTTTTGAGTGCGGCAGATTTAATTTCGGACATCATGAGGCGTATTTATTTCCAGAGTTTTCTTTGGGTGGAAAGTACAGAGCGGATTATTTGTTAATTGGAAAAGGTTCAGGAGGATATGAGTTTGTATTTATTGAATTTGAAAAGTCAAATGGAAGAATCACTTTGAAAGATGGGAATTTAGGTGAAGTATTCCGTAAAGGGATAAATCAAATATCTGATTGGCAAAGTTGGCTTGATGCAAACTTTCAAAGTTTGGGGAAATATTTTGAGGAAATAAAGGGAAAAGAAGAATTACCGGAAGAATTTTTGAAGTATGATACCACAAGAATGCACTATGTAGTTGTTGCAGGGCTTAGAAGTGATTTTGATGAAAAGACATATCGGCTTCAGAGAGATAAACTAAAAAAAGAAGATATTAAGCTGTTGCACTATGATAATATATGTGATTCAGCAGATCGATTATTAGATGTGCGTACATTCTGAGTGAATTTTATAAAAGCGTCTGGAAGCGGGCGCTTTTTTGTTGCGCATTTTTAACGAGTAAATGTTTATGAGCGATACGAAAGGTACTGCGCCCGCTTTGAAAAAGCCAGGAATCGGCTGGCAGAAATCGAGGACATCGCGCAAACCCAAGAAGGTCAAAAGCCAGATGTTCAAGTGACGCATAGGGAATTGGACAGCCCGTGTAGTTTTCCTGCATTCTGGGAACGTGTAAAACCGGCTGACTGATAAAGGATTGACAAATTATATGATGTCGTTTATCATCAACGACAGGAGATGGATTCGTTTTATGCAGTGCAGGTTTTAGATAAATACTTTTTAATCAGCGATATCCGACAGATATGTTAACATGAGGAGGCAAAGTCTTTATGGAATGGAAAAGTAAAATAAAAGATGAGTGTTGTGCAGACGAATTACAAGAAATGACAATCAATTATATAAAAGCCGGGTTTTGGTCAGATGATAAAATACTAATGGAATGCGCGCAATACATCCAAGATTTTTATCGCAGTGAATGGGAAAATATAACGAAAGATCATTTGCGGGAAATAATAAAAACGCTTCGCATTGAGTTTCAAAATAAAGGTAATCAGGAGAATTTCTTAAAATTAGATTCGGCTTTCCAATCTCTAATGAAATATGGGATTGTTGCATTACATTATGCCGGGTATACGCAATCAGACGGATTTGTCGATTGTAATGAAGAGGCTGCTCGGCTTAAGGAGAAAGGAGAAAAGCTTGTTGGATGCTGCTTTTATACAGAACAAGATTTAGGACATCTCTTACAGCAGGACAGCACCATGCTTTATATATCCTTTGGAAATTACTTTGAAAAACCAACCCCGGAAGAAGTCGGGCAGACCATCGCTGCTGAGTTAAAAGCTGCTGGTTTTTGTGTTCAGTGGGACGGAGCTGCTGAGACGAAAATTGCATTGAAAGATTTCATATGGGATAAGCGCTATACTGACAGCGAATAAGGTATTGATACATATCATTCCGATAAAAATACGATTGCATTATTCATGTGTTTTGTGTAGAATGTAATTATAAAAGCTGTGCATTGGGTTGACACCTGAAAGCTGGTATGTTCTTTGAACGAAAGTGTCGAAAGGTGGCAGGCAGCGGTAAAATCTTTTATTTTCCAGACACAGGTGCTGCAAGCAGACAGGAAACGAAAAAATTAACCATGAGAAGGGAATGTTTAGTGAGGTGGCATAAACATTCCCTTTTAAAATATTAGTTTACCGGAAGAGCTGCCGGAAATGTGCGAGGATTTTGCCGTAATCTCAAAACATTACCCTCAGTTAACAAAGGCTCGTATGCTTCAAAGCGGGATAATTTCTACGTTTTTTTCGCTATCCGCAATCGGCGTACATTCAGTACGCAGAATGAAAGGAACAGCGCGGGATACAATCAGTTACCCTGTGCTGACCGCGTGCATTTTTCTCAATTGAGGGTAGACGGAACGCAGAGCAAACCGTGTCTCATAGGAGTCAGATAACCGTTTCCCCAACAGCATGACATGAAATAGATAAGAAAAAGTATAAAACGTAACAGGGGTATTATCATGCAGAAAATACTTGTAGTTGAAGATGACAGAGAATTAAATCAGGCGCTGTGCTATGCATTAGAGAAACAAGGATATCAAGTGATTCCGGTCTTTTCTATCTTGCAGGCGAAATCAAATTTTGAACAACTAAAAAAAGAGCGTCATGTCCATTTGATTATTCAGGATGTAAATCTGCCGGATGGAAAGGGATTTGAGTTTTGCAAATGGGTAAAAAAGCAGGAGGATATACCGGTACTTTTTTTAACAGCAAGAGACCTGGAGGAGGATGCGCTGAAAGGGTATGACGTGGGAGCGGAAGACTATATCACAAAGCCTTTTTCTATGAAGATTTTAATCCGTAAGATTTCTCTTATTTTGAAACGGAATCAGGCGCAAGAACAGAGACTATATGACGATGGGAATCTGAGCATTGACTGGGAACGGGCTAAAATTACACTCGGACATTCAGAATGCGCAGTAACGCCGACGGAATTTCGCCTCCTGAAAATACTTATAGAGAATAAAGGGCGGTTGCTGACATATGAAATTTTGCTGGAACAGCTGTGGGACTGTGACGGCCAGTTTGTGGACAGGCATACATTGGCTGTGAATATCAATCGGCTGCGCAGAAAGATCGAAGACACAGAACATAAATATATTTCTAATGTGTACGGGATGGGATATCAATGGGTTGGATAAAAAAGAAAGAAGCTGATTTATTTGCAAATCAGGTGGAAGAGACGCTTGATATAATTCTGTCGGGAAAGCAGTTGCAAGAACCGGAAGAAGTGGCAGAGGATTCTCTCTGGGGGAAATGCGGAGAGAAATTTTGGCGTTTATATCAGGTTTGGAATAAGAAAGAAGCGGATGCAATCAGAGATAAACAGCAGATGAAAGGTCTGATATCAGATATTTCACATCAGACAAGGACGCCGCTGGCAAATATGAAAATTTATCTGGAATTTCTGCAGGAAGAAAATCTGTCCGAAAAGGGACGTGAATTTTTAACACACTTAGAAGAGCAGACAGATAAGCTAGACTTTTTACTGCAGAGCATGGTAAAAATGTCAAGACTTGAAAATGGAATTATCCGTATTAGAAAAGAAAAAAACAGGTTAAAACAGACATTAACCGCGGCCGTCAGTCAGATCGTATCTGCGGCTTCAAAGAAAAGTTTGCAGCTTCATGTTACATGTGATGAAGATTTCATATTGAAATATGACGCAAAATGGACAGAAGAGGCTATTTTTAATGTTCTGGATAATGCAGTAAAATATACAAATTTTGGAGGCTGTATCTATGTAAGGGTTATTCGGCAGGAGATATTTACCAAAATCAGCATACAGGATACAGGCAAAGGGATTCTTCCGGAACGTCAGGCTGAAATTTTCAGCAGATTCTACCGGGAACCGGAAATACACGATGTAAATGGGGTAGGAATTGGGTTATATTTAACTCGTAAGATACTGGAATTGCAGAACGGATATATAGAAGTGCGTTCGGAAAAGGCAAAAGGTTCCGAGTTCTGTATGTATTTACCCAATGAGGCCTGATCCGAATTGAATGGTAAAAATCACAGTTTTGTGACAATGTTAAATTGTGACAGGATTGTGATTTTTTGTTGGTATGATACTCTCAATTGGAAAGCGCACACGTGCTTTAAAGAGTTTCATTGTATAGTCAAACAAAGAAATGGCAGTCTGTAGACGTTGTTTATCATGGAAGGAGAAAAATATGGAAACGTGGATTGTTGAAACAAAAAATCTGAAAAAATATTATCAGTTAGGAACAAACATTGTAAAGGCGCTGGATGGAGTAAACTTTAAAGTAAGACGCGAAGAATTTGTCGCTGTCATAGGAAAGTCGGGTAGTGGAAAGAGTACGCTGATTCACATGATCGGCGGTCTGGACACACCGACGGAGGGAGACGTCATTGTTGCCGGAAAGCATCTGGCAGGACTTACGAGAGATCAGCTTGCAGTGTTTCGCAGAAGAAAAACAGGCTTTGTTTTTCAAAGTTATAATCTTGTTCCGGATTTGAATGTATATGAAAATATCATTTTACCTGTTGAATTGGATGGAAAACGTGTAGACAAAGAGTTTGTGGATAACCTTGTTGACTTTTTACAGTTAGAAGAAAAGAGAGAGGCGTTGCCGAATACTCTTTCGGGAGGCCAGCAGCAGAGAGTAGCGATTGCACGTGCAATTGCGGCGAAACCGGAAATACTTTTGTGTGACGAACCGACCGGAAATCTGGACACTGCGACCAGTCATGATGTAATGGGACTTTTAAAGATTGTTGCGAAGCAGTTTGGACAGACAATTGTTTTAATTACCCATGATAATGATATTGCACAGATGGCAGACAGAATTGTCAGAATTGAGGATGGGAAGATTGTGAGAGGAAGTGATTTTCATGATTAAAAATAATAATCAAAAAGCAGTTAACCGTATGGCGAAAAGAAATATAAGAAGCAACGGCCGGCGCAGCCTGACAATGATAGCTGCAGTGATGTTGTCATCCTTTTTGTTGTTTTGCGTTTTATCTGTCGGTGGAACATATTTGAACATGAGCAAATTACAGAATATTCGCTTGAACGGGGCTGATTTTGATGCAATTATGTACGGAGTGACGGAGGAACAAAAAGAGATATTGGAGAAAGATGAGGATGTAGAGAAGTTTGGAATTCTGACGCTTGCCGGAGCGGTGAAAGAGACTGCGATGGACAAAACGCCCGGCGTCGGTCTGCTGTATGCAGATCAGGTATTATGGAATGATATGATGGCGCCGGCGAGACGTTATACAGAAGGCAGGTATCCGACAGACGAAAATGAAATTATGGTTACAGAGAAAGCGTTGGAAAAGTGTGGTTTTCAACAGAAAAAAATCGGAGATCAAATTACGTTTGTGTTTGAAGTGAAAGAGAAAAAACAGCAAAAAACGTTTCGGATATCCGGTATCTGGGATGGGTATGGGGATACGGCTCAGTTCTATGTTTCAAAAGAATTTTGTGAGAAACAGAAAATAGATGAACTTTATAACGGCCGTTGTGATATTTCTTTTCACAGAAAATGGATGTCACAAAACGATCAGCAGGCATTTATGGATCATATGAAACTGAAAAAATCACAACGTTTCTTTTATGTCTATGAGTACGGAAATGCCGTGGAAATTTTTTGGGGACTGGTTGGAATTATACTGGCGACTTGTCTGAGTGCATATCTGTTAATTTATAATATCATGTATTTATCCGTGGCAGGTAATATAAGATATTACGGGCTGTTACAGACGATTGGTATGACAGGAAAGCAAATCAGACGATTAATGAGACAGCAAATGAGTTGGATTGGCGGAATCGGGATTGCAATGGGGCTTTTGATTGGAAGCTGCGTTTCCTTTTTCCTGATTCCGGTTGTGGTAGAGACTCTCGGAACGCGGCAGGGGCAGACGGGAGAAATTCAGGTATCGTTTCATCCGGTAATATTTCTTCTGACGATTGCGATTACTGGTGTAACCGTTTGGTATGCAGCAAGAAAACCGACACAGATTGCTGTGACCAGTTCTCCAATTGAAGCGTTGGGATATCGTACTGTTTCGGGTGTGAGAAGAAGCCGTAAGACGGGAAAAGGAAGTGTAATTTGGCGGATGGCGACGGAACAGCTGACGAGGAATAAGAAAAAAACATGGATCACAATGTTATCATTGGCATCCAGTCTTTCTATATTTGTTTGCTTCGTGACTTTGCTTCATACACAGTCAGCCAGAGAGTACGCATTTAACTATATGGGACTTGATATGGTGGTTCGCAATGATACGATTCGAAATGTTTTTGCAGAGAAAGAAGACGGCGGACAGGAACAGCTGAAAGGGATAAAACAGATTTTAAACAATGAAATTCTGGAACAAATAGAAAAAACGCAGGGAATCGCGGAGGTGCTTCCCGTAAGTTGTGTATCGACGGTGGTACCATGGGAACCGGAAGTGGCAGATGTGTGGATGCGGGAGTTTTATGAAACATGGATGGATGTTCCTTATGAAGATGATATTGAGGAGTACAAAGAAAATCCAAAAAACTTCGGAACGTCGTTAGTGGGAATTACAAAAACGGATTTTCGCGCATTGAACGCAGAATTGGAGGAGCCTGTCGATGAGGAAGCATTTTTAAAAGGAGAAACCTGTATTTTGTATCGAAATGGTTTGTTTGGGTTAAGAGACAGCGACATAACAGGAAAGACAATTCATTGTGCAGAATATGGGAATACGGCTCACAAGCGTTCTTTTAAAATTGCAGCATTGACAGATATCGATGATTATACGGCATTACCTGGATATCTTCCTGTTATGATTGTGATTGATCAGGCGGTAACTAATTTTGTGAATGAGCCGATTATATTTAAAGCAGGGATTCGATATGAAGAGGAGTTTGATGAAAGAACAGAACAAGCAATTCAGAAAATTTTGACGGACAGTCCGGGTGCAAAAGACTACTCATGGGATTCTAAAATCGAACAGGCTGCTCATGTGAAAAAAGCACAGGGACATATGATGGAAGTAGGACTTGGAATTGCAGTTATCTTAGCTATTATTGGTTTTATGAATTACGTGAATACTTCTGTTGGCAATATGAACAACCGCCGTAAGGAGATTTCTATCATTGAAAGTATAGGAATGACAGAACGTCAGGCAAGAAAAATGCTGATACTGGAAGGAATACTATACGCGACAGGCGTGTTATTTCTGACGTTAACTGCAGGGCTTGGAATCACATACGGCGTATATCAGTCGATGAACTATATGGGAGCAGAGTTTTGGTTTCCGACGATTCCATTTTTGAGTGCGGCGGCTGTATTATTGGCAGTATGTATCGCAGTTCCATTGTCTGCTTATCAGGGATTGGAAAAGAGAGGGAGTCTGGTGGAGAGGATTCGCGTAGAAGTGGAATAGAAAGACGCCGGAGTTTTCCTTGCCAGAAACGGAAGCGTACAGTATAATAAGAGCAGGCAGAAAATGATAATTTTAGAAACAGCGTAAAATAGGATGAACAGGAAGGAGATGGAATGTTGAAAAGGAGAGTAAAACAATTTGTTTGCGCAGTGATGGCTGCCGCAGTAATGTTTGGAGGATTGCATGTGCCGGTCACGGCATACGCCGGGGGAAACATACCGCAGACAGCAGATGGCCGGCTTGCCGATGATGCGGGTGTCACCGTTACAACAAGAGGCGAGTTTATGAATGCTCTGCAGCAGCGCAAAAGTCCTATTCTTGTGCAGGGACTGATTGTTATAGGAGAAGAGGCAGACGCCAACGGCAGAATGCTGCCGGTCATGATTCCGGAACATACACTGATTCAGGGCACACCCGGCAGTGAAATTTGCTCCAGAAGTCCTGTTCAGCTGGAAGGCGACGGTGTTTGTTTTAAGGATGTCAAGCTGACATTTGAATCCTCCGATGCACTGGGAAGCGTTCCGCACAGGGAAATTTTTCTTGCCGGGCACAGTCTTACGCTGGATGGCGTGAATACGTATCTGGATGGCGAAGCGAATCTTGGCCCGTTCGGAGGCACGGAAAAAGAGCTGCTTCCGACGGTGTATGCGGGCGGGTATTCTAATACCACAGTATCCGAAAACGCTTCGTTGACTGTGAAAAATTCCGGCAGTGAAACGATGTTTCAGGCAATCTATATGGGACATGAAGCAGGGATTGACAATAAGGCGTCTTATTCGGGCAGAGCTGTTTTAAATCTGGACGCTGATGTAACGGTACGGGAAGTGATTGACACGAGCCGGAACAGTCAGGCGGAAATTAACATTTCAGGAGCAGGCAATCAATATGCAAAAGCAAAGTCGTTTATTGGGAATGAAAATACCACGCTGACGTTAAACAGTATTTTTATCGAAGCGGCGGAGCTGCGAAGTATCGGAACTGTTGTGTTACAGGAGAATGCATGTCTGTCGCCCAAAACAGAGACGTTAAACAATGTGGTGTTAAAGAGCGGCGCGTGTCTGGATTTTAATGCTGTGACAGACGCAGTCGTGACCGGAGACTTTATCGGGGAGGAAATGCAGGAAGCAGAACCGTGCATACTTGTGTTAAATACGAACGGTTCTCTTACAGTCCGTGGAAATGTGACAGGGTCCACGCTGTTTCAGACAGGGCATCGATTGTTTCCAGGCGTACTTCTGTCGGACAGAACCTACATATTTGCAGATGCGGGGAGTGGGGCAGAGCCGGAATTTGTGCTGGCGCAGAAGTATATAGAGAGCGGTTTTGAACTGGTTTATAATGCGGGTGAGTGGACTGTGCATGGGGAACCTGTGATTTCCTCTGAGATCAGTCATATCAGTATTCCGTATGCACCATCCATGGTTGATTTGAGAAAGATTGTGCAGACGGATGACGGGACAGTTCCAGATGAAAGCGTGTATTTTGAGATAACCTGGTATGATACAAAGGGCGAGGCGTTCAGCCACAGTGATGTGAGCGATTATTTCATGTTTTATGAAGACGATTATGTCATTCGTATCCGCACGGATTACTGGGAGAGTGATGCGGCCGATATTTTGGAGTGCACGGACTGGTTTTTGCCTGTTTCACTTACCGCATCTTCACAGAACCCCGGAAGATATTATCTGCAGGCCTACGAGGGGGCGCAGCCGGGAGATTACACCTTTTTATTCTGCTCCGAGTATTTTGAGGGTGAGTTGAATACAGTGGCCGATGTAAAAGCGCTGAAAAGTAAGGTGCTTGCACAAAAACGTGTGGTTTTTTACGATCAGGATATAGAGGAACCTGACAAACCGGAGCATCAGCACAGCTATGAGTCGGCGATAACAAAAGAGCCGACCTGTACGCAAGCCGGGGTGAAGACGTATACCTGTGCCTGCAAGGACAGCTACACGGAACCGATTGCGGCATTGGGCCATCAGGAAGTGACAGATCCGGCCATAGAGCCGACGCAGACAGAACCGGGAAAGACGCAGGGGAGTCACTGCGGCGTGTGTCATGA
>CAMUGE010000026.1 GCA_947088345.1 uncultured Roseburia sp.
AATATTTCTGCTTTGTTCTTCATCTCCCCAGGATAAAGGATCGTCTGCATAACACAACATAAAAAACGGTTCTCTCCGCTGTATGTTTTCCGGAAGATTTTTCCACAGACAGTACATTTTAGCGGCAAAACTTTTTAGATCTGTATTGTTATAATACGCTTTTATCTTTTCCATCAAAATTTTGCCAAACAAATGATAATCCAATCTATTGCAGTCTATATGCGTCCTGATATATGTAATAGCTCTGTTTTTATTTGTTTCCCATTCCAAAAAAAGCAAATCGACGTTTCCAGGATATTTGAGAAACAATTCATCAAGCCTTTTCGAGTATTCGTCTTCTGATACTATCTCTTCATAAAGTAAAAGTGCATATACGAATAATTCTTCCATCGCAGATCACGCTCTCCTGATGTGATTCATTCTTGTAACTGATACTCATTTCCAACCTGCTGTGACAAATCCCCCTGCCTGTATCGGCAGAGGGACTTTTCTCCTGCTGCAAAAATATTTTGTATATCAAAAAGCTCTGTTTTTCATTGCTGTTCTACATATTTTTTTAAAGTTTCCCGGATCGCTCCTTTGTTTGCAATCAATTCATTCAGATAAGAAACGACTCGGTCCGCAATGCCAACCTCAAATAAGTCAACGCCAAATATTTTTGTGTTTTTCAGAACCGGGCTTAGCTGCTCTGCTGTCACTGTATCACCAAATTTAATTTCGTCAACATAAGGCCGCACTTCATCAATCAATGGATCAGGACTTAAATCAAATGGCTGACCATTATCATCAAATGCCATTAAATAGCGGAGCCAGCCTGCATAAACCAGAGGAATCAGCTTCAGATCAGATACGTTTAATTGATCGGACGACTGATAGGCGCAAATCGTCTTTCCAAAGCGGATAGCCAGTTTCTGCGACGTATCGGTTGCAATACGCTGCGGGGTATCCGGCATAAACGGATTCGGTATTCTGATATTTAATACGGTATCAATAAACTCTTTCGGATCAATAATGCCGGGATCAACGACAACTGGAAGCCCTTCCACATAGCCGATTGCCTCGACAAGCTTCTTTAATTCCGGATCTTTCATTTCATCGGAAATTTTGTGATAACCAAGGATACATCCAAATACTGCAAGAGTTGTGTGAAGCGGATTCAAACATGTGCAAACCTTCATCTTTTCCACTTTATCAACCGTTTCTCTATCAGCAAACATCAGGCCGCCCTCTTCCAGTTTCGGCCGGCCGTTCGGAAATGTATCTTCGATTACAAGGTACTCACACTCTTCCGCATTGACAAACGGTGCAACATAGGTGTGTTTTGATGTAATAACAGGCTCCAACTGTTCCACGCCATCTTCCCTTAAAATGGTTTCTATGGATGCGTCGGGTCGCGGCGTAATCTTATCAATCATCGTCCATGGAAACGCAACTTTATTTTTATTGTGAATATAATCCACAAATTCCTGCTCAACCAGACCGTGTTTATACCAGTTAGACGCAAAAGATTCTATTGCATGAAATAATTTATCACCATTGTGAGAACAATTGTCCATGCTGACCATTGCAATGGGCTTTTCTCCGGACTGATAGCGTGCATATAAAAGAGCGGCAACTTTTCCCATATAGCTTTTGGGTTTGATGGGACCATGCTCAAAATCAAATGATATATCCGGAAGAGTCTCCCCTTTTGCATTGGCAAGGCTGTAGCCTTTCTCCGTGATCGTAAAACTTGCCATCTGAAGAGAATCTTTTGCAAAAATATCTTTTAATCGTCCAAAATCCTCGTTATTTTCCGAATCCAGAGCCAAAGATTCTAATATACTTCCAACCACTGTTTTTTCCACAGTACCGTCCGATTTTAATGTAACAAGAATACTGTAGTCATCATGAGGACGATTCATCTTTTCTACAATCTCATAATCATATCCTTCCGCTACAATCAGCCCTCTGTCCAAAATTCCTTTGTTTAATAAATTTTGTACCACATTGGACTGATATGCACGAAACAGATTACCAGCGCCAAAATGAATCCAAAACGGCGCGTCTTTTGTCTCTTTTGCGACTTTTTCGCGGTCAAATTTTGGCAATGAATATCCTGCACGCTCCCAGGCTGCCGTATCTTTCAGCCCCTGATTGTTTAATTTCATACCACTCCTCCTATTTTGCACTTTTTTCAATCGCTTCCCACAAACCGTTTAAATAGGCTGCGCCTAATGCCCTGTCATAAAGCCCATATCCCGGCATTGCAACTTCATCCCAGATCATACGCCCGTGATCCGGCCTGATCGGACCCTCAAATCCAATCTCATACAGCGCTTTCATTATTTCATACATATCAAATGTTCCGTCGGAAGACAGATGTGCGGCTTCTTCAAAATTAGTCGGCGTGATAAATTTTAAATTTCGAACGTGTGCAAAATGAATCCTTCCCTTTAACGACCGAATCATACCCGGCAGATCATTTTCCAGGTTTGTACCGTAGGAACCGGAACAAAACGTCACACCATTATGAGGGTTATCCACCATATGCATCATACGTAAAATATTCTCTTTATTGATAATAATACGCGGAAGTCCAAATACACTCCATGCCGGATCATCGGGGTGAATGGCCATATTGATATTATATTTATCACAAACCGGCATAATACGTTCCAGGAAATATTTGAGATTTTCAAATAATTTTTCGTCGTCTATCTCACGATACATCTCGAATAACTCTTTTACATGAGCCATACGCTCGGGCTCCCATCCTGGCATAACAGTTCCGTTCATATCGCCGGCAATGGATTCAAACATTTTTTCCGGATCAATTGCATCTACTTCCTCCTGCGTATAAGCGAGCACTGTCGAACCGTCCGGCCGCACGCGCGCGAGTTCCGTTCTTGTCCAGTCAAAGACAGGCATAAAATTGTAACAGACCAGATGAATTTCTTCCTGACCCAAATGTTCAAGAGTCTGAATATAATTGTCAATATATTGATCCCGATCTGCCGATCCGGTTTTTATTGCATCATGTACATTGACACTTTCTATTCCCGATAAATGAAGCCCTGCTGCTTCTACCTCCTCTTTCATTGCACGGATTCGCTCCCTTGTCCAAACTTCTCCGGGCTGCGTATCATATAATGTTGTAATTACTCCGGTTACTCCCGGAATCTGACGAATCTGTTTGAGCGTTACCGTATCAAACTTAGCGCCATACCATCGCAAAGTCATTTCCATTGTCAGTCTTCCTCCTTCTCATATTTAATAATAATTTACCCCAATAAAAAAATATTATTATTTCTTATCTTAACACACTTTCTGAAAAAGTATCCGTTTGCCGTTTAATTCAATAAGAATTTACAGATTTAATTAAAATTTTACCCATAATTTTCCAGCATATCTTACATTTTAAAAATGTTTATCCTGGCGCCTGCTCACGCCGGAGCGCGGACGTTTCATTCTTTGACGCGCCCTGTGCGGCCGCCTCAGCGGCATATCTCCCCTGCACGGGACTGCGCATATAAAAAATGCTATGGAATCTATCGTTCCACAGCATTTATATTTTTTATTGGGCTTTTACATAAAAGTGGTTTCTGTTATTTCTGTTTTGTTCGAAAGACGAATAAATAACTTTATCTTTTTGATCGCGTTCGGAACTCATACGAACCATTCCGTCTCTGTTCTTTAATAAAACATTTTGCTCCTGCCTGCTTTTGTTATTTGACGCCGGCTGATTTTTTTCTCTGTTGTCCTGATCCATCTTCCGGTAATCGGATATGGTATCCGTTGATCTTTTGATGGTTTTACCCATGTGATGACTGATATTATTAATTTTTTTCTGTATTTCCGCTTTTTCTTCCTCTGAGCCTGCTGTTCGTAATTTTCCCTGCAAATCAGTTCTGATTCCGCGCAAATGATCCATCTGCTGATCCGTGGAAGAGAGAGTAACCATAACTCCCGATTCAACACTCCCCATTCCGGAAACAGATTCTGTCGGCTGTGACGCAACGCTCTCCTCTTTTGCCGAGGACTTATTTGCTGCCTCCTGCTGCTCTGCCGCTTTCTGCTGCTTTTCAATCTGATGCTGTCTTAACTGTTTATTCAGATTCTGTATCTGCTCCTGAATCTTTTGTTTTGCTTTTGCTTTCTGTTCACTGGACATTTCCGTATTGCTGTCCAGATCCTCCATTTTCTCCTGAAGCCTTGATATCTGCTGTTGAATATCTTTTTCATAACTGTCCTGCATATTTTGGTTGACAGAAACCGGATTTTTGGCAGGATTATTTATGCCTGTAACATTCATAGCGCCCCCCCTTTTCTTATTTTCCGATACAAAAATGCCGTAACTATGCAGTTACGGCATAATAACGTCGCTAAGAGGATTTGAACCTCCGGCCTACCGCTTAGGAGGCGGTCGCTCTATCCAGCTGAGCTATAGCGACTTTTATGTGAAATCTGCCGTTTTTGCAGACTACCCATCCATTTAAATATATCTTTTATGTCTTTTTAGTTTACCATATAACTGATGTTTTGTCAAAAACATTTTCAGTATTTGTATTGATTAGACCATTTCCTTATAAAGTACGACTCCCTGCATCCAGATATCTCCTTTGAATCGTCTTCCAACCTGTGGTTCTCCCAATAAATCTTTTTGATTAATACAGACGCAAAAAACCATATTATTGCATTTAATTTCAAGACGATATATTTTTTCTCCGGAAAGACGATTTTCAGTAAGAGCAAAATCAATTATTTGTCCCATAATTGTATATTGATCGTTTTCAACGCCATACGGCATAAAATAAGTATTGATAATACTTAAAATATCTTCGTCCATATATCTTCTGGACAACATATAAAACATGTCCATATCTCCAATGCCCATATGTTCCGGCAATAATTCCCCTCCGTCCCCGGCTGTCATAAAATAGCTCATTTCTCTGCACTCACTCAGGATTCGTTCCGCACGCTCCTGCCCCTCTGTGCTGATTGGAAGCAAAATCTTTCCCTCGGTGGAAAGAGCTCCTAATTTTGCGCCGTTGATTTGCCTTTCCTGAGCGGGCCTGTCCAATCGGTTTAAATATTCTGCGACATTCTGCAGATAAAAAATCAGAGTGACGCTTAATCGCATTTCTTCACAGATTCCTGCATATGCCTCTTTTTCTGCATATTTCTCAACATCAATTGATTCCAATGTAGAGATTTTAGATCCATGAATATACGGATAATAATAATCAAACTCTGTTGTACCGTCTTTAGCAGTCGTTCCACGCAAAGTTACTCCAAACGAATCTCCAAATTCGCCGGAAACTTCCAAAAATTGATTTCCTTCTGAATCTATCGCAGTTTTACTGACAGTCGGATTGTCGGCGATTTGACTGCAAATCTTTTTAAATTCTTCTTTTTTTATATCTGAAAAGCCTACTGCTCTTAAAAATTTATGCATGTTTTAACCAAGCCCTTCCAAAACAAGATTAATCTATTTCTGTATTGTTACGTCTTCCCTCTATCTCATCCAAAAACTTAATAACAGGACAGTCTGACTGAATTGTCTGCTCAGTAACAACACCTGTTTTCTCTCCATTATATATAATCGTACCGGTTGGAAAATGCGCAACCATCCCACAGAAAATTTCCGCTACTCTGGCGTCATACAAATTTCCGCTATTTGAAAGAATATAATGAATTGCTTCATTTATATCCTGGGCAACGCACTCCATACCGGAAATCATACAGTCAAATGCATCGCATACCTGAATGATCAGACATTCAATCTCTTTTGATTTTTGTTTCAGTGGATATCCCGATCCATCCTTTTTTTCATGATGGGAAAGAACCATCTGTTTTGCGGTATCACTCAGCCATGCTGCGCTCTCCAACGCCGAATACCCCAATATGGTATGCTTTTTTAATTCAAAAATTTCTGCCGATACATGCTCCTCTTTTCTGAAATTTTTGTAGGGTACTGTAATATAACGCAATCCAAGGTCATGCAATAAACAACCCTGCCCTATTTCGATTATTTTGTCTTTTGGAAGTTTTAATCTCTTTCCAATGCATATAGAAAGCGCTGTAACCATAAAAGTATGTTCATATAAATTGCCGTCATGCGGCTCTATATCAAATACAACACTTTCTTTTATATCCCACAGATCTGAGATAAGCTGCTCTGATAATTCTCTGACCTGCCTGAGCGATTCATTGCCATGATAAATATCACGATAAATATGTCCCTCTAAAATCATGCGAATTTTTTCCACATACTCTTTTTTTTTCTCCTCCTGCATAATCAAATGAGGTTTTTCATAAGACTCATATTGATCTTGTATGGAAACGGTACTGATTCCAAAATCAAACAGTAATTTTAAATATTCCTGTTTTAGTATGGTTCCGCTTTCAATCAGTATCTCGTTTTCTGTTTTGTAAACAGGATCGGATAAGATCTCACCGCCCTTTAAATATTTCACATTTTTTTTCATAGACACACTCTCTCCGCAAAAAATCAAACTGACTTATTTTGAATCCATAGCACGTTCCAAAGCTTCCTTTTCTTCTTCAGATAAAATAATTGGCGAGTTGCCATCCACAATTTCCTTGATATAGGTATAGCAGCCTTCTCTGGTATGCATTGCACTGATAATAAATCCATTATTTTTTACATCGAGCATTGCCAGTGAAAAACTTAATTTTCCTCCCATCTCATGAAACGCGTCATATTTGACCAGTCCCATTTTCTGGTAAGTTTTCTGCATCACATAATTCACTTTCTGAATATCCTGTCTGTTATCTTCATTTGACTGCATTAACGTATCAACCTGTTTGAATCTTTCTTTTAACAGATCCTCCAGACTCATCGCATCTTTTCCTGTCATAAAAGTCCTGTAATTCTTTTTTAATCTTTTCATCTGTACTATATTAATAATATACAAGATCAGAAGCAATAACACAACAGCTGTAAGTCCGATTATCACATAATCGGATTCAAATCCTAAGTATCTTGAAATCATAGAAATCCTCCTGTCAGTCCAAAACACACGTTCTATTTTTGAATAGAATTTAACATGTCCATAATTCGATCCAATTCATCCATTGAGTAATATTCAATTTCTATTTTTCCTTTGTTTGTGTCTTTCTGGTGAATCAAAACTTTTGTTCCCAGAATTGCTTTCATTTTTTCTTCCAGCTCATTAAAAACGGCTTTCAAAGCGGGATCAGATTCTTTTACGGGCTTTTCCGACTGCTGCGACGCCAGTTCCTGCTGAATTTTCTTGACAAGCTTCTCTGTATCTCTGACATTTAGTTTTTCATCAAAAATACGCTGCGCAGTGGCATATTGTTTTTCAGAATCGTCAATCCCAAGCAGGGCGCGTGCATGTCCGGTTGAAATCATATCGTCAATTACCATCTGCTGAACTTTCTCGTTTAATTTTAACAGCCGCATCGAATTTGTAACTGCCGTACGACTTTTCGATACGCGTTCCGCCACTTCGTCCTGTTTTAAATGAAATTCCGTCAGAAGACGCTTATATGCCAGGGCTTCCTCAATCGGATTTAAATTTTCTCGCTGAATATTTTCAATTAGAGAAATTTCAACTACTTCCTGGTTTGTCAGACTTTTTATAATCACAGGAACTTCTTTTAAACCTGCCATCTTTGCGGCGCGCCATCTTCTCTCTCCGGCTATAATCTCATAATAATCTTCTTTATTTTGAACCAGCAATGGCTGTAACACGCCAAACTGTTTGATTGACTCAGATAATTCCATCAGAGAATCTTCATCAAAATTTTTTCTCGGCTGATCACGATTTGGTTCGACTTTATTAATATTGACAAGAATCCCGTCTTTTTCTTCCTGAGTTTCACCCGTTGAAGCGTTTCCAGCTGCTTCCGGCTTTACACTGGGAATTAAACTGTCCAATCCCTTTCCCAGACCACCTCTTTTTGCCGCCATCTTAAGATTCTCCTCTCTCCATTACTTCCTTTGCCAGAGAACGATAACTTTCTGTCCCGGCTGATTTTGAATCGTAAAGATTGATTGGAAGTCCATGGGAAGGAGCTTCCGCCAAACGAATATTTCTTGGTATCAGTGTATTATAAATTTTTGCATCCAAATTGGAACGCACATTATCAACAACCTGATTAGACAGGTTTGTTCGCACATCATACATAGTAAAAACGACGCCGTCAATCACCAAATTCGAATTTAAACGCTGCTGAACAAGATCTATTGTATGTATCAGCTGGCTCAATCCCTCCAGTGCATAATATTCGCATTGTATCGGAACAAGAACAGAATCTGCAGTCGTCATTGCATTAATTGTCAGCATATTTAACGACGGAGGGCAATCTATTATAATAAAATCATAATCTTCCCGAATATAATCAACAGCATTTCTTAAAATATTCTCTTTATCCGGTATTCCCAACAATTCAATTTCGGCTCCCGCAAGATCAACATTGGAAGGAATGATTTTTAATCCATCCACAACCGTGTCTGTCATACTGTCTTTAATGGAGCACTCATCCAGCATTAATTCATACACTGTATTTTCAACCTCTTCCTTTTCCACTCCCAGGCCGCTTGTCATATTCCCCTGTGGATCAAGGTCAATCGTTAATACTTTTTTCCCTGCCTCGGCAAGGCAAGCCGATAAATTAATGGCAGTTGTTGTTTTCCCTACGCCGCCTTTTTGATTTGCAATTGCTATAATTCTACTCATAATGATATAATATTCCTTTCGATTTTAATCACAAACTACATTATAACACTACCAGAATCAAAATACCATAGTCTATCTATTTCAAGCAAAATATTTTTTTCTTCATGCACAATACATTAACAAATTTCCACATGGCTGTTTAGATTAACTGATTCATTCTGCATTGTTATTTCAATGTACAGATACCCTGAACGTGTTAATTTAAGTGGATTGCAGAGTATAAAATTTGTCTCTGCATAATTAACTTCGGTCAGTTAAAATTTTGTCATCTTTCAGGCAGACGATGATTAACGATAATAAAAATACACAAAAGTTCCGCTTTGCATATCTATCTATTTATTTTGTAAACAGGCTTTTTTAAATTGTTACCAATCCGTTTCGAATCGCAAAGACAGCTGCCTGTGTTCGATCGGTAACATTGATTTTTTTAAAGATATTGGAAACATGATTTTTTACAGTACGTTCACTGATACTTAATTTTTCTGCCACTTCTTTATTATACATACCAACTGTAAGTAATTTCAAAACCTCAATTTCCCGCTTTGTCAGACTCTCCAGCATAACAGCGTCAGAATCCTTTTCAATCATTTTTGCATTTAATGCAGGAATTAATGTCGGCTGAATATAGTCCTGACCATTTACAATATGATTAATAGCCTTTTTTAACTCACTTGATTCTGAATCTTTCAGCAAATATCCATTTGTCCCCGCTTCTACTGCTTTCATTAAATATTCGACTTCATTGTGCACTGTCAGAATTAATATTTTATAGTTCTTTTTTTCTTTTCTAATTTCTTCCAAAACCTGCAGTCCATTCTTTTTTGGCAAATTGATATCTAATAATAAAACATCCGGTATAATTTTCTTTAATTTTTCAATACATTCCTCTCCGTCTTTTGCCTCTTCAATTACTTCAAACTCTCCCTCCAATTCCAATAATTGTTTCAGTCCCTCACGTATCATAGAATGATCGTCTGCAATCATTAATTTAACAGCCATCGTTTTCCTCCCTGAAGTTTCTTAATCTATTTTCTTTCTATCAGTGGGTATTGTAACTTCAATTGTTGTTCCGTTATCTTGTTCTGTCTTAATATTCAAATTCCCCGACAACAGATACACGCGCTCTTTCATCATTGCCAGCCCAAATCCGGAATTATCACTCGCATTAATTGTATTTATCTTATTTAAATCAAATCCAACCCCATTGTCTGATACATTGATATATATATGTTCTGGTTCGTAGGAAAGTAATACATGAATTGACGCAGAATTAGCATGACAAAGGGCATTACTGCATGCCTCCTGAATAATACGCAGTATTGTAATTCCCACAACTGACGGCAATTGATAAGGTTCTCCCTGTAATTCAAAACATATTATTTTTCTGGACGTTTTCAGTTCCAGTTTTTCCAGCACACGTTCTACTGCAGCTTCCAATCCAATATCATCATATAACATAGGACGTAAATTATAGATCATATTTCTGGTATCAGTGATAATTTCACGAAGAAATTTTGTCATAGAAGCAAGTTCCAGTTTACATCGAACCGGGTCCATTTCTACCAGTTTACTGCATAGTTCTGTTTTATGAATCAGACTTGTTAAATTCTGTACTGTATCGTCATGTAATTCTCTCGATATTCTCTGTCTCTCTGTTTCCTGAATTTCTAACATATGAAAACGATACAATTCTTCTTTTTCATCACTGTTTTCACGCCGAAGTGTTTCTTTTTCCGAAATCATATCCGTTATATTTTGAATCAGGGATTCCATTTCCTCAATTTTATGATTATATTTCTCTCTTTTTTCTTCTTCTGCTCTGATATAGGATAGAATCGATCTTCCCTCTTTTTCAAGTTCCAGTATCCGTTTTCTGTTTTTTGACTGATCTGCTCTTGGCGCAAACAAATCATAATTTAAATCTTCTTCCTCCTGTATCATTTGATATAATTTTTCGTTTTCCTTCTGTTTTAACTGTAAATTAGATAAATTTTTTTCTGTTTCATCTCTTTCCATTAGAAGATCTTTTTTTAAATCTTTCAGATAATCTACTATCATTTTTTCACCTCATATCTAATTTTATAATAAATAAAGTAAATAAATAATTTTCTCAAACTTATTCTACACTATAAAAATACTATAGTTCATCAGTTTCCGTTTTCATAATTTTACGAATGATATTTCTGATTTTTTTATTGACCCGGTAATTTGTAAAATTATGTTCTGATTTGAAATGATTGATTTTGATGATGTTTTGTTATATTCTTATTTCAATTAAAGATTAATTTTCGAATTTCTCTATCAGAATTATTTTATTCTAATATTTTTATCTATAAATTATTTCGTATTGTTGTTTTGAACATTCAAATAATTACTATCGCTTTTCTGCATATAACTTATAAAAAACATAGATTAATTCAATTATCAAACATACGCCTATCAATCTTGCTTCTAATATTATGCGGTCAGGATTCATATTCCCATAGATTTCTAATCCTAATAAAATAACTAAAAAAATCGGAACGATAAATACAACAATCTTAACTACGGATAAAAGCTTTTTCATTCCTTAAAGACCTCCTTAATACTTCTACGCCAAGATAAGACTTTTATCATGGCTGTAAATCATAATATTCTGAAAAACATATTTATGCCAAAAAATTATTATATTCTGCTTTATTCCATAAATGCACTTATGATAGAATCTCAATTATTTTTTTCTGTCCTCATAAAAAGAACTGCACAATTTTTCACTTACTGAATACTTAATAAAACAACTATAGCTTATATAAATTTAATTTAGTTCTATGAGAAAATTTTAGCATACGAATATATATATCATATTAAATTTTATTTGATCTTATTTTGTAATAAACATAAAAAACATATATTAGTTATTTAATATGTTTCACGTGAAACATTTTATTTTTTGAGATTTCAATTTTTTATTCAAAATTACTTAGTCTTAGTTTTATGGCATAATGTTTTATCCCATAAAATATATATAGCTGCTATTGCAATTTATTTTTAAAAATGTATCACAAAACATTGCGTCAAAATATTACAATCATTCATTTGTTTCCTTAAAAATTAAAATCTCAGTAAATCTGACAAACTTAAATTTTCATTCCAACTTACCTTATACTATGAAATGACTTATATCTTTGCAGTTTCGTATTTTTTATACCGGTTCTTCATGTCGTTTTTTCGTATTTGTAATTTTGGATTTGTTATTAATAATTCTTTCTGAAAATGTGTCAGTTCCTCTATGCTTTCTTTTAGCATATAAGAAAGATCAAATTATAAAAATGGAATGGTACCTATTATACTGTGTTCTTCCAGATCCAAAAAAATTGTCAGACGATACATAAGTTACTATTCCTAATTTTGCTCTGGTAACTGTAAATTAACATATTAACTGGCCTATGTGTCTGGGCGCTAATTTCGTGTTTGCAGATTTTGCTTCTATCCGTATCAATGCTTTATTATTGATTATGATAGCATAATTCAATTCACTTTTTCACACTTTTTGATACCAGCATCAACCATGTATTCAGAAACAAATTCATAGAAATTAAATATTAATACTAAGTATCAAAATTTTAACTTATATCTACTCAACTTTATCTAATGCTTACAAAAAAGTGTATCCATAAAATATCAAAATTTCACTTTTAAAAAAAGATAGCATTTCGTAATTATTAAAATAAATGTTTCACGTGAAACATTTTTTTATCTAAAAAAATATCGTGTTACTGAGAAAAATAAAGTCTAAGGCTCTTCTCTAAGACAAAGACCTTCGATACAATAAAACTACGTACAAAAGGAAAATAACTTCAAAAATATTAACCTCTGGAGCAAAGGTACAAAGATTGAATATTTTGATCAACCAAGCTTTTATGTGTGGACAGAGTTTCAAAATTTTAAGTTTCACGTGAAACATTTTTATATCTAAGAAAATATTATGTTACTGTGAAAAATAAAGTCTAAGGCTCTTCTCTAGACAAAGACCTCCGGTACAATAAAACTACATACAAAGGGAAAATAACCTCAAAAATATTAACCTCTGGAGCAAAGGTACAAAGATTGAATATTTTGATCAACCAAGCTTTTATGCGTGGACAGAGTTTCAAAATTTTAAACTACTAAAAATACAATATTTTTCTAAATAGTTAGAGTAAGTTTCTAAAAATATTAAAAAGCACCGAATACTTTACGTTAGAATAATAAGAAAGATGGTATTAAAAATACATAGCAAAAAGATTCAGCTTTAAAAATTAAATACAATAATAAATATTTCATTTTATTTTTACTTTCCTATTATCTCTTCCAAACACAGTTTATATTGATAAAAAATACATCTATCCTATCATAATACTCCATTCCAAAAACGTTTTCTATTTGAGGAACTGTAATATAAACCTGTAAATGCAGTTTATGTTCGAAGAGCCGCAAAAGAAATCGTTAAATGCAAGTTTCTCCTGTCGGATCAGGGATTATATGTGACATTTTCGGCACAGGTAAGGATTACCGGCTTAGCCGGCAGCCTGCCTGCTCTGCTCCTGAAAAGGACTATTCTGCCTGTGCGCGGAAAGCGCTGGCGGCCTGCCAGCTGCAGCACATTCTCAGCTGTCCGTTTCAGAAACTCTTTCAGCGTTTCCTTATTCCGGCGCAGATCCAGAAAAGGGGTTGCCGGTTTTGCTTTAACTTCCTGCTGCCACCTCAGGTGGCTTAAAATCAGTAATTGCAATATTTGGAAAACCCATGAGTTTGTTAGTATCCCATTTAGCAACAACTTCCTAAATTATCCGGCTGGTTTCAACTCTATTTCATAACTGTCAATAGTTATCGTTTCACTGCTTGCATCCTGGTTGTTTTAATGCTTCTCATTCCAACACTGAATGACTAAAAATGAACTGGGGTTCTCTGCAAAATTCAAAGTAGCAGTTGGCTTTAAAGTTTCAAATTTAAAAAGCAAATTTTTTTAATCTAACGGATGCGGACTATCGACCTGTGTTTCGGTAGAAGTTTCATCGCTATTTCTTATCTGCCATATAAAGTCCCCAACACCGTATCAAAATCAGTCTCATCACTTATGATCGTTAATCCATTTTCCAGGCGGCTTTTCTAATAGATATTGGCATTTTCATTATTTAACAGTCTGTTTGCATATGTATTAAACGCCTGACATGGTTCATATTTTGTCTTATAGCCAACACCATCAATCACAAAGAATGGGTTATATGCCATGACTTCTGTCTGTGTTCCGTCTGATAATTGCAGCGTAAAAATCACGCCTTGTCCGCTATACTCTGTATAGGAGTTGTCTTCATTATAGATAACCACATTTTTCAAATATCCTGTTAATTCCTCAATATCTTCAATTTGAATGGTTGTATCCGGCGGAGTCAATCGTACTGTGGCTGACACTATTTCGGATGGTTCCAAATCTTTAAATGGTTTTTTTTCGCCAACATCATAATAAGCAACAATGACAATTCCTATCAATAATATGCATATGAATATAACTATCAGCATCTTCTTTTTCATAGCAATCCTCCTCGAATCTTCATAATCTATACAGATGCTAAAGCAAAAACTTTCGTTATCACATTTATGCTTTCTGAGTTTTTCAATGAGTACACCATCCCAAAAAGTAATATTTTTTATAAAATATCTATCTGCTATTTACAATGTATATATATTTATAAGCCTTTTTTAATGGGTCAAATTTTCGAAAAGGAAATCATAATAATCTCTACTTCTGTATCGCGAACGCAGTTCGCATTTTTTATATGCATAGCGACTTTATTACGCGGATACAAATCGCTGTGTAAAAAATGATTTTTCACAATATAAACAATAAGAAACAGCGCAGCGCTTTTAGAAATATATTAATACTCCTATTCTATTTGACACAAAATGGAAAAATCATAGCTAAAAAATTAATTATTGTTTATTACATCGTTCAAGTATTTCAGAAAAATAGAAACCTCTTTCTAATATCCAATAAATCAGATAATTGTGAAACTTCGAAAGCTTCTCAGACTTAGCTTTTTCAAGTCGGGCTTCCGATTCTGCGGCAGAATATATTTTAGATTGCCAATGTTCCCGATCACCTTGCCTCCTTTATAGGTGGTACCTCGTATAAAATGGTTGTCCAAAACGCCCCTCACATAGTATCCGCACTGTGGATTTGCATAAATCCGGTAAGCATATTGCTCAGCCAAATATAAATTTGGTGAGATAGTTTCACAATCGCCTTTCAAATAAAATAAGTAAAGCGTGTTTAAAAAATCGTCAAATAGAACTGCAAAATAATTACAAAATAATTACAACCAATGAATATTTTTTAAACACGCAAGAAATAATAGAGAAAACTAAAATGTTTCACGTGAAACATTTTAATTTCTCAGTTTTCCGACCAAGACAAATCTACTATCATTTTTCTGAGAAGCACAGGTGCTAAGAGTAATAAAAGAATCTCCAAATTCTGCTGTCATTCCTGTATCATACAGTGCTCTATCCATGACATTTTTATAAAAATACTCAAATTGCTCTTGATTTTCTGCCTGGTAAAACTCATAGTATTTAAAATCTTCTTCCTCATCATATAATTTAATTTGAAATGCAGCCATAATATCATAAATACGAATCTCTGAAAATGTATAAAAATATATTTCAGAATGTTCTTTAAAATATTCTTCGCTTTGAAATTTATCTAATGTACCGAACATAGCGCCGTCTTTCATATTATGTCCATATACAATAAAATTTGTTTCCAAAGAATTGATATCAACAAAATCTTTCACAAATAGACAACCATATTTATTCTTCTTTCCATAAAAACTATGTTCCAGATAATAATCATTATCCTCCGACTGCATCACAGGATAATCAATTTCTGTTCCATCAATTGTCAGCCATCCTCTGAGATCCGGATTTATCTGATAAAGTTCCATATATTGATCCAAAAAATGAAAATCGGCTGACTGTGAATGCTTCTTATCATTATGACTGATCTCTGTATCATTTGTTCCTGCAATTTCCCGTAATTTCTGCTGCTGTACCTTATGTTCAGATATAAAATATAAGTCGCGAACAATCTGAAACATACAAACTGCCATAATAATAAGAAGCATTATTCTTACAATACGAAATTTCTTTTTATTTCTCATAGATACCTTTCCATCTAACGTCCCACTTTTTTGCCAGATGATAATATCCTAATACAAAAAATATCGCCGCACATGCTAACATTCTGCGCACGCTTTTTCCTTTCTCAGCCCATGAAAGCAGCTGACCAATTATTTTATTTTTTCTTGCTTCAGGCGTGACAGCAGAATCACAGAGATCCTTTTCTGTATTAAAACAGATGAACAAATACGTAAAACCGGCAATAATAAATATTATAATAGATACGCCTGTCTGTGTGGAATCACCTGTCTGCGGCTCTTCCGGAAGACTATTTACCGGAACATCATTTACCTGTACTGCTGTAGAAGTCGTCACTATATGATTTTTTATTTTTTCCTCTTTTGCCAATATCGTAATAGAAATCTGTACCGTATTTTGATTACCGGCATGGTCAACGGCAGTTACAGAAAACAGATGATCCCCTGTATCTGTGATGTCAACGCTGAAATAATAGGAATCAACCATACCGTCAGTAAATTCCTTATCCGGTATCTGATATTTTGTTCCGTCTATCTGATATGTAATACTCTTAATTTCACTGGTAATTCCATCTTCATTTACATCATCATGGACTTCGATATCCAAAGAAATATTTCGATAAAAAGGTTTTGCTAAATTGCCATTTTCAGATTTAATAATAATATCAGGTGCATTATCCTCAACAATGACCCCTCCATCTTCTGCAACAAGACATTTTTCTGCCGAAATATTTCCTGCCTGATCGGAACAGGTAAGATAAATACTTCCTTTAAAATCAGCTTCAATCACTACAACAGCATACGCTGATACTGACTGTACACAATCATCCGCCGTATTCACAGAATCCGTACTATTCTTTATTTCTGTCTCTTCATAAATTAATTCAGCCATAGCTGTCAAAGTATCTCCGCTCTCAGACAGCAAAGTGTACTCCGCAAAATCCGCTCCGCTTCCTTCCTCGATAATCGGCACTGTCAGCGTAAGACTATCCTTTTTAATAATCCAGTCAAAAAAATTAGTATATCCGGATTCAATCTCGGTATCCATCAAAACAGGCGCTGTTTCATCTGCCCATTTTGCATATAGTGTAACAATGTTCTGATCTGTATTTTGTTCCACTGTTTCTGCAAAATTCCAATAGTTTTCATTCGTACCGGCGACATCAGTATACCATCCTTTAAATGTATACCCTCTCCTAACCGGATCATCGACTTCTTTTACAAAATCACCATAACGTACAGCCTGAGCCAAAGGAGCATTTCCATTTGCGCCGTTTAAATCAAAACTTACGCCATATAGGATTCTGTCATAATAAATTTTTAAAACAAGACTGTCATCACCTGCTATCACACCGGATAACTGGTTCAGCGGATTTGTTTTATTTTGTATAAATCCAACATATTGTTTTGCATCTGCAATGACCGTTTCCTCTATGCATCCGGTTTCCTGCACACGCTCAAATAATGTATAACCATCGCCGGTAAGATTTTGTTGGTAATGTTCCACATAATAAGTATGCATTCCTCCAATTGTTATTTCTATTTCTCTTGCGGTTTCGTTTCCGGCATGATCAACTGCAGAGACAAGAATTTTATGCTTTCCGTCTCCGACTACCGGAATTTCAAACCTGTAAGAAGATAAAATTTCATCATCAATACGAATTTCTTCCGGCAATCCGTCGTCTACCTGATAAGTAATCAGAAAGATACCGCCGGAAATACCACTTTTGTCCACGTCGTCTTCAATCAAAACATCAAGAATCATATCTTTTTCAAACAATGCGGAAATATCTCCGTCCTTTGAAGAAAACGAAACTATTGGAGCTATGTTTTCCACAATAACGCCGCCGTTTGAAGTGATTGTATTCTGAAGCGACACATTGCCCGCATTGTCAGTACAAGTCAATACAATTTTTCCCTTAAAATCTGTATTAACTGTAATCTCTGCTGCTATATTTTCATCATTTTCACGAAAAATGACAGTTCCGACAGGATCGCTTTGATTGAAGTCGTCTTCTTTCATTTGAGTAATTTCAGTAGAATCCACTTTCTCACTGCTGTCGTCATCTATATCTCCATAATTTAGAGTTCCGGAAGATTGTTCTCCCTGCTCAGGTAAAAAGATATAATCCAGATTTTTTATTCCGCTTCCTTCTTCTATAAGCGGAACAGTTATTAATAAACTTTTCTTACGAATCACCCAATCAAGCAGATTTTTATGCCCTTCGTTATAAGAGATATCCAGAAATACAGGCGCAATATCATCAATCAGCTGTGCATAGAGAACCATATCCGAATTAAATTCGTGCATGGAATCCGGTTCATAAGAAATTCCCGAGCCCTCTTCTTTTGTATTCCAACCAAGAAAATGATATCCTTTTTTATCTATCTGAGAGGCAATTTGAAATTCCGGATAACTCAAACTGATTTCATTATGCACATTACAATATGCCGTCTTTGCCTCCGAAAAAAATTCTTCCTTTTCCTCCGGAATCCTGTAGGAAACAAAAATTTCTTTCTCATAAACTGCAAAAAATTCCGTATCGTCTTTGATGGAAACTGTATCCTGTACCCCAATTTCCGGCTGATAAGATAAGGCGTCCGTACTCCAGCCGACTGCAGTCCAACCAGGTATTTCCTCTGGAATCTGTGTGATCACGACAGCTTGTTTGTCATCATCCATTGTTACTGTCTCAGATTGTTTTGTGCACATTTCACCGGAATAATATGATACGTAAAACCCATCCTGTTCTTCCATAATTGCATAAAGCGTAATATTCTCCTTGATCGGTATAATTTCGCCCGGCTGATAAGATTCGCCCCTCCCGTCGCTTTCTGTATTCCACTCGATAAAACGCATACCTTTTTCTGTCCATTCAGATTCAATTGTAAAATCTGCAGGATGATAACTGATTTCCTGATGCACATTGGCATAACACAATCCCGTCTGCTGTGTGATTACTTCATCAGAATCCGATTTCTTATAAGTGATGGTAACGTCTTTTTTATAAGTGGCATAAAATTCCGTATCCGCCGTAATTTCCATTTCCTGTTCTGCTGCGATACCTCCCGTATATTCATCTGTCCTCAAACTCCAACCAAGTGGATTCCAGCCGTCCATATTTTCCGGAATCAGCATACGAATCACTCCGGAATTTGTCTGGTCATCAAACTTTACTTTCTCTGTCACTTTGTTACAATTTTCACCCGAATAAAAAGAAACCTTAAATAGATTCGTTTCCTCAAATATAGCATAAAGACTGATATCCTCTGTTATTTCAAATGTATCGTTTGCCTGATAAAAAATGCCTTTTCCATCTGAATCGTTCTTTTCGGTATCCTCAAGTGCTTCACCAAAATCTAAACTTTCTGTGTCTTCCGTATCCAATCTTTCCGTACCATTTGGCTCAATAAGATCGCTCTCATCTCCCTTTGTATTTCCGGTCTCTGTTTCTGTGGCCTCTGTGTTTCCAGTTTCTGTACTCTCAGTATTTCCGATTTCTGTATTTTCATTTCCCGGATTTTGGGTTGTTTCACTTTCTGTATCCTGCCCTTCATTTTCTGATTCTGTTTCATTCTCCTCCGAATCCTGAATTTCTGTATTTTCATTTCCAACAACTTCAGATCCTGAGTCCTCACTTCCATTGCTATCGAAAGCATCATCTTCATTTTCCGGATTTACGGATTCACTTTCTCCGGTTTCTGAACTTTCAACATCTGTATTCCCATTTTTGTCATCTGCAGATCCCGTATTTTCGCTGCCTGAAGTATTGTTTTCCTCATCTGTATTATCCGGATTTCCTGTTACTTCATCCCAGTCCACATGACTGCCGGCATCTTCCTGTATCTGATTCCCATTATTTCCGGAAACACCGGACTCTGTACTACCCATATTATTGTCAGATTCAGAATCCATAACTGAGATTTCACTGTTCTCAGCTTGTTCGTCATCTGTCCCTGGATTCAAATTGTCCTCATTTTCCAACCCAGAATTATTTTCATTGGCAGACTCCGTATATTTACTATCCAAATTATTTTTTGCCAGACTTTCCAAATTCTGCGCCTGTATCTCATCCGGCATCTGAAGTCGATTCGCAGAAATATCCGTTTCTGATACAACTGAAAAATCATAATACATTGCACAGACAGAGAGTATCAGAATGCAGACGCACAAAACAGCTGATATAACTCTCTTCGAATATGATTTTTCACCTAATTTCGTAAAAATTTTACAAACACACGCTGCAATTTTTATCATATGGTTAAAGCCCCCCTATAATATACTTTAAGAAAATTTTAACATCTTAAAATTGATATTTCAACTCATAAATCGGAAAATGATCCTGACATTACGATTCACTTCAAATTTCACAATCATCAAAGATTATAACATCAAATACTTCCGTAACAAGCTGCATATTGTCAAGTTTGCCGCACAGCAGAACTGCAGAGAATATGACGACACTTTGATTCAGTTTACAAAGAAACATGCGCCTTTGGCACACAGCGTCCTCACAATAATCTTTGTCAATTATTTATCCAAGCATCGTTTTATTTTTCTTTCTAAAAGAAAAATAATTTTATTTTGTGTTTGTATAAGAAAGAAAAAGCGGCTATAATAAGAATAGAGAACATTTTATTACATTTAGAAAGGTGCAGCGCTTATGAAAAAAAATATCAAACATTTCCTCTGTTTCACTGCTGTTGCTGCCGGAACAATCCATTTTATCAACCGTTTTATAGACAACACTGTAGAAATGAAACATATGTTAAACACCGATCACGGTGAATTCTACACGGCAAAAACAGGAAAAATCTATTATCAGAAACATGGGAAAGGTTCTCCGATCCTTTTAATCCATGATCTTTCACCTATTGCCTCCTCCTATGAATGGTGCCGTTTTGCCAAAAAACTGGAAAAACAGCATACTGTTTACACGATTGACTTATTGGGATGCGGTCGTTCCGAAAAACCATATCTGACTTATACCAATTATCTGTACGTTCAGCTGATCACAGACTTTATTCATGACATAATCGGCGAGAGTCCCGACATCATTGTGTCACACAATTCCGCTTCCTTTGTGATTCAGGCGGCAGGTATGGATTCTAATCTGATTAAAAGTATTACCGCAATCAATCCGGTTTCACTGGAAACACTGCCTGTCAAATCAGATCCTTTTATAAAAATCAAAAAAATTTTGCTGGAATTCCCAGTGATCGGAACATTTCTCTACAATATAGAAACCATAGAAAGCAACATCGAAAAAACACTGCGCAGAACATATTTTCACAATCCGCAGCTCGTCTCCACAAAAATGCTCGATACCTACTATGAATCTTCTCATAAAGAGAGCAGCCATGGAAAATACCTGATGTCCAGTTTAAAGTGCGGTTTTCTTGACCACGCAATTGAATATTCATTGAAAAATATGGAAACTCCTCTGTATATTATCGGAAGTATTGAACATTCCAGCGATATCAGAACAATGGAGTCGTACCGCAAAGTAAACAGTAAAATCAAAGTCGCTTATCTACCAAATGCCGGAGCGATTCCACAGCTGGAGATGCCTGAGAAAATTCTGGAATTAATGCAGACATTTTAAACTACCTAAAAAGTAAAGATTATATTCAATCAGAATTTTTCGGAAATAGTGTGAGAAGAACTTCTAAAGCTCGCAGCAGATCCGCTAACGCGAAACAGGTTCGCGCGCTAAGAAGTACTAAGTCTCACACCAGAGAATCCCCAAAAACAGGGGATTCTCCGCGCAGATCCATGTCGCGGCAGAGCCGCGACATGGGGGTTAGAGTGAAAAGTACTTGTAACTGCTCGTTTCAAAGCCATAAATGGTTAGTCACTAAGTCGCTTATGCACATAAAACGAATGCGACCTGCATTCGCAATGCAGAAAGGCAGATTATTATGAAGAAAGATAAATACGTATTTTGTAATGAGTGCGGAAGTAAATTTATAAAATCGAGTTCTAAAATGACAGCATTGTGTCCGGAATGTGCGTACATTCTATATGGCTATCCAAACTGTAACCATGTTTTTCTGAACGGAAGATGTATACATTGCTCTTGGGACGGAAGCAGAAGCGGCTATATAAAGAAGTGCTTACGTGATGATTGATTCAACAAATGGCGGTTTAGAGAGCAGTTGCCCATATGGGCAGCTGCTCTCTTTTATCTTTTAAAAATCATTTTTTCATGGTGCTCTGCGTACAACAATCCGAATTAGAAGATATTTTATCATATCTATTTATTTTCTTACATCAGCGGTTCTCTGGAGGGTATACCGGCTTTCCTTGGATACTTCTTCGGAGTTGCCGAAACTTTTCTGATCAAAACAAAAGATCTTTTTTGCTCATACAGATCAAATTTATGGATTCTCTCCAATTCTCCGCCCAATCGTGAAACAGCTTTTTTTGCCTGCTCTGCCTCCGTCTCAATCTGTCCTGACTTATAAGAAATAAAATAACCGTTTTCCTTTACAAAAGGAATACAATATTCACTCAATGTGGATAAATTAGCCACGGCTCTTGAGACGCATAGGTTAAATTGTTCTCGATATCGACGATCTTTTGCGATATCCTCCGCCCTTGCATGAAGCGTATTAATTTTTTTTAACCCGAGTTCGGAGATCACTTCATTTAAAAACTGAACTCTCTTATTCAAAGAGTCTACAAGCAAAATATTAATATCAGGAAACACAATTTTAAGAGGAATACCCGGAAACCCAGCGCCTGTCCCCAGATCAATGACTTTAAGATCCGGCTGATTAAGATGAAACACATAAGTTACAGATAAACTGTCAAGGAAATGTTTCTCCATTACTTCCTCAAATCCGGTGATCGCAGTCAGATTCATCACTTTATTCTTTTCGATCAAAAGCTTATAGAAATCAATAAACTGATCAATCTGATCGTTTGTTAATATTACATTTAATTTTTTCATTTCGTCTGAAAACTTAACATAATCATAATCCATATCTGCGTCATTCTGTTTTTGTATCGCTTTGTTACAAAAACTTTTCCTTTCTCTGTATAAAGTAAACTATTTTACTTCCATAGAGACAAGCAAAACTGAGATATCCGCCGGAGAAACGCCGGAAATACGACAGGCCTGCCCTATTGAAACAGGTTTGTACAACTTCAACTTCTGACGCGCTTCCATGCGCAGACTCTTTACCTGATCATAATCAAAATCCTCCGGTATCTTCTTCTTCTCCAGCTTCTTAAACTGTTTTACCTGCTTAATCTGCCTTGTGATATATCCCTCATACTTAATATTAATATTGACCTGCTCTGCAACTTCATCCGGAAGAATCGGGCGTTCTTTGTCAATCGGCGCAAGTTTCACATAGTCAAGCTCAGGCCGCCTTATCAGCTCCGTTAAAAATGTACCTGTATTGAGTGGAATACTTCCATAACTCTCCATCAAGGACTGCACCTGTTCGTTTGCTCCGACTTTTACTGCTGAAACGCGCCTGATCTCCTGTTCAATCATACGTTCTTTCCTGCAGACCCAATCATAGCGCTCTTTTGAAATCAGTCCAATTTCATATCCTCTCTTTGTCAACCTCAAATCCGCATTATCCTGACGCAAAAGCAAACGATATTCTGCTCTTGAAGTCATCATTCGATAAGGCTCATGATTTTCCTTTGTCACAAGATCATCAATCAACACGCCAATATATGCCTCGGATCGATCTAAAACAAGCGGCTTCTTTCCAAAAACAGACATTGCAGCATTAATTCCGGCCACAAGTCCCTGTCCGGCTGCTTCCTCGTAACCGCTGCTCCCGTTAAACTGCCCCCCCGAAAAAAGCCCTTCTATTTTTTTAAATTCAAGAGTCGGATACAGCTGATTTGGATTAATACAATCATATTCGATCGCATAGGCATTTCGCACAATTTTAACCCGCTCCATGCCGGGAAGCGTCCGATACATTTCGCGCTGCACATCCTCAGGAAGAGACGAAGACATGCCTCCTATATACATTTCATTTGTATTGATTCCCTCAGGCTCAATAAAAATCTGATGCCTGTCCTTATCCGCAAATTTGACGACTTTATCTTCTATCGACGGACAGTACCGCGGTCCTGTCCCCTCAATAATGCCGGCATAAATAGGAGAACGATGCAGATTGTTTCGTATAATTTCATGCGTTGTCTGATTTGTATAAGTCAGCCAGCAGGAAACCTGATCAATCTGCACGTCGTCCGGATTTGTTGTAAACGAAAATGGCGACACTTTTTCATCGCCCTTTTGCTCCTGCATTTTCGAAAAATCAAGTGATCTTTTGTCCACTCTTGCCGGAGTACCTGTTTTAAAGCGGTACATTTCAATTCCATGGGCAACCAGAGAATCAGTCAGATGATTCGCAGCCATCAGACCGTTGGGTCCCGTATTTGTAATCATTTCGCCAGTCAGACAGCGTGCCCGCAGATATGTCCCGGTACAGAGTACAGCCGCTCTACAATAATAAAAGGCTCCTGACACCGTACAAACCCCTACAATTCTGTCTCTATTTTTCTCTCCACAAACTGACAAATTATAAGAGTCTGCTATTTCATCCTGTTCTGTTACAATTTGTGAAACCTCAGCCTGCCGTATCGTCAGATGCTCTGTATTCTGCAGTGTTTTTCGCATCTCCATGCTGTAATTTGCCTTATCGGCCTGTGCCCGAAGCGAATGTACTGCCGGACCCTTTGACTTATTCAACATTTTGGACTGAATAAAAGTCTTATCAATATTAATTCCCATCTGTCCGCCGAGCGCGTCGATTTCCCGAACCAGATGTCCTTTGGAACTTCCCCCGATATTCGGATTACATGGCATCAAAGCTATACTGTCCACACTGACAGTAAAGATAATCGTCTCAAGACCGAGACGCGCGCACGCCAGAGCCGCCTCACATCCGGCATGTCCGGCGCCCACCACTACAACATCATATACTTCTTCCATTTTATGATACAAAGTTGAAACCGTTTTTTTATCTGCAGGCATTTCACATCTCTCTTTCCTAATCTGTTATGGTGTTTTAACCAGAAACAATCGTTATTTTCCCATACAAAACTTTGAAAAAATCTCGTTTACCAGATCATCTTCAACCGATTCTCCTAAAATACTGCCCAAAGACTCGTATGCATGCATTAAATCTATCGAATAAAAATCTTCCGGCATTCGGTCACAAATACTCTGCTCTACTAACTTTAAACCAGAAATCGCTTCCTGTAAAGCGGTTTTATGACGAATATTTGTAATGGTAATCTCCTCATTCATATTAATTTCACCCTGGAAAAACATTTTTTGAATCGTCTTTACAAAATCTTCAATCCCGGTACGACATTTTGCAGAGACAGACAGCACCGCGCAAAACTGTTTATTGTCTCCCATACGCAAACGTATTTCCCGTTCCGTCGTTAATGTCTCAAGATCAGATTTATTTAACAGTACAATCACTTTATGTTCTCTCAACAGTTCCATAATCTCCTCATCATTTTCATCTAATGCTGTTGAACTATCTACCACATAAATGACGAGATCCGCTTTATCCACATATTGTTTTGCTTTATCCACACCTATTTTTTCCACAATATCCTCAGTTTTTCGAATGCCGGCAGTATCAATGATATTTAACAGGATACCATCCAATTGAATCTGTTCCTCTAATACATCCCTTGTGGTACCTGCAATATCGGTAACAATCGCCCGCTCCTCACCAAGTATCGTGTTAAGAAGTGAGGATTTTCCGGCATTTGGTTTGCCAACTATCACCGTTGAAATCCCCTCTTTCAGAAGCTTTCCATTATCACTGGAGGCAAGCAGTTTGTCCAATCTTATACTCAAGTTATCCACAATATTGTGCAATTTTTGTGGATAATCTTCGAGACTGATATGCTCCGGATCATCAAGCGCCGATTCAATAAATGCAATTTCATGCAAAATAGCTTCCCTTATGTTTTTAATTTCTCTTGAAAGAATACCGGATAGCTGGCAAATAGAACTCTTCCTGGCAAACTCATTCTTTGCCTGAATCAAATCCATGACAGATTCCGCCTGTGAAAGATCAATCCGTCCGTTTAAAAACGCCCTCTTGGTAAATTCTCCTGGCTGCGCAGGAGAAGCGCCATACTTAATCACGGTCTCCAATATCTTTTTTGTGACATACATACCGCCATGACAATCAATTTCTACGGTATCTTCCGTTGTATAACTTCTTGGCGCCCGCATCAAAAGTACAATCACTTCATCTATTACTTCATCTCCGTCACATATCGTACCATAATGAATGGTGTGCGTTTTCTCCTCTGCAAGCTTTCTGCCTCCCTTTGCATGAAAAATACGGTCCGCCACCAAAATAGCTTCTTTCCCGCTAATTCGAATCACACTGATTCCCGAATTTGTCATACCTGTCGCAATGGCCGCAATTGTTTCCGTTTTCATCTCACAAAACCCCTTTCCGATAAAGAAAAAAGGTAACTGCCCAAAAAGACAGTTACCATTCTGTTTATTCTCTGTTATTCTGCCGATACTCGCTGTTTTCACGGCGCTCATAGCGGTCACGGCTCCGATAATCCCTGTTTTCTCTTTTCAATGTAACAACAACATGGCGAAACGGCTCGTCACCTTCACTGTGTGTTTTAATCAGCTTATCATTCTGCAGTGTAGAATGAATAACTCTTCGCTCAAAAGGATTCATCGGCTCCAGTGCAACGGAATGCTTGGTTCTCTTAACTTTCGCCGCAATATTTTTTGCAAGATTCTCCAGTGTCTCTCTTCTCCTCTTTCGGTAATCTTCCGTATCAATCTTAACTTTTACAAACTTTTCGGCATTTTTGTTTACAACAAGATTAGTCAGATATTGCAGCGAATCCAGCGTCTGGCCTCTTTTTCCAATCAAAACGCCCATTTCTTCGCCTTTTAACTCTATATTAATGACATTCGCTTCCTCGTCCTGCACGATCTCAAGTTCAACCTTTAACTCCATTGCATCAAATACTTTTCCAAGAAAAGATTTGATATGATCAATGACGTCATTTTTTTTACGGGCCCTGATTACAGCGTCTTTTCTTGCAAAGCCTAAAAAACCGGTTGTTCCTTTTTCAATTACTTCATATTCAAGCTTATCGCTCGTTGTCTCCAATTGGATCATTGCCTGCGTAATGGCATCATCCACTGTCCTTGCTGAAATTTCAATAAAATCCATACTAGACCAATCCTTTCTGACTGCTACTTCCTGTTGTTCTTCTCATTAAACTGGCGTACTCTGTTTGCCTTTTCCGCCATACTCCCCGTTTTCGCTTTCGCTTTCATTTCGCTCGCTTTTTCTAACTTTGCTTCCTGCTCTGTGCTTACGCCCGAATTTGTTTTTTTCGCCGGTTCTGCAATCTGCCTTGTATTAATGCGCGCTGCGTTAGTAATCTGTTTCTCGGAAATTCCCATTTTTTCGCGCTTTTTCTTCGCTTTTTCCCTGTTCTTTTTTATGATATCCTCAAGGTCAACTTTTTCAAAATATCTGTTTAAGATATACTGCTGTACAACGCGTACAAGGGCGCTGACAATCCAGTAAATGCCAAGTCCAACCGGTACGGTAAAACAAATCACCAGAGACGTAAGCGGCATTACCTTATTCATCATTTTCATCTGCCTTGACATATTTTCCGAATTAGGGTTGCCGGAAGCAGCCGGATCAGCCTGCGGCATTAATTTCATATTCCACACCTGTGTCAGATAAGAGCAAACCGGAATCATCACAGCTGCAAACACCATCAGCCACAAATTTGCTGAAAAACTGGTCTTTATAATCTCCCATGGCGTATCCGAGATATTATAACATAGAAAAGTTGTCGCCTCAGACACATTTTGCTGAACACTTACAATCGAATCGGAAAGCGACGGAAATGTATCTTTTAAAGTCTCCCAACCGCTGGAACTTAATTTATAAAGCACATCAATGATATAATTTGAGAGAGCTGTTTTATCCGTTACCGTAAAGTCTGCAGCCGGAGTTGTATAAATGCTGAGATCTTTCACCAGACCTGCCATTTTATCCTGATATCCGCCGGATGCCATAATCCCCTCTACAAGAGGAGTAAAATTATTTTTTACCTCAGTTACATAAGCCGGTACATTTAAGAACACACGATAGAGAGCAAGCAGAATCGGAAACTGTATCAGCATCCATCCGCATCCCCCTGTCATGGAAACGCCGTATTTATCATAGACAGCCTGCGTCTCCTCTCTCATCGCCATTGCAGAGGCCTGATCCCGCTTCCCCTGATATTTTTTATTAATGGCATTGATTTCAGGCTGCATTTTCTGCGAGAGCTTCGAAAACTTCTGCTGTTTATAGGTAATCGGAAACATTAACGCATAGATAATAATCGTAAAAAATATAATGGATAAACCAATACTGTTCAACCCCATCTTTAACATGAGATAGTATATCCCGTTCATGATCCATCCGAGCAATTTTGCAATCGGCCCAAGAATAGCGCCGTTATAAGCGGTTAATAACATATCTGACAATTAATATACCTCCAACTATGGAACCGGATCATATCCACCTTTTGAAAAAGGGTTACACCTTAAAATTCTCCATAAAGCCAAAGCTCCGCCTTTGACTGCCCCATATTTTTCGACTGCCTCCAGCCCATAGGCGGAACAGGTCGGATAATAAGGACATTTTGTCGATTTCATCGGAGAAAGATACTTTCTATAGAATTTAATCAGAGCAATAAATAATTTTTTCAAAACAATTCCATCTTCTTTTCTTTTTTCAAAATTTTATGAAGACCTGCAAGGTGCATCAATGCGCTTTCTGTCTCCCAATACGTTATCCCTTTTGCTGATGTCCTCGCAACGACTACAATGTCCAAACCACTATGGAACATGTCTTCCTGCAGTCTGTAGCTTTCCCTGATCAGACGGGTCAGATGATGTCTGATCACACTGTTCCCTACTTTTTTGCTGACCGAAATCCCTATACGATTTTTTTCACTCTCGTTTTTTAAAATATACATTACCAGATATCGGTTCGCGTAAGATTTTCCTTTTTTGTATACAACCTGAAAATCCCTGTTTTTCTTTAACGATTCTGAAAATTTCATTCTGTCATCTCATCACAATACATAGAACAATAGGCGGTACGCTTTGCGAACCGCCTATTGTTCAAGAAAAGACCACATAAGATGTGGTCTAGGCTGATAATTTCTTTCTTCCTTTTAACCTTCTTGCGGCTAACACTTTTCTTCCGCTTGCAGTCTTCATTCTTTTCCGGAATCCATGCACTTTAGATCTCTGCCTTTTTTTCGGCTGAAATGTCATTTTCATCTCTTATCCACCTCCTCTGCAATAAAAAAAACATCATTTTTTATTATAACAAAAATAGTGGACAAGTCAAGCAAAACTTCGTTTTCTTTTACTTTCTTATTCCACACAGCCTGTTTTTCTGTTTGTGGAAAAAGTGAATTTGTATTTATATAAGGAAGAAACTCTATTTCATTTTTTATCATTCCTGATTTTTCCACTGATTTATGACAAATATGTTAAGAACTTCTTACAGAAAACCGCCTATTTACCGTTTGTGGAAAAAGTTATCCACAATTCGTGCATAACTTGTGGATATATTTTTTTGATTGATTAAAATACAAAAATGTTGTACAATGGTACGTGTAGACTTTTTATGCTTATTTATATATTACCCCTAAACCTGTAAGAAAACGGAGTATTAGTATGGATCTCGTATTTGAAAAATGGGAAGAAATTCTTTATACCGTAAAGGAAGAACACGATATCACTGACGTATCCTTTCAGACTTGGATTCAGCCTCTGGAAATTTATGGAATCGAGGATCATATTTTGTACATATTAGTTCCGGCTGATTCCATGACGCTTGGATATATTGCAAAAAGATTTACCCTTCCTTTGAAAGTTGCAATCGCTGAAATCACTAATATCGAATATGAAATCCGTTTTATTACACCTGAAGACACTATACGGATTCATAAGCCTGCAAAGAAACATACATTTTCACAACCCACAGTTCATTCCAACTTAAACCAGAATTATACGTTTGATACTTTTGTAGTCGGAAGTAATAATCGTTTTGCACACTCTGCATCTCTGGCCGTTGCCGAATCACCGGGAGAAGCTTATAATCCGCTCTATATTTACGGAGGCCCCGGACTTGGAAAAACCCATCTGATGCAGTCAATCGGACATTTTATTCTGGAACGCAATCAGGATGCCAAAATTATCTATGTCACCTCCGAAGAATTTACAAACGAAGTAATTGAGTCTATTCGAAGCGGTAATGCTGCAGCAATGAATAAACTGCGTGAGAAATATCGTACGATTGACGTACTGATGATAGACGACGTTCAGTTTATTATAGGAAAGGAAAGCACACAGGAAGAGTTTTTCCATACTTTTAACGCGCTCCATGCGGCACGAAAACAGATCATTCTGACCTCGGACAAGCCTCCCAAAGATATGGAGACACTGGAGGAACGTATACGCTCCCGCTTTGAATGGGGCCTGATGGCAGATATCGGAACGCCGGACTATGAGACAAGGATGGCGATTCTGCGAAAAAAAGTCGAAATAGACGACATGGTTTTAAGCGACGATATTCTTGACTATATTGCTTCTAATATAAAGTCAAATATCAGAGAACTCGAAGGCGCGCTAAACAAACTGCTTGCCATTTCAAACCTCGAAAAAAGGGAGATCAACCTCGAAACTGCTATACAGGAGCTACAAAATATTATCACGCCGGACAAGCCGAAAGAAATCACACCACAGTTGATTATTGAAGCTGTATCGGAACATTTTCAGATTTCACTTGACCAGATGATCTCTAAAAGCCGAACGAAAGAAATTGCCAAACCACGTCAGATTGCAATGTATCTGTGCGGAACCATGACAGACGCCTCTCAGGATTCCATTGGTTCCCTGCTTGGCGGAAGAGATCACACAACTGTAATACATGGTGTCAAAAAAATTACCGAAGAATGCAGAACAAACGAAAAAATGCGTGACCTAATCGAGACGATTAAAAAGAAGATTAACCCGAATTAATCTATTCACGTCTCTTTGTCTATTATTTGAGAATTTTACGTGAATTTATATGGATAAGTGCCTTTTTTATCCACTTTATCAATTTATGACGAGTGACGCATCAAAAATCCATACACAGCTTATCCGACGTAAATCCTCATGCTTTAAACGATTAAAATTAATAATTTAACCTCTGAATCACTCAATTTACTTAAAGGATAACGTTTTTTCACATATAAACACACATTACTATTACTACTTTGAATATCTTATATATTTATATATATGTGTATAATTTTTCGCACAGCAGAAGGGAGTTTGCAAACGATATGAAACTGATCTGTCCAAGAACAAATTTATTAAACGGAATCAACAATGTGCTAAAAGCAGTACCTTCCAAAACAACAATGCCTATTTTGGAATGTATTCTGATCAATGCTTCTTCCAATGTCATTACATTAACGGCTAATGATATGGAACTTGGAATTGAGACAGTGATTGAAGGCGATATTGTCGAAAGCGGCATTATAGCAATAGATGCAAAGTTCTTTTTTGAAATTATACGAAAATTAACAGGAGATGAAGTTGTAATCGAGACAGATGTTTACCTGAAGACAACGATTACCTGTGAGGAAGCAACATTCAATATTATCGGCAAATCAGGAGAAGATTTTTCCGGTATCCCTTATATTGAAAAAAACGAAATGATTACAATTTCACAATATACATTAAAAGAAGTAATTCGGCAGACTATTTTTTCAATTGCCGATAATGATACAAATAAACTGATGACAGGGGAATTGTTTGAAATTAATCAGAATGAGTTAAAGGTGGTATCGTTAGACGGACATCGCATTTCCATCCGCAAGATTGAATTAAAAGAAGAATACGGATTTAAAAAGGTGATTGTGCCAGGGAAAACCCTGCAGGAAATCAGCAAGATTCTGCCTGGAAATTCAGAAGAAGATGTCTATATCTATCTGACTGATAATCACATTGTATTTGAATTTGGATTTACTACTGTGGTTTCAAGGCTGATAGAGGGAGAATATTTTAAAGTTGAACAGATGCTCTCCTCCGATTATGAGACAAAGATAAACATCAACAAAAAAGAATTGTTAAGCTGTATCGACCGTACGACTCCTCTGATACGCGAGGGGGAGAAAAAACCGATTATAATGAATATCATGGACGGCGTGATGAAGTTGAAAATGGATTCTACCAGCGGTTCTATGAATGAGAAGATTATGATTTCCAAAGAAGGAAAAGATATTTTAATTGGATTTAATCCAAAGTTTTTTATGGATGCGCTGCGTGTAATTGATGACGAGGAAATTTCGATTTACATGGTAAATCCGAAAGCGCCGTGTTTTATTAAAAATGATGACGAGAGCTATATTTATCTGATTCTCCCGGTTAACTTTAATCCCGATACTGTTTAGAAGAACGGGACAAAGGGGGAGGAAAATATGACAGAAATTAACATCCGCGAGAACGAGGAATTTATTAAACTTGGGCAGGCGTTGAAAAAAGCAGGACTTGTTGATTCCGGAGTCGATGCTAAAATGGTAATTTTGGACGGACTGGTATCAGTAGACGGTCAGGTTGTGACACAGCGCGGGAAAAAGCTGCACGGTGGGGAAATCGTTTCCTATCACGGGGAAACGATAAAAATTATCAGATAACATGATCATCAAATCATTGGAATTAAAAAATTTTAGAAATTATGAGACACTGGACATTTCGTTTGACTGCGGAACCAATATATTTTACGGCGACAATGCGCAGGGGAAAACTAATATTCTGGAATCAGTCTATATGAGCGGAACAACAAAATCTCACAAAGGCGCAAAGGATAAAGAAGTGATCCGGTTTGGGGAACAGGAAGCTCATATCAGAACTTCTGTCGTACGAAGAGAGAAAGAATACTGCATTGATATGCATCTAAAACAAAATCGTACAAAAGGGATCGCGATCAATCGGGTTCCGATTCGAAAAGCAGGTGAATTGTTTAGAATATTGAATATGGTCTTTTTTTCTCCGGAAGACTTAAATATTATTAAAAATGGTCCGCAGGAGCGACGAAGGTTCCTTGATTTTGAGTTATGCCAGTTAGACAGCATCTATATTTCTGATTTGTCAGACTATAATAAAATCTTAAACCAGAGGAACAGGCTGTTAAAGGACATGATTTACCGTCCGGATCTTGCTGATACACTTTCTGTCTGGGATGCCAAACTGATTGAAGTCGGCAGACGTATTATAAGGTCAAGAAAACAATTTGTAGAAGAATTAAACGAAATTGTGCATCTGATTCATGCAAAGATATCCGGAAATCGAGAGGAGTTGCTGATTACTTACGAATCAAATACGGATTCGGAACATTTTGAGCAGAATTTAACTCGAATGTTGGAGCGGGATAAAAAATTGGGTCAAACATCAGTCGGACCACACAGGGATGATCTGTTGTTTTCAATCCACGGAGCGGATATTCGAAAATTTGGTTCTCAGGGACAGCAGAGAACTTCCGCGCTGTCCTTAAAACTTGCAGAAATTGAGCTGGTAAGGAAATCAATTCAGGATACGCCGGTGCTGTTGCTGGATGATGTATTGTCCGAGCTTGACAGCAGCAGACAGAATTATCTTCTCGGTCATATCTGTGATATACAGACTATGATCACATGTACCGGTCTGGATGATTTTGTAAGTCACAGATTTGAGTTAAATAAAATATTTCACGTAGTCAGCGGTACAGTTGTACCCTAAATTATAAATCGTACAGGGACAGAAAGCCTGGGAATTGCAGCGCCTGTTTGGCAGGGCAACCTGCAGCATAAAATTTTCGAACGATACAGACAGATTGCACTATAACAGGAATGACAAAACAGAATGGAGGGATATGGATGAGTGTGGAACATGAATACGGCGCCGATCAGATACAGATTTTGGAGGGACTTGAGGCAGTACGCAAAAGACCCGGAATGTATATCGGAAGTACATCTGAGAGGGGGCTGCACCATCTTGTTTATGAGATTGTGGATAATGCGGTAGACGAAGCGCTCGCCGGATACTGCAGCCATATTATAGTCACAATTAACCCGGACAATTCTGTAACCGTGGAGGACGACGGACGCGGCATTCCGGTGGGATTAAACCATAAAGCCGGTAAATCAGCGCTTGAAGTGGTATATACGGTACTTCATGCCGGAGGAAAATTCGGCGGAGGCGGTTATAAAGTATCCGGAGGACTGCACGGAGTAGGAGCATCTGTCGTAAATGCACTTTCAAGTGTGCTGTGTGTAGAGGTATACCGCGACGGACAAGTATATTATCAGAGTTATAAAATAGGAAAACCTGACAGCCCGGTAGAAATTATTGATAAATGCGAGATGGATAAGCACGGGACAAAAGTAACGTTTCTGCCGGATTCTTCGATTTTTGAAGTGACAGAATTTGATTATGATACATTAAAGCAGCGTCTGCGCGAAACGGCATTTTTGACAAAAGGTCTGCGTATTACGCTTTCTGATACCAGGCGGGAACCGGCAGTCAGCAATGAATTTCATTATGCAGGCGGAATCAAAGAGTTTGTCACTTACCTGAATAAAAGTTCGGAAGCCCTCTATGAGGATGTGATCTACTGTGAAGGAAAAAAAGATAATGTTTATGTAGAAGTTGCAATGCAACATAACGATTCTTATAATGACGCGACATACAGTTTTGTTAATAATATTATTACGCCGGAAGGCGGTACGCATCTGGCCGGTTTTCGCAATGCGCTGACAAAGACGTTTAATTTATATGCAAGGTCAAATAAAATTTTAAAAGACGCCGACCCTGCACTGTCCGGCGATGATATCAGGGAAGGGCTGACAGCAATTATCAGTGTTAAGATTGAAGAACCGCAGTTTGAAGGCCAGACAAAGCAAAAGCTTGGAAACAGTGAAGCGAGAGGGGCTGTTGATTCTGTTGTCAGCGAGCAGCTGACTTATTTTCTGGAACAGAATCCTGTTGTGGCAAAATCCATCTGTGAAAAGTCGATGCTCGCGCAGCGTGCAAGAGAAGCCGCCAGAAAAGCGCGTGATCTGACAAGAAGAAAGACGGCGCTGGAGGGCATGGCTCTCCCCGGAAAACTGGCGGATTGTTCGGACAAAGATCCCAAAAATTGTGAGATTTTTATTGTTGAGGGCGATTCTGCGGGAGGTTCTGCAAAAACAGCCAGGAGCCGCGCGACACAGGCAATCTTACCATTGCGGGGGAAGATTTTAAATGTGGAAAAAGCAAGGCTTGACCGGATTTACGGCAATGCTGAAATTAAGGCGATGATTACTGCATTTGGAACAGGGATTCACGATGAATTTGATATCAGTAAATTAAGATATGATAAAATTATTATTATGACGGATGCCGACGTCGACGGTTCTCATATTGCAACATTGATGCTGACGTTTCTTTATCGTTTTATGCCTGAGCTGATTAAACAGGGACATGTTTATCTGGCAACGCCGCCGCTCTATAAGGTAGAAAAAAATAAAGGCGTCTGGTATGCGTATGATGATATTGAACTTGGCACGATTTTAAATGAGATCGGGCGTGACGGAAATAATAAGATTCAGCGCTATAAGGGTCTTGGTGAGATGGATGCCGACCAGCTCTGGGAGACGACAATGGACCCGGAGAAGCGCATTCTCAAGCGTGTTATGATAGATGAAGAAAATACATCTGCTGTGGATGTGATTTTTAAAACTTTAATGGGGGATAAAGTAGAACCGAGACGCGAGTTTATTGAGGAGAATGCAAAATATGTGCAGAATCTTGACGTATAATGTGAGAAGCAGTAAATGATTCTTACTGTGAATCGAATGGAGATAAGTAGATGGATGACAAAATTTTTGACCAGATACATGAAGTTGACTTGAAAAAAACGATGGAGACATCCTATATTGATTATGCCATGAGTGTGATTGCACAGCGTGCGCTTCCAGACGTAAGGGACGGTTTAAAACCTGTACAGCGGCGCGTGCTTTATTCGATGATCGAGCTCAATAACGGTCCTGACAAACCACACAGAAAGTGCGCCCGTATTGTCGGCGATACTATGGGTAAATACCACCCTCACGGGGACAGTTCCATTTATGGGGCGCTCGTTAATATGGCACAGGAATGGTCGTTTCGTTATCCGCTGGTAGACGGCCATGGTAATTTTGGCTCTGTGGATGGTGACGGCGCTGCGGCAATGCGATATACCGAGGCGCGCCTTTCTAAGATCTCCATGGAGATGCTTTCTGATATCAATAAAGATACCGTTGATTTTGTCCCGAACTTTGATGAGACAGAAAAAGAGCCGGTTGTATTGCCATCCCGTTATCCGAATCTTCTGGTTAACGGTACCACAGGAATTGCAGTCGGAATGGCGACTAATATCCCTCCGCATAATTTAAAAGAAGTGATTGAAGCCGTGGTTAAAATTATCGACAATCAAATTGCGGAAAAGGTAACTGAAATGGAGGAACTTTTATCTATTGTAAAAGGTCCTGATTTTCCGACCGGCGCGATGATACTTGGGACTGCGGGCATCAATGAAGCATATCGGACAGGCCGCGGTAAAATAAGAGTGCGTGCCATAACAAATATTGAGCCGATGCAAAATGGAAAGAACAGAATTGTTGTAACAGAACTCCCATATATGGTGAATAAAGCGCGTCTGATCGAAAAAATTGCCGAGATGGTGCGGGAGAAAAAAATAGACGGAATCACCGAATTGAGAGATGAGTCCAACCGACAGGGAATGCGCATCTGTATCGAATTGCGGCGCGATGTCAATCCAAATGTTATTTTAAATCTATTATATAAACATACCCAGCTGCAGGATACATTTGGCGTGATTATGCTTGCACTTGTGGATAACCAGCCTAAAGTTTTAAATCTTTTTCAGATGCTTGATTATTATCTGACGCATCAAAAAGACGTAATTACGAGGCGGACGAAATATGATCTGAATAAAGCAGAGGAGCGTTCTCATATTTTAGAGGGATTGCTTACGGCATTAGACCATATAGATGAAGTAATTTCGATTATTCGCAGCAGTCAGAATACACAGCAGGCAAAAGAGAGGTTAATGGAGCGCTTTTCGCTGTCTGAAGTGCAGGCACAGGCAATTGTAGATATGCGTCTGCGTGCGCTGACCGGCCTGGAAAGAGAGAAACTAGAAGCGGAATACGCACAGCTGATGGAACGAATTGCTCAGTTAAAAGCAATACTTGCAGATGAAAAACTTTTGCTTGGCGTAATTCGGGAAGAAATTCTTCTGATTTCTGAAAAATATGCAGATGAGCGAAGAACGTCAATTGGATATGACGAATTTGATATCTCCATGGAAGATATGATGCCTGTTACGAATACGGTCATTACGATGACAAAGCTTGGCTACATTAAACGTATGAGTATTGACAACTTCCGGGCGCAAAATCGCGGAGGCAGAGGTATTAAAGGGATGGAGACGATTGAAAATGATTATATTGAAGAACTGTTGATGACAACGTCCCATCATTTTCTGATGTTTTTTACAAGTACGGGCAGAGTTTACCGGATCAAGGCATACGAGATTCCGGAGACAGGTAGGACGTCGCGAGGCACAGCGATTATCAATTTGCTTCAGCTGCAGCCCGGCGAAAAAATAACGGCGGTAATTCCAATCAAGGAATATACGGAAGGGCATTTTCTTTTTATGGCAACCAGAAAAGGAATTGTAAAGAAGACTTCCATCACCGATTATGCAAATGTGAGAAAAACAGGTCTTGCGGCGATAGTGCTGAGAGAAGATGATGAATTGATTGAAGTCAAGAAAACGGACAATCAGCAGGATATTTTTCTCGTTACAAAATATGGACAGTGCATTCGGTTTAAAGAAACGGATGTCAGGAATACGGGAAGAAGCTCTATGGGTGTGATCGGAATGAATTTAGATGACGGCGATGAAGTGATCGGTATGCAAATTCGGTCACAGGGTGAGTCATTGATGATCGTATCTGAGAAAGGCTTGGGAAAATGTACTTACATAAAGGAATTTTCTGTTCAGAATCGTGGCGGAAAGGGAGTAAAATGTTATAAAATTACGGAAAAAACGGGGAATATTATCGGTGTCAAAGCCGTTAATCTTGATGATGAAGTGATGTTGATTACAACGGAAGGCATCATAATAAGAATTAAGGTAAGCGATACGACGCTGCTCGGACGCATTACGTCAGGGGTCAAGCTGATCAATCTTGATGAGAATGTTACGGTTGCAAGTATTGCAAAGGTGAGACAAGATAAAAGTATTTTGGAAAAAGAAGAAGAGAATGATGTGATTATTGATGAGGCCGAAAATGAATCGGTTAAGGAGAAGCTATCTTCAACTGATGTAAGTAAAGAAAACGACAGCGCAGACATGTTAAATGATCATTCACTGGAACAGTTATTAGAGAGAGCTGTCAAGGATCAACGAGATCAAAATCTTTAAAGATGAAAAAAATTCCCTGTATGGTATACAGGGAATTTTTATGCGCGGGTTCTATTTGACAGTTCTCTATGCAGTATACGAATGCAAACGAATATCAGGAAATCCTCCATACCCGTTTACCTACATTTATTAAGCATGATACAAAATGAAAGAAAGCTTATTTTTCCATTGTCTGTTCAAATAAAGAAGTAAGGTTTGAAATGGTTTTTGCAATTTCTGCGACAGATTTTTCAATATCATTATAGATTACGGATGACTGTGAAGATAAATCCTGCATACTTTTTGCCACGACAGCAAATCCAACGCCTGCCTCGCCGCTTCTTGCTGCTTCAATACTTGCATTCAAGGAAAGAATTTTCTGTTTGGTAGCGATTGCTTTCAGGTGGCTCGTATTGTTGACAATCATTTGAATCAGGCTGCTGCATTGTGTCACTTCATCCTGCAGTTTGTCCAGACGTCCTGCGTTATTATAGCGAAAATATTCAAGATTGACCAGTTGATTCACAACAACGCCAAGCAGATCTGCGGATGCTCTGATCCTGCTCTCTGTACTGATTGTTACTTTGCGCAGCGCATTGATATAATCATCAGGATTTATTCCGAGTTCTTCTGCCTTAGCACGAAATTTATCTTCATCTGGTTTTTCCGGGAGGACTTGTCCACCGATAATTGCGCCGACTTTTTTTCCTTCTATAACAATATCAACTGAGAAATCCATCAGCCCTGCATGGCAGAAATAAGTGCCGGTACATTCATTATCACATTTGATACAGCGTTTATTTCCTTCTACGGAACCGCGTGTGTATTTCATACAAAAGTCGGTAAAATTACTGCCTTCGGTAAGGTATTGACCGTTATTGTCTACGGCAATGGCGGCAAGTCCGGTAGAGTTTGAAAAGCTGTCCTGAATATCCTGAAGTTTCTGCAAGTCCATAAAATCTTTAAGTTCCATCTTTTTCCTCCAATTTTTAGAAACTTTTATCTCCCAGAACAAAATAAGAAATGAAATAACGAATGATTATGTAATAAGTTCTGAAAAATGAATGCCATAAGTCCGATAACACAGATCTATTATAATATAAACATAAGTATTTGACAATAAATTGTTGATAATTCTTGCAAAAAATTTCTTTCTGATATAAAATATATTATTTCAAATCTGATTAAAACGGCGGGACTTGCACAATTAAAAAAAATGTTGTAGAGTAAAAAAGAGTCTGCAGATTGCAGTCTGTTTGCGCCCGAATCATGAAAGGAAAATGTAGCAGATGGTTCAAAATTTTTATGAATTAGTGTGGATGTTTATGATTTATGCTTTTCTGGGCTGGTGTATGGAAGTCGCCTATGCAGCTCTGGAAACCGGAAAATTTGTAAACAGAGGATTTATGAACGGACCATATTGTCCGATTTATGGTTTTGGTGTTATTATTGTGGTGATGGTGTTGACACCGTTAAAAAGAAATCTGTTTTTGCTTTTTCTTGGTTCGCTGTTACTTACATCTATGCTGGAGTTTGTAACGGGATTTATTCTGGAGAAAATTTTTCACAACCAGTGGTGGGATTATTCCGATTGTCCGTTTAACATAAAAGGGTATGTATGTCTTAAATTTTCGATTTACTGGGGGCTTGGATGTGTGTTTATTATGGAGCTGATACATCCAATGATTGATTCTTTTATAAAGAAAATACCGTTTCGTCCCGGCAGTGTAATGATTTCCCTGTTTGCCGGTATTTTTGCGGTTGATTTTTGGATCACAGTCCTTACAATACTGAAATTAAACAGACACTTAAAGAGAATGGATCAAATTGCAGCGCGTATCCACAATATTTCTGATGAGATAGGAGAAAATATTTTCGAGAGCGTAACAGATCTGATGGACAGAACTCAAAAGTTTCAGATGGAACATGCCGAACTGATTGAAAAAGTAAATGAAAGAAGAAGCGAGTTTCAGGAAAAGAAAGTTTTCATTGCAGAAAATTTGACAGGAAGAACAGCTGAATCAAAAAAGCTGTATGAAGAAAAGAAAAGGCAGATGGAGGATTTATACAAAGAATATAAAAAATTATTTGAAAGCAGGGAAAGAGGATTTATCCGACTTTTAAAGGCTTTTCCGGGAATGAAATCAAGAGAGAACGGGGAGACACTGGAAAAATTAAAAAATATGTTTAAAAAGGACAAAGAGTGAAGGAGTTTCTTTTTCAATTATAAGCTTGTTTCTGCGTTGCGCCAATCGAATTTAGAATGCGTAAAAGGCAGCATAGAAAAGAGGAAATTTATGATCAGACAGATTAATACGGATGTAATTATTGATAATATCAGAGAAATGTGTATTCAGGCGAATCATCAATTGTCTTCTGATATGGAACAGTCATTAAAAAAAGCGGTTCAGACAGAAAGATCAGAACTTGGAAAAAAAATATTGACGCAATTGGAACAAAATTTACAAATTGCAGAAAAAGAACTGATACCAATCTGCCAGGATACCGGAATGGCGGTTGTATTTCTTGAAGTGGGACAGGATGTGCATCTGGAAGGAATGGCGGTTGAAGATGCAGTAAATGAGGGTGTCCGACAGGGGTACAGAGATGGATTTTTAAGAAAATCTGTAGTAGAAGATCCTATTATCCGGCAAAATACAAACGACAATACGCCTGCAGTAATTCATTATTCAATTGTACTTGGAAATCATGTAAGAATTACGCTTGCACCAAAAGGATTTGGAAGCGAAAATATGAGCCGGGTCTTTATGCTAAAGCCTGCAGACGGAATCGAAGGGGTAAAGAACGCTATATTGACTGCGGTAAAAGATGCAGGACCGAATGCTTGTCCTCCGATGGTAATTGGAGTCGGGATAGGCGGAACATTTGAAAAATGTGCGCTTATGTCTAAAAAGGCTCTGACCAGAAACATCAATGAGCATTCCAATATACCATATATAAAAGAACTGGAACTGGAATTACTGCAGGAGATCAATAAAATGGGGATAGGACCCGGGGGACTCGGAGGTTCGACAACTGCTTTCGCAGTCAATATAGAAACGTATGCGACACATATTGCTGGGTTGCCCGTTGCAGTAAATATTTGTTGTCATGTAAATCGTCATGTGGTCAGGGAGATTTAAATTATAGATTGCCGTGATTTATGAGGTATATGTTCATGCTTATATGTATATTTGATGAACGCTGAAAGTCAAATACTTTCCAGTTTTGCTGCGTATCAAGCCGGATAATCGATCAGCTTGCTGTAGCGTATCTGACTGTCGGCCAGTTTAGCAAAAAATGTAATTTTGGCCGTCATTAAATGAGGGAGACATCAGAAAATGGATAAATATATTACTACACCGATCACTTCGGAGATTACAAAAGATTTAAGAGCCGGAGATTATGTTTATATCAGCGGGAAAATCTATGTTGCAAGAGATGCAGCGCATAAGAGAATGGCTGAATGCCTGCAGAAAGGTCTTCCTCTGCCAATTGAAATTAAAAATTCTATTATATACTATATGGGGCCGTCCCCGGCAAGAGAGGGCAGACCAATCGGTTCTGCCGGTCCTACAACGGCCACACGTATGGATAAGTATACGCCTGCTCTTTTAGATCTCGGGGAGAAAGCAATGATTGGAAAGGGAAGACGAAGCAGGGAAGTAACAGACGCAATAATAAGAAACAATGCAGTTTATTTTGCGGCAGTCGGAGGAGCGGGGGCTCTTTTATCAAAGTGTATTATCAAATCCGAAATTATTTGTTATGAGGATTTGGGTGCGGAGGCAATTCGCCTGATAGAAGTTAAGAATTTTCCTGTTATTGTAGTGATAGATTGTGAAGGAAATAATCTATATGAGACTGCAATTCAGAGGTTTTCATCTGAAAAATCATGAAAGATAAAAAAAATTAGAAAAAATTTCAAAAAAAATAAAAAAAGTAGTTGACAAAATGAAAATCGTTTAGTAAAATAGTCAATGCGTTACGGCGATAGGAACAACAAAATAATAGATTGAAAACTTTGGAGAAGTACTCAAGAGGCCGAAGAGGTGCCCCTGCTAAGGGTATAGGTCGGGTAACCGGCGCGAGGGTTCAAATCCCTCCTTCTCCGTTCCATCTGGATATACCGTAACAGAACCTTGATAACTGAACAGTGAACAGACCCTGAAAGATTCCGTATCAGAAATG
>CAMUGE010000027.1 GCA_947088345.1 uncultured Roseburia sp.
TTATCTGCTTTCTGTAACCGTTTTTTGCGGTGTCGATATTTCGCGTCTGTGGTTTGGAGGAAGCATATGGGCGGATATCATGGTACGGATTGTCTTGGAGGCAGCGATTGTTTTGATATTTGTCACAAAAATTCGGAAAAGTTTTCTGGATGGAGCGGATTATCTGCGGGAGGAGATGGATTGGTTCAGCGCCGTTACCCTGCTGCTATCTGTCCTGATTGCTTCTATGGTGGCATTCTGGCCCGGCAGCCATGATTTTTCCCTCCTGCATATCGGACGGACGGCGATCCTTTTGTTTATGACAGGGCTGATTCAGTATATGGTATTTCATTTGTATCTGCATCGGGGGAGGGAAAAACGTTACCGTACGGAGCATGAACTGATTGAGATGAACGAACAGCTGATACGGCATCAACTGGAGTTTATCAATCAGTCGAAGGAGGGTGGGGAGGACGTAAATAACGGGAGGAAGCGTTTCTGTGAAAATGAGACATTGAACAGTCTTTTGTTGGCTTATGAAAGTCTGGCGGAGAAGGAAAATATTCAGACGGATATCTATGTGAGAATGAAAGGAAATATTGCGGTGCGGGATATTGATCTTGCCACTGTGATTGTAAATACATTTGAAAATGCTATTCATGGCTGTATGGAATCGCAATCTTCTGGGATGCAGATTTATTTATCCATCGTCCGAAAGGGAAGGAAGCTTGCTATTCTATGCAGGAATACCTGTGTGCCGGAACGAAAGCTTAAGGATGGCGTGCAGGAATCAGGCATTGGCGGCGGAGCAGGCGTTTCCGGTATAATGAGGGTCGTATCATTCTATCATGGGGAAGCAGACTTTTCCGTGGAAAACGGCATGTTTACCGTCAGGATTCTTTTAAAGCTAACGGACAACATGCAATCTGTTTCATAAAAATTGCAAACCATGCCAAATGGATTGCTTTCTTAAATTTAACGGATATTGTCGAACTATATAAGCGAAATGAAAACGATTAAGAAGTTTTAACAACACACGCCTGATTGCCATGCACAAGCCTGATGCAGCCTTAGCGGCGGGCGATCAGGCTTGCAGCGGTTATTTTGGGGGCAGGATGAATAAATCCTAAAAAAAGTGATATAGTTCAACACCAAAGACAGACGCAGGTATCCGTAAGATTCCTATGGGGAAAGAGACACGTCAGGCACTACAGGAAATTAAGCAGTATCACATAATAATGGGATTTTTTGCACAACAGAAATGGATGGGTATACAGATTTTGTATTTATGAATCGCTTTGGACGGGTGATTTTGCAACAGGATTTAGAACGGGTATTAGAGCGCATGAATGATGCATATAATGATGCAAAGCTTCACGGCGCAAAAATGAAAAATAGAGAACCACTTATTCTGCCTCATTTTACCTGCCATAGTCTGCGCCATATATTTTAGTGCAGGATTTTGTGAGAATGAGAGTAATCTGAAAGTAATCCAGTCAGTGATGGGACACGTTGATGCTATCCACAAAGCCTTTAAAATCAACACTTAAGAAAGCTGCTGACGGGAATCGGACCCGTGACCTCCGCACTACCAATGCGACGCTCTACCGACTGAGCCACAGCAGCTTAACAGAATAGAAAATGAATAGATCATTTTCTCTGACTTGTTCTATTCTACTATAAGGAGTGAATTTTGTCAAGAAAAATGATTTTCAATTGTTAAAAATCAATTGTTAAAATTGCATTTCGAGTCCAAATTATTTATAATAACGAAAGCAGGCAAATGGAGGTGATGGAAAAGCTGCCGGCGTTTTACATTAACGTTACACGCAATTGACAAGGATATACGCGGCCAGAGCAGAGTACATGATTGTGTGCTGGATTACTTTCATAGACGATTTTGCCATACTGGACGCACACCGTTTTGGGAAATCGAAGAAAATACGGAAATTATCGCGCTTTGAGGCATGTATACCCGTTTCAATTGAGTGTATTGGGAACAATTAAAGGAGGAGAGGGAAAATGTTATATTTGTCAGGTGTATATGCCGACAGGAACAGAAGAAAATATGGTCTTGCCAGCAACTTTATTTACAATATGAAAGCAGCGAAAGAATGGGACAAAAAGCTGTTCTATTCTCAGGTGCTTTTTTTCGTGCCAAATGTAGCGGCATCCTTTTTAGGTACGCTGCTGCCGGCAAGGCTTGTTTTGGGGCTTGAGACACATGCGCCCGTCGGCCGGATTCTGCTTGAAATGGCGATGATTGCATTTGTAATGTGGATTTGCAATACGGTTTCGGGCGGAATGGACAAATACTGCAGATTTCAGGGAAAGCAGCTGTCACTTTACTATATGAAAAAATATTTTCATAAAATTATGGATGTCGATTATGAGATGCTTGAAGACGAGGGGTACCGTCAGGTAGAGAGCAATGCATGGTCTGTCGCGCGCTACGGCAGAGGCGTATCGGAAGCCGTCATGGCATTTCCATGGTTTGCGGCCGGATTGTGCGGCGTTTTGTTTTATGGTATTTTGATTGCAAGAGAGAGTATCCTGTTGATGCTGACCGTGATGGCAACGCTTGGCGCAAGCCTGTTCCTTTTGTCTGTCGTGCGAAAAAAACACGCGCAGTATTTTGGCAAAATTCAGGAGTATTCGAGAAAAGAATCCTATATTACGGCGCAGGCGACAGAAGCGGCAGCAGGCAAGGATATTCGAATTTATCGTATGATGGACTGGTTTTTAAAGAAATATGACGAGTCGCTGCAGGAAATTGACCATATTTTTGCGGTCATACATAACTGGTATCTGTTACGGGGGATTTCCAGCGCCGTATTGGAAGTGTTTCGGGACGGACTGGCGTTTGGGCTTTTGGTCTGGTTTTTGGCCACCGGGAAGATGAGCGCATCCGAATTTGTATTCTTTATTGGTCTTGTCAGCGGTTTTTCCCTCTACTTTGAGGATATGCTGCGCAAAATTATGCGGTTTAATAATATGAGCACATCTATCAGCTACATGCGGGAATTTTTAGAGACAGAGGACAGATGGAACCGCGGGGAAGGGATTGGCGAACAAAAACTGACGGAAATCAGAAAGTCGCCGGTAAAACTGGAACTGCGTCATGTTTCGTTCACCTATCCAAACAATGAGAATCCCACGCTCTCCGATATTAATCTGGTGATACGGCCGGGTGAAAAGCTTGCGATAGTCGGTTTAAACGGAGCGGGTAAGACTACGCTGGTTAAGCTGATCTGCGGATTTTATCAGCCAACGGAGGGGGAAATTCTGTTAAATGATATCCCGATCAGCCGGTTTGACAGAGATGAATACTATAGTCTGATCACAATACTATTTCAGGATTATACACTGCTTCCGATTACACTGGACGAAAACATTACAGGGGAGCAAAAAAATCAGATCGATCAGCCGCGGCTGAAAAGGGCGTTGGAACTGTCCGGTTTTTCGGAGGTTTATGATAATCTTCCGAAGAAAGGGGAATCGCTTTTGATCCGTGAGTTAAATGATAAATCTGTGGATTTTTCGGGCGGAGAAAAACAGAAGATGTTATTTGCCAGAGCATTGTATAAGCAGGCGCCGCTTGTGATTCTGGACGAACCGACAGCAGCGCTTGACCCGATCGCGGAAAACGAACTGTATATGCGTTATGGGGAAGCGATGACGGGCAGAACATCGCTTTATATCTCGCACCGTCTGTCCAGTACGCGTTTCTGTGACAGGATATTGCTGCTGGAACATGGGAAAATCATAGAGGAGGGCACGCATGAAAGTTTGATTGCCGGTAATACGCGCTACGCGTATCTGTTTGAGATTCAAAGTCAGTATTACAGAGAACAGGATAAAAGGAAAGCGCGCAGCCAGGTAATGGACGATGTGTTTGAGCATTTGGAGGAGGGAGGCGTTTTCAGTGAATAGGCGGGACTGGAAATATATATGGTATGTGTTAAGGGACTTTTCCAAACGGTACAAAGCAGTATTGGTATCGACTCTGTTCTGGGGAATTGTGGAGGCATTAAAACCATATATTGCGGTGATTATGACAGGGTATCTGCTGGACGGCGTTTATGAAGGCAAACCGGCGAAGACTTTGGTGCTCTATGCGCTTGCAGGCGTCGGTGCAGTGTTTGTGATCGCGGTGATTAATTCCATATTGATCGAATATACCAATACAAAATTTGAATATATGATGGAAATACAAAACCAGTATCTGAATGAAAAAGGGATGAGCATGGATTATGATTATCTGGAGAGTATGCATGTACATGACATGCGTCAGCGTGTGGAAAAGTGCTGTGGAGATTTCAGTCTTCTCGGGGCGATCTACAGTACGATGCGAGACTGGCTGGTGGCTGGATTTTCCATGCTTTTTGCAGTAATTATTGTTTTGCCGATGTTTTTGCATTCGAATCGTACGGGAGGCATCATCGGGTCCTGGTATATGTCAGCCCTGTTTTTTATCATACTTGGCGTGATTATCTGGATCAATTTTAAGGCCGGTGTTTTTTACAATGAAAGGATTCGTGTTGCCTGGGATAAGTTTTCTCCGTTTGAGAACAGAAGAAAATTTTATATGGATATCTTTACCGGCTATGAGGGGCAGAAAGATCTGCGTATTTACAGGGAACAGCCGATTTATGAGAAAGAAGCCGAAGTAATTGCAAACGGGGAAAAACAGGTGCAGGACGAAGTGACGCGCGATCAGATCCGTCATGGCGTCGTGGGGCAGGCGCTCTCTGCAGTCACTGGTCTGATGGTTTATCTTTTTGCAGGTCTGCAGGCATATGTCGGATTAATCAGTATCGGCAGCGTCGTCGCATATGCGGCAAGTATTTTGAAATTTACAACTGCGGTGAACCAGTTTACAGAGCTCTCGAGCGAGATGAAATCATATGCGAAATATGCGGTGGATTATGCGGAATATATGGAACTGGAGAAGAAGCACAAAGAGGGCAAAAAAATAGTAGAGAAAAGAAAAGACGGACATTTTACGGTGGAGTTTGAACATGTATATTTCCGGTATCCGGGAACAGAGCGGTACGTGATTCATGATTTAAATCTGCAATTTGAGGTTGGGGAAAAGATGGCGATCGTCGGAAAAAACGGTTCCGGAAAGACGACATTTATCAAACTTTTGTGCCGGCTTTATGATGTGACGGAGGGATGTATCAGAGTCAATGGAACGGATATACGCGAGTATGACGAGGAAGACTACAGCAGACTGTTTTCCGTCGTTTTTCAGGATTTTCGAATCTTTTCGTTTCCACTCGGTGAAAATATTGCGGCCAGCGCCAGCGTCGATTCCGGCCGGGCAAATGATGCGCTTGCGCGCGCCGGATTGAAAGAGCGCATGGAACGTCTTCCCAACGGACTTGCCACATGTGTGGGCAGGGAGTTTGAGGAGAACGGCGTCAGCTTTTCCGGCGGCGAAAAACAGAAAATGGCCATTGCGCGTGCAATCTATAAGGACGCGCCGTTTATCCTGATGGATGAGCCGACGGCGGCGCTTGACCCGCTCTCGGAGTGCGAGGTGTACGAGGGATTTGACCGGATGGTGGGGAAGAAGACAGCGATTTATATCTCCCATCGGCTCGCTTCCTGCAGGTTTTGTGAGGATATTCTGGTATTTGACAACGGAAGTGTAGTACAGAAAGGAAATCACGATAAGCTGGAGAAAGAGGAGGGACTCTACCGCGAGCTATGGAACGCTCAGGCGCAGTACTATGCGTAACATACTGAAAAAATTTGACGGAACGATACATAAATCTAAAATAAAAATAAATTATTGGCACTCGCTATTGACGAGTGCTAACAATGGTGGTATAACAGAATCAGAACAGGAAAACAAAACGTATCAATCGTTTGTTTTCGGAAACAATGATTATGTGGTAAATTCTACAGAATGTATCGTTAAAAGGAGGAATGATTTATGTTACTGCCCAGTATTTTCGGAGAAAATTTACTTGACGATTTCTTTGGTGATATCGCGCGCCCGATGGCGAATACTGCAAGATACAGTACGCCGGTAAATAATGTGATGCGGACGGATATACGGGAGAGCAAGACAGGGTATGAGATCGACGTCGACCTTCCCGGTTATAAAAAGGAGAATGTAAAAGCCGAGTTAAAGGAGGGATATCTGACCATCAGCGCCGAGACAAAGCAGGAGAACGACAAAAAAGATGAGGGCGGCAGATATATCAGGCGTGAGCGTTATTACGGAACCTGCAGCAGAAGTTTCTATGTCGGGGAACAGGTGACGGAAGAGGATATCAGAGCACGTTTTGAAGACGGAATCTTAAAGCTGTCTGTTCCGAAGAAAGAGGCGCAGCCCAAAGTGGAAGAGAGTAAGTTTATCCGAATCGAGGGATAAGGGAACAGGAGTATTTGAATTATTTGAAATCTCACAAAACAAGCCGGAGAGCCGCATATATGGCGGACTTTCCGGCTTGTTGGCTTTATGTTATCTGGAAACCAGACCCTGTATAATTAAAAATAGAATCAGTACGGGCAGAATAAATGTAACATAGATCCGTATCCAGTTTGGTATCTTTAATCCCTCGCCGGTATTGGCCTCCTTTTTGTAATTCTCGAATCCCCAGCCAAACCGTGTCACACAGAACAAAAGATAACACAGAGAACCGATTGGCAGGATCAGATTGCTCACAAGGAAGTCTTCCAGATCCAAAACAGCGCTGCCGTCTCCAAGCGGTTCAAATGCAGACCACAGATTATATCCGAAAACGCATGGCAGCGATAACAGGGCAATGACAAACAGGTTGATCAGACAGGATTTTTTTCTGCTCCAGTGAAACAGATCCATACCGCAGGAGATAATATTTTCAAACACGGCTATGATGGTGGAGAATGCCGCGAATGTCATAAAGATGAAAAACAGGGTTCCCCAGATGCGTCCGCCGGTCATTTCGTTAAAAATATTGGGCAGCGTGACAAAAATCAATTTCGGACCCTGGTCAGGGCTGATGCCAAATGCAAAACAGGTTGGGAAGATGATCAGCCCGGAGACAAGCGCTACAATTGTGTCCAAAATTGCAATATTAACCGATTCGCCTAAAAGGCTTCGCTTTTTATCAATGTAACTGCCAAAAATACCCATGGCGCCGATGCCAAGACTTAATGTGAAAAATGCCTGGTTCATTGCGGCAGTCACTGTCTCCCAGGCGCCGACTTCTTTCATGCGGGAAAAATCGGGAAGCAGATAAAATTTCAGACCCGAAAGACCGCCATCCAGCGTGCAGCTATGTATGGCAAGTACCAGAATAATGACAAGCAGCAGGCTCATCATTATTTTTGTGATCTTTTCCACACCTTTTTGCAGACCCCTTGAGCAGATAAAGATGCCCGCTGCCACAATGATCAGCATGGCAACGGTCAATACAGTCGGATTCCCTAACATTTCTCCAAACATGTTCCCGACTGCCTCGGTATCTTTCCCTTTGAATCTGCCGGTGAGCATCAGATAAAAATAGTACAGCATCCAGCCTGTTACTGTTGTGTAGAACATCATTAAAAGATAATTGCCTGCCATTCCAAGATAGCCGTTAAAATGCCACTTCTGACCCGGTTTTTCAAGTTCGCGAAAGCTTTTGATAATGCTTTTTCTGCTGGCGCGGCCAACGGCAAATTCCATTGTCATAACAGGTATGCCCATAGCTACAAGAAAAAACAGATAGAACAGTACAAAGGCGCCCCCTCCGTATAATCCTGCGACATAGGGAAAGCGCCAAACATTTCCGATGCCGATCGCACATCCTGCCGACAGCAGGATAAATCCCATACGTGATCCCAAACGTTCTCGTTCCATTACTTCCTCCTTTTGAATGGTTGTTAAATTTGTTTTATATTTTCTTTTGTTATCTCCAGATAATCAATTTGCAGCGTGTCACTATTCCCGTAGGTTTCATCTAAAAGCCGGTTGTATTCCGTAACGTCAGACGGGGCGGGTTGTGTCCCGTCTGACGGAGCGTCGTTTCGATAGATATAGTAGACAAATCCGGAATTGCTTGTGTCTGCTTCGTCCGGAAACGCGGCTCCGTCATAGTCTGTCGGAAACAGGTTTTTGTCCCATGCGTCGATGTAAGCGACGTGCAGGTAGGAGTCGGTGGCCGCGTCATACTGAAAAATACTGTAAGGCCAAAAATCTCCGGCCATGCCCTGATTGTGCGAAATTTCAGCCGTTATGTAGCCGTTTTCGTAGAAAGTAACACCCGGAAAAGCTCCAAATTCTTCCCGAAAAGAGCCGGTGGCCGTGTCGTACTGAAAAATATAAAAAACCATTCCGGCCATAGCGGCGTCCGTATAAGAGATCAAAAGCTCTTCGGCTCCGTCTGCATCTATATCACAGACGGCATAATCACCGCAGGTGAAATCAGATTCATCAAGAAAAGTATCGTCCGCCGGCATGCCGTTAGGGAAGACATGGTTTTCTATCAGTTCGTTCAGCGCTTTTTGGTATTGCTGGCGGCAGAGAACAAAATCCGTGGAAGCGTTCGCATCCCCCGGAGCAGATGTGGAAAATTTTTCCGCATATTCTCTTGCGGTGGAAATCGTAAATTCTGTCAGAGTTTTGGATGCAGTTTCACTAAGCGTCCGATCATACGAAAATGCGCCGCTTTTCGACGATTTATAATATTTTACAAGAGAAACGCCTGTGCCGGTATCCGGACCGCCCAGGATATCATAGCTGTTTATAATGATAATATCGTCGTATCCGTCGTTGTTGTAATCGGGAAAAGAAACGGCCTCGACTTTGGAAAAAAACATCGTTGCAGCCGTAGAAGAGTCATCCAGGATCTGCAGGGTCTCACCGTCCTTTTCGATGCGAAAGACGGCGTCTTTGCCGGAAGCGGTCGGATCTTCCGGAACCAGGCTGCAAAATCGAATTTTACCAAGCGGATTATGGTCAACGTGAAAGGATTGCGTCTCATCTGTCAGATAGTTTTCGGCGTCGGCGGATAACCCGGTGTCCGCTTCAAAAGTGTGCGGCTGCGTTTGGGCAGCGGTGTTTCCTGTTTCCGGTTGTGTTTGCGGACGGACGCCGCATCCGGACAACAAAAATACAGTAAGCGCCGACGGCAGCAATCGCATCAGACGGGAAAACGTAAAATTTGATGTATGTGTTGTAAAAGGGTTCATATTTCCTCTTTTCTGCAGGAGATTAATGCAGTTTTTTGTATCAGAAAGCGTCCGTTTTTTGAAAGTGCTGGTAATCTTTGACACTGTTCCAGTTTCCGCCCCAGGTAAAGCCATGTTCGGTGAACAGGCGGTAACAGAGATCCTGTGCGTCAATTTTATAGGAAAATACATGGGAACGTTCGGCATAGGCGAGCGAAGCGGAAGGGGAAACATTGCGTGTCCCGTCGCTGTTATAAGTAATATAGGGGTTATAAAGCGGATTGATATCAATCGCAAGTCCGAGTGCATGTTTGGACAGATTTTTAGTACCCTCAACAGGACGGTAATTAAAACATGACGTATTGTTATCCTCCATGGAAGCCGTGTCGTTTCCATTGTATTTGTCAATCAGCAGTACCTTTTCTATCGGATATTCCTGTGTATATAATTCGTAAAAAATTTCTGCCAGATCTTTGGCAATCAATTTGTTGCAGATCAGCTCGCCTTCTGTTTGATTTCCGTTAAAGTCATAGTGCATGATATGAAGATAGCGCAGGTCATCCAACGTGACAGCCAGGTTTCCTGCGTCGCCGGACGGAAATGAAATGCCTGTCATATACCGGCGAAGCCGGTCGGAAAGCGGTTCGAAATAAAATCCCCGGCTTAAAGTTGTGCGTTCTTCCAGCAAGGACGTTCCGTTTAGTCCGGCTCCGGTCAGTCTGGGGACGGCTTCCCGCGGCGTTGTCTGCGGCGCCTGACATTCCTGCTCTTTTCGCGCAAATTGCGCAAGAGTGGACACGCCGGCACAGACAGCCGCAATCGACGGGTTTTCCGTGTCTTTCGTCTGCGAGTCAACGATTTTTTGCCCTGTCCAACGTGAGGGGTTTGCCCTGGCAAAATGGATGATGATGCCAGCAATTACTGCGATGGCAGCCAGAATGATAAGTATGGTCAATAATCTGCTCCTGTTCATGTTTTCCTCTTTTCTGTCTAAGGATAACACAGATGAAATGTTTTGTAAATCGGCAAGTTGTTTGTTGCTGTCAGATTTAATCCGTTCTGAGTCAATTTTATTAGATTTTTTTTTAAAGGAGTGGTAGAATGGAACACGGATCAAATCGCGAACGCAAGATTATGCAGAAAGGTGTACTGGCAGTGATGAAAGAAAAACGATTTAAGACTTGGATCAAAGTACTGTTATTCCTGTTATTTATGACAGCCGCAGTCGCAGCAGCAGTAAGAATCGGACGACGCAAATTTGAAAATTATGTGGAAGAACAGAAGAGGAACCGGATTCAGGAAGTAATTGGACAGGACTTTTACCCTGTTTTTGAGGTAATGAAAAAGAGCGGATATCAGGAAAGCGCGCCGTATGTATTTCAAAAAGAAGTCTCCGGTAAAAGAATAGAAGTTGTATTTGATTTTACAGAAAAGGTGTGCCGAAAAAATTTATATGAATTTTCACTGCACAACGGGTTTTGGATTGAGCAGGAAAACTATTATGTCAGAAGGGATATTCTGGAGTCCATACTGAACTGCACGCTGAAGTTTGTCGACGGGATTGTGGTTTCGCGGCCGATCGAATTTGAGACGCATGCATGGACGCGTTATCCGTCGCTGATTGCGCATGCCGGCGGAAGCGTGCGGGAGAAGAAATATAATGCGCATTATACAAATTCACTTGAGGCGATTGTGACAAACTATAATCTTGGCCACAGGGTGTTTGAGGTAGACTTTTATCTGACAAGCGATGAAAAGCTTGCCGCTGTGCACGACTGGGAAAAGTTTGGGAATCAGGATGGTACGCCGCTTTCCTCCGAACAATGGAAACAGCTGGGAGCGGTCTCTTCTCCGGAGACGGAGGGACGGTATACGGCTGTGTTTGTGGAAGATATTCTGGATGAAATGCTGGTAAACCGCGATCTGTTTCTTGTGACGGACACAAAATCGTTTGAGTTTACCGAGGAGGAGACAAAGAAACAGTTTCAGATTATTGTTGAGGAGGCGAAAAAGCGGGATGTAGAATTGCTGGACCGCATTATACCGCAGATCTATCATGAAGAAATGTATGATCTTCTTCAGACCATCTACGAGTTTCCGAGTATTATATATACGGTTTATGCAACGGAGACGCCCGCGGATCAGGTGATTTCATTTGCCGGCGGAAAGGATCAGATTAAAGTGATTACCGCGCCGGCGAAAGACAAAAGATTTGACGAGGCGGCGATTGCTTCTTTGCATGGGGCAGGACTGTTGTTTTATACGCACACGATACAGACTTACGATAAGCTGGCAAAAGGCAGAGCGAAAGGGGTGGACGGATTTTATACCGGCCTGCTGCTGCCGCGGGATATGGAGACTTATAATCATATTGAAGAGAAACAGGAATTTTAATGTATAAAACGAACTCAGGAGTTAAAACTACATAGAAATGAAAGAGATAGTCATAGACGAGATTTCTGTATTTGTCATCCGAAAACCGATCAAAAATATGTACCTGCGGATCAAACCGCCGGATGGCAGAGTGGAGGTCACTGTACCGCGAAACATAAGCGAGGGGGAGATTATTGCTTTTGTAAACAAAAAGCTGTCCTGGATCAGGAGGCACAGAAAGGAGATGGCAGGGCGAAACCTGCCGTCTGAAAAAGGGTACCGGACGGGGGATGAAGTTTTTGTCTGGGGGCAAAGGCGCCGTCTGGAAATTTATCCGACAGACCAAAAAGGGTATGTGGAGCAGAAAGGGGACCGTCTTTTGCTCTATGTGAACGATGGGAGTACGGCAAAGAACAGAGAGCGGATTCTTTTGGAATGGTATCGAACGATACTAAAAGAGGCAGTGCCGGAAGTTATGGCACGATGCGAAGCGATTGCGGGGGTATCTGCAAATGAATGGCGCATCAAAAATATGCGCACGAGGTGGGGAACCTGCAATGTGAAAGAACGACGCATCTGGATTAGTCTGAAACTTGCTGAAAAACCGCCGGAATGTCTTTCCTTTGTGATCCTGCATGAATTGGCTCATTTGTATGAACGAAAACACAACAAACGTTTCTATGCGCTGCTCACATTATTCTGTCCTGATTGGAAAAATGTGATGTATCTCTTAAATGAACAAAATTAAGTAGACAAAATCTTAAATATTTGTTAAAATTGTCTTAAAAAATAAAAGGAGAAGGACTACAAATGAGTGAGAACAACGACTTTAAACCTTTTGTGCCGGCCAACAAGACACTGCCCGAATTTACAGCGACATCTATTATACTCGGTGTGGTACTGGCTGTTGTGTTTGGCGGGGCAAACGCGTACCTGGGACTCCGCGTCGGAATGACCGTATCGGCGTCGATTCCTGCGGCGGTAATTTCCATGGGGATTATCCGAAAGATTTTAAAGAAAGACTCGATTCTGGAAAACAATATGGTGCAGACGATCGGATCAGCCGGAGAATCTGTAGCGGCAGGTACGATTTTTACGCTGCCGGCGCTGTTTCTCTGGGCGAAAGAGTGGGGGACGAATGCGCCGTCTTTAATCGAAATTGCAGTGATCGCTTTTATCGGCGGAGCGCTTGGAATTTTATTTATGGTGCCGCTGCGCAAAGCGCTGATTGTGCAGGAACATGGAACGCTCCCGTATCCGGAGGGCAAAGCCTGCGCGGAGGTACTTATGGCAGGCGAAGAGGGTGGAGATAAAGCGACTACCGTGTTTGCCGGTCTTGGAATTGCGGCGTTGTATAAGTTTATCACGGACGGACTTAAAGTATTTCCGAGCGAGGTACACTATGAGATTCCGGTTTATAAGGGGTCCGGTATCGGTATGGACGTATTGCCGGCTCTTCTTGGCGTAGGTTATATCTGCGGCCCGAAGATCTCGTCTTATCTGTTTTGCGGAGGAATATTGGGCTGGTTTGTGCTGATGCCGTTAATATTACTGTTTGGAGCAGATATAATTCTGTTTCCGGTCGATATACCGATTTCGCAGTTGTATGCGGAAAAGGGGTCGTTTGGAATCTGGTCAAACTATATCAAGTATATCGGTGCGGGCGCTGTTGCCTGCGGCGGCGTGTTAAGTCTGATCAAGTCGTTTCCGTTAATTGTAAAAACGTTCGCGGAGGCGTTAAAGGGATTTGGGAAAGGCCAGGTCAGCAATGAGCGTACCAACCAGGATTTGAATATCAAAGTAATTCTTGCCGGCATTGTAGTGCTCGCTCTTGCCATCTGGCTGGTGCCGGTGATTCCGATCAATCTGTTCGGCGCATTTTTAATTGTAATTTTCGGTTTCTTTTTTGCGACAGTATCGTCGCGTATGGTGGGGCTTGTCGGAAGCAGCAATAACCCGGTTTCCGGTATGACGATTGCTACGCTTCTGGTTGCGTCCATCGCATTAAAAGCTACCGGTATGGTTGGACAGGCCGGTATGACGGCAGCGATTGCAATCGGCGGCGTAATCTGTATCGTTGCTGCGATCGCAGGCGATACGTCGCAGGATTTAAAGACAGGATATATTTTGGGTGCAACGCCAAGGAAACAGCAGATTGGAGAGCTTGTAGGCGTATTGGCATCCGCGATTGCGATCGGCGGCGTGCTGTATCTGCTCGACCGCGCATGGGGCTATGGTTCCACGGAACTTTCGGCTCCGCAGGCGACGCTGATGAAAATGATCGTGGAGGGCGTAATGGGCGGAAACCTGCCATGGTCGTTGGTCGGGGTCGGCGCGTTTATTGCGATTATCGTTGAAATTTTAGGAATCCCCGTGCTTCCGTTTGCAATCGGTCTTTATCTGCCGATCCATTTGAGCACGCCTATGATGGTTGGCGGTCTTGTCAAAGTATTTGTAGAGAAGAAAAAGAACCTCAGTGAGAAAGAGAAAAAAGATGCGGATGCAAATGGAATTTTATACAGTTCCGGTTTGATTGCAGGGGAGGGACTGGTCGGTATTCTGCTTGCAGTTCTCGCGATTATTCCGATTGGTGAAGATTCGAATGTCGGCGAGATGATCGGCGGATTTCTGCCGAATCTTATTCCGGCGCTTTCTAACGCGCATGTCGGAAATATTGTTGGCCTTGCTGCATTTGCGCTGCTGGCACTCTCTCTGTGGAAGTTCTGTTTCCGCAAAATGAAAAAACTGTAACAGACAAAGGAGCCGCAGTGCGTAAAAAAAATAAAAATTTTATGGATTATATCCCTGTCTGCAACCCGGAGTATACCTGGGATGCAGATCAGGCGGGGCGCGTTACGGTGCATGTGGTAAACAAGGGGTTTTATAACCGTATTGCGCAGAAACTATTTAAACGGCCGCCGGTAAGCCATATTGCGCTGGATGAATACGGAAGCTTTGTATGGCATCAGATGGACGGCAAGCGCAGTGTTTATGAGATTTCAAAACTGATTTTGGCTCGTTTCGGGGAGGCGGCCGAACCGGTCGTGCCACGGCTTGTGCAATATATCGAGACACTGTATCAAAATAAGTTTATCGGTTATGTAAAGAAAGAAGAGTAAAATTAGCAGAAGAGGCGATATTCTATGAAGCGTATCGTAATTTATGTATTGAATATTGTCCCGTTGATTGAGGACGCGGTATTTGAAGCGCATTTTGCACAGATGCATCGTGACCGGCAGAAAAAAATCCTGCGTCTTTCACACAGAATGGATCAAAACAGAAGCCTTGGCGCCGGCATATTGCTGGCGCAGGGGCTTCTTTCTTATGGGATTGCTTACAGGGACGCAGAGATTACAATGGATCAAAACGGGAAACCATACCTGGCAGGTATCGCAGGCGTGAGCGGTTCTTTTGAAACGTCGCAGGAGAGGCCTTATCAAAATATTCATTTTTGTCTGACGCATTCCGGCAATTATGCCGCGGCAGCGTTTGCGCCGGTTCCGGTCGGAGTCGATCTGGAGCATTTAAGAGCATGCAATGAAGCATTGATACGGCGCTGCTTTACGGAGGAGGAACAAAAAGAGCTTACCCTGTGCAGCGGCCGTAACAGAGAGGAATTATTCCTGCGGTACTGGACAGTAAAGGAGAGCGCCGCAAAATGGAACGGGCGGGGAATGCGGCTGCCGTTTCGTCAGATACGGCTGCGGGAGGATCGTATGGTGGAAATAATGGATCAGCAAAAACGCACGGCGTGTTATCTGCGGGAGTATGAGATTCGGGACGGGGATGAATTATATCGTATCGCAGTGTGCGCAGGAACGGAGGATTTTGCAGAGAGACCATTGTGGATTAAGGTATAACGTCGTATTTGAGGATTCTCTTAGAAAACTATTGTAAATTTGTAAAAGTTCTGTAAAATAATAATAGATTTTAAGCGCATCACCGACAGAAAATAAAAACGGGGGCGCGGAAAAGGGGAAATAATGAAAGATTTAAGAGCAGTTATACTTGCGGCGGGAAAAGGAACAAGAATGAAGTCGGATCTGCCGAAAGTTGTACACACGATAGAGGAAAAATGTCTGGCGGATTACGTGATTGACGCTGCAGTTGGCGCCGGTGCAGAGGAGATCTGCCTTGTGGTCGGATATAAATATGAAATAGTCCATGAGCGCATTGCGCACAAGGACGTCACATTTGTTCTTCAGGAAGAACAGCTCGGAACCGGTCATGCCGTTTTATGTGCCAGAGATTTTCTGGGGGATATAGGGTATACGATGATACTGTTTGGAGATACGCCGCTGATTCGGGCAAAAACGCTGAAACGGTTATTTGAATATCATACCGTACATCAAAATACGGTTACCGTACTTTCCGCAATGGTTGACGATCCGACAGGCTACGGCAGAATTATACGCGACGCATCCGGAACGTTTGTGAAAAGCGTGGAGCACAAAGATGCGAGTAAAGAAGAACTGCTCTCGCATGAGATCAATTCCGGCATGTATATTTTTGATACGAAGGAGTTAAGGCAGGCATTAGAACAGATTCAGCCAAATAATGCGCAGGGAGAATATTACCTTCCGGACACATTAACAATTATCAAAGAAAAGGGCTTAAGAGTAGATGCATTTGCACTGGAGGACGCGGAGGATATCACCGGTGTCAATGACCAGGAACAGCTAAAGAAAGCCGCCACAGTGATTTTGGGAAGATCCGGCAGGTAGAAATAATGGAGATTAATATGTTTCTTATCGCAGGTTTGGGAAATCCGGGAAAGCAGTATGAGCATACGCGGCATAATGCCGGGTTTGATGTCATAGACGCGATTGCCGGAAAATATAATATCAGTGTCAGTGAGAAAAAACACAGAGCGCTCTGCGGCAAGGGCGTGATCGCAGGTACAAAAGTTATACTCGCCAAACCGCAGACTTATATGAATTTAAGCGGGGAGAGCATCGCTGCGCTGCTCCATTATTATAAAGCAGACGCGAAGACGCAGCTGCTGGTGGTTTACGACGATATCAGCCTTTCGCCAGGGAGGCTGCGCATTCGAAAAAAAGGAAGCGCGGGCGGTCATAACGGGATGAAAAATATCATTGCGATGCTCGGTACGCAGGAATTTTTGCGCTTGAAGATGGGGGTCGGGGAAAAGCCGCAAGGCTCTGATCTGGTGGAGCATGTGCTTGGGCGTCTGTCCAAAGAAGAGCGTCCTCTGGTTGATGAAGCGATTTCGCGCGCTGTTTTAGCTGCGGAGCTGATTGTGGCCGGAGAGACTGACAGGGCAATGAATGAGTTTAATGCCTGATGCGGGCATGGAGGTTACAGTGGAAACATTTACGGCCCCGCTGCGGGCATATAAAGAATTTGAGGATCTGGAAGCAGCCTTTTCCAAAATAAAGGGCATTCTTCAGATTTCAGGATGTATTGACGCGGCAAAGCCGCATATGATGTACGGCATTCGAAACGGAGCCGGAAAACGCCTGATTGTTACCTTTCAGGAACAAAAGGCAAGAGAATTTTGTGAGGAGTATCGTTTTTTCTGTAAAAACACGGCATATTATCCGGCAAAAGACATTCTGTTTTACCAGTCGGACCTGCGCGGCAATGCATTAACGGCGGAGCGAATCAATGCGCTTAAAATGCTGGCCGAGGAGGAATCCTGCGCCATTGTGACTACGTTTGACGCGCTTATGAATCCGATGCCGGACGCGAAAAGAATTTTTCTGTCCGTTTTAAAAATAGCAGCTGCGCAGCCGGTCAGGATGGAAGATATCGTACGTCGTCTGATAGAACTCGGCTATGAGAAGAATTATCAGGCGGAGGCGATCGGGGAATTTGCTGTTCGAGGAGGCATTATCGATATTTTTCCGCTGACGGAGGAGAATCCGATCCGTATTGAGCTCTGGGGAGACGAGGTGGATTCCATCCGCTCTTTTGACGCGTCGAGTCAGCGTTCGATTGCAAATTTAGAAGAGGTTGTTATTTATCCGGCATGTGAGCTTGTTTTAACAGAGGAAGAACGTCTTGCGGGCGCAGAACGGATTGAAAAAGAGGCGAAGGAGGTCGGCGCTCTTTTGCGCAGACAGGGGAAAACGGAGGAGGCTTACCGTATTCAGTCGGCGGCCGAACAGGTTGCGGAGCAAGTGAGGGAGCTTCATGCAGGCGCCGGACTCGACGCATACCTGTCCTATTTTTGTGACGGCAGAGTCTCGCTTCTTGATTATTTTGACCGTAATGAGGCAATTGTTTTTTTAGATGAAGGATTGCGCTCGGCCGAGCAGGGGCTTGCAACCGAGACGGAATTTTCCGAGTGTATGCGTCAGCGCATGGAAAAGGGGTATATTCTGCCTGGACAACTGCGGGAGTTGTTTCCGGCAAAGGAAATTTTCGGTAAACTGGAAAATCGAAAATGCATTTCTCTCGTATCGCTTGACTTGAAAAATAAGTATTTGAATATTTCGGAAAAGATCAATATAGAGACGAAAACAGTAAATCCATACAACAATAGTTTTGAGCTTCTGGTCAAAGATCTTTTGCGTTATAAAAAGAACGGATACCGCACGGTGCTGCTTTCCGGTTCCAAAAGCCGTGCGAGAAGGCTTGCCGATGATTTGAGGGACGAGGGCTTAAGCAGCTTTTATACCGAAGACTGCAATCATGAGGTAAAGCCGGGCGAGGTGATGACATCGTATGGCAAGTGTAAAAAGGGGTATGAATACCCGCTTGTCAAGTTTGTCGTTATTTCAGAGAGCGATATTTTCGGCGCGGAAAAGAAAAAGAAAAAAAGACATAAAACATACAGCGGAGAGACAATTGCAGGCTTTTCTGATTTAAGCGTCGGAGATTTTGTCGTGCATGAAAATCATGGGCTTGGCGTATACCGCGGGCTTGAAAAAATGACGGTGGACGGCGTTGAAAAGGATTATATTAAAATTGAGTATGCGGACGGCGGAAACCTTTATATACTGGCAACGCAGCTGGAGTTAATCCAGAAATATGCGAACGCGGGGGAACGAAGACCCAGATTAAACCGGCTGGGCGGACAGGAATGGAATAAGACGAAATCAAGGGTGCGCGGCGCTGTAAAGGAGATTGCGGAGGATCTGGTACAGTTGTATGCAAAGCGCCAGAGCAGGGACGGATTTTCGTATGGGCCGGATACGGTCTGGCAGAGGGAATTTGAGGAAATGTTTCCGTTTGAGGAGACAGAGGATCAGGAGGCCGCCATTGCTGCGACAAAGGCGGATATGCAGAGCAAAAAGATTATGGACCGCCTGATCTGCGGCGATGTGGGATACGGGAAAACGGAGATCGCCATTCGCGCGGCGTTTAAAGCAGTTCAGGATGGAAAGCAGGTCGCGGTACTGGTGCCTACAACGATTCTTGCACAGCAGCACTATAATACTTTTTCACAGCGTATGAAAGATTTTCCGGTAAATGTGGATCTGCTCTGCCGTTTTAAAAGCAGCAGCCAGCAGAAGAAAACGGTGGAACGCTTAAAAAAAGGCATGGTTGATATCGTAATAGGAACGCACCGACTGCTCTCAAAAGATGTTGTCTATAAAGATCTGGGACTTCTTGTCGTGGATGAAGAGCAGCGATTTGGCGTGACGCACAAAGAGAAGATCAAGCAGATGAAAACAGATGTGGATGTGCTGACGCTTACTGCAACACCGATTCCACGTACGCTTCATATGAGTCTGATCGGTATACGCGATATGAGTGTTTTGGAGGAGCCGCCGATGGACCGGCTGCCGATCCAGACTTATGTCATGGAATATAATGAGGAATTGATCCGGGAAGCGGTAACACGAGAACTCTCGCGGGGCGGCCAGGTCTATTATGTCCATAACCGCGCACGCGTGCTGGGCGACATTGCGGCAAAGATTGCAGGACTCGTCCCGGACGCGGTTGTCGCCTATGCGCATGGCCAGATGAAAGAGACAGAGCTTGAAAATATCATGTATCGTTTTATAAACGGGGAGATTGACATTCTTGTCGCAACAACAATTATAGAGACCGGCCTCGACATTTCCAATGTGAATACCATGATTATACAGGACGCCGACAATATGGGACTCTCTCAGCTGTATCAGCTGCGCGGGCGGGTTGGCAGATCAAACCGTACTTCTTATGCGTTTTTAATGTATAAGCGTGATAAAATGCTAAAGGAGATTGCAGAAAAGCGTCTTGCGGCCATACGGGAGTACACCGAGCTTGGCAGCGGCTTTAAAATTGCGATGCGGGATCTTGAGCTGCGCGGCGCCGGGAATCTGCTGGGCGCAAAACAGCACGGGCATATGGAAGCTGTCGGTTATGATCTGTACTGTAAAATGTTAAACGAGGCAGTCAGAGCTGCGAAAGGCGAGGCCAAAGAGGAAAGTTTTGACACGTCGGTCGATATTCATATCAATGCGTTTATTCCGATGGGATATATTCCAAATGAGATGCAGAAGCTTGATATCTATAAACGTATTGCGGGCTGTATGGACGAGGAGGAGATTGAGGAGATTCTGGAGGAATTGATCGACCGGTTCGGCGACCCTCCGCGAAACGTCGAAAACCTGATTACGGTTGCACGCGTCAAAGCGATGGCTCACCGGCTTTACTTTACCGAAATTTCACAGAAGGGAGAGGATCTTGTGTTTCTCCTTTATGAAAAGGCAAAGCTTGATGCGGCAAAGATTCCGGAGTTTGTCGCTTTGTATGGAGGGAGCCTGAAATTTGTCGCGGATGTAAAAGCGCCGAAGTTTATCTATCGCCTGCGGGCAAACTCCAGAGAGAAAAATACAGATGTGGCCCAGCTTCTGATTCGTATCCTGACAGAGGCCGGACAAATCTTTTTGCCATAGGCGCCCGGACCTTTTGTTACTATGAATTTATAAAATGGAGAAACTCAGACAAAAAAGATATTGCGGATTTTGACAAAAAGACTTATAATACAAAATGATTGTCCCGGAACTTATGGCGGGAGACGATCGTTAAGGAACCGGATGGGAGGAAATAGCATTGAAGTTAAAAAAGATTACTGCATTTTTATGCAGTACAGTATTGGCAGCGTCCCTGCTTGCAGGATGTGGCGGGGTAAATAATGGGGCGGCTGTTGCCACCATAGACGGACAGAAGATTGAATATGGCCTGATGCATTTTGTTGCAAGGCTGGAACAGGCGAACTCAGATGATTTTTATACGATGTATTATGGTCAGCAGGGGATGTCGTTCTGGAAAAACGATAACGGCGAAGGCATTCCGATGGATCAGGCGCTTGCAGAGGATGTGTTAAACACAATGCAGGAGATCTATACATTAGAAAAGCATATGGAAGAATACAATGTATCTTTGACAGAGGAAGAGCAGAATGCAATCAGCCAGGCGGCGTCCGGATTTCTCGCTGCAAACAGTAAAAAGGCGCTGAAAGCCCTTGGGGCGGAGCAGGCTTATGTCGAGGAGTATTTAAGGCTTTCTACTATTCAGCAGAAAATGAAAAAGGCCATCATCGCGGACGTGGATACAAACGTTACGGACGAGGAGGCGAAGACAGGAGCCTATAGTTATGTAGAGATTTCAAAAAGTTCCGAATCACAGGATGCCGATACGGTTGCGGCTGATCTGGAACAGCTGAAAACACAGGCATCGGCATTTGCGGACGCGGCAGGCGCAGGTACGCTTGAGGCTGCAGCGGAAGAGTACGGCCATACGGTTTCCACCGGAACATTTAAGGCGGACGACGATTCCGTGGATGCGGAAGTTGTAACGGCGCTTGGCGGATTAAAGGAGAGCGAGGTTTCCGGCCTGATTGAGACGGCGGATGCTTATTTTGTCGTGCGCCTGGACGCGGAACTTGACCGGGAGGCGACCGACGAAACGAAAGAATCAATAATCGAAGAACGCGAGGAAACTTTGTACAGCGAGACAGTCGAGAAATGGAAAGAAGATTCGGAATGGACGATTGATGAAGATGTGTTGGCAAAGATTTCGTTTGACAATCTCTTTACAACGACACCCGAGAGCAGTGAATCGACGGAGTCCGTGCCTGAAGGGACGGAACCTGTCGTTGACGCTACGGAAGAATAGGAACCGGAAAAGCAAGACAGGGGTGTGGCACAATGCGGTTTGTGCACCCCCTGTTGTTTTCCTGTGGAAGGACAAATAAAATGCCAAAGAAAAGCATAGATTTAAAGAAAGCCATTCAGGTGTCCGTTCTGCCGGTTCTTGTCCTGCTGTTGGCAGTCGGCGCGCTTGCGGGAAAAGTCAGCATCGGTCAGAAATATCAGAAAGTGATCATAAACGGTGCGCAGATTGGGTGTGTATCGCTTCGCGTGCCGGTCGAACCGCTGGTTTTACAGGCAAGGCGGGAGCTTGCCATGGAGAGCGAAGAGCGTTTGCAGCTTGATTTCGACTGGGAGAGTGTGACAGAAAAGCAGTGGTTTGAGCCGCTGATGCAGGAAGAGGAGTTAAAAGAAGCAGTCAAAGCGGCGATCAGCGGTACCTGCGTCAGCACAAAGGAGCGTGTCTATACGGTCGCAATTGAAGACTTCCGTGCGAATTTTTCTTCCATGGAGGAGGTCGGAACGTTTTTATCGCAGGTAAAGGCTCCTGCCGATACAAACGGCGAATATGAGATCGTCTATGAAAAAGATGATATTCATATCAGCGGCGTGTTAGACGCCGCTCTTGCCAGAAAAGAGGAGAGCAAAACGAAAGACAGCGAGCAGGCGGATGAAATCGGCGCGCTCTCGGGCGTTTCGGCCGAGCTGGCAAAAAACTCTGTCTGGGCCGGGGCCGGGTATCACGCAGGTATTCTGGATATTGATTTTGTGGAAAAAGTTGAAGTTTTTGAAAACTATGTGGCAAAAGAAGAAATTTCCGATCTGCAGGAGGCCGTTTCGGAAGTAACAAAACAGAAAGAGTCGAATAAAATATATGTAGTGGAGAGTGGTGATTGCCTTTCCGTAATAGCAATGGATCATGATACCAGCGTATCTTCGATCATGGCGTTAAACGGCCTTAAGGATGCCGATGTGATAAGGGACGGACAGGAGCTTGTGATAGCGGTTCCGGAGCCGGACTTGAAACTGAGGCTGAAAGTGGGAGAGGTCTATGAAGAAGATTATGACGAAGAGCCGGTTATTATAGAAAATGATTCCTGGTATACCACCAAAGAAGTAGTTTTAGAAGAAGGGATGACAGGGCATCGGGAGCGCAGCGACATAGTTGTTTATGAGAACGGACTTGAAATCAGCCGTAATATGATAGATCAGAATATTATGACGGCATCGGTGGCGCGGGTTGTCGAGCGCGGTACGATCAAACCTCCGACTTATATCAAACCGCTCTATGGCGGAAGGTTCAGCTCCGGCTATGGAAGGCGCTGGGGAAGAATGCACAAGGGCGTTGATTTTGCCTGTCCGACCGGAACAACTGTATTTGCGTCAAGCGCAGGGACTGTTGTCGCTGCAGGATATAACAGCGGCGGATATGGCAATCAGGTTGTGATCAGCCATCCTGACGGCAGGATGACGCGCTATGCACATAACAGCAAAATTCTTGTGCGCGTCGGCCAGCATGTGGAGCAGGGGGAAAAAATTGCGTTGAGCGGCAATACCGGGCGTTCTACGGGGCCTCATGTACACTTTGAACTGTATGTGAACGGTTCTCCGGCTGACCCGATGAAGTATATCAGCTATTAAGTTCTGTTAATAATGGATACATATTGCAGGAAATAAGCAATATTTTTGTAATGTGTGACTGCTTGACAAGGCGGCAGTTTATCTTCTATAATTACGTATTTGTATGGGGAAGTAGCAGTATTACGTTGAAAGGCATGGTTGTTAATATGGAACAGTATGTGATTAAGGGTGGAAACCCGTTAGTAGGGGAAGTAGAAATCGGAGGCGCAAAGAATGCTGCACTGGCGATACTTTCCGCCGCAGTTATGACAGACGAGACTGTTACAATAGAAAATATCCCGAATGTCAGGGATATCAATGTACTGCTGAATGCAATACAGGAAATCGGAGCGTTGGTGGAGCGAGTTGATGCACATACTGTACGTATCAACGGTTCCTTTATACGTGATTTTAACGTGGACAGTGAGTTTATCCGCAAGATACGTGCTTCCTATTATCTGATCGGAGCGCTGCTTGGGAAATATAAAAGGGCGGAAGTTGCGCTTCCGGGCGGATGCAATATCGGCAGCAGACCGATCAATCTGCATTTAAAAGGATTTCAGGCGCTTGGCGCTTCTGTAGATATTCGCCATGGGCTTGTGATTGCCACGGCGGAGAAATTAAAGGGCACGCATATCTATTTAGACAAGATTTCTGTCGGTGCGACAATTAATATTATGATGGCGGCGACAATGGCCGAGGGCAAAACAATCATTGAGAATGCGGCAAAAGAGCCGCATGTCGTTGACGTAGCAAACTTTTTAAACAGTATGGGAGCAAATATCCGCGGAGCGGGCACAGATGTGATCCGAATTGTGGGAGTGGAGAAGCTTCACAGGACGGAATACTCCGTCATACCGGATCAGATAGAGGCAGGTACATTTATGCTTGCCGCTGCCGCGACAAAAGGCGACATTATGATAAAAAATGTCATACCGAAGCATTTGGAAGCCATCAGTGCAAAATTGCTCGAAATCGGGTGCGAAGTGGAAGAATTTGACGATGCCGTGCGTGTTGTGTCGGCAAGAAGGCTGCACCACACACAGGTGACGACATTGCCGTATCCGGGGTTCCCGACGGATATGCAGCCGCAGATGACAGTCGTTCTTGCGGCGGCTTCCGGAACCAGTACAGTGACAGAGAATATTTTTGAAAACCGTTTTAAATATGTGGATGAACTGACGCGTATGGGCGCCGATATTAAAGTCGAGAGCAATATCGCCATTATCAGCGGTGTGGACGGTTTTACCGGGGCCAGAGTGAATGCGCCGGATTTGCGGGCAGGAGCTGCGCTTGTAATTGCAGGCCTTGCTGCGGACGGAATCACCGTTGTGGATGATATCTATTATATAGAGCGCGGCTATGAAGACCTGGAGAAAAAACTGGCGTCTCTTGGCGCGGTGATCGAAAAAGTCGGTACGGAAAAAGAAATCAGAAAATTTCGTCTGAAAGTATCCTGACAGAAAGCGATGCGATTTTATGATTCCGGAAAAAAAGATGATGTATGGAGCTCATACATCATCTTTTTTATGTACAGACCCGCGCACGGAGTGCGCGGCGAGCAGGGGAAGAAATCTTCCCTGCTCGATTTAGAGGAAAGAAAAAACTTTATTACAATTGAGCGAAAAGTGTCTGTCTGCTTATAGTATGGACTGGATATGTAAGTCTGACTGTGTAGACAAATCCAGACAGCTTCCGTCGTCGAACTGTACAATCGGTTTTGAGAGAGAATTTTGGTTTAACATGACAATATTTGCGCTGCGTCCGTCGCTTAACATAATGCGGTTGTTCTGGTACATATTGGCCATATGCTGCAAAAACGTTAAGATAAACTGCGGCTTGTATTTGGAGAGGCCGTCCCGTTCAAAATTGGCAATTGCCTGGAACGGACAGAGCGGCGCCCGATAGGAGCGCGCGGCCGTCATCGCATCGTATACGTCCCCAATCGCGATCAGCAGTGCAAAATCATTTGTGTCGTTTTGTGTCAGGCGCTGCGGATATCCGGAACCGTCGCAGCGCTCATGGTGGGAGAGCGCCCCGCGTTTGACGCGCTCGTCGATTGGCAGCGGTTTTAAAAGTTCATAACTTAGCTTTGGATGCGACTGCACAAGGGCAAATTCCTCGTCCGTATATTTATCGGGTTTATTTAAGATCTCCGCAGGAATCCGTAACTTGCCGATATCATGCAGCAGCCCGCATAAAGTGACAAGCGCCAGCTCATCCTGTTCCATCTTAAGCCAGTGGCCCAGACGGCGGCTGATCAAGGCGACATTTAAAGAATGCGCATAGATGGAATCATCGGAAGCGCGCAGATTATGTACCATATCAAATAATTCGAGAGATGTCTTGCAGGAGTGGGAGAGATCAATTGTCTGCTGCAGCATCAGGTTCAGATTCATCGGGACGCCGCCGTTCACATAGTTCTCCATGTTTGTTTTGATGGAACTGATAACAATCGTATGGTTGATCTGAAATTCATGAAATTCTTTTGAAGTTTTAAGCTTCTGAGAATATGAGACTGTTACGGGGGATGCGCCCGGCTGGCTTATGGTCTGTTTTTGCGTTCCTGTTTGCTTATTGTAAGGTTCCGCAGCAGTTACTGTTGTAGATTCGTTTGTATTGGTTTTGCTCATATCATAACCTCTTTTCCTTGATGCAAAGATCTCAATATACGAACAGTATAGAAGCATTTCTTAAAAAAGTCAATAAAAAGGTTGACATTTTCTGAATTAAGGTGTAAGGTGAAATCAGTTCATATGAATGTCATGACATGTCAATTGTAAAAATTTCATAATGTACAGAATTTTCTTATTCAGAGTGATGGAGATACATAGGATCTGTGAAGTCACGGCAACCCCTTTGCGGTAGGTGCCAACCTGAGCGGGCAAATTGTGTGATCTGGCGTTTCATCCAGATCGGATAAGTTCGAACAATAAGAGGATTTGGTAAGATAACGTATGATTGGACGCTGTATATCATTTCCGCTTGTTTGTGCAAGCGGTTTTTTTATGCACAGACCCGTGCAGAGGAGTAAGCTGCTAAGGCGGGTCGCGCGGCGGGCAGGAAAAATCTTCCCTGTCCGGCTGCACTAAGGAGTGAACGGAGGAAAAGAATCATGGAAAAAAGATTATTTACATCTGAGTCAGTAACGGAAGGACATCCGGATAAAGTCTGCGACGCGGTTTCGGATGCAATTTTGGATGCCTGTATGAAAGAGGACCCGATGAGCAGGGTTGCGTGCGAGACAGCATGCTGCACCGGTTTTGTGCTTGTGACGGGGGAGATTACGACAAAAGCGCAGCTTGATATTCCCGCAATTGTGCGCAGCACGGTAAACGGGATCGGATATGACGATGCAAAGACAGGATTTGACGGCAATACATGCGCCGTTATGGTCGCTCTCGATAAGCAGTCTCCCGATATTGCGATGGGCGTCGACAAAGCGCTTGAGGCGCGGGAGTCAAAAATGACCGATGAGCAGATTGAGGCGATCGGTGCAGGCGATCAGGGCATGATGTTTGGTTATGCGACGAACGAGACGCCGGAGCTTATGCCGTATCCGATTTCGCTTGCACATAAGCTTGCGCTGCAGCTGACCAAAGTGCGCAAAGACGGTACGTTAAAATATTTAAGACCGGACGGGAAAACACAGGTTTCAGTTGAATATGACGAGAACAATAAACCGATTCGTTTAGAGGCTGTTGTGCTCTCGACGCAGCATGATCCGGAAGTCGGCCAGGATCAGATCCATGCCGATATCAAAAAATATGTTTTTGACCCGATTCTGCCAAAAGAGCTGGTGCGTGATGATACAAAGTTTTTTATCAATCCGACCGGACGCTTTGTGATCGGCGGGCCGCACGGAGATGCGGGCCTTACAGGGCGCAAGATTATCGTGGATACTTACGGCGGTTATGCGCGTCACGGCGGCGGCGCCTTCTCCGGAAAGGACTGTACGAAAGTAGACCGTTCCGCAGCATATGCAGCGCGCTATGTTGCGAAAAATATTGTTGCGGCAGGACTTGCCGATAAATGCGAGATTCAGCTCTCCTATGCGATCGGAGTTGCGCAGCCGACCTCTGTGATGGCAGATACGTTCGGTACAGGCAAAGTTTCCGATGAGAAGCTTGTAACGATTATTCGCGAAAATTTTGATCTGCGCCCGGCGGGTATTATCAAAATGCTTGATCTGCGCAGGCCGATTTATCAGCAGACAGCCGCATACGGTCATTTCGGCCGTACCGACTTAAATCTTCCGTGGGAGGCCGAAGATAAAGTCGAAGCTTTGAAAAAGTATTTATAGAAAGTTTAGATATTTTAGATAAATTCCATAGGAATCTGTAAGCCGGATATGGTATAATTGGAGCTGCGCATGAAACGAGGATGCGGCAGCTCCTTTTTATGCGCAGACCCGATCAGGGGAAGTACGGCGCCGGGCCGTCGCACAGGTCGCGCGTCGAGTACGGGCAGAAATGGGGGATTTTGATGAAATTTAAAACGAAAGTCATTATCTCGTTTTGTATTATTATATTTGTGCCGATTGCGCTGGCGGTTCTTGTTTTGTTTGGTTTTCAGGCGATCCAGCTGCGGGCGATTCAGCAGACATACGGTATTGAGGAGGCGGATTACAGTTATTTTTCCAACTCTATGCAGTTGTTCAGCCGTTTTACGGAGGAGCTTGTAATAAAGCTGCGTAATGTTGCAAAGAATCAGCCGTGGCAGATGGAGGATTTGTCCTATCTAAAGGAAATGAACGATGTGCTTGCCGAGAAAAATTCGTATCTTGTTGTAAGAAAAGACGGGGATATTGTTTTTGCAGGAGGCGAGACGGAGGAGACAAAACTGGTGAGGCTTCCGGGGTACGGGGAAGCGGGGTCAGATGCAAATACCGGAATTTATATTGACGGGGAGCAGCAGGCGCTGATTAAGCAGATTGATTTTTCATTTCAGGACGGGGCGGCAGGGAGCGCATTTGTCATTACCATACTTGAGGATACAGTTCCGGAGATTAAAAAGCTGTTGTTTGACACGTTGATTTCGATTGTCGTTATCTTGCTGTTTACGGCGTGTATGCTGACGATCTGGACCTATACCAGCCTTGTAAATCCAATTAGAAAGCTTCAGACAGCAGCGCAGAATATTAAGGAAGGAAACCTTGATTTTACGATTGAAGTGGAGAGCAAGGATGAGATTGGCGAGCTGTGCCGCAGTTTTGAGGAGATGCGCCAGCGCTTAAAAGACAACGCGGAGGACAAACTTTCAGCGGAACGGGAAAACAAGATGCTGGTCAGCAATATTGCCCACGATTTAAAGACGCCGATTACAGCGCTCAAAGGTTACGCGGAGGGACTGATCGACGGGGTTGCAGACACGCCGGAACGCCAGGAAAAATATATCAGGACGATTTATAACAAGGCTAATGAGATGGATACGCTGATTAATGAACTGACGCTTTATGCCAAAATTGATATGAACCGTATTCCGTATAATTTTGCGCGCATCAATGTGGCAGACTATTTTAACGACTGCATTGAAGAAATCGGTCTGGATCTCGAATCCAAAAATATCGGGCTTGGTTACTTTAATTACGCGGATGAGGATATACGTATTATCGCCGATCCCGAACAGCTGCGCAGAGTCGTTCATAATATTATCGGCAATTCCGTTAAATATCTGGACAAGCAGAAAGGGCAGATTAATATTCGGATTAAAGACGTAGGCGACTTTATTCAGGTGGAGATTGAAGATAACGGCCGCGGTATTGCAGCGCGCGATATTCCTTATATTTTTGAACGGTTTTACAGGGCGGACGCTTCCCGCAATTCGGCGACCGGGGGCAGCGGGATCGGACTCTCCATTGTAAAAAAGATTGTAGAGGATCACGGCGGAAAAATCTGGGCGACAAGCAAGGAATCCATAGGTACAGTTATGTATTTTGTGCTTAGAAAATATCAGGAGGTTATAAATGAGCAAAGTATTGATTGTTGAGGATGAAGTGGAAATTGCAGATCTGGAAAAGGATTATCTGGAATTGAGCGGTTTTGAAGTGGAAATTGAGCATGACGGTATGGTCGGCATGGAGCGCGCCCTTTCCGAAGAATTTGATATGTATATTCTTGATCTGATGCTTCCGGGTGTCGACGGATTTGAGATCTGCCGCCGGATACGCGATGAGAAAAATACGCCGATTTTAATGGTATCTGCGAAAAAGGATGATATTGACAAGATTCGGGGGCTTGGGCTTGGCGCAGACGATTACATTACAAAACCGTTTTCTCCGAGCGAGCTGGTGGCCAGGGTAAAGGCGCATCTTGCGCGTTACGAGAGACTGATTGGCAGCCGGGAGCAGGAGAATGATATTGTCGAGATACGCGGTATCCGTATTGACAAAACGGCGCGTCGCGTCTGGATTAACGGAGAGGAAAAACAGTTTACGACAAAGGAATTTGATCTTTTGACATTTCTTGCGGAGAATCCGAACCGTGTATTTACGAAAGAGGAACTGTTCCGGGAAATCTGGGATATGGAATCCATTGGCGATATTGCGACCGTCACGGTGCATATCAAAAAAATCAGGGAAAAAATTGAAATGAATACAAATAAACCACAGTATATCGAGACAATATGGGGTGTGGGATACCGGTTTAAACTGTAGAGGAAATGCACAGAATCCGCAAACCGGAGAGCGGCGGCAGGCCGGATGCAGAAATGTGTCCGGTATTTTTTTGGGGAACTTGACAAATAGCGATCGAAATCATATACTGACTGAAATGATGGGAAAATAAAAAAATTCTATCATTTTGCGAAAGATGGAGGACTGGTTGGAGAAAAGCATAAAAGAGATCGAAGACTATCTGGCCGGGGTCAAAGCCGCAGTGAAAAGAGGACGCTGGCAGATTGAGAGAAACAAAAAACGGCAGGCGAATCTCGCGCTGTTTCGGGAGTATGTCATTGACGAGAGGAGATGCAGGCAGATTATTCTGGAGCTTTCGGCATATGATTTTAGCAGTATATTGCAGAACGAGCATGCGGGGTATGAACAGGAACAGTTATATGTGTTTGGGACAGAGGTCAGCCTGCTGCAGCGATTTGGGGAGAGAATGGACATAGTGCCGTTATACATTAAATTAAACAGGTTGGAAGAGCCGTTTGTGATTGTTGTTTCTTTTCACAGGCAGGCTCGCGTATTGAAATATGCATTTCGTTAGGGAGGACGGGTATGCCGCAGACCGGGCAGACAGATTTTTGCAGTAATTGCAGAAAACAGACAGAATACGAACTAAGAAAAGAAGCGGAGAAAGAAACGATACGGGACAGATTGTACGAATTTACATATACAAAGGCGTATTGCAGGGAGTGCGGGGAGGAGATGGGCCCGTTGGGCCTTATCGACTATAACAGCAGAGAGCGGGACATTCAGTACCGCAGGGCGGAGCAGATTATTACAGTAGAAGAGATTCAAAAGCTGATGCAGTTATATCATATAGGGAAAGCGCCGCTTTCCCTGGCTCTCGGATTTGGGGAGGTGACTGTAGCCAGATATATGGAGGGACAAATGCCGTCTAAGGCCTATTCTGATCTGATGAAAGAGGCTCTTTCAAACCCCTGCTGTATGGAACGTCTGCTGGACGAAAATCGCGCAAAAGTTGGAGAAGCCGCCTATAAAAAAGCGCGCAGGGCGGCGGCGGACTTAAAAAGCCTGTTTCAGGTTTCAGATCGAATGCTTATGGTAATAGCGCGAATTTTTGAACAGATGCAGGAGGTTACGCCGCTTGTATTGCAGAAAATGCTTTACTATATCCAGGGTATCTACAGCGCGGTATATCAGAGGCCGCTGTTTGAAGAGAACTGTGTTGCATGGCAGCATGGACCGGTATATGAAAAGGTTTATACGCTGTTTCGCGATTTTAAATACAACCCGATTGACGATGACCGTTTTGTTCTGTTCGAGGGAAGAGAGAAATATCTTGCCGACGACGAGAGACAGATTGTAGATCTGGTGGCTGAGACATTTGGAAGTTACGGGGGAAAAGTATTAGAAGCAATTACACATACGGAGCGTCCGTGGCAGGAGGCGAGAAAAGGATATGGGGCGGACGATCCGGCCAGAGTTGTGATACCCAAAGAGGAGATTGCCGCTTATTTTCGGGAAGTGTCTAAGGCTTTTGATATCCGGACAAAAGAGGGGTTGAGAAACTATATTCAATTCAGGCTGGCTTATGCTTACGGCTAAGAAAACGGGAGGGACAGATGAAAAAACACAGTAGAAAAATGATGCTTCCGCTGGTGTTTTGCCTTTTATTTGGCGCATGCGGCGGAAAGCAGGAGGAAGCAGGAAGCAATTCGTCGGACATTGCGGAAGTCCATATACAGGATACCTCGTCGCGGGAGAACTCATCCGATGCAGAATCAGACTCTTTTGACCGCATGTCTGCACCGTCAGCTGATGCGGCGCCGGATTACTCTGGCGAGCCATATATTATTCTTGATGACAATATGCCTGATTTTGCAGAAGAAGACAGGACATTGGAAGCGTTTGAATATTACAGTGAACTTGACAGCCTTGGCCGGTGCCAGACGGCCTACGCCAATATCTGCCGGGAATTGATGCCGACGGAGGAGCGGCAGGCAATCGGGATGGTCAAACCGTCCGGCTGGCAGACGAAAAAATATGAGTTTGTGGACGGAAAGTATCTTTATAACAGATGTCACCTGATCGGTTACCAGCTGGCCGCAGAAAATGCAAATGAGAAAAATCTGATCACGGGTACGCGTTATATGAATGTAGACGGAATGCTGCCCTTTGAAAATCAGGTCGCTGATTATGTGAAAGAAACAGACGGCCATGTGCTCTATCGCGTGACGCCGGTCTTCCTGGGAGATAACCTGCTGGCGTCCGGCGTTGAGATGGAGGCATTTTCTGTCGAGGATGAGGGAGAGGAAATCTGTTTTCATGTCTATGTCTATAATGTCCAGCCCGGAGTTGAAATCGACTACGCCACCGGCGAGAGCCGTCCGGCGAAAGAAGGGGCAAACGAAAGCGCTGCTCACAGCGATTTGAGCGAAGCTGTCTATATCTTAAATACAAATACAAAAAAATTTCATCTGCCGTCTTGCGACAGCGCGGATGAGATAAAATCGGAAAATCGTGCGTCCTATACCGGAAATCGCAGCGAGCTGACAGAACAGGGCTACAACCCGTGTAAGCGCTGCAAACCATAATAACAGCGAACGCTGCGAGCGGACGGCAGTTAAACACAGAAGACGCCGTGTACAGCGTGCGGAAATGCGCTGAACCGTCGTGTATACGCATGGGCGGCGTGTATGATAGGCTGCGGGAGGAGATATATGGATTCACAGATTATAATTTTATATGAAGACGAGGAACTGATTGTCTGCCGTAAGCCGGCGGGCGTGCCTGTGCAGACCAGAAGTTTGATGGCGCAGGATATGGAAAGTTATCTGAAAAATTACCGCTGCGAAAAGGGCGAACCGCCGTCCATCTGGGTGCTGCACCGCCTCGACCAGCCGGTCTGCGGCGTCATTGCATTTGCAAAGACGAAAGAAGCGGCGTCCGAGATCAGCCGGCAGATGGCGGTACGGCTTACCGGAAAATATTATTATGCGATGACGGACGGTATTGTGTCAAAGAAAAAAGGTACGCTGGAGGACTATCTGCTGCGGGACGGCAGGACAAACACCTCGGCCGTGGTTTCTAAGGGGACGGCAGGCGCAAAGCTGGCCAGACTGTCCTATCAGGTGACGGAGCAGGGCAACGGACGTTCCATACTGAAGATTTGGCTGGAGACCGGCAGGCATCACCAGATCCGCGTGCAGCTGGCACATGCCGGATATCCCATAGTCGGGGATAAAAAATATAATTTTCGGGAAAATATTGCTTCGTCCGGTCAAAAACTTGCGCTGTGTTCCTATAAAATCAGTTTCAGACATCCAAAAACACATAAGAAACTGGAGTTTGAAATTGACAAGCCATTTGCATTATCATAAAATGGTATCAGTTTTGAAACTTATATTTAGATAGGAGAGACAATCATGGCAAAGGATAACAGGAAAATGGTAGAGGCGATTACCTCCATGGAGGAGGATTTCGCCCAGTGGTATACGGATGTTGTAAAAAAAGCGGAGTTAATCGATTATTCTTCGGTCAAGGGATGCATGATCTTAAAGCCGGCCGGTTATGCGATCTGGGAAAATATACAGGCGGAACTGGACCGCAGGTTTAAGGCGACGGGGGTCGAGAATGTCTATATGCCGCTTTTTATTCCGGAAAGTCTGCTGGAGAAAGAAAAAGATCATGTGGCCGGTTTTGCGCCTGAAGTAGCATGGGTGACGCATGGGGGGATGAACCGGCTGCAGGAGAGACTCTGCGTCAGGCCCACTTCAGAGACGCTCTTCTGTGATTTCTATAAAAACCTGATTCAGTCATACCGCGACCTGCCCAAAGTCTACAATCAGTGGTGTTCCGTGGTGCGTTGGGAGAAAGAGACGCGTCCGTTTTTGCGTTCCAGGGAGTTTTTATGGCAGGAAGGACATACGGCGCATGCGACCAGGGAGGAAGCGCAGGAGCGCACAATCCAGATGTTAAACGTATATGCAGATTTTTGTGAAGAAGTGCTGGCAATGCCGGTGATCCGGGGGCAGAAGACGGAAAAAGAAAAGTTTGCCGGAGCAAAAGCGACCTACACAATTGAGGCGCTGATGCACGACGGGAAAGCGCTTCAGTCAGGTACAAGCCATAATTTTGGGGACGGTTTTGCGCAGGCGTTCGGGATACAGTATACGGACAGGGACAACAAACTGCAGTATGTTCACCAGACATCCTGGGGGCTTAGCACGCGTCTGATCGGCGCGATTATCATGGCGCACGGCGATAACGACGGACTGGTCCTTCCGCCTCGTATCGCGCCTGTGCAGGCAATTGTTATCCCGATCCGGCAGCAGGCGGACGGTGTTTTGGATAAGGCAAGGGAGATCAGCGAAATGCTGGGGCGCGTATGCCGGACAAAACTTGACGAATCGGAAAAGAGTCCGGGATGGAAATTTGCGGAACAGGAGATGCGCGGAATACCGGTGCGTATAGAACTTGGACCGAAAGATATCGAAGCAGGCAAATGTGTCGTGGTAAGACGCGATACAAGAGAAAAGACGGAAGTTTCCCTTGCGAATCTGTCAGACGAGGTTGTGCGTATTCTGGATACAATGCAAAAGGAGATGTTTGAACGCGCAAGGGCGCATCGCGACGCGCATATCTACGATGCTCATAATTATGAAGAGCTGCAGAATATTGCGATAAATAAGCCGGGATTTATCCGCGGTATGTGGTGCGGCAGTACAGAGTGCGAAGAGAAAATAAAAGAAGATCTGGCCGTTACCTCGCGTTGTATGCCGTTCCATGATAAGGAGCAGATTTCAGATGTATGCGTTTGCTGTGGGAAGCCGGCCCATAAACTGGTTTACTGGGGGAAAGCATATTGACCATGCGCATTGTTCTGCCGGATAAAGTGAAATTTTTGATCGAAAAACTGAATCAATACGGTTATGAGGCATATGCAGTCGGAGGATGCGTCAGGGATTCCCTGTTAATGCAAAAGCCGAAAGACTGGGATATCACGACGTCGGCGCTGCCTGCTCAGATAAAGAAAGTTTTTCCGCACACGGTGGATACAGGCATTGCGCATGGTACTGTGACGGTTTTGCTCGGGCGGGAAGGGTTTGAGGTGACTACGTATCGGATAGACGGCGAGTATGAGGATGCAAGACATCCAAAAGATGTGTTTTTCACATCAAACCTTTATGAGGACTTAAAACGGCGCGACTTTACCATCAATGCGATGGCCTATAACGACAGCGGCGGACTGGTGGATGCGTTTGACGGAATCGGCGATTTGCGCAAAGGTGTGATTCGCTGCGTGGGCGATGCAGAAGAACGTTTTTCGGAGGATGCGCTAAGGATGCTGCGGGCAGTGCGTTTTGCGGCGCAGCTCGGCTTTGGGATTGACAAACGTACCGCGGAAGCGATCAAAAAACGAAGCCGCACAATCCAGTTGGTCAGTGCGGAGCGGATTTGTGCGGAGCTTGTCAAATTGTTGATTTCCAATCATCCGGAACAGTTGTTAAAGGCTTATGAGACAGGCCTGACCAGCGTCTTTTTGCCGGAATTTGACGACATGATGCAGACGAAACAGAATCATCCGCATCACTGTCTTACGGTTGGTATGCATACGGTGGAGACGATCAGACATGTGCCGCCTCAAAAGACGCTGCGTCTTGCCGCACTGTTTCATGATATTGCAAAACCAAAATGTCGGACGACAGACGAAAACGGTATCCATCATTTCAGGGGGCATCCTCTGAAAGGAGAAGAGATGACGGGGCAGATAATGCGCAGACTCAAGTTTGACAATGATACGATTCGGCATGTCTGTAAACTGGTGCGTTATCATGACGACAATCCGCCTTTGTCTGCGGGCAGTATACGCCGCGCATTAAACAGGGCCGGCCAGGATGCGTATCCGGCGCTGTTTGCATTAAAACGAGCGGATATTCTGTCTCAGAGCACATTTGAGCGGGAGAGCAAACTTGCCTATGTGGATGAGTATGAAAAAATATACCATGATATTATACAGAAAAAAGAGTGCTTTACAGTCCAGGATCTTGCGGTAAACGGAAGCGATCTGATTGCAGCCGGAATGCGGCAGGGAAAGGAGATCGGCGAGACATTAGGGAAGCTGCTGGAGCTGGTGTTGGAAGATCCGGCGCAGAATACAAAAGAAAATTTACTGGAACATGTCATAAAATAAAACCCCGGACATATGATAAAAAGAAACGGCGGACAGCCGCAGCATAAACATATGGAGGGGTTTTTGTGTATAATCGACCGGAGCAGGTATTGGAAAAATACGAACTGGAAATAAAGTCAACTTCAAAATGCAGGGAAGGCTATCTGTGTGAGACAAATCAGGGGCCCAAAATATTAAAAGAATATCTGGGGTCAAGGGAGAGGGCTGCGTTTTTAATGGAAATGCTTGATTTTCTTTGGGAACACGGGGTCAATGTGGAGCGTATCGTTCCGACAGGGGAAAACGAGCCGATTGCACTCCACGAGGAAGAAACCAGATATCTGCTGACAGACGCCATTCCGGGCGCGGAGTGCGATACCAGAAACCGCAATGATATGATTACGGCAGTACATGCACTGGCGAAACTTCACAACGTCGCAGAGCAATATGAAAACGAGGTACCCGAATTTGTAAAAACCAGCAGGGATTCCCTGCTTCTTCTGTATGAAAAACACAATCGCGAACTAAATAAAGTAAAAAATTATGTCAGAAACAGAAAGAAAAAAAATGATTTTGAATCCTTATTTTCCGGATGTTATGGGGCGTTTATGGATAAAGCGTTTCGGGTGACAGAACTTTTGCAGCAGACAGAGCCGCAAGAGGAAAGTTTTGGGTTTTGTCACGGAGAATTTAACCAGCATAATGTAATTTTTTCCAGAAGAGGTACAGCAATTGTGTACTTTGACCATTTTTCCTATCATATCAGAGTCAGCGACCTTGCAAATTTTATCCGCAAGATGATGGAAAAAAACAACTGGAACAGAGAGCTTGGAATGGCGCTGATTCTGGCTTATCATCAGGAGAGAAAACTCTCTGACCAGGAGATGCGCTACTTATACATATACCTTGCATACCCTGAAAAATTCTGGAAAGTTGCCAATCATTATTATAATTCTCATAAGGCATGGATTTCTGAGCGCAATATAGAGAAGCTTCAAAAGGTAATCGCGCAGGAGGAAAGCCGTACACAATTTTTAGAAAGCCTATTTTCATTTCGGGTTGAATCGTGTATACTGAGGTAGGATTCCGTTGAACTTACACAGACAGAGGTAAATATGAAAAATAACAGACGAAAAGTATGCAGCCTTTTAATGATACTGCTGTTTTGTGCGCTGGCAGGCTGTTCCGCGCCGGGAGAGCGCGCCGGGTCGCAGGGGATTGTAACCGGCAGGTACTATAATCCGAATGCGAAAGAGGACAGTGAGTCGCTTGAAGCCATAGAGGACACGCAGGAAGAGGAGGAGGCGTCAAAAGATCAGCCGGGGACAGATCTGTTTTTAATTATCAGCAATGATATGAAAGCGCAGAAACTGGTGCTAAAGCAGATTGCGTCCGGAAAACAATATATGTACAATTATTCTACCGCAACCTGTTTTTTAAATAAATACGGCGACAGGACTACAGCTTCGGAGTTTGCTTCAGGCCGCTGTATGACAGTGCGGCAAAAAGACGTGCAGGGAAAGCTGCTGGAGACAAAACTGTCCGATACCGTATGGGAATATCCGGATGTGACACGCTATACGGTGGATGAGGAGCGGGGGATTCTTAAGATAGCGGATATGAAATACGCGTTTGACGAGTCGCTGTTTGTAAATTCGGATGGCGAGGAGATGGAACTTTCCGATCTTACGGATCTGGATACAATACGTATTGTAGGAATCGGTAAAAAACTTCTCTCCGTGTCTGTGACGACAGGACATGGGAAGCTTGCGCTGAAAAATACAGATCTTTTTGAGGGGAGTTTTATTCAGATTGGAAGCAAAATATTTTCCGAGATTACAAAAGATATGACATTGGAGATACCGGAAGGCGACTATACGGTCACAGTTGCAAATAACGGGTATGGCGGCAGTACGGATGTGACGATTGAGCGAAACAAGACAAGGGAGCTTGACCTGGATCAGTTAAAAGGGGAAGGGCCAAAGTTCGGGAAAATTTTATTTGCAGTGAATGTGGCGGATGCGGTTTTGATTATTGACGGGGAAGTTGTGGACTACAGTGAACCAATCTCGCTCCAATACGGCGTCCATAAGCTGATCGTTCTCTCCGAGGGATATGAGACGTATAATAAGAAGCTGTTTGTCAATTCGCCGGAGGCAACCATCATTATCGGACTGGATGATGGCAGCATCACGCCGTCCGAGGGCACGACCCAAAAATCGGACAGTACGGCAAAAGGCGGAATGTCAGGGAGCAAAGCGGGCAGCCTCGCAGGCAGCAAGGCAGGGGGCTCAACGTCTTCGGGCAGCGGCAGTTCGTCTTCGGGCGTGAATGCAGATAAGGTAAAAGAGACGGTTACAGACGCCGCTTTAAAAGCGCTTTTGGGCGGTGATTCGGACAGCGGTTCGTCCTCGTCCGATTATCTGTCAACATTGACGGAGGTGCTGGAAATCCTGACTGACAAAGAGAAGAAAGAAAAAGAATAAAGAATAAGAAAAGATGTAATTTAGCAAGAAATCACTTGAAAAAACACGGATACAAAGATAAGATAAAGATATAAAACCCAAAAGTCAGGAGGAGATAGCGATGGGATACAAAGAGATGTATCAGGAGTGGTTGGACAATCCTTATTTTGATGAGGAGACAAAAAAGGAGCTTCAGGGCATTGCAGGAGATGAGAAAGAGATTGAAGAACGGTTTTACATGGATCTGGAGTTTGGCACTGCCGGATTAAGAGGCGTTATCGGGGCGGGGACAAACAGGATGAATGTCTATACGGTGAGAAAGGCAACGCAGGGGCTGGCTAACTATATCTGTTCCGTTAACGGACAGGAGCGCGGCGTTGCAATCGCATATGATTCCAGAAGGATGTCGCCGGAATTTGCGGATGTGGCAGCGCTGTGTCTGGCCGGAAACGGGATTAAGGCTTATGTTTTTGAATCTTTAAGGCCGACGCCTGAGCTTTCCTATGCAGTCAGAAAACTGGGCTGCATTGCAGGAATTAATATTACGGCAAGTCATAATCCGCCGGAGTACAACGGATATAAGGTGTACTGGGAGGACGGCGCGCAGATTACGCCGCCGCATGATGCCGGTATTATGGCGGAGGTTAAGAAAGTAACCGATTATGCGGCAGTGAAGACGATGGAGCTTGACGCGGCGAAAGAGGCAGGTCTTTATCAGGTGATTGGTTCGGATATAGACGATCCGTATATCGGGGAATTAAAGAAACTGGTGCTGCATCAGGACTGCATTGATCAGGTTGGCGCAGAGATGAAAATCGTATATACGCCGCTGCACGGAACAGGAAACATTCCGGTTTGCCGCGTACTCAAAGAACTCGGTTTTCCCAATGTGTACGTGGTGCCGGAGCAGGAGCTTCCGGACGGGGAGTTTCCGACGGTAAGTTATCCGAATCCGGAAGCTGCCGAGGCGTTTGAACTTGGACTTGCACTTGGAAAAAAGGTAGATGCCGATCTGATTTTAGCGACAGATCCGGATGCCGACCGCCTTGGCGTTTATGTAAAAGATTCCAAAACAGGCGAATATCACAGTTTGACCGGAAATATGTCGGGATGTCTGATTGGAGATTATGTGATCGGACAGCGGAAAGAGATAAACGGACTGCCGGAAGACGGCGCTTTTATAAGGTCTATCGTTTCTACGAATATGGCGGATGCAATTGCAAAACATTACGGGATTCGGCTGATTGAAGTGCTGACGGGATTTAAATTTATCGGTCAGAAGATTCTGGAGTTTGAAAAGACAGGAAAAGGCACATATCTGTTTGGTATGGAGGAGAGCTACGGATGTTTAACCGGCACATATGCGAGGGATAAGGACGCCATAGTGGCTTCGATGACGCTCTGTGAAGCGGCAGCCTACTATAAGACAAAAGGGATGACTCTCTGGGACGCTATGCTTGCCATGTATGAAAAGTATGGTTATTACAGGGATGATGTGACTTCCATAACATTAAAAGGCATCGAAGGCCTTGCAAAGATACAGGAAATTATGAATACGCTGCGCGAAAACGCACCGTCAGAGATCGGCGCGTATAAGGTGACCGCAGTTCGTGATTATAAAAACGAAACAATTACCGACACCGCGTCCGGCGCGGTAAAACCGACAGGGCTTCCGTCTTCCAACGTGCTCTATTATGAGATGACAGACGATGCATGGGTATGCGTCAGGCCGTCGGGCACGGAGCCGAAAGTAAAATTTTATCTCGGCGTAAAGGGAAATTCACTTTCGGATGCAGAGGAAAAATCAGCGGCGCTGTCTAAAGCCGTACTTGCCATGATTGAAAAGATATAAAAAATAATAGAATTTTTCTCTCCCGTACAAGCTGATTTTAGGTCGGTTGAGGAATTGAGACACGCCGGGAAGCCGCAGAAACGCTATGTTTTTGCACGCTCTCGGCGTTCTTTTTATTCCCTGTTTTTGTGGTGTTTTTTTGGGCAATGGCGCCCAAATCCCACGCGGGGATATAAAGGGCTGTAAAAAGCAGTAACGGCGTTGGAGCATATAGAAATTGAAACTCTATCTGCTCTGTTTTTCGCCAGAAAGGAGGACTATGAGCGGTACAAATAATATGTGAAAACGATAGTCTGGAAAAGTCCTGACCTGTGCTGGTTGGGGCTTTATTTTTTATCTGAAAGAAAAAATTTCATATATTCCGCTTGAAGTCTTAAGATTTTGCGCATACAATAGAACGGGGATCAAAGGAAGAAAGGAGATAAATTGTGAAGCAACTGTTATATGATATTGTTGGATACATAGCAAAAATTCATGGCTACATCCTGCACTTAAACGATTCGTATGAATATAATTTTTCGGACAAAGAGCTGCATTTTCTGGTGATAGGGGTGCTTGGAATGGCAATGCTTTTCTGTGTCTATCCCTGTTTTAAGTGGCTGGCGAAGAACAACCATGTGATGGTGATTGCCTGGGTTTATGTGTTTACGCTGATTCTTGTGATTACATTTGCGATTGAGATCGGCCAGAAAGTTACGAACACAGGCGCGATGGAATTTGCAGATATTGTGATGGGCATTATCGGATTTATGGCAATGTTTTTTGTTTTTGTACTGCTGCGTGCAGTCTGGAAAGGCTTCATCCGGCTGCTGCATGACGCAAAGTAAAACCGGGACAGGGAGGAGGGCTCAATTTTGAAAAACAGATTTAGAAACGGTGCGGCAGGAGCCGTATGCGCTGTTTTCGTCGCGATGGGTTATTTGATGTCGACAGGCTGCGCGGGTTTAAATCAGGCAAAAGAAGAAGAGCAGCAGAGAAGCGAAAATGAACAGAACAGTCAGAAGCAGGAGTCTTTCGAGGAGGAAACACAAAACAGCCGGAAGCAGGAGTCTTTCGAGGAGAAAACAGAAAAAAACGGCAGTGCAGGGCATAATATAGCGGCTGCCGGAGAGGAAAAGCAGTTTTCTCCTGTAAAAGCGGACGGGTATACGATCAATCTGCCCGAAAGCAAATGGATCGGAGAACCCAATCTGTGGTGTGCGGAAGACAATGAACTGCTGCAGATTTGGACGGCGCTTTATGCGAGCAGAGAAGAGGCGGAACAGATATTGGGGGATGTCGGCTACACACAAATGGGCGGCGATATGCAAAAAACGGAATCCGGCTTAAGATACCATGTTCGGATAAAGGAAGCGATAGAGGGCGTTTGGTGCCTGTTTTATCGTTACCCGGAAGAAATGAAAGACATCTATGCAGAAGAACTCTCGGAGATAGCCGATACGTTTGCGGTAACGGCAACGAAAGACGACAAATATCTTTACGGATATATCACGAAATTTGCCAGCGGTTCTGTTACGGTGGATCAGAAAAAATGGGTGACACCAGAAAGTAAAGAGTGGAATGCGTCCTATGACCAGGATGCAGGGTTTGCAGTTGTCGATATTGACAGCGAAGACGCTGCATATGCGCTTGGGGAAGACTGTACTTTTTCAGTACTGGAAAATCATCAGGGGCCGCCCGTTGGTCTGGATGTGAATGAATTTGAGACATATTGGAAAGATGCTGAAAATCCGATTTTATGGGTTATGGAGATGGAGGACGGGCAGATCAGACATATCGCGGAACAATATATGCCATAACAATATATTTTACAACGGATGGATCATTACGAAAGGACCGCAGCAATATATTTTCTTCAATTAGGCTTTTGGAAATTCCTCCAAAAGCCTGCTATACTTTAGCCAGG
>CAMUGE010000028.1 GCA_947088345.1 uncultured Roseburia sp.
GGAGCCGGGAGGCGAATCCGGAATGGATGGAGAGACGGAAACAATATCTGTATGGGATTTTGAGGGTACAATTTATAGGGGATTGGTCAAATGGTATGATAGGGGTCTCCAAAACCTTTGGTGGGAGTTCGATTCTCTCATCCCCTGTTTAAAATGAAACCAAAAAAGATAGAGTCGCAGTATTGCGACTCTATCTTTTTTGGTTAATCGGCTGGATACTTTCTTTTCTGGAGTTATGTGTCTGATTCTGATTTTCAGGTGCAACCTTTTGGGTTACATTATTAAATTTATCGTGATTTTTTTGCTCTTGAATTTGTACCTGTTTTTTCTTATCCATATTTTCACCTCAAAGATATTATTTACAGAATTAAGCGAATTATTCGTATACTAAGAGAAACAGTGTGTATGAGAGCAGCGGTATACGAGAATTTATCATAGCAAGTTATATAAAAAATAAATATTGCAAATATTGGAAAGAGGTGATAAGATAAAAAAATTATAAAAGATTTTATATACTGAAGAGTGTCTTTTGTGTTATGATACCACCCCGATGCGCAGGAAACGGTTACTTCGTATCAGAACGACGTGTTGCGGGTTCGAGGCCCGTCCGCTGCTATGGCGGTAGCTCAACTGGGCAGAGCATTTATGTACCGTTTCCGACTTTTTCTCGGGGTGGGTATGAGAAATATTTCTGTTTTGTTGAAATGGGGGCGATCTTATAATGAGCCTTATCAAAAAAACGTTGGAAGCAGAGAAGAAAAATAAAAAGATAATCAATTTTATGGGCGGAGAATCCTATCAGATTAATCGTCTGGACACTTTAAAAATGGTAACAGCTTCTTCCGTATGATTCCGTCCGAGTACGGTTCGGTTCAGATTGCTGTAATTGACAATCTCTCTTCCGTGATTGTTGCGGCAGCGTCAGAAGAGGGATATGTCGGAAAATTTGGCGATACTTTAAGGGTTTATCCGGTTTCGGGGAAAGGTCAGATTTTACGGCAATGTCAGGAAATCTCAGGTAACAGATATTCGGATGCAGGCGGTTCCACAGAGGGCGGTATCTGGGAATTTTTTCATAACGCCATTAAAAAGAAAGAACACTGGGATCAGATTTTTATTTATTCCGATCAGCAGGCGGGACACGGGGGGCTGTACGGAACTGACGTACAGAGGCAGATCTATGCCAAACAGGGATATGGATGTTATGAAAACGGAACTTATATCAACGTTTATGAACTGATCCTTGCATACAGGCGCTGTGTAAATCCGAAAGTGAACGTTTTTTCTATTCAGACAGCGGGATATCATGACGTCTGCATTCCTGAATATGCTTACCGCACCTGCATACTTTATGGTTGGACCGGGAAAGAGCTGATATTTGCGGCATGGATGATCAATCTGTGGGATGCAATGGAACAAAGACAGGATTATTGACAGTCAGCCACTGCGAATTTATGTATGCATAAATTTGGAACGTGAAATTGTAAACAGCAGCAGAAAATCAGCCAGTTTTATAAACTCAAATTTATAAACTCAAATTAAAAAACATCTTGACAGAATGCGTTGTCTGTGGTATCTTAAATGAGTTGTTAGAAAACGAAGTAGAGTATCCACTCTCACCGGAGCACAAATACGTGACTCATGGTTTATAGTTTCAAAAAGCGCATTTATCTTGTGACGCATATTTTGAATAATACGTGGATAGTCTGCCTATCCACTTTTTTATTTGGAGGTGTAATACCATTAGCGAGTTAATGATCAATGAACAAATCAGGGATAAGGAAATTCGCCTGATTGGAGAAAACGGAGAACAGCTTGGCATTATGTCAGCAAGGGAAGCCTTGAAGCTTGCCGAAGAAGCGGAACTTGATTTAGTCAAGATTGCGCCTACGGCAAAACCGCCAGTCTGTAAGATTATCGATTACGGCAAGTACAGATATGAGATGGCCAGAAAGGAAAAAGAGGCCAGGAAAAAACAGAAGGTGGTTGAGCTGAAAGAGATTCGCTTGTCACCAAATATTGATTCAAATGATTTGAATACCAAAATGAATGCCGCTAAAAAATTTCTGAGTAAAGGCGATAAAGTAAAAATCACACTGCGTTTCCGTGGACGTGAGATGGCGCATATGAATGCGAGCAGACATATCCTGGACGATTTTGCCCGTAATCTCAGTGATCTGGCAGTAGTGGAGAAAGCGCCAAAAGTTGAGGGCAGAAGTATCAGCATGGTGCTGGCAGAGAAAAAGTGACGAAGTTTAAGGAGGAATATCATTATGCCAAAAATGAAAACAAGCAGGTCGGCTGCAAAACGGTTTAAATTAACAGGTACAGGAAAATTAAAAAGAAATAAGGCTTATAAGAGACATATTTTGACAAAGAAGTCTGCAAAAACAAAGAGAAATTTAAGAAAAGCGACGATGACAGACCAGACCAATGTTAAGACGATGAAAAAGATCTTACCGTATTTATAGAATGTTTGGAAACAGGAGGAAAGAAAAATGGCAAGAATAAAAGGCGGCGTTGGCGCAAAAAAAAGACATAATAGAGTTTTAAAACTGGCAAAAGGCTACAGGGGAGCAAGAAGTAAACAGTACCGTGTGGCAAAACAGTCTGTTATGAGGGCACTTGCAACTTCTTATTCGGGAAGGAAAGAGAAAAAACGCCAGTTCCGCAGACTGTGGATTGCGCGTATCAATGCGGCGGCAAGATTAAACGGCATTTCATACAGTCAGATGATGCACGGTTTAAAGCTTGCAGGCGTCGAGATTAACCGTAAGATGTTAGCGGAGATGGCTGTAAACGATGCGGAAGGCTTTGCAGCGCTGACAGAGCTCGCAAAATCAAAGGTAGCTTAATAAAGGAAGGCTTACTTTATGAGACGACAGGTATTATCTCTTGTAGTGGAGAATAATCCGGGTGTAACAAGCCATATTTCAGGTCTGTTTAGCCGCAGGGGTTATAATATCGACAGTTTTTCCTCGGGCGTAACGGCTGATCCGCGATACACAAGAATTACAATTGTGGCAAGCGGGGACGAGCAGATTTTGGAACAGATTGAAAAGCAGCTTGCAAAGCTGGAGGATGTTCTCGATATCAAAAAACTCGAGCAGGGTTCGTCCGTTACAAGGGAACTGATCTTAGTAAAAATTCGTGCAAAAGATACGGAACGCCAGCCGATTATGAATGTGACAAATATTTTCCACGGTAAAATTGTGGACGTCACACATGATTCTATGGTGATCGAGCTGACGGGGCATCAGGACAAGCTGGATGCCTTTTTGGATTTGCTTTCGGGATATGAAATTTTAGAGCTTGCCCGAACCGGTATGACCGGATTGTCCAGGGGAATCTCTGACGTTAAAGTTTTTGACGAACAGGGACGCCTGGTCGAGGGCTGGAATCAACAATAAACATATATGCGCAATCGAAGCGCAGAAAAGAGGAGAGTATATGTCAGCAAAAATTTTTTATCAGGAAGACTGTGATCTGTCATTGTTGGAGGGCAAGACTATTGCGATTATTGGATACGGCAGCCAGGGACATGCTCATGCGCTGAATTTAAAAGAATCCGGCTGCAATGTAGTGATTGGGCTCTACGAGGGCAGCAAATCATGGGAAAAGGCAGAGAAACAGGGATTTAAAGTATATACGGCGGCTGAGGCGGCAAAGCTGGCCGATATCATTATGATCCTCATCAACGATGAAAAGCAGGCGGATCTGTATAAGAACGATATCGCACCGAATTTGGAGGAGGGCAATATGTTAATGTTTGCTCATGGCTTTAATATTCATTTCGGATGTATTGTTCCTCCGGCTAATGTGGATGTCACAATGATCGCTCCGAAAGGACCGGGACATACAGTCCGTTCGGAATATCAGGAAGGAAAAGGCGTACCGTGTCTGATTGCAGTGGAGCAGGACGCGACAGGAAAGGCACAGGATATCGCACTGGCATATGCGCTCGGAATCGGCGGGGCAAGAGCCGGCGTTCTCGAGACAACATTCCGTACCGAGACGGAGACAGATCTCTTCGGTGAGCAGGCTGTTCTCTGCGGCGGTGTCTGCGCGCTGATGCAGGCAGGTTTTGAGACGCTTGTAGAGGCCGGATATGATCCGCGCAACGCTTATTTTGAGTGTATCCATGAAATGAAGCTGATCGTCGATCTGATCTACCAGTCCGGATTTGCCGGGATGAGATATTCCATTTCCAATACGGCAGAGTATGGTGATTATGTGACAGGCCCGAAGCTGATTACAGAGGAGACAAAGAAAACAATGAAGAAGATCCTTTCCGACATTCAGGACGGATCATTTGCAAAAGAGTTTTTACTGGATATGTCTCCGGCCGGAAAACAGGTACATTTTAAAGCGATGAGAAAACTTGCTGCAGAGCATCCGGCGGAGGAGATCGGAAAAGAAATCCGTAAGCTTTACAGCTGGAATAACGAAGAAGATAAATTAATCAACAATTAATGTTTTGATTTTAAGAGAGCAAGGGCAGGGCATTTGATTCCTGCCCTTTTTTGGGCATTTTTGTCTGTAGCCCGCCGGAATAATTTATAAAAAAACGGGTAAGTGCATTGCGGGCTTATAGAGAATCTGTTATACTGATTTTCATCGAATCAATGCAGGCAATGCCGCACTGTGGGGGAAGAATATGTCGCAACCAGTTATAATAAAAAGCAATAAGTATGGGCTGCATCTGATTTTGGATCGGAATCTGCCGTTTGACGAATTATTGGATGCAGTGGCCGGAAAGTTTCGGGAATCGGACAAATTTTTCAAAGACGCAAAAGTAGCAGTTTCTTTTGAAGGGCGAAACCTGACACAGCAGGAGGAAACAATGCTCATCGACACGATCACGGGCAATACATCGCTGGAAATTTTATGTGTGATCGACAATGATCCGAAACAGGAGGAGCACATTAGAAAACAGATCGAGCTTTATCAGATGTCCATACAGAGTCCTTATCTGGAGAGCGGCGCCCATTTTTACAGGGGGACGCTGCGTTCCGGACAGGCGATTGAAAGCGAAGCCGGCATTGTGGTAGTGGGGGATGTAAACCCCGGGGCGAGCGTATCGGCCAATGGCAGTATCGTGATACTTGGCACAGTAAAGGGAAATGTATACGCCGGGTTAGGCGGCGACGAGAGCGCTTTTGTTGTGGCGCTTGACATGGACCCGATTCAGATACGGATAGGGAGTATTCTGGCCAAAAGTCCTGATAAGCCTCTTAGAAGGCGGCGCAGACGACGCAGCGCTAAGGAGACGGCAAGTCCGGTTCCTCAGATTGCATTTGCAAAGGACGGGATGATCTGTATCGAGCCGCTATCAAAAGAACTATTAAATGACATTTAACAGCAGGAGGAATAAGAAATGAGCGAAGTTATCGTAATTACATCCGGTAAAGGAGGCGTTGGAAAGACAACGACGACAGCGAATGTCGGAACCGGCCTTGCACAGATGGGCAAGAAAGTCGTATTAATTGATACCGATATCGGACTGCGTAATCTGGATGTAGTTATGGGTCTGGAAAACCGTATCGTCTATACACTGGTGGACGTTGTGGAGGGAAACTGCCGTATCAAACAGGCGTTGATTAAAGATAAAAAGTACCCGGAGCTGTATCTGCTTCCCACTGCGCAGACGCGCGATAAATCCGCTGTCAGTCCGGATCAGATGCAGGCATTGATTGACGAATTAAGAAAAGATTTTGACTATATTTTGTTGGACTGCCCTGCAGGGATTGAGCAGGGATTTAAAAACGCAATTGCGGGCGCTGACAGGGCGCTGATTGTGACGACGCCTGAGGTATCGGCAATTCGGGACGCGGATCGTATCATTGGACTGCTTGAAGCAAACGAGACAAAACAGCTCGATTTGATTGTAAACCGTATCCGTATGGATATGGTAAAAAAAGGCGATATGATGACGGTAGAGGATGTGCGTGAAATCCTGGCGATCAATCTGATCGGGGCCGTACCTGACGACGAGCACGTAGTCATATCGACAAATCAGGGGGAACCGCTGGTAGGGGCGGATTGTCTTGCGGGGCAGGCTTATCAGAATATCTGCAGGCGCGTTCTTGGAGAAGATGTTCCGTTTCTCAATATGGAAATAAAAGCAGGAGTATTTTCAAAATTAAAAAATCTGTTTAAAAAGAGCTAGGGAGGGGGCAATTCATGGGATTGATGGATCTATTTAAAAAAAGAAATTCGGGTAACGTGGCAAAGGACAGATTAAAACTTGTGCTGGTATCCGATCGTGCAAGCTGCTCTCCGGAAATGATGGAAAAGATAAAAAATGAAATCATTGATGTGATTTCCAAATATATGGATATTGACACCGAAGGTTTGGATATTCAGATTACACAAACTGAGTCGGAGTCCGATAACGGAATGGTGCCGGCGCTCTGCGCAAGCATTCCGATCCGTGACATCCGGCATACGATGTGAGAGAATCTCACAGGTGAAAAAGAATTTGCGGTTTTCACGTGTCAACGAAGAAATGGGGGAAAAAGATGTCAGAAACATATAATCATAAAGCAGTGGAACAGAAATGGCAGAAAATCTGGGATGATGAGCGGGCATTTGCGGCAGGGGACGATTATTCAAAACCGAAATATTATGCGCTGGTCGAATTTCCCTATCCCTCCGGTCAGGGTCTGCATGTAGGGCATCCAAGGCCGTATACGGCGCTGGATATCGTGGCAAGAAAGCGCAGGATGCAGGGTTATAATGTACTTTATCCAATGGGGTGGGATGCGTTTGGCCTGCCGACAGAGAACTATGCGATTAAGAATAAAATTCATCCGAAGATCGTGACTGAAAATAATGTAAAACGATTCAAGGATCAGCTGCACTCCCTTGGCTACTCTTTCGACTGGGAAAGGGAGGTTAATACGACAGATCCCGCTTACTATAAATGGACACAATGGATCTTTCTGAAATTATTTAAAGAAGGGCTTGCATACAAAAAGGAAATGCCGATCAACTGGTGCACTTCCTGCAAAGTAGGGCTTGCAAACGAAGAAGTCGTAAACGGCGTCTGCGAGCGCTGTGGGGCTCCGGTTGTGCGCAGGGTGAAAAGCGAGTGGATGCTCAAAATCACCGATTATGCACAAAAGCTGCTCGATGGGTTAGACGATGTCGATTATATTGAGCGTGTGAAAACAGCGCAGAAAAACTGGATCGGAAAATCGCAGGGCGCTGAGGTGGATTTTGCTATTGCGGGAAAAGAAGATAAGCTTCGCATTTATACAACGCGCTGCGACACGCTGTTTGGAGCAACTTACATGGTGCTTTCTCCGGAGCACCCGCTGATTGATAAATATAAAGACGAATTGAAAAACTGGGAAGAGATTGTTTCCTATCGCGAGGAAGCGGCAAAAAAATCGGATTTTGAGCGGGCGGAGCTTGCAAAAGATAAGACGGGCGTCTTGCTGGACGGACTTGCCGCAGTCAATCCGGTAAACGGAAAGGAAATTCCGATCTGGATTTCCGATTATGTATTAATGACCTATGGAACAGGAGCCATTATGGCCGTGCCCGCACACGATGAGCGCGACTGGGAGTTTGCAAAAAAATTCGGACTTCCGCTGCTTCAGGTAGTCGCTAAAAACGGAGAGGAAGTTGATATTAACGAGGCGGCTTTTACGGATGTGGCGACAGGCGTATTGATCAATTCCGAATTTTTGAACGGTTTGGAAGTAAAAGATGCAAAAGAGAAAATGATCGCTTTTCTGGAAGAAAAGGGGATTGGCGGGGCAAAGACGAATTTTAAACTGCGCGACTGGGTGTTTTCACGTCAGCGCTACTGGGGAGAGCCAATTCCGATTGTACACTGTGAAAAGTGCGGTTTTGTTCCTCTGGATGAGAGTGAGCTTCCGTTAATGCTGCCGGAGGTGGAGAGCTATATGCCGACCGATAACGGGGAATCTCCGCTTGCTGCAATGACCGAATGGGTCAATACGACATGTCCGTGCTGTGGAGGCCCTGCAAAAAGAGAAACGGATACAATGCCGCAGTGGGCGGGTTCTTCCTGGTATTTCTTAAGATATACAGACCCAAAAAACAACGAAGCGCCTGCAGGGAAAGCGGCATTGGATTACTGGATGCCGGTCGACTGGTATAACGGGGGTATGGAGCATACAACGCTGCATCTGCTTTATTCAAGATTCTGGCATAAATTTCTCTATGACAAAGGTATTGTGCCGTGCGCAGAACCCTACAAAAAACGTACTTCACACGGTATGATCCTCGGTGAGAACGGTGAGAAAATGTCAAAGTCAAGAGGCAATGTTGTAAATCCGGACGATATTGTCAGAGATTATGGAGCGGATACGCTGCGTACTTATGAAATGTTTATCGGAGCCTTTGATTTAAGCGCGAGCTGGTCGGAAAACGGTGTCAAAGGATGCCGTCGGTTTTTGGAACGGATCTGGAAATTACAGGATCTGATGACCGAGGAGGCCGGATACTCCAAAGATCTTGAGACAAAAATGCACCAGACAATCAAAAAAGTGGACAGTGATTACGAAAACTTAAAGTATAATACGGCGATTGCGGCGATGATGGCTCTGATCAATGAATTTTATAAGAAAAATTCTATTACAAAGGATGAATATAAAACATTGCTGTTGCTCTTAAATCCTGTTGCGCCGCATATCACGGAGGAAATCTGGGAGCTGATCGGTTGTGCGGGCAGAGTGTATCAGCAGCCATGGCCAATTTACAATGAATCAAAAACGGTTGAAAATACAATTGAGATTGCGGTTCAGATCAATGGAAAGACGAGAGGAACACTTCCGATTGTAAGAGATACAGATAAAGATTCTGTGATTGCTGCGGCTAAAGAATCTATTGCTGATAAATTAACCGGAACGATTATAAAAGAAATTTATGTTCCGGGAAGAATTGTAAATATTGTGATGAAGTAAAGGAGGGGATCGGATATGGGAATGACGATGACACAGAAAATCCTTGCGGCACATGCAGGGCTTGATACCGTGAGCGCCGGTCAGCTGATTGAAGCAGATTTGGATCTTGTGCTCGGAAACGATATCACGTCGCCGGTTGCAATTCATGAAATAGAGAAAATGAAAGTAGAAGGCGTTTTTGATAGAGATAAAATTGCGCTCGTGATGGATCATTTTGTTCCAAATAAAGATATCAAATCGGCGCAGCACTGTAAATGTGTCAGGGAATTTGCATGCAGGCATGAAATTACAAATTTTTTTGATGTGGGAGAGATGGGGATTGAACATGCGCTTCTCCCGGAAAAGGGGCTTACCGTAGCAGGGGATGTGGTGATTGGAGCAGATTCGCACACCTGTACTTACGGTGCGCTGGGAGCATTTTCCACCGGTGTCGGAAGTACCGATATGGCGGCCGGGATGGCTACGGGAAAGGCATGGTTTAAAGTGCCGTCTGCGATTAAATTTCATTTAACCGGAAAACCGGCAAAATGGGTCAGCGGAAAAGATATTATTTTGCATATTATCGGTATGATCGGAGTGGATGGGGCGCTTTACCGTTCCATGGAGTTTGTCGGAGACGGAATCGGGTATCTTACGATGGACGATCGCTTTACCATTGCAAATATGGCGATCGAGGCAGGCGGCAAGAACGGGATATTCCCGGTGGACGATCTGGCAAAGCGGTATATGGAAGAACATTCCAAACGAAACTATACTGTATATGAGGCAGACGCGGACGCTGAATACGAACAGGAATATACGATTGATCTTAGCGCGTTAAAGCCGACCGTGGCATTTCCGCATCTGCCGGAAAATACAAAGACGATTGATCAGGTTGGAGATCTTAAAATCGATCAGGTAGTGATCGGTTCCTGTACGAACGGCAGAATGGACGACCTGCGCATTGCCGCATCCATACTCAAAGACAAAAAGGTTGCAAAGGGCGTTCGTGCGATTGTGATTCCGGCCACGCAGCAGATCTATCTGGATGCGATGGAGGAGGGACTGATAAAAATATTTATTGAAGCGGGAGCGATTGTAAGCACGCCGACCTGCGGCCCGTGCCTTGGCGGATATATGGGAATATTGGCGGAGCATGAGCGCTGCGTTTCAACGACAAACAGAAATTTTGTCGGCCGGATGGGTCATGTAGAATCCGAAATTTATCTGGCGAGTCCGGCGGTTGCGGCTTTTAGCGCGCTTACGGGAAAACTGTCCGGACCGACAGATTAAGAGTCGGGAGATAATCGCTGTCCGTAAACGGGAGCCGTTGCGGACGGCAGAGTGGGAGGTAAAAATGAAAGCGGCAAATGGACATGTATTTAAATATGGAGACAATGTGGATACGGATGTTATTATTCCGGCAAGATATTTAAATTCTTCCGATCCGAAAGAACTTGCGACACATTGTATGGAAGATATTGACAAAGATTTTGTGAAAAACGTTTCAGAAGGCGATATTATTGTGGCGGATAAGAATTTCGGCTGCGGTTCCTCAAGGGAACATGCGCCGATTGCAATTAAGGCAGCGGGGATCAGCTGTGTGATTGCAGAAACATTCGCTCGGATTTTTTATCGAAATGCAATCAATATCGGTCTGCCGATCGTGGAATGTAAGGAGGCAGCTGCGGATATTGAAGCGGGCGATGAAGTGGAAGTGAATTTTGATACGGGAATCATCACCGATAAGACAAAAGGAACTACCTACCAGGGGCAGGCATTTCCAGCGTTTATGCAGAAAATCATCGACTGTGAGGGGCTTGTCAATTATATTAATCAGAAAGCTCAGGTGTAGAAGACAGTTCATTCAGATAGCGCAGATATTTTTCGGAAATTTTTAGTGTGCTGTAAATTTCTGCATATTCTTTCGGCGGGATTTCAACATAATTTTCCGGAAAATTTTTGCGTAAGCCGGCGGCTTTTGCGAGGTCGGCGGCCTTATTGTATGCGATCGCAGCTTTTTCTTCACTGCGGTAGGCGCCAATGATATAATTGCCGTTGATATGGATCTGTGTTTTATAGCGCGGCATCCCGTTTTTGGTAAATGCAAGGACGCCGTGGTAGTGGTTTTTGATGATAAGGTTGGAATAACGATAGTCTGTGTTGTCTCCGTTTGCAAAAAAATAATCGCGCCCGGCTACGGCATAGGGTTTGATTCCGTAGCGGGAGAGCAGCGAACACTGCATACCGTAATCGTTGACATACAGATGTCCCTGCCGCCTTAGAATTTTATGGCTTGAGTAATAAAACAAATCGTCACGGTCGAATTTTAACTCTTCGGCTGGGCTCAGAAAGTAGATAAAATAACCTTTGCACAGGAAAATCGGGTTTTTGATATAGATGCCATTGTCGCGGAAATTAACCAGGACTACGGCCTTTTCATGCGGGAGAACGGAGATATAAGACAGCACATTGTGAATCGTAACGGTGCGGTCATCGAGAAGACGGGAAGCTTCTAAGTAAGCGCTGTTGGCTTTTTGCTCCGAATCAAAGCTTCCGAGGCTGATATGTTTGCCACGGAACTGGATACCGGAACGGTAATAGATCGTATTGTCCTTTCGTGTTGCCTGATAAACGCCGGTGAGCATAATAGGGGATCCTTTCCATGCAATGGCTGCACAGTCAGACATGTAAACTGATGTGCAGAGTGATAAAATCAGAATAACACAATTTAAATCGTTTGGCAAGAAAGCAGTTTTGTTAAAATGCCACAAAGCTGTAACGGTTTGGCTGTACGATAGTCCGCGGGTAAAATCGCTCTGTACGCGATTCTGCAGTTATGCGAGCGCCAATGGTCGTTTCGCAAAAAAGTTGTAAGTCTCACGCCGGAGATTCTCCAAAACAGGGGATTTTCTGCACTGATTTAGATTCTGTAACGCAGAGTCAAATTGTTTTTGTGAACTTATAGAAATGAGGGATAAATAATATGATGTATGTAAGTACAAGGGATGCAAATGAAAAGGTGTCTGCTTCGCAGGCAATTTTAAAAGGTCTTGCAAATGACGGCGGATTGTTTGTGCCGGAAGAAATACCGCAACTGGATGCGGATATTGAAACTCTGGCAGAAATGACATACCAGGAGACAGCTTATGCAGTGATGAAGCAGTATCTGACTGATTTTACAAAGGAGGAGTTAGAGAGCTGTATCAGTGCGGCATATGACGATAAATTTGATACGAAAGAGATTGCTCCGCTGCGGGAAGCCGACGGCGCCTATTATCTTGAATTATTTCATGGTTCCACAATTGCATTTAAGGATATGGCCCTCTCCATCCTGCCGCACCTTATGACGACGTCTGCCAGGAAGAATCAGGTAAAAAACGAGATTGTCATTTTAACTGCAACATCGGGAGATACCGGAAAAGCGGCGCTCGCCGGATTTGCAGGGGTAAAAGGGACGAAAATCATTGTATTTTATCCAAAGAACGGCGTCAGCCCGATTCAGGAAAAACAGATGGTCACTCAAAAAGGAGAAAATACATTTGTGGTTGGAATCCACGGAAATTTTGACGAAGCCCAGACAGGGGTGAAAAAAATGTTTGCGGATGCGTCGCTGGCAAAGGAGCTTGATGCCGCAGGATATCAGTTTTCCTCTGCAAATTCCATTAATATCGGACGTCTTGTGCCGCAGATTGTCTATTATGTATATGCATATTCCAGATTGTACAAAGATGGAGTGATCAGCAGCGGGGAATCGATCAATGTCGTTGTGCCGACAGGAAACTTTGGCAATATACTTGCTGCATTTTATGCAAAAAATATGGGGATTCCGATTGCAAAATTAATCTGCGCATCCAACGAAAATAAAGTACTGTATGACTTTTTTGCGACAGGCACATATGACAAGAACAGAGAATTTATCTTAACGAGTTCACCGTCTATGGATATCTTAATCTCCAGCAATTTGGAACGGCTGATTTATCGGATTGCCGGGAATAATCCGGCATATAATGTGCAGCTGATGAATCGTCTGAAAACAGAAGGAAAGTATGAGATCACACCGGAAATGAAAGAGAAGCTTTCTGATTTTTATGGCAGCTATGCCGGTGAAAGTGAGACGGCGGATGTGATACGAGCGTTATATGAAAAGACGGGGTATGTGATTGACACACATACAGCAGTTGCGGCAGGCGTTTATGAGAAATATAAAAAGGAAACGGGGGATTGTGAGAAAAAGACGGTGATTGCGTCAACGGCAAGTCCTTTTAAGTTTACAAGAAGCGTGATGAAAGCAATTGATGTGAAATATGACAGTATGTCTGATTTTGAACTGGCAGACGAACTTAGTCGGATCGGAAATGTGAAAGTTCCACAGGCGATCGAGGAGATTCGTACAGCTGACATCAGACATAATACCGTGTGTGAAGTAAAAGAAATGCCGGATACGGTTAGAAAATTCCTTAAAATTTAAGCGGTGAGACGAATGGTTGGGATTCAATTTAAAATTTGATAAAAATCAGTTTATATAAAAAACAGCCTGATAATCGGGCTGTTTTTTATATAAGAAAGAAATATGAAATATTATTCTGACGACAGTGTTATCTGGATGTAGTAACAACAAGAATAAAATGTATCGTTCCAAATGGAAATACGATCGGGAGAAGATAACCTTCATTATTAAAGGATAAAAGCTCTGTCATTTCCCGTTCCGGCGGAGTCAGGTTCAATTCTACAGAGTGTTCGTTTGAAATATTTACATTAAACAGCCCGTTATGTAAATTCAGAAAATCTTCAATAGAGGACTGGACATATTCGTCAAATTCGTCAAATGTATCGCCAACATATCTGGATGCAAATTCAATTGCAGTACTTTTTGTCATATCTATAAATATTTTAATCGAAAACTCACCGAGAATCTGCTGAGAAACACAATAATTTGTCGGATACTCTGTGCATGGATAAGGATACACCGGTGTGAAATCGTCGCCGATAAAACGAATCAGATTATTAAACAGTAATTGTAAAAATGAAACTTCAAACGCCGAGAGCGGGCGCTCTGTTGCGACAAAAAAATTTTCAACCAGATGCTGAATGCTCTCCTGTGTCTCCTCGGAATAGTCAACAAAGTCATCCAGTTCATTTGCCGATTGATATTCAATGATCAGGGACTGCAGCTGCTCGTTGTCGATAATCCCCTCCTCGACCAAAACCTGTCCCAACAATAAATAGTCGGGACCCTGGTCTTTTAACAGTTCCGTAACCTGCGCTTTTGTAAGATAACCGTCTTTAATCGCCAGTTCGCCAAATCTTTTGTCCTGATGCGTCTGTTCGATATAGATTTCATCTACTTCCTTTGCTGTCATATAGCTGGCGTGAATAGCAAGCGTACCAAGTTTCATATGTTCCGTAGATTTTTTCTTCATGGCCTGAATTAACTGGTCGCATGTCACAATATTGCGTGATAGCAGAAAATTTCCAAAAAATTGAGCGTACATAATTATCCCCTTTCGAACCTTGTATGAAGTACCCGTTTTACCTGATCCGCATTCATTGGTTTTTGTATGAAGTCCTTGGCGCCGGCTTCAATTGCAGCTTTCAGCTGGGATTGGGTTCCAACCGAGGAAACAATTACGATATCTGCAGTCGGATCATATTCTCTGATTTCACGAATAGCAGCATTCCCGTCTTTTACCGGCATAACGATATCAAGAAAAACAAGATCAGGAGATTCTTTTTTGTATACATCAATCGCTTCCTGTCCGTTGGATGCCTCAAAAAACGTTGGTGAGCCCTGTGATAAAATGACATCTTTCAGTTGTTTTCGTGCCAGAATGGAATCGTCACCAATGAGAATTTTTGCATTTTCAAGTATCATATTTTTTCTCCCCTATCCATTTAAATATAAGTTTATTTTACACTAATCAGGTAAATAGTTCAATGAAAAAAGCAATTTTCTTTAAATTTTTCTTATAGATCAGAAAAAGAGCTGATTTTCTTGCAAACAAATGTATTTCGATATATAATAATGCAGAGAAAGCGAGGGAAAAATATGGAAATGATGACGCTGTTTGATGTAATTATTCTGATTTTCGGGATTTACATGATAGGATCGGGCATAAAGATGATGCGCACAAAAGAGCCGAGTTCTGTTGTAATCGCAAAAGAAGAACTTGTTAAGTGCAAAGATCCTGCCGGCATGGCAGAATTTCTGTGTCGGAAAGAAATGTTTTTCGGGGCGGTATTTGTCATGTCCGGGATTCTTGGTCTGATAAGCGATCTCTGGGCTGACCTTGGCTGGCTTAACATTGTTCAGCTTGTGGTGTTTGTGATATCGTTTATCTGGTTTCAGGGGCAGCTTAGAAAGGCGAGAGAAAAATTTTTTCGATCGTTTTAATAGATTTCCGGGCAGGATTGTGCGGAAGCGGAGAGGAAATATGATCTGAAAGCAGCCGCCGCAGGCGGAAAATCCGGCAAAGCCGGATTTTTTTGTATTTGGGAAAGACCTGATTGCTGTGAAGCGTAAAAGTTTATGACGTTCCTGTCATATAAAATATTACACGCTGTTTTTCGTTGGTAAAGGTCTGCGTTCACAGATATTTTTGTAGGCCGGACGCATGATCTTATTGTTGATTGCGATTTCCTCCAGGCGGTGAGCGCTCCATCCTGCGATTCGTGCTATTGCAAATATCGGTGTGTAGAGTTCTACCGGAAGACCAAGCATATGGTAGGCAAAACCGCTGTAGAAATCGACATTTGGACTGACGCCTTTGTAAATTTTACGTTCTTTCGAAATGATCTGCGGCGCTAAGCGTTCCACGGTTGCATAGAGAGCAAATTCCTTTTCATAGCCTTTTTCTGCCGAGAGCTTTTCCACAAAGGAGCGGAAAAGGCGCGCGCGCGGATCGGAGAGCGAATAGACTGCGTGCCCCATTCCGTAAATCAGTCCTGCATGGTCAAAAGCTTCCTTGTGCAGCAGCGCGGTCAGGTAACGCGAAATTTCTTCCTCGTCGTTCCAGTCTTTTAAATTCGCTTTCATATCTTCAAACATATGAATGACCTTGATATTCGCGCCGCCATGTTTGGGGCCTTTTAAGGAACCAAGAGAAGCTGCAATGACGGAATATGTATCCGTTCCGGATGAAGACACGAGATGTGTTGTGAAAGTTGAGTTATTGCCGCCGCCGTGTTCCATATGAAGAATCAGGGCGATATCCAGAAGTTTTGCCTCAAGAGGAGAGAACCTGCTGTCGGGTCTTAAAATATGAAGAATGTTTTCAGCGGTGGAAAATTCCGGTTTCGGTGAATGGATAAACAGGCTGGCGCCGTCATGATAATGTTTGTAGGTTTGATAACCGTATACGGAAAGCAGCGGGAACAGACTGATGAGCTGCATACATTGACGCAAAACATTTGGCATGGAAACATCGTCAGCCATGTCGTCGTACGAATACAGCGTTAGAACACTTCTGGCAAGCGCGTTCATCATGTCTCTGCTCGGAGCTTTCATAATGATATCACGGACGAAATCGGTTGGAAGCTTTCTGTATTCACTGAGCATTCCGGCGAATGTCGTAAGCTGTTCTTTTGTCGGCAGTTCGCCAAAGATCAGCAGATATGTGCACTCCTCAAAGCCGAAATGGTTTCGTTCACCGATCTTATGCACAAGGTCGGCCACATTGTATCCCCGGTAAAAAAGCTCCCCGTCGATTGGTATGCTCCTGCCGTCTACTTCCTTTGAGGAACAGACTTCAGAGATATTGGTCAGCCCGACAAGTACGCCCTTTCCGTTCAGATCGCGAAGTCCGCGTTTGACATCATATTTTGTGTATAGTTCAGGGTCTATTTTTGCATTTGCCTCACATATAGCAGCCATCTGCCGCAACTCAGGGGTGATTTCACAAATACGATTTTGATTTTTAGTCATAAAGAAATCCTCCTTCTCTTAAAAATAGCAAAATTACTATAACATAATTTGTTAGTTTTGCACAAGAAAAAAATAATTATTTTACAAAAAGTTCAGAATTTTGTAATTTTATTTTGGATGAAAATAAGATAAGATAAACAGGAAAATATATCAGCATGTCTGGAGGGAGGTTCCGATGAATTTTGACGAACAGTTCCTGGTGAGGGAAGCGATGCTGGCGAGGGAAAACTCCTATTCTCCGTATTCCGGATTTCGTGTCGGCGCAGCGCTTCTTACGGAAAGCGGAACGGTTTATTGCGGATGCAATATTGAAAATGCAGCTTATTCACCGACAAACTGCGCGGAGCGAACCGCATTTTTTAAAGCGGTATCCGAGGGTGAGAGAAAGTTTCGGGCAATAGCGGTGGCCGGCGACACGGATGATTATCTGTATCCGTGCGGCGTCTGCAGACAGGTGATGGCCGAATTTTGCAGTTTTCAGGATTTTGTTGTGATCTGTGTAAAAAGCGAAACTGAATACAAAAAGCTGCTCTTAAAAGATCTGCTTCCAGGCGCGTTTACGAAATCGGACCTGCAAAAGATCTGAGGGAACAAAAGTATAAATTTTATCTAAAACAGATTGACAAAAAGATCACATCGTGTATTATTTAAAGTAGTAATATCCAAAAAATGTTAATTCAAATATTCATTTTAAAGGGAGGAATTATCCAATGTCAACAAAAGCGTATTATCCAATCAGCGAGATTGGCGCCGGAAAAACAGGTTTTTCCAAAACGAGATCTATTATAGAGGCTGCGTTTTATGGCAACAATGTCGTAAAAGTAAACACATTAAAAGAAGCTTACCAGTTAGCGAAAAATTCTCCGGGAACAATCGTGACAGATATGCCGGTGAAAGACGGCGAGACATTTGGTCTTGAGAAAGATGCAAAAGTGTTATTGTTTAACGATGGCGCGGTAACGGGACGTTATGCTGCAGCACGCCGGATTAAAGGCGAGCCGGGGGTTGACAATACAAAATTGGACAAAGTGGTAATGGACGCCGTTTATGAGACAAGATGGAAAACGCTTTACCACGCAGAGTGCTTTATCGGGCTTGATCCGGAATTTATGGTAAAAGCACATCTCCTTCTTCCGGAAGGCGAGGAGAATATCCTCTATAACTGGATGTTAAACTTCCAGTATATGTCTGATGAATATGTAAAGATGTACAAAAATTCCAAACCGATTGCAGACGGCAAGGAGCCGGATATCTATATTTTCTCAGATCCGCAGTGGGCTCCTCATGATGCGCCGGATGTAGATTATAGCTGCTTAAGCGATCCGCTGACACTTTGCTATTTTGATACGGATCAGAACTGTGCGGCAATTCTTGGTATGAGATATTTTGGCGAGCACAAAAAAGGAACGCTTACCATGGCATGGGCGCTTGCAAACAGAAACGGATACGCTTCCTGCCACGGCGGACAGAAAGAGTACACGCTGGCAGACGGTTCCAAATTTGTAGCTTCCGTATACGGTCTGTCAGGTTCCGGTAAATCGACACTGACACATGCAAAACACGGCGGCAAGTATCCTGCGATCAAAGTACTGCATGACGATGCGTTTATAATTAATACGGATTCCTGTGCATCTATCGCATTGGAGCCGACATATTTTGATAAGACGGCAGATTATCCGACCGGGTGTCCGGATAACGAATATCTGCTCACGGCGCAGAACTGCTCCGCAACAATTGATGAGAACGGGAAGATCCAGCTTGTCACAGAGGATATCAGAAACGGCAACGGACGCGCGATTAAGTCCAAATTATGGTCGCCGAACCGCGTTGATAAAATTGACGCGCCGGTTAATGCTATCTTCTGGATTATGAAAGATCCGACGATCCCGCCGGTACTCAAATTAAAGGGTTCCGCACTTGCATCCGTAATGGGCGCTACGCTTGCAACAAAAACATCCACTGCAGAGCGCGTGGCTGCCGGGACAGACTTAAATGCACTTCGTATTGTACCGTATGCAAATCCGTTCCGGACATATCCGCTTGTGAATGATTACGAGAAATTCAAGAAGCTGGTAGAAGAAAAAGACGTTGCATGTTATATCGTCAATACCGGTGATTTTATGGGAACGAAATGTAAACCGGCTGATACGCTTGGCATTCTTGAGACGATTGTAGAGGGTAAGGCAAAATTTGAGCAGTGGGGACCGTTTGAAGATATTGAGATTATGAACGACTGGTCAGGAAAGACTGCTGATTTCACACCAAATCTTGGCGACAAAGATTATGTTGCGGCGTTAAAGAACGCAATGCAGAACCGTGTAGATGCAGTCGAAGGTTTTGCAACAAAGAAAGAGGGTTATGATAAACTTCCGGATGAAGCTCTTGCAGCATTAAAGAAACTGGTAGATGAGGCGTCTTCTCTGTAAAAGCAAATGAGGTTAAGAAACCCTGCGGGTCCTCCGTATTCAGGATTTGCGGGGTTTTTTCAAAGATAATTATTTGAAAAAAGAACAGAATTTGCCACTAATTTTTTGTTGCGGATCTGGACATGATAAAGTATAATGAAAGACATGAAAAGCTTTCATTAAAGAAAAAGCCTGAGGTGTTCGATACCCTGCATTTTTGAACCTACATTTACTTTTATGGGATTCCTATATTCTCAAGCGGATGTCAGGCCATCAGTACCTCTGTAGTACACGAGCAGTGGAAGGCAGAAACTTGTATGCGGTTACCCACCTGGCGCAAGCTAGGAGTCAAAAACGCAGGAAACGGCATTTTGGGTTTTACAGAAGAATAGAAAGCAACAAAAGACGATACCGTACAGAAGATTGATGAAGTACAGAAGAAATCTACCGTACAGAAGATGTGGCATAAGGTTACAGAAGAATCAGGATACGGCACAAAAGCTATTTCAATACAAAAGCGATTCTGAATTACAAAAGTATTTGGAATTGACAAAAGACAAGGAGGAGCTGCCTTAGAAAAGGCAGCTTCTCTCTTTTTAAACGGAAAGGCATTCCGACAAGGAGGATCGTTTTGAGGGCAAAAAGGAAAAAGATTTATTTGATTATATTATTAGCGCTGCTTGCAGTTATACTTGTTTTTCTCTTCCTGATCAAAATACAGTCAAACGGGATCGCGTATGAGGAAAAGTATTCCGCGGATTGGGTGGGGCTTGCAGAAGTATCGGCAGAATTATCCTCCGGCGCTTTTTTGGAAATTGACTGGAAAGAGGTTTTGGGTGAAAAGAAAGATAACTGTCTGACGCGTGCGGATGTCCGGCTTATTGCAGAAAATCTTGGCGTTTCCGAGTACATAGAGCTTCCTGGTTTTTGGAAACGTCATGTGGTGACCAGAGCAGAGTGGAACACAGTGTTTCGGCAGATGCTTGACTATCTGGATATGAATGAGGTCGTCTCAGAAGAGACATTTCTTGTGCTGGATCTGATGGAGGCGGACGGCAGGAATGTGCTGGTGACAAATAAAGGGGATTACTTTACTGCGCTGTCGATTCCATTTTTTGAGAAGTGGCAGTCTTACCGGATCTATGCATCAGGCGATACATGTCTTGGCATTGTTTCCTTTTCGGAGGAAGAGGAGGAGGTAAAAGATGCTTATTTAAAACAGATGACTGCCGATTCAGTAACATTTCTGTATCAGGGCGCGCAGTATCAGATTCAGGCAGCGTCACAGAGTGTGCTGGAACCCGGCGTCTGTGATTTTGTATTTTTAAATCGGGAAATTACTACAATTCGTGAAAAGCGGGATGCAATCAATGGAGATCTGCTTTCCTATGACGAAGAGTTTATAGAGATAGAGGGTTACGGTAAAGTCAGCCATGACGGAAAGATTCCGGTCTATCGGACATACGGGGAGGTAGCCGAGAAATCCATATCGGATGTGGTGCTTGGAAATATGGAGCTTACATATATTACAGGAGGAGAGAATGTCTGTGCTATTTTGTTAAAACAGCCGGCGAATATAGCTGATATACGTGTGCTTCTCCTGTCGGACGGCGGTAAATTCCGCGATGAGGTGTATCTGAAGTGCAGTACAGATTCGTCTGTGCGCTTTGGGGAGTCGGTTTCGGATGCCGCTGCGATGCAGCTTTTGTCGGCATCAGCTTATTTTGGCGGGGGCGGAAGCGAAACGCTTGTTTTGGAGCCGAAAGATCCCGGTGCACAGATCTATCTCTGTGACGGCGACGGCAACTCTGTTTCTAACGGCTATGCAGGTACAATGGAAGTCAGGAAGATGCCGGATGGATATACGGTTGTCAATGAGGTGCCGTTTGAGCAATACCTTTATGCTGTTGTTCCGAGTGAGATGCCGTCAACTTTTGCGCCTGAAGCATTAAAGGCTCAGGCAGTGTGCGCGAGAAGTTATGCTTATGGGCAGCTGATGGCGGCTGACCTTGCGGCGTATGGCGCGCATATCGACGACAGCACATCCTATCAGGTTTACAATAAAGTGGCTCGCACACAGTCGACGACGGATGCTGTTGACGCGACATGCGGGCAGGTACTGACTTATCAGGGGAATGTAGTGTCCGCTTACTACTTTTCCACGTCTATGGGTTATACGGGAACGGCGGATATATGGAATGTCGATGATCCCGCCCCTATGGCTTATTTACAGCAGGCATGTTTGAATGAGAATCCGTTTGACGGGGATCTTTCAACAGAAGATGGCTTTGCAGCATATATTGCAACAACACAGAACGGATATGACAGTGATATCAAATTTTACCGGTGGAGCGCCACGGCTGATTTTCGCGATAAAACGGTTTCGATCAATGAAATTATAGAAGCGCGCCGTTTAGTTTCGGAAAAAAATATTCAGATTGTAAAACAGGGCAGTGAAGAGCCGCAGGAGTCTTTGGAAGGATTGGGAGCTGTGACCGGGATAAGTGTACAGCAGAGAAACAGTTCCGGGGCGGTTATTACGCTGTGCTTACAGTATGAGCACGGTTCTGTGCTGGTAAAAACCGAATATAATATACGTAAGATACTGGGTGTATGTCTGAATAAAATCACATTTGCCGACGGAACCGAAAAAGAGGGGGATACCATGCTTCCGAGCGCATACACGACGGTGGAACAACAGGCGGACGGGACGCTTATTCTGCGCGGCGGGGGATACGGACACGGCCTTGGAATGAGCCAGAACGGAGCAAACGGCATGGGAAAGAGCGGCAAATCATATACCGATATATTGAATTATTTTTATCGGGATATTGTAATTGAGGAAATGGGAAATATTCTTCCCTAAATCAAATCCGGGTGCAGAAACAGACAAAATAAGGTTGCTGTTCACACAGGACTTAGCATTTACTGCAAAGTCCGTACGAAAACGTATCTTTTGCAGGTAAAAATCCATTTGCGAAGCAAATTTTGCATGGATTTTTACCTGTTACTGGAACGGAGTGAACAGTACCAAAATAAGAAAGGTTGTTTTTATATGTTTTGGAAAATTGCGGGAAGTGTCAAATATTTTACAGAAGAGTGCAAAAGAGATAAGATCAGCGCCTATGCGGCGCAGGCAGCCTTTTTCATTATTCTTTCTATTATCCCGTTTTTAATGGTTTTTTCATCACTGCTGCAGTATACGAATGTAACCGAGGGGATGCTGCTTAAGACCATTACAAGGATTATGCCGGAATATATCGCTCCGTTTCTTGTTTCGTTGATTCATGAGGTTTACAGCCGTTCCATGGGAATTATTTCGGTGACTGCCGTTGCCGCCGTCTGGTCGGCTGCAAAGGGCATCCAGTATATGGCGGACGGATTAAATTCGGTGCATGATATTGAGGAGCACAGAAACTGGTTTGTGCTGCGTTTCTGGGCTGTTGTCTATACAGTCGCATTTATGGCTGCGATTGTAGCCACGCTTTTGTTTCTGGTATTTGGGAATTTTCTGCATGATATGTTGGTAGAATACAGCCCGCTGATTAAAAGTACAGTCGATATTTTGTCGCGGTTTCGCGGGTTGTTTATGATTGCGGTACTGATCGTTTTCTTTGATATCCTGTTTACTACACTGCCAAACCGGAAGCTGACATTGAAAAGTCAGCTTCCGGGAGCGGCTGTCTGCGGTGTAGCCTGGTATCTGTTTTCCATCGGGCTTTCTGTGTATGTCGATTATTTTAACGGCTTCTCAATGTATGGAAGCCTTACCACGATTGCGCTGATTATGCTCTGGCTCTATTTCTGCATGTATATTATGATGGTTTCGGCGGAATTAAACGTCGTATTTTGCGACGGAATCAGGGCGAGCAAGTTTCCGACGATAAAAATTGGGCCCCGCCGTTAAACGGTATTTATTACTAAACTGACACGAATTAAGGCGGTGTCTGTCAGCGCAGTGAATCGTAAGTTTTTGATACGCTGACGGTAGGTTGGTATTAATTTGCTGTTCTAGTCCAGGTTTACATGTTTTCTGATAATGACAGCGCTGATTAGGTAGTACACCACGATAAACGCTATGGTTACAAACAGGCTGCCGTTTAAAAATGTCGTAAAACTGCTAACCGGGACGACATCGATCCCGCTTTCGGCCGATGCGATATCCCGGAAAAAACCGGAGAGGACAGTCAATAAAGCGATGACCGATATCAGCTGTTCTGCAAAGTAGAATAAAACGCCTGCTACAACAGAAAAAGCGAGCTTATTATTCGAAAAAAGCTGGCCGACCGAGGCGGCGGCATATACCATCATGATAAAGTGCAGGATTGCAAGCACTGCGAATACAAACATATAAACAATAAACCATGGAAGCGGCAGAAAGTTTTCACTGTCCCAGCTGTGCATAAGCATATCCCATTCTTCCGGCGTGATGGAAAATACAGCGCCGCCGGTGGCTGCCGTTAGCATTGCAAATAAGCTGAGCGCAATCAGTATCGTCGTAACGACGATCCAAAGCAGCGCGGTAAGAAGCTTTGAATGCAGGAGTGCAAGCGGACCGACCGGAAGCGTATGGGTCAGATATCCCTGATCCGAGTATGTTGTCTTATAAAAATGCCAGCAGACGTAGACGACAGCCACAATATAGATGGCGACAAGCGACAGAATATATAAAACCAATATGGTAGATGAAATTGCGCTGCCTGCATTCGGGCTGATGCACAGCGTGATCACGGCAAGCACTGTTATTGCGGTGATTATGCCAAAGAGCAGGAGCATAACTTTTGAAGTTCCTTTCAATTCGTGTTTAAATAATTTTCCTAACATTTGAATACCTCCCGAAACAGTGTATCTATGGATTTGCCCTCTTTCACACGGATGTCCTCTACCGGTGAAGCGAGCCGGATCTGTCCGTTCTGGATAAAGATGACTTCGTCCAGAATGTTTTCGATATCCGAGATCAGGTGCGTTGATAAAAGGATCGATGCTTTCGGATCGTAATTGCTTAGAATAATATTTAAAATATAATCTCTTGCCGCAGGATCTACTCCGGCAATCGGTTCATCTAATACGTACAGATCTGCGTCGCGGCTCATCACAAGGATCAGCTGGACTTTTTCTTTTGTTCCTTTTGACATGGATTTTAAATGATCTTCCGGTCCAATTCCCAGTTTTTGCAGCATATCGTGGGCGCGTTCCGCCTGAAAATCCGAATAGAAATCGCGGAAATATGCGATGACGTCTTTTACTTTCTGGTTCATATTCAGATAGGTGTGGTCAGGCAGATAGGAGACATGTTTCTTGCTCTCTGCTCCGACAGGATTGCCGCCTATGGTCAGTGTGCCGGATGTGGGCGTTAAGAGACCGTTGATCATTTTGATGAATGTTGTCTTTCCGCTGCCGTTCGGACCTAACAGTCCGATGATATGGCCGCTCTCAATAGAGAGATTGATGTGGTCTATGGCCGTTTTTTGACCGTAGGATTTTGTTAAATCCCTGCATTCCAATAAGGTGCTCATTGAAAACCTCCTGATTTTAATTTTTTTTGAGTGTCTGGTTTAACAGGTCGAGAATTTCACTGCGACTATATCCGAGTTTTTGCATAATCTCCAAAAATCGGTTCATCTCCTGCTGTGCAAGCGTGGTTTTTGCGCTCTCTATCATTTTAATATCCTCCGTAATAAAACGTCCGCTGGTTCGTCTGGAATACACCAGCCCGATTCGTTCAAGTTCTGCAAATGCTTTCTGCATCGTGTTTGGATTGACGGATGCCTCCTGTGCCATCTCACGCACGCTCGGCAGTTTGCCGCCCGGTTCATATTTTCCTGCGATAATATCTGTTTGAATGCGTTCTACGATCTGGGAAAAAATAGGACGGTCAGAATCTAAGTTCCATGCCATGATGTCACCTCCTTTTCTCTTGTACTTTTGTGTTAAGCACATAATACAATAATACAATTGCTGTGTCAAGCGGTTTTTAAAAAAATGTAGGCGCGGATGAACTCAAACCGTATATAGAAAAGGCGCAGTCAGATGATAAGACGACGAAACTGATTCTTGGGGACAGTGTCTGTCATCAGATGTTTCGCAGACTTCAAAAGTATAACGAAGATATTTCTATTATAGGAAGTAACGGCGCGATCACGCTGGCAGGTCAGTATATACTTGCGGAGGAGTATTTAAGGAATCATCCGGATGCGACGGATCTGTATCTTATTTTGCTTCCGGAATCACTGACCAGGACATTTGATACCAGTTACGGTTACCAATATGCAGTAATGTCGTTTGCGGAAACCGGGACGCTGCAGCTCTTGATGAAAATACAATCGCATGTATGGAGCAGGTATACGGGAAGTTGTTTCTGAAACCTGCTGTCGTCAGAGCAATTGACAAGTCGGCGGTTAACAGAAAATTATATTTAAATATACTGAGAGAATACGCGGACGGATATCAGCCTGAGATGCCATTTGAGATTGCAGAGCAGTATCTTCTGAAAATGGACAGGCTCTGTGAAAAGCATCAGGTGCGTTTACATCTGCTTTCCGGCCCTGTGTGCGAGAGCAAGACAGAATATATGAAATCGCTGGAACAGATCTGGCAGTCCGGTCCTCTTAGCGTGCGTTTTCCTGATTTTTTCAGCAGTATTGAATATTATAGTGTGGACCGGGCAGAGGATGGAACGCATTTTAGCGGCGCCTATGCCAAACAGAAAAGCATGAATAAAAAAATTAAAAAAATAGTGGCAGGTACAGATTTAAAGGATCAGCTGCGTTATCAATAATTTTCGGGATTCGTTTTTTTACTCTCCAAGAACTAATTGGAGTCATTGTCAGCGTCGCCCAGATAGCGCTGGATGGTTACGGGGTTTTGGGAGAGCAGCAGCAGCGCTCTGCCGGCCTTAAACAGCAGTATCTCGTCCGGAGTATGTTCGATCAGATCAGAGAGATCGGAGATTTTGATTTTTCCGGCAAGCACGGCGTCTCGTTCTTTTTCCGGCAGAAAACACAGCGAGCGGTTTAAAGAAAGTTTCCCGAGCAGTTCCAGAATCTGGTTATAGTGGCGCGTGACATAGCAGATGCCTTTGTCCAAAATGGTCTGCGCCTCGTCAAATCTGCCGGCGGAGACAAGGGATTTGCTGAGGTAGAAAACAGCGGACGCATAGATGACGCCGATGGTAGAGGGATGAAGGTAGCCTTTGTCAAGATGGGAGAGCACAAAGGAACTCAGCGCAACTGGCAGATCATATCCGATTCCCGAGGGATGATCGTTCTCTTTCCAGTATGAGGCGGCCGTCATGTAGAGTATGCTCCAAAGTTCGTTGATGCTGTAGTATTCATAACTATCTCTTGTTTCCAGCGTAAAATCCGGTTTTGTCAGGCGGACCGACCGGTATGCCAGTTTGTATGCCCGGTCAAATTCCTTGTACAGGTTCGCAAGGATATGGGAGCGTTTTCCCATCAGATACTGGTGCGGTTCGCCCGAGGCGTAAAAAGAATGGTTTTTTTCCAGAAAATGAATATAATGTTCGGCCTCAGAAAATGCGGACGCTCCGATCAGGCGCTCCAGTTCAAAACAGTGTTCGCTGTACAGTTCATTGTCTGCGCTGCTTAGACTTGTAAAAAACAGATCAGGATTGATTCCGAGCCGTGCAAAAAGTTTCGTTGTGATGGCGCGGGACGGCATTTTTTTCCCGTTTTCGATTTTTGAAATATAGGTAACGCTGCAGATTCCCTCTGCGAGCTGTTTCTGGCTGAATTTCTTTTTGTCCCGCAGTTCGCGAAGCATGGCTCCAATATTGTAAATACTCATTTTTGGCCTCTTTTCTTTCCCTGTGTCTATGATAGTTAAAGATAATATTTTTTCGCCGCCCTGTAAAGGGGTTGACTAAAAGTTCAATTGCGGTTTTTTCTTTTTTGGATGTAAAATAAAGTATGCAAAATGAAAAGGAGGAGCGGCAGGTATGATTATAGTAGAACATCTGACAAAACAATTTGTGACTGTAAAGCGGAGTCATGGAGTTGCCGGTGCGGTTAAATCGCTGTTTACAAGGGAAAAGGTGGTTAAGGAAGCGGTGCATGACATTTCCTTTCGGATCGGCGACGGGGAGGTTGTTGGCTATATCGGCAGCAACGGCGCAGGCAAATCGACAACGATTAAAATGATGACGGGGATTCTTGTACCTACGTCCGGCACGGTTGAAGTGGACGGAATCGAACCATACAGAAAAAGGGAGGAAAATGCGCGCCGTATCGGCGTTGTGTTCGGGCAGCGTACACAGCTCTGGTGGGATTTGCCGCTTGCGGATACTTTTTTGGTACTGCGCGAAATTTATCAGGTTCCGCAGAAAGAGTTTCGGGAACGCATGGATTTTTTGTACGATTTACTTGGAATCGGTGATTTTGAAAACAGTTCGGTCAGGACGCTTTCTCTGGGGCAGAGGATGCGCGCCGATCTTGCAGCCGCGCTGCTCCACAATCCAAAAGTGTTGTATCTGGATGAACCCACGATCGGTCTTGACGTGCTAGTCAAAGATAAAATACGCGGGGCTATCCGCGAGATGAATAAGAGTTTCGGGACGACTGTCATATTGACGACGCACGACCTTGTCGATATTGAGGAGCTATGCGGCCATATTATCATTATTGACGAGGGGAAGAAGATTTATGACGGAGATCTGGAGCATTTAAAATGTGAATATCAGGAGGCGGATCTTACTTCAGTTGTCAAAAAAATATACAGGAAAGGGGAGGCGGCGCATGTGTAACAAGATTAATCTCAGATGCTATCTGCCGTTTGTGGTCTCACAGGTGAAAATTGCGCTTGCCTATCGGATGGCATTTTTTGTTCGAATTTTAAGCAATCTTTTTACAGTGATGATTACATGGTATCTCTGGAATGCAATCTATCGCTCTTTTGGCAGGGCGACGATGAATGGATTTACGTTTCAAGAGATGGCGACGTATGTGATTGTCAGTTTTTTTGTGACAGTCATGCTTGCGCCGGCGCAGGCGGACGAGGTATCGTATGCAATCGCGGACGGGAGCGTTGCAGTCAGTCTGTTACGGCCGCTTGATTTTTGCGGACTTTACCTGGCGCAGAGTCTGGGGGGATTTCTGGTAAACACACTGGTATTTTCCGCGCCCTTTTTGATTCTCTTTGGGAAAATGGGCAAATTGATTTTGCCCACGCCGCAAAGGCTGCTTCTTTTTCTCGCCAGTGTGGGATTGGGATATCTGATAATGTTTTACTTTAGTTTTTGTTTTTCTATGCTTGTTTTTTATACCACCTATTTTTTTGGGATCAATATGGCAAAAGCAGTTACGATAAGGCTGTGTTCCGGAGCGCTGATTCCGCTGTCCTTTTTTCCGGATGCGATAGAAAAAATGTTTTCCTTTCTGCCGTTTTCTTCGATGGTCTATACGCCGGTTATGATATGGCTTGGGAAACTTGAGGGGACTGCGCTTTGCACGCAGTTTGTGATCCAGCTGTTCTGGGTTCTTATTTTTTTTGTTCTCAGTAAATTCTGCTGGAGAGCGGCAGTCAGGCGAATTACGGTGCTTGGAGGTTAAGAATTTAATGTGAAATTAAAAATTTCACGATCCTGATTGGTATGCCCGCCAAAGCGGGCGAATGGGAGTTAGACACAAAGTCGCTTGCGCGCATAAATTTATTGCGAACTGCGTTCGCAATGCAGAAATGGGGGTTAGTATGTTGCGATATATTCATTTATATAAAATTTTTCTGCTGCAGTATTTGAAATCGCTGCTGCAGTCGAAGCTCGATTTTTTTATGGGTTTTTTCTCTTTTTTTCTGAATCAGATTCTTGGTATCATTTTTTTGCAGCTTGTATTTTCGCAGATTCCGGATTTAAACGGGTGGAGCTTTGAACAGCTGGTGTTTATCTATGGGTTTGCGCAGATCCCGAAAGGGATCGACCATTTTTTTACCGATTACCTGTGGGTATTTTGCAGAAAGACCGTCCGGGAGGGGGCGTTTGACCGGTATCTGCTACGGCCGGTCAATCCGTTGTTTCAGGTGCTGGTGGAGCGCTGCCAGCCGGACGGGCTGGGAGAAGTGCTTGTTGGCGTGATTCTTGTCGCCTATGCGGGCGCAAAACTGCGTCTCTCGTTTTCTGTTTTTACCTTTTTTGTATTTTTGATTGCTGTGTTTGCAGGAGCCGTCATCTATACGGCGGTAAAACTGTTTTTTGCATCCAATGCATTTTTTATGAAAGAATGTTACAACATGTTATATACGGCCTACAATATCTCGGATTTTGCAAAGTATCCGACAGAAATCTATACGAAACCGGTGCGGCTTATCGTAAGCTTTGTTCTGCCGTTTGCATTTACGGCGTTTATTCCCGCGAATTATTTTATAAACGGAGGGACGCTGCTCTTATCGGTTGGCGCGGAATGTCTGGTTGCAGCTGCGGCATTTTTAATTGCATATCTTTATTTTTCGTTCGGGATAAAAAAGTACGAGAGCGCCGGGAACTGACCAGATACAGCTAATCTGCCGATTTTTAATAGACATTCGCAAGTGCCGGGAAAATGGAATAACGTATTTTGGGCACGAGGATAACGGAATTTGGGGATAAAATAGAGCGTAATACGGTAAGATATGCGAGGGAGGCAAGGCATTTTGCAGAGCAGTATCTGGGAGAAATTGATTCTCTTCGAAACTTTTTGGAGGTTCATAAGAAACGATAATATACAACGGCTTCATGCCTGTTTTTCTTCAAAACAGCAGGTGATTTTTGAACGGAGGAAGCGGCGGGGTTTATTTCTCCGGATGTACTGTCGGGCAGGAAAATAGTCTTGACAGTTAAGAAAGGAATTGCTAAAATAATGGAAGACAGTGTATCAATTCCAGAGAACGAAAGAGTTGGGGGAAACAGGCATGAAGATTAAAGCGAAACTGTTGGCAATGGAAATGGTATCCTTGTTTATTTTGCTGGTCGTATTGCTCATCATGGGCATACTTGTCTCGGTGGACGGTCTTGAGTCGCGTGTGGAGGAAACACTGAAAGTAGCGTTGGCGGGCTACACAGATGACGTCAACGTCTATCGCAACAGCGGCAGGGATGTGGATATCACGGTGTTTGCAGATGATACCAGGGTGAACAGTTCCATTTCGGGTGCGGTCGGCACAAAAGCAAGTGATGTGGTAATTGAGAAAGTGATTAAACAGAACAAAGTTTACTTTGACAACAACGTCTCCGTCAACGGCGTAGCGTACTATGGGTATTACGAGCCGATTGAGGGAGGAATGCTGTTTGCCGGCACACCAAAGGCAGTCGTAAATAAGTTTATCCGATCTACTGTTGCAGTCCTTATATTGTCCGGCCTTGTTGTCTATATACTTTGCGTTGTACTTGTTCTTGTGATTTCCGGACGTATCAGCAAACGGATTATTCAGGCCTCCGAACGTATCGGCGTTCTTGCAAAAGGCGATTTAAGCGCAGTGATTCCGGAGCGCGACCGCAAACAGCACGATGAGATCGAGGATATGAACGAAGCGATATCCGTGCTGCACAGAGAGCTCAAGAATATCGTTTCTATTATCGCGAAAAAAGCAGATCAGCTCAACTACAGCAATGCAGAATTCAATTCCAAATTTTCCAATATCGCAGAGAGCGTAAACAATGTCAATATCGCAGTAGAAGAAATAGCGCTTGGAAGCACATCGCAGGCGCAGGAGACGTCTTCGGCAGGAGAACAGGTTTCCGACATGGCCGATGTGATTGAACAGAATGCAAAAAATACGAGTTATCTGGAGCAGGCCGTTCATCATATGACCGAGCTCTTTTCAGAGACAAACAAGATACTCGAAGAACTGGTGCATATCAATGACAAGACGGCATCTAATATCGTGATCGTTTCCGAACAGACAAACGAGACAAACGTATCGGCTGAGAAGATCAAGGCAGCGGTACAGATGATTCAGAATATAGCGGAGCAGACAAGCCTGTTATCGCTGAACGCAAGTATTGAGAGTGCGCGTGCGGGCGAGGCAGGGCGTGGGTTTGCCGTTGTTGCCGAGGAGATACGATCCCTGTCAGAGGAGTCTGCAAACAGTGCGGGCGAGATTGAGCAGATTACAAAAGAACTGCTGGAAAATTCCAATATCAGCGTAAAGAAAGTAGAGGAAGTCAATCGTGATTCACAGCTTCAGAAAGAGAAGCTGACAAAGACAAAGGAAGCGTTCCGTACCTTAAAGAAAGAAGTAGATTCTGTTGCGGAAGTTTCACAGAATATTTTTGAACAGACAAAACGTCTGGAAAGCCAGAAAAATACAATCAGCAGCGTGTTCGAACAGCTTGCGTCAATTTCGGAGGAGAATGCGGCGTCGACACAGCAGACAAGTGCGAGTATGCAGTCATTGTCCGGAACAATTGACGATTGCAGACGGGAGACAGACGCACTGTCTGATTTGGGCTTAAGTCTTTCCGAGCAGACCAAAAAATTTAAATTTTAAAATTGGAGGCAAATATGGCAATTTTAGTGACAGGAGGCGCCGGTTTTATCGGAAGCCACACATGCGTGGAACTTCAAAATGCGGGCTATGAAGTAGTTGTGCTTGACAATCTGTGCAATTCGTCGGAAAAAGCATTGGATCGCGTGAAAGCAATTACCGGAAAAGATGTTTCATTTTACAAAGGGGATATTTTAGATCGCGATATATTAAATCAGATTTTTAAAGAGCAGAAGATAGAAAGCTGTATACACTTTGCCGGTTTAAAGGCAGTTGGAGAATCCGTACAGAAACCATGGGAATATTACTATAATAATATTTCCGGCACATTGACGCTTGTAGATGTGATGCGGGAAAATGGATGCAAGAATATTATATTTTCCTCTTCTGCGACTGTATACGGCGATCCGGCGCAGATTCCAATCACCGAGGAATGCCCCAAGGGGCAGTGTACCAATCCATATGGATGGACAAAGTCAATGCTGGAACAGGTGCTGTCTGATATCCAGAAAGCGGACAGCGAGTGGAATGTGATTTTACTTCGTTATTTTAATCCGATCGGAGCGCATAAGAGCGGTACGATGGGTGAGAATCCAAACGGTATACCCAACAACCTGATGCCGTATGTAACGCAGGTTGCAGTCGGAAAATTAAAAGAGCTCGGCGTGTTTGGCGACGATTATAATACGCCGGACGGTACAGGCGTCAGGGATTATATTCATGTGGTAGATCTGGCAGTCGGCCATGTAAAAGCGTTAAAGAAGATTGAGGAGAAAGCAGGGCTTTGTATATACAATCTGGGGACAGGCCATGGCTACAGCGTGCTTGATATTGTAAAGAATTTTGAGGAGGCAAACGGCGTTAAGATTCCGTATGTCATCAAGGGCAGGAGAGCCGGCGATATCGCTACCTGCTACTGTGATCCGACAAAAGCAGAGCGGGAACTCGGATGGAGGGCGCAGTACGGCATACGTGAAATGTGCGAGGATTCCTGGAGATGGCAGAAGAATAATCCGAACGGATACGAAGAATAAGTGAATAGCGGTTGACGGAAAGAAACGTCTATACAGGGGAAGCTGCGGCAGAATGTCGGCAGCTTCCCTTGTTTTTTCTCTCTAAAATGATATTTTTCTGCTCAATTTTTATCATATAATTTGTTACTGTTGTATTGTGTGCGGCAGAAGAAACAGGCGAAGATAAGACAATATTCACATTCTCTGGAAATAATTGTCCAAATATATATAAAATATTGCACAAAAATTAATCGGGGAGTAATATATTTTATGAAGAAAATAGACAAGGAGGAGCTACGATATGATGAAAGTGAAACGAAAAGCAATGGCGCTGTTATGTGTACTTACAATGATCGTGCAGATGTTTCTGCCGTTTCAGAGTGCGCTTACACTGGCAGCAGAGGAAAATGGCGCGCAATCCGGAGAGGATAGCTCGGATGTCTTTACAAGACCCGAATCTCCGGCAGTCACATATAATATGAATGTTGACTGGAAGTACAAACGTGCGGCGGACGGGAAAGAATTTCCGCTTGCAGCCGCCAAAGACGGCGTGGCAAAAAACGGAAAGCAGTTTTACGAAGTCGGATATGATGATTCCGACTGGGAAAATGTAAGTCTTCCACATGCGGTCAACGCGGATGATTCTTTTGACGGCGTGGGTGTGGACGCAGGAGAAGTAAGCTTGTACCGTGGATTTATGTTCTACAGAAAGAACGTTCTGGTGCCGCAGACAGATGCAGGCAAGAAATTTATCCTGGAATTTGAGGCGTTCCGGCAGTCGGTATATGTCTATGTGAACGGAACCATGGCAGGTTATTATGAGGCCGGGGTTGCAGCAGTCGGATTCGACATTACGGATTATATCAAAGCCGGTGAGGAGAATCTGATCGCGGTGGCGACAGACAACGCATCTTCGCGGGGGTCTAATTTTAATACACAGGAGACGATACCCGGACATGAACCGGGGGATCTTTCCGGGATGGGGTATCAGTGGAATACAAAAGATTTTAACGAGGTGCAGGGCGGTTTGACCGGAAATGTCAATCTGTATGCGAAAAATAAGATTTATCAGACCCTGCCGCTCTACAATAACTTAAAGACGAAAGGAAATTACATATACGGTTCGAATTTTGATTTCCGGGCAGGATCGGCGGATATTACGGTAGAAGCGGAAATCAGAAACGAGTCGGGCAGCGACGCTGATATTACGCTGGAAGTAAATGTCGTGGACGGCGACGGAAAACTGGCGGCGAGTTTTTCAAAAACGCAGAAAGTTGCAGCGGCGACTGACGTGGGCGCTAAATTTCAGACAGTTGTGCCTGAGACGGCGTACGACAATGCCGGCAATGGCGTTGAGACGGGAAAGGTGGATTCGTCTACCGTGGATGTCAGCTATATTACAGCGACGCAGAATGTAGAGGGACTTCATTTCTGGAGTGATGTATCGCCGTATCTCTACACGGTGTATACCGTGTTAAAGCAGGGCGATCAGATCATTGACCTCTCCGAGACGACGACAGGATTCCGCGAGGTTACTTACGATAAAGATAAAGGACTGCAGATCAACGGAGTTTCCACTTATCTGACCGGTTACGCGCAGCGCTCCACAAATGAGTGGGCGGCGATTGGCGTCGCAAACGACTGGCTGTCCGATCTTGATATGCAGATGGTAAAAGAATCAAATGCGAATCTGATACGATGGATGCATATCGCGCCGAATCCGGTGGATATACGTGCGGGCGATAAATACGGCGTTGTCTCTGTCTGTCCTGCGGGCGACAAAGAGGGAGACCAGACAGGGCGCGCATGGGATCAGCGTCTTGAGACAATGCGTGACGTGATTATTTATTTTCGGAACAGTCCGTCCATTTTGTTCTGGGAGGCCGGAAACAACGAAATTTCTGCGGCGCATATGAAGCAGATGACAGATATCAGAAAGGAACTGGATCCGAACGGCGACCGTTTTATGGGCTGCCGGACGATCAATTCGGTAGAGCAGATCAGAGAGGCGGAGTGGGTTGGAACCATGATATATCGCCATGATGCCGCTGCATATGCTTCTATGGAGGCGACAGGCAATTATATTCCGATGATTGAGACGGAATATCACAGAAACGAGTCGCCAAGACGTATGTGGGACGACTATACGCCGCCTGATTATGACTATGTCAATAAGTGGCTTGGAGACGGCGGTTCTAAGACAGACGGCTATGATATCTGGGATCAGACCCAGGAAGATTTTGCTCTGACGATGGCGGCAGACTATTCGTATTTCTATGATAATCGTGTTGGCGGCACGGGAAAAAATTATTATTCCGGCGCAGCGCTTATGGTATGGTCGGATTCCAATATGCATGTGCGCAATTGCGGAGTAGAAAATTGCCGTACTTCGGGGCGCGTAGATCCGATCCGTGTTAAGAAAGAGTCGTTTTATGCGATTCAGACCATCCAGTCACAGACTCCTGCAGTAAAGATTCTGGGGCACTGGAATTATCCGGACTATATTAAGGGTGATAAAGAAAACGGAAATTACTGGTACGAGGATAAGACGTTTAACGGAACGTTCTGGGAAGGAAACGGGACAATGCTGCAGCGTGACCCGACGAATAAAACTGTCTATGTGATTGCTTCTCCGTCGGTTTCCAGAGTAGAACTTTATGTCAACGATGAATTATTCGGAACCGACAAGACTGCAGACAGCAACTGTATCTATGCATTTCCGGGCGTTGATATCACAAAAGCTGCCATCACGTCCAAACAGGGAAACATTGTCGCGAAAGCATACAATGACAGGGACGAAGTAGTGGCGGAAGATAAGATCGTGACGGTAACGCCGATGACGATCCGGCTGACGCCGGTACTTGGACCAAACGGATTCCTTGCAGACGGTTCCGACCTGATGTATGTGGACGTTGCGATTGTAGACGGAAACGGAGAGGTATGTCCGATTGACGAGAGGAAGATCAGTTTTAGCGTAAGCGACAAGTCAAAGGCAGTATTCCTTGGCGGTTATAACAGTGGAATCGGGGAACGAATTGTCAATCATAAAGATTATGTATTTGCAGAGTGCGGAATAAACAGAGTGTTCCTGCGCTCAACACGCGAGGCAGGTTCCTTTACACTGACGGCAACGGCAGAGGGAATGCAGCCGGTCAGCATTACTGTGGAGACAAAAGCGTTCGACCTGGAAGGAGGTCTGACGACGACAAAGCAGCAGTCGTTCGCACAGGGAGAGGTTCCGGATGTTGTTCCTCCGGAGACGGCTCCGGCGATGAAAGCGCTTGGCGGCGCGTTTACCGCGGTGTTTGACGGGGAAAACAAAAATGTCTATACCGCAAGTGAAGACGCAAAAGATTATTATGAGGTAAAAGTAGGCGGAACGGTTGTTTCATTTACAGACAGGCCGTACAAACCGGACAACAGCACCGGTGTAGTGGCGGAGGTAAGTCCGATTTTGGATGCGTTAAAAGCGGCAGGAGTCGATTTATCCTATACTTTCGCAACAGAGGGGGCTCTTCCTGATTATTTTATCAGCGAGGGCGGCCAGCTTCCTTTACTGACAGTGAATGCAGGGGAGACAAAGATTGAACTTGCCAATGTATCCACGGTTGTATTTACAAACGGCGAGCGAAATCTGACGAACTTTGGCGTTACCACAAATACTGCAAAGACGACGCTTCTGGCGGAACTATCCGCAGTAATCGGAAAGATCCCGGGCGTAACAGTAGAAACGGATACGCAGAATAAAGTATTTGAAGTTAAGTATGGAACGGAAGCACAGTCCGGATTTGAGACGGAAGCGGGATTTATGACGGAAGAAGCGCCGGCAGGCGACGAAGAGCTTTCGTATATTGACGGAAATACGCAGACAGAGGTTTCATGTACTTATAAAGTGGATGGAGCAAACAAAACTGATAAAGTCACATTAAGCCCGGGTGAAGGAAAGGTTTCACCGGACGGTACGCCGTATCTGACCAATCATACGGAGTGGATCGCTGATTTTGCCGGATTGGCCGACAACGCGACGCAGGATCTGTTATGGGAGGCTGATATCCTCTTTGGCCGGGATAAATACGGCGCAAGACCCAGAAATAAATCCAGGAACGAGGGAACGCAGATGGTGCGTCATGATGTGACAAAGGACGGCGTGACGACATCCTGGTTTGCACTGCAGACGGGCAGCGACAAATTTACCGACTTATGTGAGATTGATCCGCAGAAGTGGTATCATGTGGAATTGATCGGGCATTACAATGCAAGTACGAATATCACACTGTATTTATATGAGTATGGGGAGAATCAGGAAAAGAAGCTGATTCATAAACAGGCAAATGCCGGCTCCAGAAATAATCTTTCCGGCGGCGCGAACCACTGGTGCGCAGATCCGGGCATCAGCGTTGACAATTTAAAGATTACGCGTATAGCGCCGGATAAACTTACTGTAACTTCGCAGGATGACAAGACGGAGCTGAAAGCGGGCAACGCGCTTCAGTTTGCCTGCAGTGCATTCAGAAATGATGCGCCGCTTACCACTCCAATGTTAACCTGGTCGGTTTGTGATGAAAACGGGGCGGTAATTTCGGATGACGAGATTACGATCAGCAGCGGCGGTCTGCTTTCAGTGGGGCTGAATGCAGCGGCACAGACAATCTATGTGAGAGCGGAGACGGCATCCGGCGTCTATGATCAGATGCAGATTACAATTACGGCGGTAGATTTAGACAGTGTGAAATTTGACAGCCTGACGCTTTCGGCAGAAAGAAATTATGTAAGCACAGAGGAGCCGCTTACCATTACGGCATCCGCAAAAAAAGCGGGGGCGGATGTTTCGCTTACCGCGGACGATTTAATCTGGTATGTCTGTGATGCGGACAATATGCGCAAAATAGGAGACGAATTAAAGTGGATTTCTGTCAGGGATGGTGTTGTTACAGTAACAGAGCGTGCGATTTCACAGGATCTTACCATTCGTGCGGCAGATCCGACAGATGCAGTGCGGGGTGCATATAAGATTCATGTAAAATCCAGCAATGCATTAGAGAATGGAGAGGACGGAGCATTAGACAGCCTTCTGTTTGCAGAAAACTGTGAGACGCCGCGCACCGGAACGGAATTTGTGCAGTCGGTTGACGGAACCTCGGCATATAAGGTGACTGGCGGCGGATATAAGTCAGGAGAGATCAAAGAGACGGCAAGCGATGTCGTCGTTGATATGGACATTCAGTTCACTGCGGAAGGAGCGGGTTTCCAGCCGGCAAAAACAGGAAAGTTAAATACCTGTGTGATCTATCGCGACGGCAGGCTTGCGATACAGACCGGCGGCAGCAATTATACTTATTATAGTGAGAAAGGCGAGATTACAACGGACGAATGGTACCATATCACGTTAATCCGCAGGCAAAAAAGCTATGCGCATATCATTTTTGATTTTTATGATGAAAACGGAGAGATTGACCTCTCGAAGAGAAAGATACTGCAGGATGTAAACCAGAGGAACGATGAGCCGACGGCGTTTGTGAATTTTAATGTCGGAACAGCATATGATAATCTGCGTATGCTTACGCCGGCGCCTACGGATATCAGTATTTCAACAGATGTTGCGCAGGTATTTGCCGGCAATACGGTACAGGTTTCTTCACAGCTTATGTGGAACGGTCTGGAGATGAAAAATCCGGATACGTCTGCCTTTGAATATAAGCTTTATGATTCCGCAAACCAGTATCCGTTAGAGGATGGCAAGATCACGATGAACGGCGAGGGCGTTATTTCAATTGACGCCACAGTAGATGCACAGGATGTCTATGTGCGGGCAATCGCAAAGAAATCAGGCATCTATGCAAGCGCAAAATTCTCTGTTATATCTTCCGATATTTTTGCTGTGACGGGAATAGGTATCAGCGAGGATATGAGAAGGATTGTGAACATTACGGTCAATAAGAATTTCTTTTATGCAGACGAAGCGACTTTTGTAACGGTGATTTTTGATGAGAGCGGTGCTGTCAGTGCTGTGAAGACAAGGCAGCTGTACGGAGATTCACTGAAAACAGGTGAAAATACAGTTGTAGTCGGCATGGATATTCCGGCAGATTTTGAGAAAGACAAAGATAAGATTTGCGTCTTTCCTATCACAAAACTTGATTCGGACAAGATTACCGAGGAAAGTACGCCGGGCGCGTCGGTTGCGATCAGCGATAGTCATGCGGTTATTACGGTTCCGGCCTATGACGCGCAGTCGGATGTAACGGTTCTTGTGTTAAAGCGCAATGCAAACGAGAAGAAAATAAAGGACAGCGATATTGTTTACTTTAACCAGGTGAAAGCGGAGAATGTCGGAGATCCGGTATGGGTTGGAAACATTGACAGCTGTATAGCAAAAACAGGCGGAAAGTCAGGCGGCGCGCTGACGCTGTATACAGCGCTGCTCGGTGAGAGAACAGAAACGCCGGAGGAGCCGGATGATACGTCGACCGAGAAACCGACGGATCCGACGAATCCATCGGAGAAACCGACGGATCCGGCAAATCCATCGGAAAATCCGAATCCATCGGAAAATCCGAATCCATCGGAAAATCCTCCGGCAGCTTCGGAACCTGTCGGAAGCAAAATTCCGTCCGGAAAAGACAAATTTGTTGTTAAGACAGCAGGCAATAATCCGACTGTAGAATTTTCGGGTACTACGAATAAATCACAGACAGTAAAGGTGCCGGATACCGTGCCATATAAAGGTGTGGATTATAAAGTGACATCTGTCGGGAAAAATGCATTTAAAAATAACAGTACAGTGAAAACGGTAGAGCTTGGTAAGAATGTGACGGTAATCGGAGATAATGCGTTTATTAACTGTAAGAGTTTAAAGACAGTCAAAATAAACGGTCCGGTGACAAAAATCGGGGTAAGCGCATTTGCAAATTGTAAGAAGATTACAACATTTAAGACCGGCAATCAGGCTCAGACAATCGGAAAAGGTGCGTTTGAGAACTGCTCGGCACTGAAAACCCTGACGCTTGGCAAGAATGTGAAGACGATTGGCGACAATGCATTTAAGGGATGTACGTCATTGACAAAGGTTACGATTCCGGATAAAGTGACTTCTATAGGGGCGAAAGCATTTTACGGAGATAAGAAACTTGGTTCGGTTACAATCGGCACAGGTCTGACGAAGATCGGTAAAAGTGCATTTGAAAAATGTTCCAAACTTAAGAAAATTACAATCAGTTCCACGAAGATAAAAACGGTAGGAAAGAAAGCGTTTAAAGGAATTGAGAAAAAGGCGCAGGTGAAAGTGCCGAAAAAGAAAGTGACAGATTATAAAAAGAAATTCCGCAGCGCGGGCCTTGACAAGAAAGCAGCGGTAAAGAAAAAGTAAACAGCGGGCTGCTGCCGTAAAGCGGCCAGTGCCAGGCAGGGGGATCGGATGCAAATCGCGATCCCCCTGCCTTATTATTCATTGATTCCTCCTGGAGCCTGTGCTATAATGCAACAGGAAAAATAACAGTATGTCAGGAGGTAAGATTATGAAATGGGTCAGGCAGTTTTTGGTGATCGCTGCCGTTACTTTTTTGGGTGAAATGCTGCGCTATTGGATTCCGCTTTCCGTTCCGGCAGGGATTTATGGGTTGCTTTTGTTATTTTTATGTTTATGCACCGGTATCCTGAAACTGCCGCAGGTTGAGGGCGCGGCGGATTTTCTGATTGAGACGATGCCGTTTTATTTTATTCCGGCCGGCGTCGGGCTGATGACAAAATGGGGCGAGATAACATCTCTTTTTGCGCCGATCGCTGTCGCCGTATTTTTCATTACTGCGATTGTGATGGCTGTCACAGGTACAGTAAGTCAGCGGCTGCTCAGGAAAGGAAAGCGGGGTGAAAAAGATGACTGATTTTTTTTGTGAATCCGCCTTTTTCGCACTTGTGATAAGCCTGTTTGGGTATGAACTGGGAAATTTTTTGAAAAAAAAGACAAAACTGCCGCTCTTTCATCCTCTTTTGATTTCTATTCTGGTTGTGATTGCGATACTTGTTCTATTTGGTATTGATTATCGTGTATATGAGGATGGAGCGAAGATTCTGAATTATCTGCTAACCCCGTCCATGGTTGCGCTTGCTGTTCCTCTTTACCGTCAGTTGGAAATTCTGAAAAAAAACAGCCTTGCAATTTCAGTCGGTATTTTGTCCGGGGTGGCGGCAAGTCTGATCCTTACCGTTTTTATGGCGGCTGTATTTGGATTGACGCACAGTGAATACGTGACGTTTCTGCCGAAATCAATTACGACGGCGATCGGTATGGCAATGAGTGAGGAGCTTGGAGGGAGTGCGACAATTACGGTTGCAATCATTATCATCACCGGAATAGCCGGCAATATGACAGGAGATTTGATCTGTAAGATTTTTAAGATTGAAGACAGGATTGCAGTTGGGCTTGCTCTTGGGACAAGCGCGCATGCGATCGGCACGGCGCGCGCGATGGAACTTGGAGAGATTGAGGGCGCAATGAGCAGTCTGGCGGTTGTAGTGGCGGGGCTGCTTACGGTGGCGGGGGCAAATATATTTGCCTTGTTCTACTAAGATTATGCTCTGTAGGATAATCGAAAAACACCGGCTGCAGAACTTTGTTGAAAAATATGATTTACATGTTCTGAGCCGGTTTGTCTGCAGAATCCGGTCAGCCGATATTTAATATCACATTGACTGGATGCTGAAGGTTAGGCAGGTTTCTGTATGCAAGTACAAGTTCTTTTTCATGGTCGGTTAAGATCAGGTCGCCTGTTTCATTATAACCAAATTCGCCCAGAATATCTGTAATGCCGTATAATTTACACAGGCTCAGAAAAATATCAATTCTTGGATAGGACTGCCCGTTTTCCCAGCCGTAAATTGTTTTAATCGCAACGTCGATGGATTGTCTGTGTAATTCCGCCGCCACTTCTTTCATTTCTAATTTTTGTTTTTTTCTGGCTTTTTTTAAAATGTTACCGATTAGTTCCGCGTTCATCTCTCTGTCCTCCTTTTATAAGCGTGTAAGGTAATTTTATGTAAAAACGAAAACACCCAAAAACCGGATGGCGGACAGGGTGGTTCGGTTACAACCAGTTATTTTATGGAAATCAGACTGGGAGATCAGTCTGTTTTATCGAATAGATATTGCAGTATTTTTAAGCAGATTCTTTCTCTTACTTTTTATGGATTCATAATTCGAAAGGAGAGAATTATGAAAAGTGCACAAATTACAAAAAGTTTTGTCTTTGCAGCAACGACATTTTACCGGATATGATACATATTGTCCGTGAAGCACGTAATATATTGTGCAATTTTTAATCAATGTAAATTTATCATTATAAAAAATTCAAATTAAGTATATCATATTACGGATAAAATAGCAATATTTTATAACCATAAACTTCAATAAGTCTTTTGGCCAAGTCCTGAAAAATCTGCTATAATAAATGGGG
>CAMUGE010000029.1 GCA_947088345.1 uncultured Roseburia sp.
AAACGAGCACTCGCGTTGACTTCCCGTAAATTTATACGTCTGCTCTTTGGTCTGCAGGACAGGAGCCAACTCTGCTCTCCGGAAAAGAGTAGATAATCCATACTGCATATCAGACTTACGTTCTTTCCGGACTGTAGGTCTATTAAGATTACCCTTTTCCAGGAAAATCTTTTTCATCTTCCTCTTGGCATATCACCAACTTGCTTTACTCTGTCACTGCCTGCCGGTGAATCGGGCTGACATGTTTTAAACCGCGATTCTTCCAGGCAAAAAATCGTTACGGTATTTACTGTGCTGTTGCAATATCTTTCATGTTCTTATGTAGTCTGCATACCCTCAAAATATTGCGCAATAACAATTTATTTCATGAATGGTACACGAACGTTCAAATTTAAGATAACTGATTTGTGTGTGGTATATGTAAAAATGCCATGTATAATATTTTACTCTTGATGCAGATTTGTGTCGCGGCATGCCAAGATATGAAAGTTAATATAAAAATCACCTCTAAGAACCATGCAAATCGACGCTAACGCAAACTTTGTTCACATGGCAGGACGTCACTAAGTTTCAGATCATAATCTGATATTCGGCAAGCAAAATGACAGAGGACACTGCCATATTACAAAAAGGGCTGCTATGCGGCAGCCCTTTCTTTATTCAAAGACCATATTCATGATTGTCAATTTATTCTTCTGTATCGTCTTTTTTCTCTTCTTTCTTTTCAGAAGCGTCTTCTTCCTCATCTTCAAAGAAATCATCCTCAAAGTCATCCTCGAAATCATCTTCAAAATCTTCCAGATAATCCGGTGTGAAGAAACGATAAATACCATATGCTGCAGCTGCAAGCGCCGCGACGATGCCGATGATTGCAAAAATCCATACGACCTTGGAATTTCTTTTTTCTTCTTTGTCTTTCTTGTTCAAAATTTCATTCAGTTTTGTCATGTTAATCAACTCCTCCACCTTGTTCATAGGTTTGCCCTCCTCTTGCTTTTTATATCCAAATAGATATAGCCTTTTCTTTGGCTTATTATATCATATGTTTCCCAAATATACAAATAATATTTTTATGAACTGAAAATTAAGAACTACAAAATGAACTCCATCTGACAGACCGCTTCGATCTCCTCCTAAAAAACAGTGTATTATGTATGCATCACCATAAAAAGAGAACAAAGAGCAGCTATTATTCAATTTCCTTGATTTTCCTGATAAACTCATTGACGATAGCGAGCGTTAATTCCTCTTATTGGTTACGCAATATTCGGATCTGTCTTACATATTTCCTGCGATGAAACAAATATGTCATTTCTGATGCTTGCTACTGTTCGTTATGCCGTATATAATGATACTGAAATATTTGAAAGAAAGGACGACGCCTTATGGAATATATGTCTTGTACAGAAGCAGCCGGCAAATGGGGCATTTCAGAAAGACGGGTGCAAAAACCTTTTGAAGAAAATCGCATATTTGGCGTTTCAAAATTTGGGAGCATGTGGATAATACCAAAGGAAGCAAAAAAACCGGTTGACGGCAGAACGAAACAAGGAAAGGAGCAGAATAATAAATGAGACGGTTATTTTTACTGGAAGATGATTTGAGCCTGGTCAGCGGACTTTCTCATGCCGTAAAAAAACAGGGATATGAAATAGATGTTGCCCGTACCACGCTGGAAGCTGATACACTCTGGGGAAATGGAAAATATGATCTGGTTATTCTGGACGTATCGCTTCCCGACGGTTCCGGCTTTGATTTTTGCAGGAAAATACGTCTGACTTCAAAAGTACCTGTCATGTTTCTTACTGCCGCTGATGAAGAAACAGATATCATTATGGGGCTTGATCTTGGCGGAGATGATTACATTACAAAACCTTTTAAATTAGCAGTGTTTCTTTCAAGACTTAACGCCCTGCTCCGCAGGAGTGAAAATTTTAGTACCTCCGTCACAGAATTAAACTCGAATGACATAACGATTAAACTCCTGAAAGGAGCAGTTTATAAACAGGGTAAGCTGCTTGACCTTACGGCGAGCGAGTATAAATTGTTATGTCTGTTCATGGAAAATCCCAACCGGATACTTTCTCCGGAGCAGATTTTAGGAAAACTATGGGACTGTAACGAAAGCTATATAGATAATAACTCTCTTACCGTATATATCCGCAGGCTCCGAACAAAAATCGAGGATCATCCCGGGAAACCGAAACGAATTGTTACGGTTCGCAGCATGGGCTATAAATGGAATACAGAGGATTGAGGAATAGGATGAAACTATTAATAAACCGAAAAATCAGATTCCTTTTTGTCGGTATCTTGTCTGGTATCATGGTTTTTATACTGATTTCAGCAGCATTGGTGATCTTTCCTATTAGAAATGAGGCGTATTACATCATCATTTGCGGCGTATGTATGGGGGTTGTGATACTGCTGCTCTGCTATGGATATTTCAAAGAACAGCATAAAATCATGGAAACTGCCATTTCGCAGATTACAGAATATAGATCCGGCAGCAAAAATATTTCTATTGAGTGCAACGACGAAGGCGAGTTATACCGGTTATTCCATGAAGTAAATTCTCTGGCAGCAATCTTAAATGCTCATGCGGAGAATGAAAAAAACGCAAAGAAATTTCTGCGCAGAACCATATCGGACATTTCACACCAGTTGAAAACGCCGCTTGCCGCCCTTAATATTTACATCGGGCTCATACAGGACGAAGCGAAAGAGCTCCCGGCCATACAGGAATTTAGCCGGCTTTCTGAGCAGGAGCTCGACCGTATAGAAACATTGGTACAGAACCTTTTGAAAATTACAAAGCTGGACGCAGGTACGATTATATTAGATCAGTCTTTCGAAAATGTTTCCGGAATAGCGGATGACATCAAAAAACATTTCCTGCTCCGCGCCAAACAGGAGGGAAAAGAAATCCACTTATCGGGCCAGAAAGAAATCTCACTTTTTTGTGACCGTAACTGGATCATCGAAGCTATCAGTAATCTTGTAAAAAACGCCCTTGACCATACAGAAAGGGGCGGCATGATCTGTATCGAGTGGCAGTCGTTCACTACTATTGTGCAAATTACCATAAAAGATAATGGCAGCGGCATACACCCGGAAGACTTACACCATATTTTCAAACGGTTTTACCGCAGTCGTTTTTCGAAAGACACACAGGGCATCGGGCTTGGATTGTCAGTGACAAAAGCGATTGTGGAAACTCATAACGGAACGATTGAAGTTGACAGCGCATTAGGCGCGGGAACCTCTTTCATCATGAATTTTCTGAACCCTACAAAATTGTAGGGTAATTGTAATATTGGTGTAGGATTTGTTTGTTATATTGGGGCTATCAAATCAGAAAGAGGTGTTTAAACATGAACTTATTAGAAGTCAACAATATCTGTAAAACTTACGGAAACGGCGAAACTTCCGTACACGCTTTAAAAAAAGTCAGTTTTTGCGTTTCAAAAGGTGAAAATGTCGCTGTTATTGGGGAATCCGGCTCCGGAAAAAGTACGCTGCTTCATATAATAGGCGCACTTGATACGCCTACGTCTGGCAAGGTAGAGATCGGCGGAAAGGATATTTTTTCTATAAACGACCGTAAACTTACCATTTTCCGCAGGAGGAATATCGGCTTTATTTTTCAGTCGTTCAATCTCATTCCCGAGCTGACTGTCGAGCAGAATATCATATTTCCGATGCTGCTTGATTATCAAAAGCCTGATAAGAAGTATCTGGAAGAATTGCTTACGATTCTCAATCTTCAAGAACGGCGTAACCACTTGCCGAGCCAGCTATCTGGCGGACAGCAGCAGCGGGTGGCAATCGGACGCGCCCTTATCACGCGCCCGTCGTTAATCCTTGCAGACGAGCCGACAGGAAACCTTGACACCCAAAACAGCAGTCAAGTAATTGCCCTGCTGAAAGAAGCGTCAAAAAAATATGAGCAGACCATCCTTATGATTACCCACAACAGACGCATTGCACAGAGCGCAGACCGGGTATTGCAGGTATCGGACGGTGTGCTGACCGATCTGGGGAGGCGCCGGGAATGAAAAGTTATTTAGGCCTTATCCCAATTTCTGCAAAGCTCCGCAGACGACAAAACAGAATGACTCTTTTATGTATTATTTTTGCTGTTTTCTTAGTAACTGCTGTATTCAGCATGGCAGATATGGGAATTAGAATGGAACATACAAGATTGTTGCATAAACATGACAATCTGACATTTCAGGATGTGATGAACAGCACGACAGGGCAAACACTCTGCCTAACTGCCGCAGCATTCTTTGTGTTGGTGCTGACAGCAGGCGTATTGATGATTTCAAGCAATATCAACAGTAACGTGACACAACGGACCAAATTCTTCGGCATCATGCGCTGCATTGGAATGAGCAAACAGCAGATTGTTCATTTTGTAAAGCTGGAAGCTCTAAATTGGTGTAAAACAGCGATTCCGATAGGCGTTATTCTTGGAATAATCGTCACATGGGGATTATGTGCCGTTTTACGTTTCCTTGTCGGCGGAGAATTTTCTGACATTCCTCTCTTTGGTATCAGCCTGGTCGGTGTGATCAGCGGAATTATCGTTGGTATTGTTACAGTATTGCTTGCTGCCAGAAACCCGGCAAAAAGAGCGGCAAAAGTATCTCCTGTTACGGCGGCTTCCGGAAATTCAGAGAATACAGTTCCTATAAATCGTGCAGCAAAAGTCAACCTGTTCAAAGTTGAAACAGCTCTTGGTATTCACCACGCTGTATCAGCAAAAAAAACACTGACACTTATGACAGGCTCATTTGCTCTTAGCATTATCCTTTTCCTGAGTTTTTCTGTTTTAATCGAATTTGTCGGTTATCTCATGCCGCAGTCTGCCGCCGCTTCGGATATCAACATTTCAAGCATTGACACCTCAAATGAAGTAGACCGTACTTTGCTTGATAAAATCGGTAAAATGGATGGCGTAAAACATATTTTTGGACGACGCAGTGTTTTTGACATTCCGGCACAGCTAAATTCAAATACGGTTGAAATTGACCTGATTTCTTATGATGATTTTGATTTGGACTGTCTTGTGAAAGACGATATGCTGAAAAAAGACAGCGATATTTCCAAAGTACATGGAAACAGTAACTATGCGCTTGCAACATGGGACAAAGACAGTATATTAGAAATTGGGGATAAAATCCGTGTTGGCAGCGAAGAACTTGAAATTGCAGGATTACTGAAATACGACCCGTTCCGAAGCGACGGTCTTACAGATGGAGAAATAACCCTGATTACTTCCAGCGATACCTTTATCCGCTTAACAGGAGTCACGGATTACTCGCTCCTTCTGATACAGACAACACGTGATGTGACAGACGAGGATGTAACGGCAATCCGTGACATCTTAGACCAGAACTGCACACTGAACGATTTGCGGGACCAGCGAACTTCCGGCACTTACACTGCATTTGTTTTTTGTATCTATGCGTTCTTAGCAATTATTACCTTAGTAACGGTGTTGCATATTGTTAACAGCATTTCTATGAGTGTGTCCTCAAGGATAAAGTCATATGGAGCAATGCGGGCAGTAGGAATGGACAAACATCAGATAACGAAAATGATTGCTGCCGAAGCATTTACCTATGCTTTGTCCGGAGGTATCGTCGGCAGTATAGCCGGATTATTGATTTACAGGCTGCTCTATAACGCTCTAATCGCCGCTCATTTCAGCTATGCAGTTTGGAGTTTACCAACAATCCCATTACTGCTCATTCTGCTGTTTGTTTGTATGGCGGCCATTGCAGCAGCTTATATTCCGGCAAAGCGAATACGCAGCATGGCAATTTCCGCTGCAATCAATGAATTATAAAGGCAGCTTCATTTCCGAACACTTTGTATAAGATCTTCCGGACAACGGCAAACGGAAAAACGGCAGACGGCAGACATATTTTCACACACCTGTGATTCGTTGCAGCGCTTTGAGAAAATGAACTGTTCAAAAACGGCGTTATAATACTTTACAGAAAAGCAGAGAACCTGCCGCTAATAAAAGCGGAACGTTCTCTGCTCTTCGTTTCACCCTGTCTGACAGCGTTAGCGATACGTTGATGTAAATACTTCCTTTTCTGCAAAACCGCAGAACCGGCAAATCAAAAATTATTTTCCAACAATCTCACCCGTATGTATAAACTCATAGGGCGTCTGCTGATAGACATAATAATTCAACCAATTAGAAAATAAAATATTGCCGTGTGAACGCCACTGCAGTCCTGGTCTTTTTGTTTCATCGTCGTTCGGATAATAATTCACCGGCAATTGAATGGGAAGACCTTTGCCCTTGTCACGCTTATACTCCTTGTCAAGCGTAATTCTGTCGTATTCGGGATGACCCATCACAAAAATGCGTTTCCCCTCATCGTCGATTGCAAGGAAAAAGCCTGCCTGATCCGATTCCGCCAACACAGTCAGTTCTTTCGTCTTTTGAATATCCGAAAGACGAACTTCAGTATGTCTGGAATGAGGAGCCATAAAATAATCGTCAAACCCCCGCACAAGCGGCACTTTGCGGTTTTTGACATGGTGCTCAAAGACGCCGAAGATTTTCCCGGGCAGCATATATTTTTTCAGTCCATAATGATAATAAAGACCGGCCTGCGCCCCCCAGCAGGAATGCAGCGTCGATGTGACATGCGTCTTCGTCCACTCAAAAATCTCACAGATTTCAGGCCAGTAATCCACCTGCTCATATTCCATCTGTTCAATCGGCGCTCCCGTAATAATAAGCCCGTCCAGATTTCGCTCCTTTACGCTTTCAAAAGTTACATAAAACTGATTGAGGTGGCTTTTCGAAGTGTTTTTTGATTCATGGGAGGACAGTGTAATAAAGCTTACATCCACCTGAAGCGGCGTATTGGACAGAGAGCGCAAAAGCTGCAGCTCCGTGTCCTCCTTTAACGGCATCAGGTTTAGTATCCCGATTTCAATCGGACGAATATCCTGATGTGTCGCACGCTTCTCGTCCATTACAAAAATGTTTTCTTTTTCAAGTATCTCCTTTGCCGGCAGATCGCTCTGTATTCTAATTGGCATCTGATTGTCCTCCTTTCTGTTCTATCCCCAAAATCTCATATAGTTTCTCCTCGGAAATGACAGGTATTCCAAGCTCCGTCGCTTTTGTCAGCTTACTGCCTGCATTTTCTCCTGCAAGCAAATAATCTGTTTTTTTCGAGACAGATCCTGAAACTTTTCCTCCGTATTTTTCGATTAATTCTGCCGCTTCTTTTCTGCCAAGCCCAGGCAGCGTTCCGGTTACTACAACCGTTTTGCCGGCAAGCGCAGAATCAATCGTCTCTGTCTCTTTGCATACCATATTGACGCCCGCTTTCGCTAAACGTTCCAAAATAATACGGTTTTTGTCTTTTGCAAAATAGCGCGAAATGCATTCGGCGCTTACCTCGCCAATATCATTGACCTGCGTCAGCTCCTCCGGCGCTGCGCCCGCCACAGCGTCCATCGTCTTAAAATAGCGCATGATGGCCTTTGCCGCCGCTTTCCCGACATTCGGAATCCCAAGACCGGAAAGAAGCTGATACGCATCGTTTTCCTTTGCTCTGTCAATCACATCCAGAAGCTTATCCGTATTCTTTTCTTTTCCGATAATGCCTTGTTCAATCAACTCGTCCCTGTACCTGCGCAGCTCAAAAATATCGGCAATATCTTTGATATAGCCAAGGCGCACCAGATCCTCAATATAAACCGTGCCAAATCCCTTGATATCCATAGCGTCCCTGCCGACAAAATTGATAATATGGCGCTCCAACTGCGCAGGGCAGTCCGGCGACGTACATTTGATATCGGCAGTATCTTTTTCACGCTCCGTCCTCGCCCCGCAGACAGGGCAGACGTCCGGAATCCGAAAGCGCTCCCATCCGTCTTTTCTCTTTTCTTTTCTGACTTCTTTTACTTTCGGTATAATTTCACCTGATTTGTATACAACAATCGTATCCCCAATCCCGATATCCAGTTCGTCAATAAAATCCTGATTATGCAGCGTAGCTCTCGACACGCTTGTACCGCAGAGGCGTACCGGTTCAAACACTGCGGTCGGCGTAATCCTGCCCGTTCTTCCGACAGAAAGTTCGATATCCAAAATCCGGCTCTCTTTTTCTTCCGGGGGATATTTATATGCAATAGCCCAGCGCGGTACTTTCGAAGTCGCTCCAAGAAGCTCGCGGTCTGCATAACGGTTAATTTTTACAACAGCCCCGTCAATATCATAGGAAAGATTTCCCCTGTTCTCGCCGATCGCGGTAATTGCTGCCCAGACTTCATCAGCTGTTTTACATACTTTATAGTCGTCAATAATTGAAACACCCTGTTTTTTTAAATATTCGTATCCCTGCGTATGTGTTTCAAATTCCATTCCACGAACCTGCTGAATATTGAATATGAAAAAAGACAGGCTGCGCTCTTTTGTAACTTTACTGTCAAGCTGGCGCAGCGTACCCGCCGCGCAGTTGCGCGGATTTGCGAACGGCTTTTTTCCCATCAGCTCCTGCTTCTCGTTTACCTTTTCAAACGCTTCGTTTGTCATATAGACTTCGCCGCGCAATTCCAGATATTCCGGAGCCTCTTTTAATTTCTTTTTTACATCGGAAATTACTTTCGCATTTACCGTGACATCCTCGCCGAAATTAATTCCGTCGCCTCTTGTCTCCGCCAGCGCCAGTTCACCGTTTTCATAGCGCAGTACCATAGACAGCCCGTCAATTTTATATTCCACAACAAATTCCGGATCTTCTAACTGTTCTTTCATCTGCGCGACAAATTCGTCGATCTCTTCTCTGGAAAATACATCCTGAAGACTTAACATCGGAACGTTGTGGCGTACAAGCACGCCGGCAGTCCTCTTTGCACTTCCTCCGACTTTCTGCGTCGGAGAATCTTTCGTCAGGAGTTTCGGATTTTCTTTCTCCAGCTGCTTTAATTCTTTCATCAGCATATCAAATTCATAATCGGAGATCTCCGGTGCATCCTGATTGTAATAACGGTCGCTGTGGTATAAGATCTGCTTCCGCAGCGACTCTATCCTCTCCCTGACTTCCATTCTGCCCTCCCATACTTATTTTCTGCACATATCGCAAAGCTTTTTGTATTCATCTTCCGTTACTTTACGGTACTTCCCGTATTCAAGATCGCCTAACCTGATATTCATAATACGGACACGAACCAGTTTCTCCACCCGATATCCAAAATATTCGCACATACGCCTGATCTGTCTGTTTATTCCCTGCGTCAGAACAATGCGAAAACTGTTCTTTCCTGTTTTTTCCACCCTGCATATTCTTGTATACTGTCCTAACTCCACAAGTGGAACTCCACCGGAAATCCCGCGCAAAAATGATTCTGTCAGCGGTTTGTTGACTGTGACGATATATTCTTTTTCATGCATATTTCGCGCTCGCATTATCTCATTTACAATTTCTCCCTGATTCGTTAAAAGAAGCAGCCCTTCGGAATCCTTATCGAGTCGTCCGATCGGATATATGCGCTTTGGGTACTGCATATACTCAATCACATTGTCTTTTTCCCGTTTTTCTGAAGTACAGACAATCCCGCGCGGCTTATAAAGTGCGAGCAGGATTCTCTCCTCTTCCTTTTTTACAGGCAATCCATCCAGCAAAACCTCCTGCCCGCCGTACACTCTCGTACCAACAGCTGCCGTAACTTTTGCAACTGTCACTCTGCCTTCCGCAACTATACGATCTGCCTGACGCCTGGAACAGACGCCGGCCTCACTTAAAAATTTATTAATCCGCACTCCGCAATCTTCCATTTTACACCTCCTGAACCCGCTCTGCAGAATCTCAAATCTGCAGAACATAGCGGACACGCCCCCGCTCCAACCATATTTTCACGCTTTAGCACGGCACGGTCCTCCGATAGAATAAGAAAGTGACTGCCGCACTCTGTTTTTGTGCAGCAGCCACTTTCTTATCTATGACAATAGAAAACATTACAGGCTGCTTTCCATTGTTTGGGTCATTTACTGTAACAGGTCTGTCTTAACGTAACCTGTTTTATCATTCCATTTTACCTTTGTCCAGCCTTCCGCATAACTCATAATCACCGTCAGCTTTTCTCCGTCAAATGCTATTCCGACCTTTTCGGATGTCTCGCTCATGCTGGCACGTATATTCACTGCACCTGATACCGTAATCACACTGCCCTCCGCCAGAGAACCTGCCGTGGTATTTGTATTATTTTCCTCCTGCTGCGGCGCGGATACTTCGGTTTCACTCAAAAATTCGGTTTTCACATAGCCGTTCTTTCCATTGTAGCTGACAGCGGTCCATTCGCCTTCCTCCCCTGTCTTAGTAACGGCGGCGCCTGTCTCCAGTAACTCAAGCACCTCGGATTCGGTACTGGCCGCGGCGCGCATCCTGACGCCCTCTTTCACATAAAGTGTCTGCGACGGCTCTTCCGGCTGCTGATCGTTATTCTCATTTGTCGGCAGCTCTTCCGGCTGCTGGTCATTGTTTTCGCTTGCCGGCGGCTGCTCCGGCTGTTGTGTATCCGACGACTGTCCCGGCAGCACCACTGTCTTTTTCCACTCTGAAATTGCCGTGCCCAGTGCGGAGACGACGGTATTTAAATTTTCATCCGAAACTTTGGCGCCGTTGTACTTCTCCAACACTTCCTGCCGCAGAGCAAGCACATCCTCCTCCTCCTCAAAAGTATCCACTTTCGCCTTGATATCCGGATTGCGCTCATATTCATTGGTTTTATCATTATAGGGACTGTAACTGTTGTCAATATACAGCGCGCCGTTCTCATCCGCCTGTACATAGAAAAAGTCAAGGCTTGGGCCAACCGTGTCCACATTTAAAAATTTTACTTCTATATAGGCTGATACAAGGTAGGAATTTTCGGTAATCCCTTTCTTGGTATAACATTTTAAATTCTGATACGATTCGACATACTGGCTGAACATCTGAATATAACTTTTCTCATTGTCCGAAATCGGTTTAACAAGCTGTGACAGGGAATCAATATCACCGGCTGCGTATGCGGCATAATATCTGGAAATCAGATCGTTCACCGGCTGATAAGCGTCAACTTCGTACTTCTCCGCCTGCGGCTGCTCCGGCGCTGTCTGCGTATCGTCCGCCGAGTTAACGGCCTCCGTCTGCGGCGTATCCAAATCACTCTCTCCGGACGGCCCCGCAAACTTTATCACGACAAACACAAGGATTAAAAGCAGCACGCCCGCCGAAATATATTTGATGTTTTTCTGTAAAAAAGCGACAACTTTATTAAGGCCTTCGTTGGAAGGCGTATTTTTATCTGAACTACCCATTTGTATCCACCAAACCTTTCTAAATGTAAACGTTCCTGTTCCGGCCTGACCCCGCCGGCTTACAAAACTGTGATTAGAAACTGAAAAAACTTCTGCTAAAATAACAACGACGGCAAACACATAAATTTTACTGTATGTCCTGCCGGCCCCTTTCGCACAGGATACAAACCGCTCCTGTACGTTCGATATTATCAGTTTTCCACTGATGTCTGAAAAAATGCACCCGGCGGGAATCGAACCCGCATTGCCGGAGTCGGAGTCCGGTGTTCTATCCATTAGACTACGGTTGCCAGTAAAGTGTGACTCTGTTTTCGGCACACAAATTATGCTAACACAAAACAGAATACTTGTCAAACTTTACTTTTTATTCTTTTTATATTTTTTTATATCATAGAATCGTTCTCTTTTTGGCAAACGTATCCTGTAATTTTTTACAAACCTGCAGCCCTACGCATCTCTTCCATAACACGACGGCTTTCCTGCGCGTCGGCTCCCAAAATACGAACTGCAATCTCAATCGCTATCCCGGAAACCGGATGCAAACGCAGAAATTCCTCATCCTCTTTTGTCTGTGTCCTGCGCCAAAAAGCGGATGCGATGCGGTTTAATTCGGAAAAAAGAACAATCAGTCTGCGATACTCCCGCTCCCGCTGCAGAATATGATTCCCGCAGCGCTCCCGTTCTTTGCCGGCCGTCGCAATGATCTGCATACACAGGCGGAGTTCCCCCGTAATATCAGACGCCTCCATCAACACATCCGGACGCTTTTGCCGCTGCTTAAGAAAATACGCTTTTGCCCCGTCCACATCACCCTGTTTAAAATATCCGGCCAGATTTTTTTTCATCTCAGCTGTCTCGGCTTTTTCTCCGAGCATCCCGACTTTGCACTCACAGACGCTAAGCCCTCTCGCCGTCACCCATACCAGCAGCAAAAATTCGGAGATAAACCCGAAAACACGCCTGTGATAATCATCTTCTCCTGTTTCCAGGTCAATCCTCTTTTGCACTTCAAAAAAGATCGTAAAAAGCCAGGATGCATACGCATCAAATAACTCCTTTGACGTCACCAGCATGTTTCCGAAATAAGTCCTGTTTTCATTTACCAGACACAAAAATATTTCGTAATCGTCCGGATAAAGTTCCTTTATCACTTCTCCCGTTACGGCAAGCGCACGGCCATTGTGATTGACGGAAAACGCATTTTTATAAGAATCGTTGAGCAGCACTTTTTTTGTTGTAATCAGGTCGTACTCCCCCAACAAATTCAGCAGTTCATCTTTTGTAAAAATTCTCTCATGCTCATTGAGCAGATATCTCCGGTAATGGCAGGTACCTACATAACGGGAAGACCTGTCATTTTTCCAGATCCAGTAATGGCCGGTCAGTTCACTGTAATAACAGTTCTGTTCTGAAATATTTTCTCCGGTATCATCTCCCATAAATCCAAGATCTTTCGCATATGCGCGCCCCACATGGAGCGGCACATACGTTGAATCCGGCGGCGCGTCAAATTTTTTATGGGTCAGTGTGTATATGCGTAAATCCATCGTTCCCCCTCACACTGCATCCTCAAACTGCGAGTTATACAGATTTGCGTAAAATCCATCTTTTTCAAGAAGTTCTCTGTGCGTCCCCTGTTCGATAATGTCCCCGTCTTTCATAACAAGAATCAGATCTGCATTGCGGATCGTGGAAAGGCGATGCGCAATAATAAAACTGGTTCGTCCTTCCATCAGGTTATCCATCGCTTTTTGGATCTGTATCTCCGTTCTGGTATCAACGGAAGAAGTCGCCTCATCTAAAATCAATATTTTGCTATCGGCGAGAATTGCTCTTGCAATCGTCAAAAGCTGTTTCTGTCCCTGTGAGACATTGCTGGCATCCTCGTTTAACTCCATCTGGTAGCCGCCCGGCAATGTTTTGATGAAGCGGTGCGCATGAGCGGCCTTTGCCGCCTGAATGACTTCCTCGTCCGTAGCGTCCAGCTTCCCATAGCGGATATTTTCCATAATTGTCCCCTGAAACAGCCATGTATCCTGCAGAACCATGCCGAAAGCTTCGCGCAGGTTTCTGCGATTGAAATCCCTGATATTATGGCTGTCAAGAGAAATGGAACCGCTGTTCACATCATAAAAGCGCATCAGCAGTTTTACCATCGTTGTTTTTCCTGCACCTGTCGGGCCTACAATGGCAATCTTCTGCCCGGGCTTTACATTTGCATTAAAGTCTTTGATAATAATCTGCTGCGGACGGTACCCAAAACTTACATGACGAAACTCAACCGCACCTGTAACAGCGCCGATATCCGCCGGATTTTTCACAGACTGCTCTTCCTCTTCCTCCGACAAAAACTCAAACACACGCTCGGAAGCCGCCGCCATGGACTGTACCTGTGTAATCACCTGCGCAATCTGCTGTATCGGCTGTGTGAAATTTTTTACATACTGGATAAACGCCTGTATATCCCCGATCGTAATGGTCCCGTGCATTGCAAGAAGTCCTCCTGAGAGCGCCACAGCCGCATACCCCAGATTTCCGACAAACATCATAATGGGATGCATCATGCCGGACAAAAATTGTGATTTCCAGGCTGACTCGTATAAAATATCGTTTGTTTTATTAAATTCCTCGATCGTACTCTTTTCTTTATTAAAAGCCTTAATTACAAGATGCCCGCTGTAAATCTCTTCTACCTGACCGTTAATATGCCCTAAATATTCCTGCTGGCTCTTAAAAAATTTCTGTGACTTTTTTACAACAAACGAAATCAGAAAAACCGAGATCGGAAGTATAATCAGTGCAATCAGAGTCATAAGGCCAGAAATGCTAAGCATCATAACCAGCACGCCGACCATGGTAGTCACTGATGTGATGATCGTTGTAACACTCTGGTTTAAGCCCTGTCCTAATGTATCCACATCGTTCGTAATACGCGAGAGCACTTCTCCGTATGTCCGGCTTTCAAAATAGCGCATCGGCATGCGGTTAATTTTCTCGGAAATTTCCTTTCGCAGCCGATAACAAAGTTTTTGTGTGATACCGGTCATAATAAATCCCTGCACAAAAGAAAAAACTGCGCTCACCAAATACAATCCGAGTACAAACAACAAAATCTTTCCAATCGCCGTAAAATCAATGCCTCCTGTACCAGTAATTTTTGACATCAGCCCTTCCGATAATTCTGTCGTCGCACGCCCGAGAATCTTTGGTCCCACGACGTTAAAGATTGTTGAACTTACGGCAAACAACATCACAACGCCAATTGCAATCTTATATCTGCCAAGATATGCGGCCAGTCTTGAAACAGATCCTTTAAAATCTTTCGCTTTCTCCCCCGGCGCCATCCCCGGCCCCCCCATTGGTCCGCGGTGTCCGTGTCCTCTTCTCTCATGATTTTCACTCATCCTCTGCCACCTCGCTTTCCTCCATTCCAAGCTCTTTTGCAGAGAGCTGCGATTTTGCAATCTCGCGATATGTCTCGCAATTTTTCAACAGTTCTTCGTGTGTGCCCTTTCCGACAATTCTGCCCTCATGCAGTACCAGGATCTGCTCTGCATGAAGAATTGTACTGATTCGCTGCGCAACAATTAACACTGTTTTGTCCGCTACTTTTCCGGAGAGCGCTCTCCTTAGTGCAGCGTCTGTCTTTAAGTCCAGCGCCGAAAAACTGTCGTCAAAAATATAGATCTGCGGATCTTTTGCAATTGCCCGCGCAATAGCAAGACGCTGCTTTTGTCCGCCGGACACATTACTTCCGCCCTGCGCAATGACATGCTCATACTGTTCCGTTTTCTCCTCAATAAATTCCTGCGCCTGTGCGATACGCGCCGCCTCCCGGATCTCTTCATCATTTGCCTCTTCTTTTCCAAAGCGCAGATTGGATGCGACTGTTCCGGAGAACAGGATTCCCTTTTGCGGCACAAAACCAATTTCACCGCGCAAATCTTCCATTCGAAGATCACGTATATCTTTTCCATCCAGCAATACGGCGCCGCCCGTCACATCATAAAGACGAGGAATTAAATGAACCAGCGTTGATTTTCCGGAACCGGTACTTCCGATTATTGCTGTTGTCTCACCGGGCTTTGCAGTAAAATCAATATCTTCGATTACATTCTCCTCCGCATTCGGATAGCGGAAACTTACTTTGGAAAAACGAATAACACCTTTTTTCTCCGCCAGCTCCTGCGGATTTTCTTTTTCCAAAATAGAAGAATCCGTCCGGATCACCTCGTCAATTCGCTCTGCCGCAACAGCAGCTCTCGGGAGCATAATTGACATCATAGTCAGCATTAAAAATGCCATGACAATCATCATTGAATAAGTAATAAATGCAGTCATTGCTCCTACCTGCATCGTGCCCACATCAATACGTTTCGCACCGAACCATACGATACCGACTGCCAGCAGATTCATAATAAACATCATTCCCGGCATCATAAAGGTCATGACACGGTTTGTAAACAACATAGTTTTCGTCAATTCCCTGTTTGCATCATCAAAGCGCTCTTCTTCCTTTTTCTCCCTTCCGAATGCACGAATCACCGAAAGTCCGGTTAAAATTTCACGTGATACCAGATTCACTCTGTCCACAAGCTTCTGCATTAATTTGAATTTTGGCATAGTAACTGACATTAAAATCATGACATAACCGAGAATCACAAGAACCGCCAGTATAATGATCCAGCCCATCCCGGCGCCTGTTTTCGCTACTTTTATGATTCCGCCGATTCCAAGAATCGGCGCGTAGGCAGCCATTCGGATTAACATGGCGGAAACCATCTGGATCTGCTGAATGTCGTTTGTACTTCTTGTAATCAGCGAAGCCGTAGAAAAACGATCCATCTCCGCATTGGAAAAACCGACCACTTTCTGAAACGTTTTTCTCCTTAAATCGCGGCCGATTCCGGCGCCGATACGCGATCCGAAAAAGCCGATCGCTGCTGCGGCAGCGCCTAAAATCAGGGCAATTCCGATCATCTTCAAGCCCTCTTTCAGCAGATAGGAAAACTGTATTTTTTCCATATCAAGCCCCGCTGCCTGATCGCACGATACGGCATACGCAATCCCCATTGACTTTACCATGGAATCCCCCATCGTATCCATTGTATCTTGCGCCTGCATACGCACTTTTTCCAGCGGCGATTGATCGGGATTATAATTACTGCCTGCCATCATTTTCATAATCTGGTCGCGCTGTGCGGTATTCTGCATTGCGGATACCTGATAATTAATTAGAAGCGGCAACAACAGCGCCTCGTCCGCCTCGTCCAGTTCCTGCTTCGTCATCGTTTTGCGCCTGTAATTCTTACCGTCTTTCACGTAACAGGATTCCCATAATTCTCGCTCCTGATCTGTCATAAATAACGGAGCCGCCTGATATTCTTCCGCTGTCACTGCCTCAGGAATCACATGCTCCACGCCGCTGTTTATAATACCCACATCAATAATATCCGATGTGTAGGCAGGAAGCGACAGATCGCACCAGGCCTGCACAAACAACAGAAGCAGCACCAGGATCACAGACTTCCAGTAGGGCGCCATATTCTTGAAAATTTTACTCATTCCATCTTCCTTTCTCTTTCCCGATTAGATGCGTTTTTGCCTGTTTTGCAAAACAGCATATTTTCTCTGGAAAATTTTTCTTTTTGTCATAAAAATATAACACTATGAAAATACCCGGTCAAGAGATTCCCATAGTGTTTCATACTTTTTTCCGATATGATTTAGAAATATTTTATATTAAACGGCAGCTAACTCTGCCGCTTAATATAGCAGGATGCGCACAAACGCATAAGGAAACACGCCGCTTTGTGCGTGGCGCAATACTCACGGCAGATTTCATCAAGCATACGTATAGATTAATTTTTATAACTCCTATGAATACTGTTTAATATTTCATTTAGCTGTTCCATCGGGAACTGCCCCGGAGCGCTTGCCTTTTTATTGCATCCAAATGTAACGCAGGAACCGAACGTCTCTCCGCAGATTCTGCTGACGCCTCCCAGACTTCCCATCGACATGGAAATAACCGGCGTATCCGGATTTTGTTCCGCAAATTCACAGGTTACCTCCAGTAAATTTAGCACATCTTTTTTACTCTTCGGCATGACGGCCAGTTTGACAAGATCCGCTCCGCCAGCGGCCATCTTGTCCAGCAGCATACGCATTACTTCCGGCTTTGGCGTCATTTCAAAATCATGATGAGAAGCAATAATTTTAAGCCCCTCTTTCTGCAACTTTCTGATTTTGCGCTGCGGATGCTCCCCGGCAAAATATTCAAAATCCAAAAGATCGACACATCCTGATTCCGCCGCAAGATCATGCAGATCGTCAAGCATCACTTCGTCCGGCATAGCCTCCCCACCCTGTTTTTTGGTGCGGAATGTATATAAAAAAATTTTTTCTTCCATATATAATGCGACTTCATTTAACACTTCGCGTACCCGATTGAAATCGGCATAATGTTTAAAAGCATCCACGCGCCATTCGATCATATCTGCACAGCTTTTGGATAAATTCGCCACTTCCTCCACGATTTCTTCTTTTGTCTGTCCTATGACAGGAACACAAATGATCGGCCTGCCGCATGCAATCTCTCTATTTTTTATAATCATTTCCGTCTGCTTCCCTTTCCCTGCATTCTTCCATTCTATTGTATCGCATTACTTTCCGCGTCTGTTTGGTATACCTCATTATGCCAAACATATAACATTCTTCCATCTGCTGCCCTCAATTCTGTTTCCTATTTGTCTGCTGAAATCCATCTTTCCTTATGTGCCCATTCCTCTGCTTTCTTCAATTTTGTAGAAAGCGTATAGGCTGCCCGGCATCCAGCAAGCTTATCTATCTCTGTCATAGTAAAAATTCTATAATCTCCGTGCCCATTTGGTGTAAGATACATACGGCTTAAATAATCTGCCCGTTTCAATACCTCTGTATAATTTCTCAAATCTGAAATTGGTTTTCTATTTGGCATAACAACCATCTCCCAACTGGATTTTCTTTCAATTTTCTGACAAACGCCTTATGCAATAACCTGCCCTATTCCGTTAAACGTCCCTCAGCAGCTCCCGCCGGTAATCCGTATCCAAAACTATCCGGTGAAAATCATTCATCCGCTTCTTATCCATCAGTTTCTCTCCCAGCTTCACCAGCGACATACACTTCCACTCCGGCTCAATCCCCATCTGATTAAAATACTGCGCATAGGAAAATCCCCGGCTTTCCGCTTCCGTTCCCTCAAACACGGACACGATGGCATCCATCAGCTTCACAATCGGAGAATCCCCAAAAACCTCTTTCAAACGCTCCGCTTTACACTTATCATACCTCTCATCAAAAGACAGGGCAAAATCATACTTCCCCCACCTGTCGCCGTCAAATTCCAGCATCCCGGAGATATCCCCCTTGCAGGACGGAAGATTGATCTGCTCCATAATCTCCAAAATATAATGCCTGCCATGAAAATCCATTTCCATTTCAAACATATGGCTGATAAATGCATCCTCTTTTACATCTTCTTTCTCCCTCACAAAAGAGACCGGCTTATATTCCAGCCTCCCCCATTCCTGCTTACCCGCCAGCATCCGCTCCGTCAGAGAACCCAGCAGCAGTTCCATAGTCTCCTTATCTATTTCCTCATACAATCCCATGATGCACCTCCCATAACGTTTATACACTCACAATCCAACTGCACTCCACTCCGCCGTCACCGCTTCAAAAAATAACTGGACTCTTTCTTCCTGCCTTTCGGATGACTGTTAAACTTCACATTGCGTACCATCTCCTCCAGCGCATATAATTGTTCCGGACAGACATTCGGATGCTTTCCCTTTATTTCTTTTCTAAACTCTCTGACAAGCTGGAATGTATATTAATCAATTCCAAATTCTTTCGCATATGTTACAATTCCATGAATATCGGATGCGTCTTCTTTTATTTTATATGCCATAAAATTTTCATCCGGCACATCAAAAGGCGGCTTTATACCAAATTGATCGGCTGGCAAATATCCCGCTTTTTGATAATATCCCTGACTTCCCAACACAATCGAATAACCATAACCTGATGCATCAGCAATTTTATGCCCTTCCTTGATCAAGGAGATGCCTACTCCTTTTCTTTGATAACCAGGAAGAACAGATAAAGGCGCTAATACTAAAACGGTATCTCCCCCAACCTTTGCTCCCGTAAACATGATATGCCCTACAATTTTTTCATCTATTTCGGCAACTAAAGATAAATCAGGAATAAATGCTTCCCCCTATCTTAACGCATTTACCAGATCCTGTTCATTTCCGTCCGAGTGTTCCGCACTATTAAATGCATCTTTAACTACGGAATATACGATTTCATAGTCCTTAGGTTCTTCTTTTCTTATAAGCACAATACCCCTCCACAAATCCCAATCTGTCACTGGCACATTCAGCCCTTTCCTAATACCCATCATAACAGAAAAAGGCTGCCATATCAATCAGATTTCAGAACCGGTCTTCCATTTCAACGTACGCCGGCAGAGATAAAACCCGATACAGCGTCCCTGATCGCGCTGCTCACCAATGCTCCCCACCGACTTGCCGCCTACTGTAATAGCAAAAGCAAATGTTTCATTTTCATCTGCAGAAATATAATCCATTCCGTCCCGCTCCGTATAGGGATATAGCAATCTGTCCCGAATCCGTTTTATCATAAAGTTTGTATTCCCGTCCACAGGCTTTGCTCCTAACATCAAGCAATACAGCAAACTGAAAAAAGAATAAATATCTCCCACATAATCTCCTCTAACAGAAGTAAAAATAAAATTTACTTCTCTTTAATTTAACACGAAAGCAAGCTCTTGTCAGATTGCGGATTGTATTATTGTTTTCCTTTATCTGCTCCAAAAAACATCCCCGGTTCTTTCTCTGTTAATTTCAAAAGAATTGACAATCCTGTTGATTTCCTTTAATATAACTTTGGATTACACCGGATTTTTAAGCCGCAGATTCGGCAGATTGCGAGAAATACTATATAAAATTTTTTCACAGGCAATCTTCGCCCAACTCCTAAAATATACAGGACTGCGGCAGAATTGGAGGAATACGATGAGTTTTCAATTTTTAAATGAATTACCCGACCCAAAAAATTTCAAGCGCGAATACCCGCTTTCGGATGAATTAAAACAGCTGAAACAAAAACGCGACCAGGCGATACGCGATGTGATTACCGGGGCGGACAACCGTTTTCTTGTCATTATAGGCCCATGCTCGGCCGACAATGAGGATGCCGTCTGCGATTATATCAGCCGTCTACCCGCCATTCAGGAAGAGGTTGCAGATAAAGTCATTCTGATTCCGCGCATTTACACAAACAAACCGCGTACCACAGGCGAGGGCTACAAGGGCATCGCTTCCCAGCCTGATCCGGAAAAAGCCCCCGATATGGTAGAAGGCCTGATTGCTATGCGAAAAATGCATATTCGCGCAATCAGAGAAAGCGGTTTAACCTGTGCTGACGAAATGCTTTATCCCGAAAACTGGGGCTACGTGGAAGATCTGCTCTCTTATGTGGCAATCGGCGCACGTTCGGTCGAAGACCAGCACCACAGACTGACTGCAAGCGGTTTTGATGTCGCCTCCGGCATGAAAAATCCAACAAGCGGCGATTTCTCTGTCATGCTAAATTCCGTCTATGCCGCACAGCATCCGCACCACTTTGTCTATCGTGGCTATGAAGTTGAGACAACCGGAAATCCTCTGACCCATGTTGTACTTCGCGGCGCGGTCAGCAAGCACGGAAACTCCACACAGAATTACCACTATGAAGACCTGATCCGCCTGTGTGAGATGTATCAGAATATGGAACTTAAGAACCCTGCCGCCATTATTGATGTCAATCACTCCAATTCCGGAAAAAAATTTAAAGAGCAGATAAGGATTGTCAAAGAAGTCATGCATAATCGCCAGGTATCTGCAGATATACGAAACATGGTAAAAGGCGTTATGATTGAGAGCTATATTCAAGAAGGCTGCCAGAAAATCGGAGAACATATCTATGGAAAATCCATTACTGATCCCTGCCTGGGCTGGGAAGATTCCAAAAATCTGATTTATACAATTGCCGATATGTGCAAATAACCCCAATGCCACACTTTGGCTGCAATTGCGGCGTGAACCCCAGTATATCTAAGCGCTCTCTGTCATGCGCTTTGCATATACTTTTCACACCGCAGCTCTTTGCTTCAAGTGTCAGAAATTCTTCTCACACTGCTGACCAGGCGTAGGAATTTTCACGCCTTGTCTGCTGCACTCACGACACAAATCAACAACATAGGCAGATCTGTATGTTCTCACAACAGATCTGCTTTCCTTTTCGTTAATCTGTTTTTTTAATAGTGATACTTCTTTCGTTTCGCCACAATAAACACCACCGCAACAACACATGCCGCCGTCTCCGCTACAACGATCGAAACCCAGATCCCATCAATCCCCCAGATCAGCGGCAAAAGCAAAACAGCGGCAATCTGAAACACCAGCGTCCGCAAAAATGCAATCAATGCTGAGACAGGCCCGTTGCTTAATGCTGTAAAAAATGAAGAACCATATATCGCGCCACCGGAAAACAGAAATGAAAACGAAAAAATCTGAAACCCTCTCTGCGTCAGTGCAAACAGACCGGCATCATAACCGACAAATATCTTTGCAAGCGGCGTTCCCAGTACTTCGGCAAGCAAAAGCATACAGATCGACATAATCATTATTATCACAAAACTCTTTTTTAAAAGATTCGTTAGTTCGGCATGATTTCCGGCTCCGTAATGGTATCCGACTACCGGAGCGCTGCCGACGGAGTATCCAATAAAAACTGCGATAAAAATCATACAGACATACATTAAAACGCCGTATGCCGCCACACCGTCTTCTCCCGCATACTTCATCAACTGCATATTGTATAACATACTGACCAGAGACATGGAAAGATTCGACATCAGTTCTGACGATCCGTTTGTGAAAGTCTTGACCAAAACAGCCTTTTCAAACTCTGTTTTTCCAAGCTGCAGCAAACTGTCATTTTTCCGAAAAAAATAAATTAACGGCACAATCCCGCCGACTGCCTGACTGATTCCGGTTGCAAGCGCAGCGCCCTCGATGCCCCAGCGTAAAGCCCCGACAAATAACGCGTCAAGCAGCATATTTGTCACTCCCGAAGCAATCGTCGTCAAAAGACCAAGCTGCGGTTTTTCCGCCGAAATAAAAAAACTTTGAAAAGACATCTGCAACACAAATGCAGGCAGTGAAACCGCTATAAATCTGCCATAAATCACGCAGTTTTCTAAAAGTTCTCCCTCTGCTCCAAGAGCGGACGCCACGATACGCATTACTGCAAACGCAACGACGCCAATCACAACACCGCAGATTAACGCCGAATAAACCAACAGAGAAAAAATTCGATTCGCTTTTCTTCGGTCGCCCTCTCCAAGCGTTTTTGAGATCAGCGCGCTTCCTCCCGCTCCGAACACAAATCCAACCGTACCGAGTATCATTAAAAACGGCATAATAAAATTAACTGCAGCAAATGAATTTTTTCCGACAAAATTTGACACAAAAAGTCCGTCCACGACACCATAAATAGATGTAAAAATCATCATAACAATAGATGGCAGTGTAAATCGCAGCAATTTTCCGTAACTAAAATGATCCGATAACTGAATCCGCATTACACACCTCCCGTATTCAATAAGTTTTTATAAGCGAGCAGCGCAGAAACAGTTTTCGCATCCTGTAACTTTCCCTGATAAATCATGTCGCAAAGTTCCTCTATCTCATAAGCTTTCACATCTATCTCTTCCGCTTCGTCCAAATGCTGCCGGCCTTTTTTTAAATCGCGCGCCAGATAAACATCAATAAATTCATCACAAAACGCAACTGTCGTTCTAAGTGAAATCAAAAATGTCAGATTGTCACTCCGAAATCCCGTCTCTTCTTCCAGCTCACGCGCTGCGCATATTTTTGTATCCTCTGTCGTGCTGTCCCTGGAGCCTGCCGGAATCTCCAATGTCATACGCTCTAACGCATTCCGGTACTGCCTGACCATCAAAATTTTTCCGTCCTCCAGCACTGGCACAACCGCAGCAGCGCCTTTCCTGTGCGAGACAAAATCCCAGATTTCCTGCCTTCCATCCGGCAGTTCCATGGTATCCTGATAAATATCAAGAATTATCCCCTTTTTGATTAACTCTCTTTTTACTCTTGTTATATGCTGTCCCATTTTTTTCCTCTCTTCCTGATTCCTGTTTTCACCGCCTGTGGTCGGCTGTTTCGACTACATAATGTCTCGCGCTGCACTGCGCTCCTTTTTGGAACATTCTTTATTTCAAGAAAGGCATAAACTTTAACACTTCACCGCACTATGGTCTTTCCTACAATATAAAAAAGACCTGCCGCATCAGGCAAAAACCATATGTTCCGTCTATGGTTTGTCCTGAATGCGACAAGCTCTCTCGTGCTAAATAACGCGTTGTACCTATTTTGCATAATCCGTAACTCTTGACTCACGAATTACATTTACCTTAATCTGTCCCGGATACTCCAGCTCTGACTCAATCTGTTTTGAAATATCGCGGGCAAGTAATACCATATCAGCATCGCTCACCTGCTCCGGGATAACCATAACTCGAATCTCTCTACCTGCCTGAATAGCAAAAGATTTCTCAACCCCTTTAAATCCGTTTGTAATATCTTCTAACTGTTTTAACCTGTTGGAATATGTTTCAAGTGTCTCTCTTCTTGCACCTGGCCTTGCAGCACTAATCGTATCAGCTGCCTGTACAATACATGCAATCAGGGATTCCGGCTCCACATCGCCGTGATGCGCTTCAACCGCATTGATTACAAGCGGCGATTCTTTGTATTTCTTACATAAATCCACACCAATCTGTATGTGTGATCCTTCCATATCATGATCTACCGATTTACCGATATCATGTAATAAGCCGGCGCGTTTCGCAGTCCTGACATCAACGCCAATTTCGGCTGCAAGTAATCCGGATAGCTGCGCCACCTCAATCGAATGTTTTAATGCATTCTGACCATAACTGGTTCGGAACTTCATTCTGCCGAGCAGCCGGACAAGTTCCGGATGGATTCCATGAACTCCGATTTCAAGTGTAGCCGTCTCACCCTCTTCACGGATCATCGCTTCCACTTCTTTCTGAGCTTTTTCCACCATCTCCTCAATCCTGGCCGGATGAATACGTCCGTCAACGATAAGCTTCTCAAGTGCAATACGCGCAACTTCCCGTCGGATCGGATCAAATCCGGACAGGATTACTGCCTCCGGTGTATCATCTATAATCAGGTCCACGCCTGTCATTGTCTCCAATGTACGTATATTGCGCCCTTCCCTTCCGATAATACGCCCTTTCATCTCATCATTTGGAAGCTGTACCACAGAAATTGTCGTTTCTGCGACATGATCTGCTGCACATTTCTGAATTGCTGTTACCACATATTCCTTTGCTTTCTTTTCGGCTTCTTCTTTCGCCCTGTTCTCCAGTTCCTTGATCATCTTTGCAGTGTCAAGTTTTACATCTTCCTCAACGGTTTTTAAGAGATATTCCTTTGCCTGTTCAGAGGTTAGTCCTGAAATTCGTTCCAGTTCCTGCACACGCTCTTCATTGAGCCGTGCAACCTGGGCTCTCTGTCTGTTAATCTCTTCCTCTTTTGCTGCAAAACCAGCCTCGCGCTTCTCGATTGTCTCCAACTTCTTGTCCAGATTTTCTTCTTTCTGCACAATACGTCTTTCGCTTCTCTGAAGTTCCGCTCTCCGCTCTTTCACTTCCTTGTCCAAATCATTCTTAACACGAATGGATTCTTCCTTTGCTTCGAGAGTCGCTTCGCGCTTCTTGGTTTCTGCTGCCTTTACCGCCTCGTCAATGATCTCACGCGCTTTATCTTCCGCATTTCCGATCTTTGCCTCCGTCACTTTTTTATGATAGGCAGTTGTAACAAAGTACACGACAACGGCAGTAACAACAAGAGTAACAAGAACAGCAATTACTACATCCACAGGAGCACCTCCTTTATGAAATTTTCATTGTACATATAACACATAAATGTAATCTGTTATCTGTCATAATAACAACATATAAATTTTATTCTATTTTCAGAAAGATGTCAAGTTTTTTAATGCCCGGGACGCTATTTTATTTCCAAACACAGAATTACATTCTTATTTTGTGCATGAAAATCTTCTGAAAAAGACAAGAAACATCAATATCATAACGTTGACACTATAATTATTTTTTGCTATGATACAAAGAATAATATCTTTTCGACCCTATACATTTAATAAGAAGAAAGTGAGGAAAACAAATGGCTACAATAATCGGTGACGGCATTACTTTTGATGATGTGCTCTTAGTACCGCTCTATTCGGAGGTGACTCCAAACATGATTCAGCTGAATACACAGCTGACAAAGGCAATCTCTCTTAATATCCCTATGATGAGCGCAGCAATGGATACTGTTACGGAACACAGGATGGCAATCGCTATGGCAAGACAGGGCGGCATCGGCATTATCCATAAAAATATGTCTATCCAGGCTCAGGCAGACGAAGTAGACAAAGTAAAACGTTCCGAAAACGGTGTAATTACCGATCCGTTTTTCCTTTCTCCGGATCATACTTTACAGGACGCAGAAGATCTGATGCGAAAGTTTCGTATTTCCGGCGTTCCAATCTGTGAAAACGACAAACTTGTCGGCATTATCACAAACCGCGACTTAAAATTCGAGACAGATTTCACCAAAAAAATCAGTGAGAGTATGACCTCCAAAAACCTGATCACTGCCCCTGAAGGAATCACCCTTGACGATGCAAAACAAATTCTGGCCAAAGCTCGCAAAGAAAAACTTCCGATTGTAGATAAAGATTTCCATTTAAAAGGATTAATCACGATAAAAGATATTGAAAAACAGATCAAATACCCTCTCTCGGCAAAAGACTCCCTGGGCCGGCTGTTATGCGGCGCCGGTGTCGGCATAACCGGAAATATGATGGAGCGAATCGAGGCGCTTGTAAAAGCGCATGTCGATGTAATCGTTGTGGATTCCGCACACGGCCATTCCAAGAACATTATCGAAGCCGTTAAACAAATTAAAACGGTTTATCCCGACCTGCAGGTTATTGCCGGCAATGTAGCGACAGGCGAAGCCACACGCGATCTGATCAACGCCGGTGCGGATGCCGTCAAAGTCGGTATCGGACCCGGATCGATCTGCACTACACGTATTGTCGCAGGTATAGGAGTGCCGCAGATCACCGCGCTAATGGATTGCTACAACGCCGCAAAAGATTCCGACACCCCTATTATCGCCGACGGTGGAATCAAATATTCCGGCGATATGACCAAAGCATTGGCTGCCGGAGCAAACGTCTGCATGATGGGCAGCATCTTCGCCGGCTGCGATGAAGCCCCGGGAACATTCGAGTTATACCAGGGCAGAAAATACAAAGTGTACCGTGGCATGGGTTCTCTTGCCGCCATGGAAAACGGAAGTAAAGACCGCTATTTCCAGGAGGGCGCTAAGAAACTTGTTCCGGAAGGCGTAGAAGGCCGTGTTGCCTACAAAGGGACTGTTGAAGATACCGTATTCCAGCTTGTCGGAGGTATACGCTCCGGTATGGGCTACTGTGGCTGCCCCACAATCGAGGATTTAAAAACCAAGAGCAAGTTCGTTAAAATCTCTGCTGCCGCGCTTCGCGAAAGCCATCCGCATGATATCCATATCACAAAGGAAGCGCCAAATTACAGCATAGACGAATAATCAAAATTTATATTGAGGTGAACATATTTTGGACCCTGTGGCCATATTTCAAATTATTTTATTATTTATTTTACTGTTATTGTCTGCGTTCTTTTCTTCCGCAGAGACTGCCCTGACTACTTCCAACAAAATCAGGCTTCGCTCCATGGCGGAGGAAGGAGATAAACAGGCACAGCGGGTACTGCGTATCACAGAAAATTCCGGTAAGATGTTAAGCGCTATCTTAATCGGAAATAACCTTGTCAATATTTCCGCATCGTCAATTGCAACTTCTCTCGCAATCAAACTCTGGGGAAGTGTGGGAGCCGGCGTCGCTACCGGTATTTTGACGATTCTGGTATTGATTTTCGGTGAAATTTCCCCGAAAACAATGGCCACAATCTATGCGGACAAAATTGCACTGCGGTATGCCGGAATGATTGAGTTTCTGATGAAGATGCTCACCCCGTTTATCTTTATTATTAATAAACTGTCTATGGCATTTTTATTTCTGATGCGTGTAGACCCCAACGCCGGCAACCAGTCAATGACGGAAGAAGAGTTACGCACTATTGTAGACGTAAGCAAAGAATCAGGAGTTATCGAATCGGAAGAACACGAAATGATTAATAACCTGTTTGATTTTTCCGACGCACAGGCAAAAGAAGTTATGATTCCCCGCATAGATATGACATTTGCCAATGTCAACAGTTCTTATGAGGAACTGATCTCCATCTTCAAAGAAGATAAATTTACACGACTCCCTGTTTTCGAGGAAACAACCGATAACATTATCGGTATACTTAATATGAAAGATCTGCTGCTTGCAGAAAATAAAGAAAATTTTTCCGTACGCACAATTATGCGTGAGCCGTATTTTACCTACGAGCACAAAAATACAGCTGAATTATTTATTGAAATGCGCAAATCCTCCATCTCCATTGCGATTGTCCTCGACGAATACGGCGCGACTGCAGGACTGATTACATTAGAGGATTTGTTAGAGGAAATTGTCGGCGAGATACGTGACGAATATGATACCGACGAGGAAGATTCCATCCAGCATCTAAGCGCAAATGAATTTCTGGTGCAGGGTTCCGCCAATCTGGAAGATTTATGTCAGGAATTAGATCTTCCGTTTGTATCAGAAGACTATGATACCATTGGCGGATATTTAATCGGTCTTTTTGATCATGTGCCGGAACAACAGGAAAGTATGATTACAGATGATCATATCCTGTTGCGCGTAGAGCAAATGGACAAAAACCGAATTGAAAAAATTTATATCAAAAAACCGGATGAACCGCAGGAAGATTTCGAATCTTAATTTTCATTTGTAAACGGTTTATCCCAGATTACAGTCCGGCTGCTTTCCGTACTCCCCCGTTTTCCGTTTGGATAAACAAACTGTTCCACAACTCGTACAGAAAGCAGCCCCTTTTTTGCATCCAATGCTCCGACTTCCACAACAAGATCCGACACGGTATCATTTGCCATTACAATCTGCCCGATAAAGTCGGCAAGCATCTCCTCATTTCCATAGGGAATACTACCATCCTCCCGAATCAATCCGTCTACTGTCTGTTCCGCCGCCGAAGACAGATTGCTTTTAACTTCAACCGAACGGTTCATTCTTCCCGAAACTGCAAATATCATACCCATCGTCAGCACCCCCAAAGTAACGCTTACCATAATCATTACAATATTTTTCACACTAACCTCCATCTCGCGGCTCTGCCGCGACTCAAATCTGCGCGGAGAATCCAACGCCATACATGGCGTGTTTTTGGGGATTCTCTGGCGTGAAACTTAGTACTTGTTGGCGCGCGAACCTGTTTCGCGTTTTGCTCTCTGGCATGAGCCTTTCAAGTACTTTTCACGCTAACCTCCATAATTCCGCTCCGCGGAATCTCTTATCCGTATGAAAAACGCCTGTTTTTAGCGTTTTTCGGCGTGAAACCTAAAATTTCTGTTTCACATAAATTGACTTGTCAGTCACTGCCTACCGGTATGGAAAATTCGCATACATTTTTTCTGTTATTCTCATCAGCCGCAGATACCCTGACACAGTAAATACCGTCCGTCACAAACTCAAACAAGGTCAAACTGTCTCCCGCGCCATCCGAAGATAACTGCAGTCCATCCGGATTAAAACACGCAATAATACGAATCGGCAGTACATTGCCATTATAATCATATGCATGAATATAATCCGCCAGATCACATGTTCCGACCGTCAATACCTGTTCGTCATCATAAACAATCTGAGGCTTTCTATATTCTCCCTCCGCCGCATAATTTTTAAAATCCATATATTCATCATAAACAATATTTCCGGTGTCGGTCCTCGCTCCTGCCACATAAAAGATTCCTGTATTGCCGCTATGGTCCGCGACACCATAAAACAAAAATGTCAAAAGCGTTACTACGACAGCTGCCTCAAGCAGCGCTTTTCCATATGTATCGAAAATCAGTTTCATTCTATCCCCCTCCTCCACACGCCGCAGTCTCGCTGCTGCTTAAATCCGCTAAATAATCCAACACTGCGCACAGCATATTTTCAGGGGATTCTCTGGTGCGGATCCTATTCACACCAGAAATTTCGTACGCCTATGCGCGTAATCTGTTCCGCGATAACGCTCCAGCTGTGATCCCCCGGAACCCCCTTGATTTCGCTCCGTGGAATCTCTTAGCCGTATAAAAAACGCCATGTGACGTTTACGTAACATTTTTTTGGCGTTTTTCGGCGTGAAACTTAGTACTTGTTGGCGCGCGAACCTGTTTCGCGTTTTGCCCTCTGGCATGAGCCTTTCAAGTACTTTTCACGCTACTTCTCTTTACACTGTGGTCTTTAATTTCCGCATACAGAATACATAAACGCAGCTGCAAGATCACAAATCAATCCCTTATTGTGCCAAAACACTGCAATAATTCCAAACATACAAAACGCTGTTACCAGATGCAAAAATCCCGTGCCAAAATAGTCTGTAATTTGTCTCATATCATTAACCCCCATGCCGCAGCTTTTCTGCGGCTCAAAACTATGCGAAGATATCGCTAATCTCCGATTAACCCCCACGATTCCGCTCCGCGGAATCACTTATCCGTATGAAAAACGCCATGTGACGTTTACGTCACATTTCTTTGGCGTTTTTCGGCATGAAACTTAGTACTTGTTGGCACGCGAACCTGTTTCGCGTTTTGCCCTCTGGCATGAGCCTTTCAAGTACTTTTCACGCTAAAAAGTTGTTGAATACAGATAGAGCAGAGAAAACATAAAAATAATTGCCGTTCCCGCGAGAAGACCCAACAATGCTTCTCCATATTCTTCTATGATGATATCCATATTAATCCCCATTTCTGCATTGCGAACGCAGTTCGCATTCACTTTATTTGCATAAGCGACTTTGTGGCAAGCCATTTATGGCTTTGAAGCGCACAATACAAATCGCCGTTTGAAAAATTTATTTTACACGCTAACCAACATGATTCCGCTTTGCGGAATCTCATATCAAGAGCGTGAAACTTAGTACTTGTTGGCGCGCGAACCTGTTTCGCGTTTTGCCCTCTGGCATAAGCCTTTCAAGTACTTTTCACGCTATTATCTTGCAATCCCTCTTGTTGTCTTTGTCTCTGAAATTCCAAGCACCGGTATACAATAAGTATACGACAAAATCACTTCCGCCATCTGTACTTCATTCCACGCATCATAGGAACACCCCAATACTTGTAGTGTGTATCCTGCTTCTGCAGCCTGCGCGATACACCCCTGTATCACTTTGGGATTAAAATTACTGTTCTCAATCTCTGCTACGACAGCAGCTTTATATTCTTTCGCCGCCGCAACATCAGCATTAACTGTAATCATACCAATACACAGAAACACATTTAAGAGAAGTACAAACAAAATACTAAACGCGCCTATCACATGCTTCATTGATATCCCCCGTTTCAAAAATATGACTTATCTACACGATTCTGTTCCGTAAAATCTCAAGTATGCACGATAAGATCTAATCGCACTAATCTCCATGTCGACGCTGCGCCGCTACTCAAACCAGAATGAGAAACCTCTGTTTCCGGTGTTTTCAGGAGTAAAACTTAGAAATACTTTTCTCATGTTAACCTTGGGACGCGGCTGATTCGCATCTCAAATCACTGCGGAGATTCTAACCGCTCATACTGCCGAGCAGCCGAAACATAACAGCCATGCCAACTGTCAGATCTACTAAAAGTTTTGCAGTCGCAGCAATCACCGGATAGGCAAAGATCATCTTCATTCGCAGCGCAATGGACTCGTTCCTGATCTGATCTGCAATGCTCTGCATTTCGTTTACTCTCTGTATAAAATGAGCCATCTGTATCCGCACATCACCGCTTCCGGTTTCCGAAATTGCATGCATCATCTTCATACAGCCCGCTACTTCCGGAAGATCATATTCGCGGCAGAAATCTGTATAGACACAAAGTTCTCCGGGCATCCGGCCGGATCTTTCCAGCAATGCATCAATCTCGCTTTGCAGCGCTGCCGGCGCCCCTGCTCTTGATTTCTGTATTGCAATCTCAACATTGTTATTCTGCAATAACAATGCCATCTCCATCAACCATTGCGGCAATGCCAGATGCATTTCCTGTGTTATATCTTTCTTTGCCAGACGGTACCCGATTCTTTTCGAAAACAATACAAACAACCCAAAAGTCAGGGCAATTGCCCCCGGTATCCAGTGCCGCTTCGAAAAACAGAACCCGACCAAAACCATAAATGGAATAGAACACAACAGACCTTTTTTATATGCGTTCCTTTTATCGTAACGAAAAACTGTGTCGTAACACTGTTTGATATATGCGCTGTCACGGAAATTTTCTTCTGTCAGCCAATCCGCAGTCAGGCTTTTTGAGCTTTTAGAAAACACATGATACAAAAAAAGGATAAAAAATGCTGAAGAAATCTGTATCGTTCCAATACGAAATATCACAATCGAACTTTCCGCTGCAAACATTGTTTTCATTGCATCCAATACATACAGCGCTGCCGCACACATCATTGTTGCCACCACAATTGATACCACATTATCCGTATGGCTCTTTTTCTTATCCGCCTGCAGTCGATATCCTCTTTTTTTCCATGATTCCAGATCTTCCAGCAGAATTATCACAGAAGACTCGACTTCTCCGCCATATTCCTCTGCATTCAGCAGCAAGTCATGCACCATCTGCATCTTACGGCAGTTATAATTTTCTTCGATTAGCTGAAACCCCTCTCGCAAAATTCCCTGGTCAGACCTCGTTTTACCCTGTTCAATATGTTCGACTGCAGCCTGTATGGCAGATCGCATCATTCCTGCCTCAAATAGTGCGCAGCTTTCCCGCAGAGAACTGATAATCTTTCCCGTTTTTAAAAAAGAATATAACATCTGTTCCATATAAGCAGCTGCGTCCGCAAATCGCTTTTGTTCGTACATCTTTTTGTACATGTTTAATATCAATACCGGAAGCATTACAATCGCTGCCAAAATCACAACAGTCAGCCAGAAAACAGAGAGCTTAAATAAAAGCCCGACAGTCCCTATACCGGTCAGTGTCGCTACCATCAGCATAAACTGTAATTTCCACGAAAAATGATAACCGTATATATGCACTTCCTTCGCAAGATTTTTATGACGCAGAAGCTTAAGATTCTCCCAAACATCTCTTTTCTTTTTTCTCATTTTCCCTCTTTCATGTAGTCCTCCCAGTGCTCGCACACAAACGGATGCCTGATTTTTGCATGTATAAATTTCCGTATGATTTCCATTGGCAGATTAGCCGAAACAAGCTTGCCGTCCTTTACAATCATATAGATTCTGTTTTCTCTTTCTTCTCTGCTGTAAAAACACAGCTGGTCAATATAACGTTTCGGCAGTCCCTTTTCATCCTGTATGCAACGAATCAGTACGCCTACATTGACATACCGGTAGATGCGGTTTTCCATACGATCTGCGTCATGTACACTTTCCATCATATTCTGGATTCGGTCAGGAAGCTTGCGAAGGTCGTCCAGATGAATTGTCGTAAAGCCGTTTACGCCGGTGCTCCACTGTTCTAACAGCGACGTTACCTCGGTGGAACGCGCTTCTGATAAAATCAGCCATTTGGGATTCTGTCTCAAACACGCCTTGATCGCATCCGTATAGGTAAACCCTGCGCCAATGCGAAGTTCAACCGTATCTGCCCCTGGATTTAGGTCCGCATAATGGATCTCAAGGGAATCCTCAATCGTAATGACACGTTCCTCTTTGGGAATAAACTGCATCAGAAATTTCGCACACTCCGTTTTTCCTGCGCCCGGTTCTCCGCCAAACACAAAATTCATTCGTGCAAGTACACAGTTAATCAGCAACTGCAGTACTTCCTTTCTGCAATATTCGGCCTGAATCATATCCGAAATCCGATTGCGCACAATACAGGGCGACTTTCGGATACAGATACTTGTCCCCGACATCGCCGCCGAAGCATGTATAATGCTGATGCGCAGCTCTTTTGTATCTGCTTCCAAAATACGGTTTGCGTTGTTAAACTGGCGATTCACACAATTTGAAATATTATGTGTAAACGCATTCACAAAATTCTCTGTAATTTCTTCTTTTGCCATGTAACGACCTTTTTTTAAGTCAGTGATCCACAGCTGCGTTCCATTATAATCTACATCCGTTACGTCCGCTTCCCTGATATATTTCCAAAAAACACCAAACTGCTCTTTTGTCGGTTCATAGTTGAGAATTTCACTCATAACTGTCTCGTATCTCTTTCTCTATCTGTCATGTTAATTTATTCATGCTGCTGAAAAAGCCTGTCAGCGCAGTGCGAAATTCCGTCGCCACATACCCATTGGAGGAAAGTGCAGCCACCAAAATGGCGCCAAGAGCCAGTAAAACAATCACCGCCAAAATTGCATTTCCATAATGCTTCATTACCTGTTCCATAAACATACTCTCCTTTTCTTTTCTAATAAAATTTGCTGATTTCTCGCTGAAACAAAAAAACGGTGCGTCTCAATTCATCATTTAACATCTTGTTTTTTTCACTTCGTTTTACACTTCGTTTTAAAAATTTTGCGGCCTCTCTTCGCTCCGCAGCGTCCTGAAATTCATTGTTATATGGAATAACAGCTATATTGCCAGCGTCAATCCGATATGTTTTTTCCATAAATCTCCGCAGGTTGGAAACTTCCCAATATCCTGAAACAAGAAAAACCGTACGTTCTTCTCTCCAGATTCCGTACTCTCCAAAATGTTCCCATCCATAGCTGTCCCGATACAGATTGATCACTACCAGATCCGCCTCTCTGATTTGCCTGCGCGTCTTAGCGTCCGACCGGTTTCCACAGTCATAAAAGGAAACTTCTTTCTTACAGGAATTGCGTTTTTGTTTCGCTGTACCCCTTCCTGAGCGTCTTGCTGTTCTTTTTGGCTGTTCCGCATCCGGATTGCGTCTGCGAAAAATACGTATTTGAACCGACGGCATATAAAAGGCCAGAAGTTCCGCAACAGTATACATATTCTGTGTAATCTCAAAAGGACTGATTTCACCCCAAAATACCACTTTCATGTGTTTCTCTCTTCCATATGTATTCTTGGAAAATGCTCTTAAACAAAATACTTCCGGCTCAAATCATCCCTGCAGATGATATATGTTTTGAGTACAAGTATTTCAAGTGCAATTCCTCTGTCTTATATTTACTTTAAAATAATCGGGTAATTCATTAAGAAACTTCTGCTGACCCGGCAAACATCCGCCGCCTGATTCAGAGTAAAATAATTGATGTTAGAAATTCAGATCATATGACGTACGTTCCAGAGATTTTGAATGTTAAATTATTTCTACAATTGATCTGTTCCTGAAATTTCCGATCTTTAATTTCTGATCGCTCATTACTGTCTTCAAACTGTTTGTTCCCGGAATTTCTGATCTTAGAATTTGTGTTCCTTGATTTTCTGTTCTTTGATTTTCTGATTTGTTCAAAAGATATGATTATAATACTTCTCAATTCCACATTTGTAAAGCAATAAATATATTTTTGTGATATTGCACAAAAAGCGATAGCAAAAAAAGGGGAATATTTGATTCCCCTTCTCCCGATTACACATTAATTTCCGCTTTGACTCCCGGGAGTTTGACACTTCTTTTTAACATCATATCGCAAAAATCCTTTATTTAAGCCCATCAAGGCTTATTTTTTTGTCAAATTTTTTAAAATAGTATGTGCGCTTTTGTACGCTTTGTTGTATAATAAGATTATATCACGAAAGGAGCTGTTTCGTATGTATATCTCACTTACAGGTAATTCAGATAACAAAGACGTCTATATTAAACGCTCATACCGTAAAAGCAATGGAAAAACTGCTACTCAGATCCATCGAAAACTTGGAAAGCTGAATGAACTCTTAGAACAGTTTTCCGGGGACTTTGATGCTATGATGGCATGGGCAAAATCAGAGGCAGAAAAAGAAACCATGGAATACAACGCTAAAACAGGCAGTGTTACAGTTTCTTTATCAAGAAGCGCTTATATCCCTAAAAATGAAGAACGCTGTTTTCAGATTGGTTATCTGTTCTTCCAAAAACTGTGCACGGAATTAAAAATCGATTCCATTTGTCGAAAGATTTCTAAACGCCACAAATACACTTATGATTTCAGCGCAATTCTTACTGACCAGATTTTCTCAAGAATCCTGGCGCCTTCCAGCAAACTGGGCAGTTACTCTTACTGCCAGACGCTGCTTGAACCGCCTAAGTATGAACTGCAGAACATCTACCGCGCACTATCCGTTATGGCCGAAGAATCCGACTTTATTCAGGAGGAACTATATCACAATTCAAGCTTCGTGCATCCGAGAAGCCAGAAGATTCTTTACTACGACTGTACGAATTATTACTTTGAAATTGAACAGGATGATGATTTTAGAAAGTATGGAAAAAGCAAAGAAAACAGGCCAAATCCCATCGTTACAATGGAATTGTTTATGGATGCTGATGGAATTCCCCTTGCTTTTGATGTGTTCCCAGGAAATCAGAATGAACAGACGACCTTAAAACCGTTGGAAACAAAGATCATACGTGACTTTACATGCAGCGAGTTTATCTTCTGCTCGGATGCCGGGCTTGGCAGTAAGGCAAACCGCAGGTTTAACAGCTTTGGAAACCGTTCCTATGTCATTACACAATCCCTGAAGAAGATGCGCGGGGAAGACCGGCAGATTGCCTTGAATCCAAAACAGTTTCGCAGACTTGGTTCCGATAAATTCATCGATATATCCACTCTTGATGAATCCGATCCTGATATTTATGAAGCAATGTTTTACAAGGAAGTGCCTGTTGTAAATGGAAACATGGATGAAACTGTCATTGTAACCTACTCTCCAAAATACAAGGCATACCAGAAGCGGATCCGTCAGCAACAAATATCACGTGCCATAAAAATGATCGGGCAGCCCGGAAAGAAACGCAAAGGCAAAAACCAGAATGATCCTGCCCGTTTTATCAAAGCCACAAATGTGACAAATGATGGAGAAATCGCAGAAAAGAAAGTCTGTGAGCTTGATTTAGACAGGATCCGGGAGGAGGAAAAGTATGACGGCTTTTATGCTGTCATTACAAACCTCGAAGACGATATACGCGGGATTTTAAAAATCAACCGGCAGCGTTGGGAAATAGAAGAAAACTTCCGCATTATGAAAACAGATTTTGGGGCACGTCCTGTCTATGTCAGGCGGGAAGACCGCATCAAAGCACATTTCCTCACCTGTTACATCAGCCTGCTTGTATATCGCCTGCTTGAGAAAAAGGTCGGAAATAATTATACCTGTAATGAGATTCTAAGTACACTTCGTTCCATGCAGGTAACACTTTTGTCAAAGGAAAGCGGCTATATCCCTTCTTACAAGAGAACAGTTCTGACGGATGATTTACACAAGGCATTTGGCTTTCATACGGATTATGAATTTATTTCAAAATCAGCCATGCGGAGCATAATAAAAAGTACCAAAACAGAAGAAGTAAAAAAATAGCACAAATCGTTTCCAAAGAGAAAGTGGCTGCAGACCGCATAATTACTGGGTCTGTAGCCACTTTTTGATTTCACAAGTGTCAAACTCGGGATTATAATACTTCTCAATTCCACATTTGTAAAGCAATAAATATATTTTTGTGATATTGCACAAAAAGCGATAGCAAAAAAAGGGGAATATTTGATTCCCCTTCTCCCGATTACACATTAATTTCCGCTTTGACTCCCAAACATTCCCTGTTTGCATCAAGCACAGGCTGTATCACATCCTGTAAAAATTTTTCCACCTGAAGCGGAGCCCGTCCTACATACCTTGATGGCTCCATGGCTGATTTCAGTTCCTCTATCGTAAGATTAAACTCAGGGTCCTGGGCGATCAGTTCCAGAAGATTATTATCTTTCCCCTCTTCTTTTACGTTCCTGCCGGCCTGCATGGAAAGTGTTCTGATTTTTTCATGCAGCTCCTGACGATTGCCGCCGTTTTTTACAGCGTCCATCATAATATTTTCGGTTGCCATAAACGGCAGCTCCGCCATCAGATGTTTCGTAATCACCTTATCATAGACAACAAGTCCGTCCACGACATTCAGACAGAGATCCAAAATTCCGTCCACAGCTAAAAATCCCTCCGGAATGGACAGGCGTTTGTTTGCAGAATCATCAAGCGTTCGTTCAAACCACTGCACAGCCGATGTCACTGCGGGATTTAACGCGTCAATCATCACATATCGCGCAAGCGATGCAATGCGCTCCGAGCGCATTGGATTGCGCTTATAAGCCATAGCAGAAGAACCGATCTGATTCTTTTCAAACGGCTCCTCCACTTCCTTTAAATGCTGTAAAAGTCGTATGTCATTCGACATCTTATGCGCGCTTGCCGCAATACCGGCCAGGACATTCGCCACTCTGGTATCTACTTTGCGGGAATAAGTCTGACCCGAAACAGCATAACATTCCTGAAAGCCCATCTTCTCTGCAATCATCGGATCTATTTTATCAATCGTCTCCTGATCGCCGTCAAATAACTCCAGAAAACTAGCCTGCGTACCGGTCGTTCCTTTTGATCCGAGCAATTTCAAACTCTTCTGCACATACGTCAGATCTTCCAGATCCATCAGAAATTCCTGTGCCCAGAGCGTCGCGCGTTTTCCGACAGTCGTAGGCTGCGCAGGCTGAAAATGCGTAAATGCAAGCGTCGGCAGCGCTTTATACTGATCTGCAAATTTTGCCAATTCCGCAATAATATTAACCAGCTTCTTTTGAACAAGTTTCAGCGCCTCGCTCATAAGAATCACATCCGTATTGTCTCCCACATAACAGGAGGTCGCCCCCAGATGGATGATTCCTGCGGCTTTCGGACACTGCTGTCCATACGCATACACATGACTCATCACATCATGGCGAACTAATTTTTCGCGCTCTGTGGCCACATCATAATTGATATCATAAATGTGCGCCCTCATCTCATCAATCTGTTCCTGCGTAATCACCGGGTTTCCGTTTTCGCTTAGCCCAAGCTCCATCTCGGTTTCGGCCAATGCAATCCATAACTTCCTCCATGTGGAAAATTTCATATCCTGAGAAAATATATACTGCATTTCCCTGCTGGCATAGCGCTCCGACAATGGGCTGGTATATCGGTCTGTCATTCTTTTTTCCTCATTTCTGCACTTTTTTTGAAACAACGCCGCCATGACGTTTTGTTCCAATCACGCGGTTTTACTTTTCATAGTTGCCTCTGATATCTTCTTTTGGCGGCTCCATCGGATATGTTCCGGTAAAACACCCCTTACAGATCGGAAGTCCCTGCGCCATCTCGCTCATTCGGCTTTCGTCTAAATAGGCAAGCGTATCAGCGCCTATCGTTTTTCTTATGTCTTCCAGAGACCTGTTGTAGGCAATCAGCTGTTTTCTCTCCGGGATATCGGTTCCAAAGTAACACGGCCATAAAAACGGCGGTGATGCAATACGAACATGCACTTCCGATGCTCCTGCATCGCGCAGCATTTTTACAATACGGTCTGACGTCGTACCACGCACAATGGAGTCGTCAATCATAATCACACGTTTTTGATCTACGGCTTCCCTTAACACATTTAATTTAATTCGAACACTGGATTCTCTGCTGCTCTGCTTTGGTTTGATAAAGGTTCGGCCCACATAACCGTTTTTCACAAAAGCAGTCCCATACGGAATGCCTGACTGCAGGGAATATCCGAGCGCGGCCGCATTGCCTGACTCAGGCACGCCGACAACCAGATCGGCTTCCACCGGAGAATCCATGGCCAAAAATCGTCCGGCCTGTATTCTGGAATGATAAACGCTGACCCCGTCGATATGGCTGTCCGGTCTCGCAAAATAAATATATTCAAAAACACAGCGCGCTTCCCGCTCTTTTGGCAGTGCATTGGAAAGATCGGAAATAACGCCCCGCTCCGGGGTAATCGTCACAACTTCCCCCGGCAGCACATCCCGAACATATTCGGCGCCAATCGTATCGAGCGCACATGTCTCAGACGCAATAATATACGCATTGTCACGCCTGCCAATGCACAGCGGACGAAATCCATAGGGGTCTCTTGCGCCGATTAATTTTCTCGGACTCATGATCACAAGAGAGTATGCTCCCTTTATTTTTCGGCATGCACGCAAAACCGCCTCCTCGACAGTTTTGGAATTGAGGCGTTCCCTTGCGATATGGTAGGCAATCACCTCGGAGTCTATCGTCGTCTGAAAAATAGCTCCCGTATACTCCAGATCTTCCCGCAGCTCTTTTGCATTGATCAAATTCCCGTTGTGCGCTAATGCAAGCGTGCCTTTGACATAATTTAATACCAATGGCTGCGCGTTCTCTCTTGTAGAGGCGCCCGCTGTAGAATAGCGCACATGGCCTACGCCAATATCACCGTTTAGGCGCTCCAGATTTTCCTGTGTAAATACTTCGTTCACAAGGCCCATGCCCTTATATGCAGACACTTTTCCTTTCGGACCGTTCGTCTCTGAAACGGCAATACCGCAGCTCTCCTGGCCGCGATGCTGCAGGGCAAACAGCCCATAATAAATCGAAGACGCTACATTTCCGCCGTCAAAATCATAAATACCAAAAACGCCGCATTCTTCATGCAGTCCACTTTCGCAGATCTCCTGCCTACACTTTTCTTTTTCCATGCCTGTCCTCATCTAAATATTATCGGTATGCTCCAATCGCCGCTCTTATTTTACTGCAAACGGCTCTCCTACCAGCATCTCGTATGCTTCTTTATATTTATCAACTGTCTTGATCACTACATCTTCCGGAAGCAGCAGATCGTTGTCCGGATTTGCCTTTAACCAGTCCCGCACAAACTGTTTATCAAAGGACGGCTGCGGCTTTCCTGCCTCATAGCCTTCTGACGGCCAAAAGCGTGAGCTGTCCGGCGTTAACATCTCGTCTCCAAGTACGATTGCACCGTTGTCATCCAGTCCAAATTCAAATTTTGTATCGGCAATGATAATTCCGCGCCTCAGCGCATATTCTGCACATTTTTTATACAATGCGATCGTGCAGTCCCTGATTTGCGACGCATACTGCTCTCCTTTTCCCGGATAACTTTTTTCTAAAACTTCCACGCTCTTTTCATATGATATATTTTCGTCATGCAGCCCGATCTCCGCTTTTGTGCTCGGCGTATAAATCGGCTCCGGAAGTTTTTCGGATTCCGCTAAACCTTCCGGCAGACGGATTCCGCAGACTGTGCCGTCTTTTTTATAGCTTTCCCATCCGCTGCCGGTAATATAGCCGCGTACAATACACTCAATCGGAAGCATCTTAAGTTTACGGCACATCATACTGCTGCCGTAAAACTGATTCTGGCCGAAAAACTCCGGCATATCCGCCGTATCTACCGATATCATGTGATTTGGCACGATATCCTTTGTAAAATCAAACCAGAATCTTGACATCTGCGTCAAGATAGCGCCTTTTTCCGTAATTTTATTTTTTAATATATGATCAAATGCAGAGATCCGGTCTGTAGCTACCATGATCAGGCTGTCTCCGTTATCATAGATCTCGCGAACTTTACCCTCTTTGAATGGTTTAAATTCTTTCATTCTTTTCTTTCCCCTTTTCTGTCCATTTATTAACAGATTATAATACAGCTTGATAAGAGAAGTCAATAATAAAACACGCAAAAGGATAGTTCATGTAAGTTCATCTGACCGGAAAAATCAGAAATCATAACCCCTGACTATGTGATCAGATTCTTTCTCCGGCAATTTTGTTAAATCCAATACACTTCTTATACGGTTCATACCTTGTCCATCCAGAAAAACATGACGTATTTTTTCAGCATTCATAATACGGAAACTTGAAATATTAATATATCAAAATATAGTTTTTGACTATCTCTTTATAAGTTCTCATAAGCCTGTATAGCCTGTATTTACAGGCTTTCCGGCATTTTTCAAATTGGAAGAAGCTCTTATATATTCTCATTTCCCCTCATGTTTTCGCGTTCAAAAGTAGTAAATCAAGTAGTAAAACCTCTATTTACTACTAAGCAATCAGCCGTTCCATTTCTGCCATTGCGCTATCAGAGGTAGCATGGGCGTAATAGTTCAGCGTCATATTGATGTTGGAATGTCCCATGATATACTGCAATGCTTTCGGGTTCATTCCGGCGTTTGCTAAGTTGGTAAGAACGTATGGCGTTAATCGCCCTGTGGTGTTGGTCTGAATGTTGTCGCTCATATTCCTCCTTGTTGGGCAATATGTGCAAGCACACATAAAAAAAGACGCATGGTTTACCATTTACTGTTCCATGCGCCTTTACGCTGTTATTTTGATATTAAATTGTTTTTCTGATTATGCCAACTGCATAACCTCGGCTTCAATCTTTTTTAATTCTTCAAAAGATATTGTCGGAACACAATCCGCAATATCTTCCAGTGACATTTTGCCTTTTTTTATCATTCTTTCTGCTGTTGCCCTGTCTGCTTCATAAGCAGCAG
>CAMUGE010000030.1 GCA_947088345.1 uncultured Roseburia sp.
TCCGAAAAAGTACACTTTTTCGGATTTTATTGAATAATTCCTTAAATATAGGAAGCGGCAGGGTCTTTCCTATTATATGAGAACAGAGGCCGGAACCCGTTTTTAAGATTCCCGCCTCATTTCAATGATGTTCCACTCTCCCACCCGGGCAGTCATTGCAGCCCCTTGTCTTGAAAGATTGCCAAAAGAAAAAGAGCGGTGGCAAGCTCCGCTCTTTGATGGACCATTTTGTCTTTTCTTTGCTGTTTTGATTCCCAATCGGTTTTCATCCGTTTTGACTTTCTGTCAAAATTTAAGCTCCCTGATGTTTTGCAGCGTCTCCCTATAAGATTCTTTTTTGCCAAACAACAGCGTTGTTCCGAGTACAAATCCCTTTACGCCTTTTGGCGCATATTCCCGTATCTTATCCGCCCCGCAGGCGCCGTCCCAGTATATCTCAAAATGCATCTCGTCTTTGAGCGCAAGAAGCTTTGTATATTTCTTTCCCACATACGGCAGATACATCTGCCCGGCATTGCCGGGATTGACCGACATGACAAGTACTTTTTTTACGATGCGCAGCATCTCCATCACAGTTTCAATGCTGGTTCCCGGATTAATTGCGATCCCGGGCGTCATGCCGGCATTGATAATTTTCTGTAATGTAGTAGACGGATGGTACTCGGCCTCCGGATGGATATAGACGGTATCGCCTTTTCGCAGCCGCTCCAGAAAAATATGTATATTGTTGTTTGGGTGTTCTATCATTAAGTGCACATCAAGCGGCCTGGCAGCTGCCGCTGCGATATAAGCCATATCGTTCAGCGACATGGCAAAATTCGGCACATAGCGTCCGTCCATAATGTCAATATGGAAAGAATCTATGCCTCCGTCTTCAAGCGCTTTCACTTCCTGTTCAAGACAGCCGTAATTGGCGCACATCATGGATGCCATCAGCTCAAAATTCATCTTATACTCACTTCCCCGTGTATTAAAGTAGTACTGTTTAGAGTCCCTCTCCAGAGACTTATCCCATCCCGCCAGTTCGTCTTTCTCTGTGATGACGTCCATTAAGAATACTTCCGGCCTTGATCTTTGTTATGCCAGAAAATTTTTATCAGCATATACGGCTCTGTATTGCTCCCTGCGGCTCTCAAAAAAATAAGTGATCAGCCGTTCCGATAAAAATCCGGGATAACGGTTTAAATAAGCATCCTCCTTAAGGCCTCCGTACTCGACCGCATCATCAAGAATGGGAAACATAAAGTTGCACAAATCATCTAACACATCCCGCTTTGTTATCAGCATATTGCAGGGGCAGTAAAGATTGCCGGCAAAAATTTGCTCCGCATCTTTGTATTCTTCCGGAAGATATTCCCTGAAATAGCGCATCATATGATCCCAGTCCAAAGCGTCGTGCCGCTTTCGGTAATTGTCTGCCACACTCGGCGCTACATAAAGCGGAACGGGCAAAATAACATCCACATCATTTACTTCCATACGCAAAATCCAGTCTTCCGGCAGCAGAAAATGCCTGCGGTAATGCACCAGTCCGACATAATCTTCCGGCGCGTTTTTCCAGATCCAGTAAAGACCCGTCAATTCGCAGTACTGTCTGTTTTTTGCGGAGATATTTTCACCCACGCAGTCCACAATTACATTCGGCGAGATTCTTCTGTCTGTCAGCGCAGCGCCGACCTGCAAAACGATCTCATCTTCCGTCAATTTATAGTTATCCTGTAACGGTTTGTCATTTACAGAACTTGCCACATATATCTTAGCCGTATGTCCCAATCTTTCACCCTCCTGCATCCAGCTCCTCAATCATCACAAACTCCCTGCCCCGCGCCCTGTATACCTTTTTCACATAAGAGTTCCGGAGCATTCTGTCCAATTCCACTGTCACAGGAATAATCTGCGAAAATCCCGCCCGCCTTAATTCCCGTTCCATTTTGGGTTGATTCACGCCTCGCGTCCCTATAAATACCGGGTTGTTAATATGCAGTTCGGACCCAATCAGCCGCACCGGAATCTCTCCAATCAGGGGATCATTCTCCGCCATATTATCCACAAGATATGCCTCAACTATGACATCCGGATAAAGAAATTCAATATATGCCTGCAGTGTACGGGCGCGCGAATGCGCGCCTGCTATATAGATATATCTTTCCTCCCCCATGTCCGGAAATGTCCATCCGAACCCATTTTCTGCTCTGCCCTTTTTTTGCGGCGGGTTCCTGTCTGACATAGCATCCTCCCTTTGATTGATCCATGATCTACTCTGTTTTTTTGTCTCCTCTAACTCCGGATTTACCGATCGCTCTTTTGATTTCGCACAAATAGCGATATCTATTCTTTGTATCGGGTTCCAGATAATTTCCTTCCCCCCATTCGTTCCATGCATTGACAAAAAGGTATTCGTTACCCTCTTCTGCACTTTTTTGCATTGATTTTCTCAAATACTTTCCAAATTTTCGCGGTGTTACCCCCCTTGTTACAATAGCCCGCACCCCGCGCCTTGGCGTATCATCATAATCTGCAAACACTGTCCTGAATTCATTTTTTTTATGCGGCACAGACAACATATCCCTGTATATCTTATCATATTGAATTGATCTGACTGCAAAACGGTTGAAGATCGCTCCTCCCTTTTCTCTTGCCCATACAGGAGTATCTGCCTGAAGTTTCTTTGATTTTGTCCTGTTCGGCTCAAAGTCAACCGTTCCATTTACCCATCTGCTTGCCGCAACATGCTCTCTGCATACATTCATGGAAATCAGAAAAATACCGTCAAAACCGTCTTTCTTCGCACATGCATTCCAATACTGTATCATACGGTTAAAATCAGAGATATTTTTTAATCGGTAAATCAGCAAAACCGGTTTATTTTGATACCTGATATACCTCTCGTCCAAAAAGTATTCCCTAAAATAACAGTAGTGTCTGTCCCACTCCTCACTCCCGCCATATGTCTGCGGTATCAAAATTTCCTTATTTCCGCCTGCCCCATGCCATGTCTTAGTCCATGGCTCGTTTGCCCAGCAAAAACAAAAATGAGTCCTTATATTCTTGTTTTTCAGCCAGTTTCTAACCGGTTTCTCTAACACCAGACGCCCGTTAAACCAATAATGATAAAAACAGAAACCATAGATCCCGGCCCTCTGCGCTAATGCGCTCTGACGCTCCATAATTTTTATATCAAGCAGATTATAATAATTATTATGTAACGGCACTCTGGGCTGTCTGTGCCCGATATACAACGGCCTGCACTTTTTTACGTTTGTCCACTCCGTAAATCCATTTCCCCATGCGTCATTATTTTCCGGTATCTCATGAAATTGGGGCAGATAAAAACAGATCAGTTTCATAATCCTCCCTACAGGCTCCATATTACCTCCTCCAGTGAAATAACAGGGCACTTAACTTTGACGGACAAAAGACTGCTGATTTCATTCATCGCATAAAACGGCGTTACTACAATGGCGTCTACCTGTTCCAGCTGCTCCTCAGGCGAATAAATCCGGTTCATTCGCGAAATAACGCCGCATACCTCACGGTCTATTCCGTATCTGATCTGCACATCGGAATCTGCCAACTCCTCACATAGACGATTGGCAAGCTCGCCCATTCCATAAACGGCAATATTTTTGTACCCGCTGTTCAGAAAATATTCTGCCGCACTGCCTCCGTTATTTTTTGCTTCAAGCCAGTGGCTTAACAGCTGAAAATTGTCAATATACCGGTCTCTGTCTTTTCTGTACCGAACTATACTTTGCATTCTGCGATAACTGTTCCACCCCTGTATCAGCGCCCATGCGGCGCTGACGAGACAAACTGCCGCCATGCATCTGTTCCGCCGCTTCTTCATCATTTTCCCTCTATTCCGCTGTCTTTGAGCTATACTCTTTTTCCAGCAGTTTCACCTGCTGTTTCAAATCGAATCCGGCGCCTTTCATCTGATCAGACTGATCCTTTCTTTCATATGCGCCTGACCATTCCACGATTTTAATGCGCCAGCATTCTGCATCCAGTTCCAGAAATTCTACAAGATCTGTGATCCGTGCTTCTCTTGTAACGAAACTGCTTGTAATACACCGTAATCCTGCCGCCTGCGCCTCAATCAATCCGATCGGCAATCCCTCAAACCAGGACGGCAGACAATACAGGTCAAATGCCTGGAGCCATTTGTCTACATCATCACGCCACCCCATAAACAGTACGTCCTCCTGCAGCCCCTGCTCACTGACCTGCTTTCTGATTTCCGCCTCTTCCGGTCCTTCTCCAATCAAAACAAGCGCTGCCGATGGTATTCTTCTATGAACCTCTGCAAACACATGAATTAAAAACCGATGGTTTTTCTGATATTCAAATCTTCCGGTATGACCCAGTACAAACTTTCTTTCCAGCCCAGATTTCTCTCTGTATTTTTTTCTGTTGTCCTTATGAAAAAGATACCTGGACACATCAATGGCATTCGGCATAATCTTTATTTTTTGTCTGCTGATATTTGGCCCGTACAGCCAATCCGCCGCTTCTGTGGAACAGGCCCAGAAATCGGTGGCATACGTTTCGTTAAACTCCCGTTTCAGTCTCTCATGGATTTTTAACTGTTTTTCACGCTCATTCGAATCTCTCTGATCAATCCGCGAACTGTGCGCATGCACGATTACTTTTGGCATCCCCAGCTTCATTGCGACCTCTTCTATCATAAATCCGCGCCAATAACTGGTGTGCAGATGCAGCACATCGTACCCATCTGAAAGTATTTCTGTAATTTCTCTGCAAAATCGGATCGGATTTTCTCTCTGCGGAATCGAAAAGCTTTTGATTTCAAATTTATATTGCAAATACTCCGCTGTCTCTCTTAGCTCCTGCGGATTCTGCATAAGAAAACTAAATTCATATTTTTTACGATCAATAAATTTCAAATGATTAAATATATATTGGTATATGCCGTTTTTGACAACATACGGCGTCATATGTAAGACTTTTATTTTCTGCATAGTCTGTACCGTCCCTAATCTAAAATCGTCTCTGGCGGATTCCAGAACAAGCATTCCTCTTTTATCCCCATCCGAATCAATTCCTCTCTGATTTTTTGTGCGCTGTCCTCAAACAAAACAGCAATCACAATTCTGTCATACTCCCACTCCAACAGCATACTGACTGGTTCTACCGGCAGATTTTCATCCCGCAGTTTCTCCCATTGCCTGTCCACCCATCCTGCGATTCTTTCCGGACAGATTAACTGCATCATCCTGTGGTAATCCCGGCCCACAACCCCCGCGCCATAGATAACTATTTTACTGTCAGCGGAAAGTTTTGCGGTCGGCGGGATATGCAGCGGAAGTACATGCCCTAAAGATAACCCCATCATTTTATTTAATCCCTCGTAAATCCTCGACACAAAATACTGATCCAGCCTTCTCTTGAAATCCTGCATACTGTCATCCAGCCTGCAGACGATACTTTGATAAAAAAGACTGAATTGCTCCAGATACATAATATCTGTGCTGTGACAGGCAGATCCCGCTCTCTGCCTGTAATGGTACAACGGGCGGTTTACAATACTTACGACCTCTGCCTCCATCAGACACGGGATCACACAGACAGAATCCTCACAATATCTAAGTCTCCGATCTGTCTGCCCCATAAACCGCTCAATCAAATCACGCCGGAACAATTTATCGACCAGACTGATGCTGATCCCCTCTTTCTGCCCGTCCCTGCCCCAAAACAAATAGCCGCAGATCTCGTTTATCTTTTTTTTTGGTATAGACGCCCTCCTGCACCACCGGATCTTCCGCAAAGGAATATCCTGCCTGATTATGCTCTATCTGTTTTAAGCATATTGATACATCGGCATGAACAGACTGCAAAGATAGCAGGAGCTGTTCGTACATATCTTTCTCTACCCAGTCATCTCCGTCTACAAATCCGATATATTCTCCTTTTGCCCTACGGAGTCCTGTTTTTCTTGCATCTGCAGTTCCCTGATTTTTCTGATGGATGACCTGGAATCTAGCATCTGCATCTGCAAACTCCTCGCATATTTCTTCTGATCCGTCGTCGGAACCGTCGTCAACCAGAATGACCTCCAGGTTTCGGTATGACTGCCGACGGATGCTCTTTAAACACTCCCTCAGATACGGCGATACCTGATATACCGCAACTATAATACTGATTGTAGGATTCATAAAACGTCCCCTCTCTAATCAAAAAGTTTTCCGCCCCGCTTTTCCAGTTCCCACATATAATAATTTTCCACAACATCTATCTCGTCGGTTTTGTGAGCGTACTGTATCGTCCCCAGATCCACAATTTTACTTTTCATAGCGGGATGGTTTAATACCTCTTTTAATTCAGCTTTTGGCGTAATCTGATCTTCTTCCATCATACTGATCTGTTCAAATTCTTCCGGCGTATAAGTACCCCAGTTTAAAATCTTTGTAAAAAAAACCTCGTCTGCGCCAAGCGCTTCTCCCCATTGTACAAATGGGATCATTTCCCGATAATTATCCCGCTGGACGACAAAATTCAGGCGAAAGTAACATAAATCACCGCTCTTCCTTAAAGTGGAAGCAAACTCCATATTTTTCTTTAGCGACTCAAAGCTTCCGTTTTTCCTTATCTTTTCATAAGTCTCTTTCCCGGCTGCATCTACGGAGACAGTCAGCATGATCTTCCCCTGTTTGCCTGCGGAAAAACTTCTCCAGTTTTCCGGTGTAAATAGTGTTCCGTTTGACAGAATCCTTATGTAATCCGGATTACATTCCTGCGATTGATAAATACTGCGGTAAGCCGGGCTTGCAAACACCTCCCCGTCGCCTGCAAGTATCAAAAACCGGCAATTAGGCAAATATTCTTTCATTATCTTTTCTGTTACCTGTTTTACTTTTTCCGCTTCCCGCCCTTTTGCAAAATGTACTTCCTTACGGCAGGTGCCGCAGGATAAATTACAGGAAGAATCATGACCGATTGCCAGCACTTTCGGAAATTCGGACATTTGCCTGTACTGCTCTTTTCTCTCTATGTGTTTTGTATGTTTCCTGCCCACAAACAGAGGACACATATTTTTATCGCAAAATGTATATGTTCTGTTTTCAGTCGAAAGACACATAATTTTATGCAGGTTGGAATGCCAGAGTTTTTCCGCATTTTTCTCAAAAATATTATCGAGATTATATTCTACGAAAGTGGTGCAGCAGCACCTTGTATCTCCTCCTGAAAAAACTTCCAGATGATTTAGCATCGTATTGCATGCAAGGTCATAGCAGGATTGGTCGAAAATTGTCCTGCGCAGCAAATCAGACGGCCTGCCGATCACTTTCTGATAAACTGCAAAATCAACGTTTTCTGTTAATCCCTGATCCAGCAAAAACTGACGAATCTCCTCATCCTTTGTGACAGCTATAATAACAAAGTAATTTCTCCATTCTGTAATCTGCTCCGGAGCAAAAACCGGATATCCCATAAAGAAATCCTGCGATTTATAGGAATCAATAAACAGCTCCGGCCTGCACGAAAGCGGCTGACACATCATTTTCTCAGCCACTGTTCCGGTTCCCCAGACTGCGGTCCTCCTGTCATTGGGAATGTCCATCTCATCCAGCTGCTGAAAAAAATCTTCTTCATAGAGATAATCTTTGCCATAAAGCAGCCCCATTTTCTGTAAATATGCTGCTTTGGACGATTTATCAAAATCGCACACAATAATCCTGTCGCAGGAAGAATCCGAAAGAGCATCCGCAATATTTTTCTTTCATACCCGCAAAATTCACCTGCCCCGGAACCGTGATCCGCTATATATAAAATATCCAGTTTATCGAAAATATACAGAAAATCTTTTGCAACCCTGTTTTCACCATAAATAACATACTTCATTCCATTCCCCCTTGTTTATATGCATATATATTGAAAATTTCCTGCCGAAAGCAGCGGTATTATCTGCTTCTGATTTTTTTCATCCAGACATACAACAATCCCGGTATCCTCCGTGTTCTTAATTTCCGATAAAAACAAAACGCGTTTTCCATCCTGCATCTTCCTGCGAGGCTGTCCGTCAGAAACAACATAGGCCTCGATCCGGGAAATCGTACTCCGATACTCCATTGCCTTTCTGCCTGTCCCGTAAACATAAATGATGCTGTGCGTATTACAAAATTCAGCTAATACGCCTTTAAAAATCAGTTTCTCAATATCCGAAAATGAATCTGCTCTGCCGTAAAAGCGCTCCGTCTGACCGATCATTCGGTTCAGATAATACTGAAGGTTAACTGTCTGTAAAGACGCATACTGATCACTCTGTACAATTCCGGTATAATATCCCTGGCTCTGCGCTATATATGGCCATATATAGCGCAGACAGTTCCTGTCCGGCAGTTCCTTTGGCATACTTTCTAATATTTTGCCCCTGATCCAGATATTTTCAGAATAGGAAAAAAGCCGCTGCTCTTTTGAAAGCCGGCACGAAATACGATTTCTTCGGATATACGCTTCAACCTCTTCGTAATAATCTTCCCAATCATTGGATATCCTGCAAAAATATCCTGCAAAATTTGGCGCCGGCGGCGTCAGTAATCCTAACCGTTTTTCTTTCTCAAAACACTGTATTACATGTTCCACATATGTTACGCCGCAAAGAAGATTGTGCCAGGAAAGATAAAAATAAGATTTTCCAGTGCAGCTTGGCTTATCATCACTGCTTACATCACAGTCATGCAAAAGACACAGATACCTGTAGCGGCTCCATTCCTCTCGGATCAGTTCCCTCTGATCTGCATCCTGCAGTACAATACATCGATAACCGCTTTTTCTATAGCAGTCTGCAATCTTCGGATGATGCGTATAAATCTTTATCGAAAGACTGCCAAAGAGCCGGTCCAGATAAGCCAAAACAATTTCTGCCGCCTGTAAATGTTCTGCAAAAACAATAATTGCAGCATCCGCAAACCGGCAGTGATCCCCCGTCTCCTTGCACGGTATCACATACCCTAAATGGAACTTTCTCTGCAGTTCTGACAGGTCAAAGGAACGAATCAGGTTTTCCCAGATCAAATCCGTATCATATTCCGTATTCTGTTCTATATATGTAAGCGCCAGCTTCAGATTCTCCTGCGTCTGCATATCCAGCATATCAAATATAACCGGCTTCTTTTTTAAAAAAGGAAAATTTCTTTTCGCAATCAGTTCATACTGCAGATATCCGTACTGCATATAATTGTTGCTGTTGTTTATGTCTGAATCATTTGCAGACAGATCTGCCAGACACTGATATGCAAAACCCGACGCATGAAAACAGGATGTAAAAACCATCTCATGTTTTGTCACAACATCCTCAAACCTGTCAAAATACGGCATATGTTCCCAGTACTGCCGAAACTCTTTGGATCGAAACATGTTACGCCGCACTGCCAGAAAATAGCTCTGTATATGCTCTCTTACGATTTCATCGCATGTTTCTCTGTCCGCATGTTTTGTGAGTCCCCAGAAGTCGCATACACGGCCGTCCATTTCGTCAAAAATAAGTTTCATACTTATAAACGGACCATAAAAGGAATCATTTGCCAATATCAGCTCCTCATAATGATACAGATTATCCCAGCCAATATAGCTGCAAATAGCATCCTTAAATCCACCCGCATCAAAGCCCCGATTATCTCTGTATACAATACGGTCTGCATACGGGGAAATCATCTGCTCCCCTTTCCATGCAGAGCGGGAATTACAAACCGCGAGCAGGTAAGTGCAGCACGACTTTAACTCTTTCAGCATATATGCGATATATCTGTCTATGACATTTTCGCTGTCATAGATCAGATAAATACACAGTCGTTTCCTCATAATCTCCCCCGCCATCCTCCATACCCGGATTCCACATATCTTCCAGTATATCCTCGATGGACACGACCGGACAGTCACAGCCTTTTGCAAATTCATCTCTTATCTCTTTAAAATGCAAAACCGAAGTGACAATTACCAGATCCGCATTCCCTCTATACTCTGACGGTTTTATCACTTCTATCCCGGCAAAAGCAAATTTGTCCTGGCGATCAATGATACAGCTCACTTTTATATCCGAGTTTTTCAGTTCGTTCAGCAAATGTGTCCCAAATTCGGCATAACCATAAACGGCAATCTTTTTTACGCCCTTTCTGCGCAGATAGTCGGAAACAGACAATCCGGCCTGACGCAATGCGAGCCATTGATTATAGATGCCTGTGTAACACGCAGAATAATCCTTTTCTTCGGGAAGCATGGATCTATTTTCTGCTGTCAGCAAATGAAGCTCCTCAAATATCTTCCTTGTCTCCCTTGCATTTAACGCTACCGAATCCGCCCTCTCACTCAGCCCTCCCAGCGTATACCGGCAGACTGGAAAATCCAGCCTTTTCACTTTCTTTTTCATCAAAAGGCACTTATAGTACCACTTCAGCTCCGCACGCAAACGATATGTCGTATCAAACAGATTCTGCCTAAAACAATCTTTATCAGCGAAAATGGATTGATGAATCAATCCCAGCCGTTCCCGTTTTAATTGCCCGGATATATCTTTTCCCTGCGGATTTTCAATGGAACCGGCTATCTGCAGGTATTCGTCGCCATTTGGAAAAATTACAATACTTGATCCATAGTACCAGTCCATCCCCGGCGTCGCTTCGATCCGATCCGCAACATCCTGCAATGTATGTTGATCCATGAAAAAATCTCCGCTGTTAATAAAACAGATATAGTCTCCGCACGCTCTCGACAGCGCGCGATTCATGGCGTCATATACTCCGCCGTCCTTCTCCGAATACATTTTCAAATGATTTTTTGGGTAAAAAACACTGGCACGCGAAACAATCTCCAGTGTCCGGTCCAGAGAACCGCCGTCCTGAATAATATGTTCATAGTCCGAATAAGTCTGTCGATATACAGACTCTAATGTTTTTTGCAGTCTTTTTTCTTCGTTATAACAGATCGTTATGATCGAAAATTTCATCTCTATATCCCGCCAATATTTTTTACATGCAAAACTCATTGATACATGCAATCACATAATCCTGCTCTTCTTTTTTCATTCCATTGTACAGCGGAATGGACAGTACACTGTCCGCATACTTTTCCGCAACAGGAAAACTGCCTCTTTTGATACCAAGATATTGATACGCCTCCGACAGATGAGGCGGAATCGGGTAATGAATTGCTGTTTCAATCTGTTTTGTCTTCAAATAATGAATCAGTTTCTGGCGATCCTCACATTTTATAACAAATTGATGCCATACATGAGATGCTCCCTCAAGAATATCCGGCAATTCAATGGCCGTATTGCTGATCTCATGCAGATATCTGTCACATATCTGTTCTCTCTCCTCCTGAAGCTCTTTTATATGCTTAAGTTTCACTCTTAAAAAACCTGCCTGTATCTCATCCAGTCTGGAATTTGCGCCTACAACCTTATTAAAATACTTTTTATCGCTCCCATAATTCCTGAACATTCGGACATTCTGTGCAATCGCGCCGTCATTTGTGACAATTGCACCTCCGTCTCCAAACGCTCCTAAATTTTTTGATGGATAAAATGAAAAACATCCGATATCCCCAAATGTTCCTGTTTTTTTCCCGCCATACAACGCCCCATGAGACTGCGCGCAATCTTCTACAACTTTTAAACCATGCTTTTTTGCAATCTTCAAAATATACTCCATGTTCGACGCCTGTCCGTAGAGATGGACAACCAGTATCGCTTTTGTTTTCTCTGTGATTTTTTCTTCCACACGAGCGGCATCCAGATTAAAATATCTGTCCGGTTCTATAAAAACAGGAGTCGCCCCGTTAATCGTAATTCCCATAACACTTGCAATATATGTATTTGCCTGGACAATCACCTCGTCTTTCGGACCAATCCCAAGCATTTTAAACGCAATCCAAAGTGCGTCTAATCCACTGGCAAGCCCTACGCAGTGCCCTGCCCCCAAATATTGTGCAAATTCCTCCTCAAAAGAAGCGACCTCATTCCCCAATACATACCATCCTGAATGCAGTACGTCCAACAACTTTTGCTCATATTCACTTTGATACATCCGAACGCCTCTGTCCAGCCTGTTCGCCATTACCTGCATAAGCCTTTATCTCTTCTTTCCATTGATACGTTTTGTCTTCAGCAAAACAGTGAATACTGATAATAATTTTTTTTATGGTCTAATCTGTCCATATCGTCATCCCGAAACACACATTCATTTCTCCAAATTCCCTCTTTTAACTGATATGTCCGGCATATTTGTTCCGTATAACGTATATATTTTTTGTAGACAAAAACAAGCGCTGTGTCCGGTAAGCAATACATATTATCCGCGAAATGAACAACGTCTTTATTAAAAAAAGAGAGACTGTGAAAATGATAAAAAACAAGAGGCGCCTTACTTCCGGTGGCCCTTTCCTGCAAAAATATCTTTCCTTCCCGCTCAAAAAAGCTGTATTGACTAACGTTCCAGGGCGCTACGCCTCCCCCCAAATGCTCCAGATCATGCACTCCCTCAAATTTCTCGTGAAAAAAATCCAAATACATCTGATCGCCAAACCGATTTTTTTCATTGACTGCAAAACACCATTCTATACATTTGTCTGCCCACCATCGCAAAACTTTCATCCCATTTTCGTTGTTTCGAATTGTTACAAACTGGACGCATTATTTTCCCGACACTTTTGTCTGATCACAATAGTCCGAATATCTGTGCGCCGTAATCAGGACCGCATCCTGTTCGGATAGCTCCTGAAACAATTCCTCCGGATCTGAAAAAAAACAAATGTCCGCATCTACATACGTGCACGCTGGTACATGAAAACGTTCTATAATATACAGAATGGATTTTGAGGAGCACGTCCAGCAGTATTCTGCGGCAGTCCGTTCCCCCTTTACCCGCAGCAAGTCCTCATCCTCAAATTCTTCCAGCGATATGACAGACACCTTATCCAAATTCCAGTCTGTTAATCTGTCATACGTTGTCTTGTCAACTGCAATAATAAACAAATGAAAATCTGTCATTTCTTTTTTCAGTGATTCATACATGATAAGTCCGCGGGACATATAATTGGAATGAAACAATGTCACAAAATATTTTAAATCCGTCATAGTAATCCATCCTGCCCCTTTCTACCGATGCTGAATAAAGGCGTTGCTCTCCGATATCATCTTTTTATACACGTCGTAATCCCGAATGTATTCACTGTTATCATAATGCTCATTTGAAAGCACCAACAGAACAGAATCTTTCGAAAAATCATACATATCTTTCCATAACATAGCCGGAAGATAAATCCCCATTCTTGGTTTGTTCAATTCGACAACTGCTGTTGAAAAACCGTCGTCAATTTTTATTTTTGTACTCCCCGCAACATTTATTAATACAAATTCCGACTTTTTATTTGCATGGCTTCCGCGTATCATGGAAGCGTCTGTTCCATACATATAGAAAACACGTTTAATTTCGAATGGAATGTCCTGCCCGCCCTCTATTACAACCAGATTTCCTCTTTCATCACCCATCTCCGGCAGCTCAAGTATTTTATAATGTTCATGTATTTTCATTCTTTTCTGCGCTCCATCAAATAACCCTTATAACGAAATTCTCTGCCGTCTACATATGCAATGCCGCCGTCTGCTTCCGAATCAAATTCTGTAACTTTCCTGTACTTTTTACTCAGAATATCCATTAACTCATACTCCCCTATGATTCGAACCGGATATGACGCATTATATATATTCTCCCCGACATACTGAATGCAAATTCTTGACCGCTCACATACCGCCTGTCTTTCGATCAAAATGTATCTCGCGCCCAATTCCGTTAACTCGGACAATATATTCTGATAATCCGGCAGATACTGCAAAACACTGGACAAAAGAATCAGATCTGTCTGCTCTTCCTTTAATTGATCCATATTGTGATAAAATTTCAGTTCGTGATTGGAAACTTCTTTTTGTCCGAGGAACACATAAGTATCCTGTTCGACTATATTCCAGGTAAAGTCTACGCCAAACTGATAGAAAAAAGCTCTGTTTCTCCAGTATTCGCTTCCAAGCGCCCCTCCAAAATCCAGAATATGTATATGCTTTTTTTCAGATGCCAGCAGTCCAAACAGACTGATCAGCCTGAAATTATATTCGTTCGTGTAAAACAATACGGAATCCCTCTCAAAGCAGGCTTTCTGTTCCATCACCTGCTTTGTAGCAGATAATACCTTTTTCGCAATACTCTCGTCTTCATATCCTCTGACATGCCGCCTTGCTTCCTGCCACGAATGATAATTTCCGGTAAAATAGTAATCTGCATTATTTTCCCGCGGCAAATGATAAAATTCCCCTTCATCATTTGCCGTATACAGCAGTACCGCCTGATCCGCCGCGCCATGCAGTTTTAAAAAAGTTGAAATATCTTCCTGATATTTAAAACTTGAAATTACAACGCAATCTATTTTCGTAAAATCCACTTCTTCCGGAGTATAGACGGACCTTCCATATACTTCATGTATCTGATAGTCATTCGCGTTTTTGTCAATAAAAAAATCGATCTGATATTTTAATAAATCTGTATATTCCAACAACTTTTCGGTATGCTTTCCAAGACACCATACTGCGCTCTTTTTGTCTTCCAATCTTTTCAGGATATGGTTGATCCCCCCTATTTTTTCCTCGAAAAACATTGCTTCCTCCGTATTTAACAAATCGACTGCGATAGCTTTCATTGCCGTTCTCATTTTTTTCTTGCAACTACAATGTTGTCCAGATACAGGTCTTTCTCGTCCCTGTATAATTTTGATAAGAGATATCCCTTTACATTGATGAAAAATATCCCTGTTTTTCTGAACAGCGATTTTTCTTTTCCGCAAAACAACTTTTCGCATATAAATACATTCTGCATCTGTGCAATTGCTTCACTAAAATTTCCGGATTTGTGACATTTTAAAATGCTAAAACCATGCGATTCCATAAACATCTGTATTCCATTTTGTGTAAACCTTCTAAAGTCAAACGGTTTTAAGTGTTCCGGATAAACAAATGGCGCCGTTAACAGAACATACCCGCCAGGTTTGAGGACCCTGTGAATTTCGGTTATGATTTCATCCAAATTTGGAATATGCTCAAAAACTTGGGAACACAGAATACTGTCGAATGTATCATTTTCAAACGGCAATGTTTTCCCGTCATAATAGACTACACCCGGATCTTTTATTTCCGATTCAATTTCCACCCCAACATATTCCTCCGTTGAAAACAGCTGCTGATACGGCTTTATACCACAGCCAAAATCCAGGCATTTCCCGCCAATATATTTTCTATTCTCCCGAATATACTTTAACAGCCCTTTTCGCGCAAAAAAATACGGATGGATACAGATAGAAATAGCGGATGGATAAAACTCCTGTCTGATACGTAACATTCTGTATCTTAGAACGGCTTTCCCATATAAATTCATACATTCGGAAAATATCTGTTTCTCCTTTGGGCATAACTGCGCCGCATAGACAGGAAGAATGTTTTTTATTCCCATTCCGCTCAGTTCAATCCTGATCTCTTCTGCAAATACGGAACTGGTGATCAGGATATAGTCAAACCTTATTTTCTTTAATAAACGGGGACTGCAAACCCTGATTGCTCCAATTCTCATCCCCCATTTTTCCTGATCATGATCCACAATTGCAATCACTTTCACATGTCTGAAGTCAATGTAATTTAGTACACTTTTTAAATTGCCGCCCGCACCGAATAAAACTATCTTTTTCATATTTTCCGTCCCTAACTGAACTCCGTTTTACATGAATGCCGCTGGCGCAGCAGGTCATGACCAATCAGGATTTTTTCCCTGGCAATCCCGCACTCCGTCAGCTGCTGTTTCACAGAAATACATTCCTGCTCATCCTGAATCATAATTACAATTTTGTCATATGTATAATTTGTAATCTGATCTGTCTGAATTATTTTCCTGCCTGCAAACCAACCATGTTTCTTTCTGTCGATAAACGCTATGATATAAAATTGACGATTGACTACATTCTCATTTTGAACAAAAAACCCTCCTGCACCATAGAGCAGAATTTTCTCTTTTGACTCCCTGTCACGACTGATCACTGTATCACTGCCGAATAACGGTGCAAAAGCCTCTACTGTGTTCGGAAAAATCTCAACTTGATCAGGCAACCGAAATGTACTCTTATTTTCGCAGCTTAGCTTCACATCATATTGATCCGTATCCCCGCAATGAACCCCCGAACCATCCAGACCAATATTCCTGATTAAAGAATCGTAAGGGTTGATACAGACGCCCTCGTCCAATATAACGCGCAGCGCCCAAAAAACAGCCCACGAGTCACAATTTCCCCTGACATTATCCAAAAGCATTCCCTCTAACCCCTTGCCCCAGATAGCATAATTCTTAGAAGCGTTTTCTTCCTGATACATTTTTCTGACAAGTTCATAATCTTTCGAAAACTTAGCCCATCTGTCCTTCCATGTTCCCCAGCCCCAGGAAGAAATGCGCCCGCATCCGTATATGTCATACGGCCCGCGTTCCAGCTCAACAGGGTAACTGTAGCCACTGACAGAATACACCTTTTGTACGTTCTGATATTTTTTAAAACACTGTTGCATAAAACTGATAAAATTTACTGCCAAAACACAATCGTCCTCTAAAACAATGACGGCGTCATATTGCTCAAATACACGTTGAATCCCATCCAGAATCGAATTTGCAAGTCCTTTATTCGCACTTGAAACAATAATTTCTGTCTGACACCAGTCAATATCACAAATCAGACGGTTTACACGCTCCCACTCTTTCACATTGTCATACTCACGGCGCCCGTCCTGAAAAACAAATAATCTTTGAGGCAGCACTGTATTTTGTTTCAACGACTGCAATACCTGTTCGGTATGATAACTTCTGTTATAGGTAAACAATAATGTAGCTATCTTCATCTTAATTTCCCCTGCCGTTTTACACTCCTATTTACAGGCAACAATCAGGCACCTGTTTTCATCAAAAGCACGCCCGCCGATCCTGCATATCGCTTCAAACAACTGCGGGCTGACCTCTTTTCCTATTTCCAGATAATGATTGGGCCATACTTCCTGCACTTTTTCTACAGAATGAACAAAATATCCGGCCGCTTTAAAAAGGTTTCCAAGCGTCAGACAATTCCAGGTATATAAATGATTGTTAATCTCGCTTCTTGTATATTCGGTGTCACATGACTCATTTGGTACATAGCAAATCATTCTTCCATTTTCCTTTAGCTTCCCTCTCAATTCGCGTAAAGCCTTAAGCGGATGTTCCACATGTTCCAGAGTACCTGTAGATACAATAACATCTGCATATCCGTCCGGAATTTCGTCAATATATTTTACGCTTTGAATCCCTGACTTTCTTGCCGTCTCCCTTGCCGTATCATTGATTTCTATCCCTATTTTCTCTTTTACATGAATGCTGTTTAATAAATAACCTCCGCCCGATCCAAAGTCCACAACAGTCATATTTTCATTTATATACGGGCGAATCATCTCCGCTTTTATTTTCCCGCCAAACTCTCCGATTTGCTGCTGATACGCAAAATAATTCTCGTCATAATATTCCTCGCCGCCCCCAAAATCCACCTGAGAAATTGAGATAAAATTAAATATATTCTGATCTGACAGCTGTTGTCTGATCTCCCTTTCGTAACGGCTGCATATAATAATCATAGTATTCTGATTATTCTGTTTACATAATTCTTCAAACGACAGCACCGAAACGCCCTGCACGACCTTTACATGTTTATTCTTATCGTTATCACAAAAGGCAATTACCTTTGTCTTGTCTTTCAGTTTCGCCAACCCTTTCTTTCCATTCTCTCCCGCTCCAAAAATAATTGTCTCTTTTTTTTCTAAATATTTTAAATAATCTATATCATTGTTCAGATACATCTACTGTCCCTCCCTTTTGTTCTTTTCCAGAGCGCGAATCGCACGCTCGCAAATCCAGCGGTTTGTTTCAATCGCAATATTATGATATACGAATAAATCATCCCAAAGGATTGCATCGTTCTGCAATCTGTGATATGCAAATTTACTGATGTTTTCCTTATCCGAAATATCCAGTCCCAGGATTGCCGCATAATATTGGCGAAACTCATTCTGGTATGCGGTCATACAAAACCGTTCAACATAATCACGATACTGCTTTTCCGATGCTAAAATCATGTTAGCATTTCTGAAATCTTCACATGTTTCATTGATTTTTACTTCGCCCTCTGTATATTCTGTTATGTACACATGATAATCTGCACGCTCTTTCTCAATATCAACGCTAATGCACAACCCCAAAGGGTTATACGCAGATTTTCCGTCCTCCAGATCAAATGCAAAATTGCCCAGACTATAAAATATCTTTTTTCCTCTGTACTCCTCACTGCCCTGAATGACATGCGGATGATGGCCGATAACAGCTGTCGCTCCAAGATCAATAAATGTCCGATACAGCTCCTTTACTTCCGGCAGCGGAAGAATCAGCTCCTCGGCGCCGCAATGGCATATCACAAAAAAATAATCGCAATCCTCCCGCGCCTGTCTGATTAACGACCAGGATTTCTGATCAAGCATCCACGCACATTCTGCCTGTCCTGCTCTTCCACTTCCAAACTCTTTTTCTGCAACCGAGATAAACCCAACTGTGATGTTATCTTGAGTGACTTTCTGCAGCTTATATGCAGAACGCTTCCCCATTCCTGCGCCTAAAAAATAAAAATCCGGCTCCAACGCCTGTAAGGTGTACGCCAATCCCTTTGCACCATAATCCAGAATATGATTATTCGCCAATGTTACCATATTAAAGCCGCTTTCTTTTAAACGCTCCGGCGTCAGAAAACCATTTCTTATATTTGGCCCTCTTTTGTTCAACGGGCGAAACTCATTTTTTGCAATACATCCCTCCAAATTACAACAGGCAATATCGTGCTTTGCAATTAATTCATGAAATTCAGAACTCACCAGTGTTCCACTGTATGTTCTGTCGCTTAATACCACATCTCCGACAAATAAGATTTTCATTTCTTTTTTAACTCCGCTTTTTCATATCCCCTGTATATGCGCTCTCCTTTAGTTCCAATAATTTTTGAACCGGATATAAAACCATATAAGAATAATAACAATTCATTTTGTCTTTTGACAGATTCCGCAGGGATCTGTTTATATACTCCAGATATTCTGTTTTCACTATCTGGCTTAACAACTTTACATTAAGCGGCTGAAATCTGGTATTTTTTGCAACGATATAATCAAGACAATTTGATGTATCACACGAAAGCTTCCACTCGCCGATCAGTACACCTTTTTGTCTGAAATAATCAACCTGCCACTTCCGTTTTTCTTTCTCTTTCCAATCCAGATTAATCATTCTGACCACTGCCCCATAATCCAGAAACGGCGACCATACCTGAAAACCATAATATTCGGGTATTCTCAACAAGTAAGACAATAGTACAATTTTCATTCTTGCCGCAAAAACAATACGCCAGCTGTCATTCTTAAGTTTATCACGCATTTTTTCAAAAGCGGCGTCTCTTAATTCATGACTGCACTTTATTCTGGAATATGACATATCCAGCCTCATCCCGTGATGAATCGAAAACTCAATCAGATCTTTGCTCTGTAAAACATCCGGAAACCGCCAGTTGCCGGCCCACAAATCACCATATATGCCACTTAATACCAAGCCTTTCTGGGGGATTTTAGTTAACATTTTCTGATAAAACTCCATTTGATACATGCCATGCGCATGCGCTGCTATTCCAAAAATTTGAAACCATTCCCCGATCAGGTCATTATATCTGTTTAACTCAATCTGCTCCCAGTTTATGTGCAGCAATTCACATAATTTTCTGGCATATACTACCTCAAATGACTCCTGCTGATTTTCTGATGTCCCCCAGGTAAATGCATGTATCCGCTTTTTATCTTCTATCATACAGTTAATTAACCTGGAATCAAAACCGCCGCTTGTAGGCACGATAAGATCTGTATCTGTCTCCTCAGCTCTCTTGTTAGTAATGTAATGCAGATAATCCAATGTATCATTTAAATTGGACGGACTGCACAGATCCCGCTCAAACAGATCGGGCAATTCTGTTATTTTGATTTTCCCGCCCTTTATAGCGATCTTTCTGTTCGGTTCTAATATTTTAATGTTTTTCACCGGCGTCTGTCCAAACCCACAATATCCGTAATCCAGATAATTATAAAGGCCCTCCCAGTCAAACTCTATATTCTCACAGTCCATCAAATCATTTACATTGTCGCTAATCTGATTCGACTTTGTGTTATAAAATATATTTTTTGATGCAAGCCAATCGGTTTGCGCCTCCTGTAACAGCATGTTTCGATTCTCCTCTATCGCCAATCCGACTCACTGCGAATCTACAAAACTACAGTCTTTGCATATATCCAATCCGCAGCTCCCGTCCAAAAAAGTTTCCTTTATTTTCCTTCTCATCTCAGACTGCAGCACGTTTCGGATACTGGTATCCATAACATTTCCCATATCGTAAATACCCTCGCTGTCAAAGCAGCACATTGCATACGCGCCATCGCTGAACACACAGATATCCTGATATAACTGCTGACATAATGGCCGGTTAAAAACCTTGTTTCGATAACCGTCACTTTTTGAGAATAACGTTTCCCCCTTTTCCTGTAGCCATTTTCCCTGTTTTAAAAATCGTACTTTTACACCCCGATCTGTCCATTTCGAATAAAATTCCTCAATCACGTTTTGGTTGTCCTGCGTTTTTACAATCGAAACTTCAATATCCAAATCCGATTCACGCTTATCACGCTGCTCAATCAGCAAGTTTAAGTTTTCGCACAGTCTGTCCCAGTTTAAGCCCATTATTTTTTCATATTCCGCCTTTTCAACGGCATTTACGCTAATTACAATAAAATCCTGTTCACAGTCAAATATTTCGGAAATCATCCGGGGTGTTGCAAGTTCAAAATTTGTAGTATACCCCGTTTTGCTGTTTGGGAATTGTTCTTTCAGCCTGCGGATTTTCCAAAAAATCCCCGGGTCCAACAGCGGTTCCCCACATAAATGCAATCGAAAAACCTCCGGTTCCTGCTTAGCCTCTTTCAAACGCCAAATGATTCTGTCAAAAACCTGATCCGACATAATACCTTTTTTTCTTTTCAACGAGGGATTTACACAAAATTCACATCTGGCATTGCAGATGGAGCTTGTCTCAATCATACAATTCTTAATATGCGGATGGCGTAAATGTTCCTCAAATTCAATACTTGCTATCACAAACGGCAGCGAGATCCACCGTTTCATATTGCGTTTAGTTAACTGCCTGCTGACTTCTCTGTCTTGATATGTCGTAATAATCACAACGACCCTTTCATCATTCTGTCTCTCCAGCTCTGAAATCGGCAAAACCTCTTCCTGTTCCTCTGCGCAGCTGTCATATATTCCCGCAATATGCAGCGACGTCTGTACGACAAACGCCTTTCCCAGTTTTCCATATCCCCAAATCACGATTTTATCTGAAAACCGGATATTTTCTTTTATAATTTGGTCAATTCGTTCTATATTCATCACTTACATTACCCTGTTTGTTTTATCATAATATATTGCAGTTCGATGATACTTATCCGACAGGCAGTAATCATGCTCCGTCAGAAATTGATAAATTTCACTTTCCAATATGCCTTTGATATCCAGATACTGTTCTACCAGCAGAATGCGGGGCCTGAACTGTTTCCAGTCATTTGATTTTAATACGTCCATTTCATAACCCTCAACATCAATTGACATAAAATCAATTTCTGTCATTTTATGCGTATGCAGGACATCTTTCAGTTTTTGAACCGGGATATCCCGAATCTCTACCGGTTTTAATACGTCCCGATAGAGATTCTCATCAAATGTATTACACGCCTTTTCCTCGTATACATAATACTTCATTTTGCCTGTCTTATCTGCAATCCCTGCATTAACATTAATATCCTTTGGCCTAAATGTAAGAAACTTTTGAAAAAGCTCCTGATCCGGTTCAATATTTACACCCGTCCAACCTCTCTGATAGGCCCAGTATGTATTGGAAAACCGATACGGATGATGCGCCCCTACGTCAACGTAAACTCCTTTTTGACCTGAATCAATCATTTTGGAAAATATACTTGTCAGTAAAATGTCTTCGCCATCCTGTCCCCATGAAATCACTGCATGCATATCCTCCTGACTTACAATCTGATTGATATCCGGATGAAATACACCGACAACCTGTTCCAGCAGATTCATCTTGCCTAACTGTGTGCAGACTTCCTCCCATGCTCCGCATGTGATAATAATCTCCAACTCCTTTGTATTGAACTTAGAAAGGCAGCCGCTGTGAATCACTTCTATTCCCTCTACATACTGTCCGCATTACTCCGGATTGTTATCACAAAACAATAATTTGTCATGACTGATGTCTTTCACATGCTCATATGCTTTCTTTCCGATCTTTCCACACCCAAATAGTATTTTCATCGCCGTGCTCCTCTCATCCAATGGCCATATTTATCTTCTTTGGTCAAGTACTTTTCCCATCTCCTCATTCTCCACATATGCATCCGGCGTCATACGGTCTCCTGTTAATATGATGCTTTGTCCGTATTCTGCGGGATCTGTCGACTCAATATGAAAATAAAGCTCCTCCTTGGAAAGAATAAGCGCATCGACAATAAACTGGTTTTCTTCCATCGTTAACACGGTCTCTGCTTCGTCCATTTTATTGATTCTTATGATCCGGTTTCCGGAAAGCGGAAAGAAATAGATCTGATCGTTCCACACGATACATTGCGAGAAGACCTCACTCCATCCAACCTCTCTGCATGCAAAACCGTCCGGAAAATTTTCTATGTATGTGACTTCGTTTGAGAGGATATCCCATCGCACCAGCACCTGCTGATTGCCGCTTAACCAGATGCTGTTTCCCCTGATGCATATCGCATTATATTTTATCCCCCTGTCTCCTACAGAAACAATTTTAAAATCAAACCGCTTCATATCATAAACTAAAATTTTATCCGGCTCTGAAAGAGGAATAAAAAAAAACACAGCCATATACACATGGACTATATTTATGAACATATTCATATAGACTCTGATTGTTTTTTCTGTCTCTCCACCTGAATTTATCTTCTGCATGGCATGTCTCCATTTGAATACACAGTTCTTTGGAATCCCGCTCCCCAAACAGTACTATATTATTTTCCATGACAAGGTGCGCTTTATATCCCCTGGAGAAGAATTTTTTATATGTTAAAGATCTTTCATTGATATCATAGATTGCCAAATCATCCGCTTTATATGGGAAAAAATACAGTTTGCCCTTGTATAGTTCCATATCTCTGTATAAAAACGGTTCTACGGAATTATTTGCAATGCAGACTACTTTCTCATATCTGTGTTCCTTTCGCCTGTATAAAATTCCCTCCCGGGAAAGCACATATGTGACTTCTTTATCCTGTGCTTTTGCTTCAATCGCAACCGACTGTCTTTCGTCGCTTTTGTACATTGTCTGAATCACGATATTTTTTCCCAGACTTCGAAATAATTCAACCACGCTGCTGCTGTCGCCATAATAAGTATCACAAATGACAACTGCCCGGTCCAGATCGGCACTGTCATCATAAATTCCCCACCCGGCATTTCTGTACTGTTCTCTGATTCTTTGATATTGAACCCAAAGCAACGGTCTCATGGAATTAAGCGTACTTTCAATTAACGGATGAGGACGCCAGATCAGCGCCGCCTCCTCTTTCTTCTTATAAAAAAAATCAAATACACTCTCCATCTTTTCCAGCATGCGTTCATTATTTTTTAACAGCGCATTGATACCTGTATTATAAAAGATTACTTTTTTTCGGCTTCCATCGGACTTTTGTATGATCTTCTTCCATTCCTCCGGAATTTCCAGTTCCTCTCTTTTTATATTTAAAATCCGGACCACTTTCGGCGAACCAAGGCCTAATATCTTTTTTTCCAAAAACAGCCTGTCCGTATGTTCTTCGGACAAACCCGCTTCCTGCGCCGCTTTTCTGTATTCATTGATATAAATCTGGCGCATTTTCTCCGATTGCACAATCACCTTATGCGCATATACAACGCCGGGCAGAAAACAAAAATGTTTCATCTCGTCAATTGCCGTCTGATTCTGCGGCTCGATTTCCTGCAAAACAAAATAGGGAATGTAAACCAGCTGTTCCGTATATTGTCTTAAATTTTTCGCATAATAAAACGGGTGGACACTCGTCACAAAATTCGCCTCATCATATGGCGAATGAATGTAAATGACATCCGGTCTGCGCGCCTCAAAATCGTATTCGTCGTATCTGGTAATCGGAACATACGCAGGGTATAAATCGCCCTCATAATGCTCCTTTCGAAAACTTCCATCCGGATTTTTATCATAATACGGGATTGGAATTACATAGGCATCCGTCCCCTCATCTGCATCGGCAGCTTTCCATACGCTTTCCAGCGAATCCCACATGCTCGCCTTATATGGCAGGAACACGACTTCTCTCCTGTCTTCCGGCATTGTTTCCGTTATGGCGCTGTTTAGTTTCGCCAACTGCTTTCTGATTTTTTTTGACAGCTTTCTACAGGTATTCTCATTATGAAAATTCATGCTCATCTGATATATCATCTCGCAGTAATCTTCGAGCATATGTACCATCTGTTCATAGTCCCCGTTTAGTTCTTCTAATATTGTACCGATCCTGATGGCCGACTCCTGACACTGGGTAAACGCTTCCATAATCACGGATGATTCTTTTGTTCGAGCGCTGCAAATAGATTCATTCGCCCTGTTTAACAATTCTACTGTACGCAGAATATCTTTTTTTCTGTATCTGTCCACCGTCTTTTCCCTCTGTGCCATCCATCCCTTTACAACACTGCTTTCCACAAAATTATCATACGAATTAGCCGGGCGTTTCCGCCTGCAGCGCTGTGATCTATGCACAGCGCCCGCTTCGCTCCGTGTAAGGCCACGGTCCTGGCATACCGGAAAACCTTTCTCGCTTTGCGCCGCTGCCGTAATTGCACAGAGCATACAAAACCTTAAGGATTAGATAATGCCGCCTTTTGCCTGACAAACAGCTCTAAATCTCCGTTTGTCCGGGATTCGGGACTAAAGCGCCCATTTCCCATATTGCCATAACATGTCTCCCGAAGATCCGGTTCTCCGGTAAAACTGCCCCACAGTAAGGATCGTGAAACCGTTTATTCTCCGGGGTGCATGGTTCAATCATTCCTGTTTCAAAACTTGCGAAAAATCCGCTTTGTTGTTTTTATTATATTTCTGTTCTATATTTTTTGCGCCGTTCAAAGGTATAGCGCTCCAATATCCACAATTGCCGCAGACAAACAGGCCTGCCTCGCGTTTCCCTTTCGCGCCGCAGTTAGAACATACACTTCCCGTCCCTTTTGAATTGATCTCCACAAGTTCAATAGAATTAACCTGACATTTATACGTAAGGCGTTCCCTGATATAACCGGAAAACCCTCTTGTCATTTTCCGGTTTGCGGACTTTGAAATAAATTTTGTACGATTCGCCGTCACAGGCTTTGTGATGACAATCTTCCCCGGTTTCTCATCCCGGAACATCCGATTGATTTCGGTATTGATAAAACTCTTCGTCTTTGCACGTTCTTTTTCTTTCTGCCTGTTATATTTTTCCAGGCCCAAATTATTTGCTTCTATATTGTCCGCCTTTTTCCACTCGCCGGCCGTAAGGCTCTCCTGCCATATCATACGCGCCTTTGTGCGCTCCCGGTTCTTTTCCGCCAGCCGCTCTGTCTCCGGGGCGGTAATGTCATCCAGTGATTTCCCATAAATATTGCCGTTTGAGAGCGTAAACATATCCCGACATCCGATATGGACGTAGATGGTACTCCCGTAATCTTCATGCCTTTTAATTCTGGTTTCCACCGGAATGGCAAGAGCGGCGTCGTTTTCCCGGATACAGATACGAATCTGCCGGTCGCTTGTGCGGGTGTCTTTTAAGGGAAGTTCCATACGCTGTCCATGAACCCTGGAGGCAATGCAGATAGCGCCGTCCCTGTAGGAATAACCGCCTGGCGTTATACTGAAAACATCGCTTCTGCCCACAGTTGGTTTTGTAAGATATTTTCTGGTCAGCCTGCAGAGGATGTTGTTGAGCCTTTGCACATCAATGTCAAGTCCCTGTGCCTTTTTAGGCATTTCATATGGCTGGCGGTTTAATACAGCGGCGTATATCCGATCCAGTTTCAGCACTGTTCTAAGATACAATCTGTCCGCATCACTTAAGTTTTCATTTGACGTAATTCTAACCTGAATCCTGTTTTTCAGAACGCCCCACATTCCTTTGATATCCGACACAGCTTCCACAATTGCAGGATCGAAATATGCGCTTGGCAGACAAAGGCGTGCCCGTATGCCGCTGTGACGCACCTCGCCCATAATGTCATAGACCGGCGTCAGCCGGGAAAGGCTTTTTATGCCCGAATACCTTTCAAACGTATAATTTTTCACACAATGATAGTCCGCGGCAATCTCCCTCAAAAATTGCATTGTTTCTTCCGGCAGTATCTTTGTGTACTGCCAGACAGTTTTTGTCAGTGTATCGCCAGATTTTGCAGCCATATCCACCCGTCTCCGTATAAAACCTGTAACAGATCCAAACATTTTTTCGCAGAACTGTCTATTCTGCGAAACCTAATGCGAAACGGGAATTTTATGTATTTTCTATGCTGCCCGACCACAAATCTGACCATAAAAACCAGGCAGTCTGCCAATCTGTTCTCTCTTTGCTTCAAGCGTCGGATGCACATAACAGTTTAACGTAATCTTTACATCAGAATGACCTAATATCTCGCTGAGACTCTTTATATCCATACAATTTTCCATACAATTTGTAGCAAAGGTGTGGCGAAGTATGTGAAAATTTCTTCTTTCAATCCCCGCTTCTTTCAGAATTTGCTTAAACCGGTATTGCATTGTTCTAGGTTCTAACGGTTTCATGCCGCCAAAAACATAGAGCTGTCTGTTCTGAAGCCCCCTGAGAAGATCCATCATTTCTTCAGAAACAGGAATCGTTCTTTTCGACGTACCGCTCTTTGGGGCCGACTCCATCAGGGCGCTTTTTTTCCTTTGATTTTCGGTCGCTATTCGCTGTACCGTATGGTTTACAGAGATTGTAATATTTTTTTCATCCAGATCTGTCCACCTTAAGGCGCAAAGCTCGCCAAGGCGCAGTCCTGTATACATACACAGAAGAACTGCGGTTATATACAAATCCATATCCTTATATAGATTAGAAAACAATTTTGCCTGCTCCGGTTTGGAAAAAGTCTCAATCGGCTTTTTTTCGGTTTTTATGAAAGCCCTCTCAACCTTTTCGACACAGATATGATAATGTCGGGCGGCATAGCGCAAAATCTGGTTTAAAACGCAGCAAATACTTTTTTGCAGACTTACAGATAAACTGCTCCATCGTTCTGATGCCTGACAGATCGCACTGATTTCAGTAATCCGGCAGGACCCCAAAAAATCAGACAAATGTTTCCGGTAGATTAATTCATATTTTATATAGGTTGAATATTTCCTTTTTTCTCTTACTTCCTCTAACCATTCTTTTGCTGCCTGTGAAAATAAAAGACTGCCGCCGGAATCTTTGCCGGAGTACATCCTGCATTCATATTTCTGTAAAAGATTTTTCTGAGTGGTCAATTTATCCTTGACTTCATGATAAGTATGACCATACACCGAACGATACATATTCTTTTTTCGTATTTCATCGTAAACCTTGTACCTGCCCTCCCATCTGCCGTCGATACGTTTTCTGATATTCTCTCCATGTCTTCCCATAATAATCTCCATTTCTGCATTGCGAACACAGTTCGCATTCGCCTTATGCGCATAAGCGAATTTGCGGCAAGCCATTTATGGCTTTGCATTTTACAGACACAAATCGCCTTGTATAAATTTATCTTTCACATTAAATCTCATTTCTGTGTATCCTATGTATGCCTTTGATTTTGACCATAAATGTGACCACAAACCATCATGATACTGTTTTTCTTTTCAAGTAAGGAAAAAAGAACCATAAAATCCAAATGTAACCGACAAAAATGAAAAAAACATATTGCAAAATCATGTTGTGTATCGTATAGTAAACGTGTTGTTATTTAGAAATTCTTTTCAATATTATACTTCGTTATTTCGCAGAATAGACAGTTCTTGGCAATGAACCGAGTATAAAAACTTTCTTATTTCCCCATCCGCCGCACCAAATGTAGATTGCGTCAGCGACTACTTTCTTTTTGCAGGAATATTATATTATTATTTTTTCTGAAAGAAGTCACATTCACGCGAAAGCGTATCAAGGTCTTTCCGGCAGAAAAACAAAGTGAACAAGACCGCTTCAACTTCCGGGTCGGCTTGGCTGGCTTTTCTCTCATTCTTGTAGGATTCGCACGATTTGTCCTGCCGAGTGTGCCGACACTCTGTTCATGGATTATTCATTCATGCGTTTGTCTTGGGCATAAAATGTCCTTTCATTGACTTTCATGCCATATCGTGGTACGATAATTTTTAACAGTGTAAAACATAAAAGAAAAAACATTTCAGAGAGAAACCGGCAGAACAGGACACTTTTTTACCACAGAGTTCCTGCCCTGGGACAAAAGACAGGTTGGTAAAAATGGATTTTTTAAGAAGCACAAAAGCTACAGAACCGTTCGCAGAAAATGACGATCTGCTGCACCGGGCGCTGTCAGCGGGCGATCTGGCTGCTGACAAGGCCGCTTTTGGAACTCATGAAAACCGGTATACTGCCTGCCGCAACTGCTTTTAACTGCGGGCTTTGCCTCTACCGATTGGAGGAATTTGAAAAAGCGCTTTCCATATTAAAGAATGCGGAGCAGTCACTGGGCGTGCCGCCTGAACCGGATACACCTGAAAAAAGACTGTTCTTGCAGGCACTGCAAAAAAATCCGCAGGTATTCCTACAGCCGTTAGACCCAAAAGGAGGCAGCGGATTGGAGCGTTACTCTCTGATTCGGGTCCGCTGGCTTACAGCATTCTGTCTGCTTCGTTTGGATCGACGACAGGAAGCCGCCTCTGCAATCCGTTTTCTGGCCCAATACCAAATCGAACTGAAAGAAGGAGAATCACAATGCAATTAGACAATATGCTGCTGCAAGCCTGCAAGAATAATCAAAAGAGCGTCGTACAGACTTTTTTAAAACGGGGTGGAGTGGATGTAAATAAACGAGATGAATCCGGCAACACTCCGCTGATCTATGCATGTCAGAAAAGCGCCAGAGATCTGGCAAAGCTGCTGCTTGAACACGGGGCAGACGCAGGTCTTGGCAATCAGAAAAACCGGATGCCGGTTCATTTTGCTGCGGAATCCGGCAATATCCAAATTATCAACATGCTGATTGACGCAGGCGCCGATGTCAACTGCACCGACAACAACGGTATAACCCCGCTTATGCTGTTAGCTCAAAACGGAAAAACAGACGCCGCTTTAAAACTTCTGAAAAATCCGGACACAGATATCAGCATTAAGGATAACGACGGCCGCATGGCCATAGACTATGCAACTTCCGCAGGACTGAAAGAACTGGTAAAAGCTCTCTCGGAAGCCAAAGAAGAGCATGCCGACACATACGGAAACACATCGCTCCATCATGCATGTTGGAACGAACAAAGCGAAGTGGTAAAAATCCTGCTGGAAAAAGATCTATCCAGTGTCAATAAACCAAACGACGAAGGAGAATCCCCGCTGATTCTGGCGACTGAAAAATCCAATCTGATGATTGTGGAACTTCTGCTGGCCGCCGGCGCGCAAGCCGATTATGCCAATTCAAACGGTGTCCTGCCGTTACATATTGCAGCAGACAAGGGCGATCTTTTCGTTGGAAAAGCGCTGCTGGCCGCCGGCGCAGGTATCGACAAAAAAACATCTGACGGGCAGACTCCGCTGATACTGGCAGCCAGGAACGGCAAAAATGACTTTACCGCTATGCTGATTGAAATGGGCGCCGATGTCAACAGTGTTGACAACGACCAGCACAGCGCCATGTATTATGCCTCGGAATCGGGATATTCCGAGATTGTGGAACAGCTGCTGATAGCTGGAGCAGAAAATTAAAAACAGGCCTCAATCAAAAGGCAGCTATGTTATGATTCACGGCGCAAAAGCCGCTTGTCGTAACACAGCTGCCTTTTTCAGATAAATTCCCATTTCTGCATTGCGAACGCCGTTCGCATTCGTTTTATACGGATAGAAGTACTTCTCACACGAACCCTCGAATCAGGCCTTTTCAGGCCTTTCATTTTTTATTTCTTTTCTGTTTTTCAAATAATACTTGCAATGCACAGATCGAAGTGATATTATAATGATATCAATCAGATACGAATGGAGGAATTATCTATGAAAGAAAAAATTTTAACCGGCAAAAAACATGGAATGTCCGCGCTTCTCTTTTCCCTGCTGCTCTATGCAGTGGCAATCACCGGCATCATAATTGGCGCCTTTATGGTGGAAGACGGCGGCAATCCCGCTCTTATGATTGTATCGATCATCGTAGTATCGACTGCCTGGATTCTCTGGCCGGGGCTTCATGTATTAAAACCGCAGGAAGCGCTTGTGCTGACACTGTTCGGCAAATACATCGGCACCATTAACGAACCGGGCTTTTACTTTACCAACCCGTTCTGCAGCGCCGTTAACCCTGCCGCAAAGACAATTTTAAGCCAGAGCGCCGATATCTCGACAAATCCGGCTGCCGCAAATATTGCCGCCGCAGAGCTTGGCAAAAAGATGTCGTTAAAAATTATGACGCTAAACAACAGCCGCCAGAAAATCAACGATTGCCTTGGCAACCCGATCGAAATCGGCATTGCAGTTACATGGAAAATTGTGGATACGGCAAAAGCCGCTTTTAACGTAGACAATTACAAAGAATTTCTCTCGCTCCAGTGTGACAGCGCACTGCGCAACATTGTACGTCTCTATCCGTATGACGCCGCTCCCGACGTTGACACAACAGGCGACGGTATTGCAGACGACGGCAGTCTGCGCGGATCAAGCGATATTGTTGCAGGCAGAATCCGGGATGAGATTCAGCAGCGTGTTAACGAGGCGGGAATTGAAATTTTGGAAGCGCGCATCACCTATCTCGCCTATGCGACAGAAATTGCAGCCGTAATGCTGCAGCGCCAGCAGGCATCGGCAATTATCGACGCGCGCAAAATGATAGTAGACGGAGCAGTCGGCATGGTGGAAATGGCATTGGAGCGCTTAAACGAAAATCAGGTTGTCACGCTGGACGAGGAACGCAAAGCCGCTATGGTTTCAAATTTACTTGTCGTCCTCTGCGGCAACCACGACGCACAGCCTATTGTCAATTCAGGCAGCCTCTATTGATATGGCTGAAAATACAAAAAAACAGATTCCGCTTCGTCTGTCACCAAAACTATACGATGCCATTGCAGCCTGGGCGGAAGATGATTTCCGTTCTGTAAACGGACAGATTGAATATCTGCTGACAGAATGCGTCAGACAGCGAAAAAAGAATGGAAAATATGTCTCTGACGAACTTGACGTTCCGCCAAAACTTGATATTTAAACTATGCAGGAAACTGCCCGACAATAAAACCGCCGCACAATTACACAAAATAACACAGACTGCCGCAATATGAGAGAGAACCATACTCATATTGCGGCAGTCCTTATCAATAATCCGACAGCAATACTTATGACTGATAGCGTTTGATTTTTTTGGATGGCGTCTTGTCAAATTCCGTATCGCGCACAGAAAGCTTATATATCTTTTTATACGACGGTGCATTCTTATTATAATCGTCAATCAGCTGCTGAAGCGCTGCTGCAATATCCGGAATTTCCGCTTTACGCGCATACTCAAAATCCGGGTAAATCGCAGCTTCAATCACGCCCTCGCTCTCTGAAACCAGAATTTCCTGTACCAGACGGTCACTGCCGATTTTATTCTCCAGCTCCTCGGGAGAAACATTCTCCCCGTTCTTTGTAATAATCAGGTTTTTCTTTCTGCCGGTCAGATAGACAAATCCCTCTTCATCCACATAGCCGAGATCTCCTGTAAGCAGCCAGCCGTCTTTTAACGTTTCGGACGTCTCCGCCGGCATATTGTAATAGCCGCTCATTACGCTGCTGCCGCGAACCCAAAGTTCGCCGTCCACCGTCTTTGCCTCGCAGTTCGGAATCAGTTGTCCGACCGAACCTTTTTTAATATTCCAGCTTACTGTCGTACTAATGACAGGCGAACACTCTGTCATGCCGTATCCCTGGAGAATCGTGACGCCATATTTCGCAAACAAATCAAGATACTCCGGATTTAAGTACGCGCCGCCGCTGCAGATCGTGTGGAACTGCTCGCCGAATACTTCCTTTTTCACCATCTCCGGCGGAAGCGCCGCAGCATCTTCCAGCTTCTTAGCAAAAGTCTCTATCATCAGCGGCACCATTAAAATCATATTTGGACGAAACAGTTTAATATTTCTTGCCACTCGAAGCAGAGAATCATTAATGCAGAACACACTGCCAAGAGAAAAACCTTTTAACACATCCATACTTAAGCAGTAAGCATGATGAATGGGCAGTACGCTTAAGATAACGGTTCTCGGCGGAATTTTCATATCAAGGCAGGTCGCGTTCTCCGCCATATTGCGGTGCGTTAACATCACGCCTTTGCTCTTTCCTGTCGTACCGGAAGTGAACATAATCGTACACAAATCTTCCGGCTTGGGCGTAATATCGCAGGCGCCGCGGTTTTCTTCAATCAGCTGCCAGAATGAAAGCGACGTCTGATCACTCTTCTCTTTTTTCATCATGATCAGATGTTTTAATTTCGGACAACGCTCTTTTACGATCGCCGCCACATCCGCACGCATGTCGTCCAGCACGAATACCGTTGCGTCTGAGCGGTCAACCTGATCGCACATCTCGTCCGCCGGAAGTGAAACATCCAGCGGAACGGCAACACTCCTGCTGTTTACAATTCCAAAATATGCCGCCAGCCATTCATAGGACGTCATACCTGTCACTGCAATATGCGCCCCCTGCTCGCCTAATGTACCAAGGACATTGGAAAAACTCTCACTGTCCTCTTTTAAATTATGATAAGATTTTGATTCAATCGTATCACTTTTTACTTTGTAGCGAACCGCGTCCTCTTTGCCGTAATGATTCGCCGCTTCTGTTAAAATCTCATGAATTGTGTGAAAAATTCCCATCTTTTACTCCTCCTGCTGTCACTGAAGTGATTCCAGATATTCAACCGCTTCCTGCACAGTACGTATCCCCGCTGCTTTCTGCTGATCAATCTCCACCTCGAGTTCCTCTTCCAGTTCCCCTAACATACTCATAAAATCAAATGAGGTAAAACCCAAATCTTCCATAAAGCGCGCTTCCGGCGTCACCTGATTTTCCTCAACCTCAACGTAATTTAAAATAATACCTTTTAGTTTTTCAAACATCATTCTCCCCCTTAAACCATCTCAATGATCTCACCAATCGTGCGGTTCGGCTCTTCAATACCGCGGAACAAAATCTTGCATAAATAATAATACATATATTCCAGCGTATCCTTGCTGACCGCTTTTATCTGGTGCTCAAAGTTAAAGTTCAGCCCATTGTCATCCGGCCTGTGCATTACCGTTAAATACATCCCCTGCGTTGTCGCCCCGTTCGGATACCATTTTGTTTTATACTGAATGTCGCCCAGCCGGTCAAGTCCTTTGTCTTTCATGGTCAGCGGCTGATAGGTCAGAGACATGGGCTCATACGTAAGTCCGGGTGCATTCGGATAAAGCTTGCTCCTGTATGCAAAATAGGAAACCGGATCATAATTGGCATGACGGAACATCTCGTTTTGCTGATCACGGATTTCATAGATTCCCTCCAGGAACGTCTTATCTCTTGTAATAATCGTGCGAAACGGAAACGAGTGGATTCTTGTGCCGCCCGATTTCTTTTCCTTGATCGTCGCGCGCCTTGCGATTGCCGTGTTGATCGAGACATCATCGTTTCCGTTCATCTTCTGGAAATAAGTGCGCAGTCCCATTATAAGGAGCGTAGCAAGCGAAATATGATATTTCTCGCAAAAATCAATCAGTTCCTGCGTCGGCTGCGCCTCAAGTTTGAAAATATCAAGCGCCGACTCCATTGAGTCCGTCGCATTGTATGCGGCTCTTGCATTCGGATTTCCTGTCCGCTCGCGCGTTTCATCCAGATTTTTTGTTCCCAGAATACCATTGTAAATCGGTTCGGAAGATGCGATCAGCTTTTCAAAATATTCCGCATCCTTTTGTTTCATTTTACTGCCCGCCTCATACGCAAGATCTTTCTCCAGCTGTTCGATATAGGAAGCCATATCTTTTGGGTAATCAATTCCCTCATACATCCGGTTACAATAAAGCTCAATAATATCTTTCATAAAACAGATCAGCGACTGCGCGTCCATCGTCAGATGGTCAACAAGCAGATAGATACCGTTATATCCGTCCGGCGTTTTAATCATAACAAGCCGGTTCATCGGAGAATCAAAGCGTTCAAACGCTTTTCCTGTCCACTCCCGCATAACGGCCTCCGCCTCTTCCATACTCTTTCCTGTAAAATCACAGAACTCAATCTCGCGCTCTTCCTTTGCTACGATATACTGGTATACTTCCCCATCCTTATCTTTTGCAAACCGAATCCGCATCGACTCACAGCGCTCGTATGCTTTATAGATTGACTGGCGCAATACTTCCCAGTCTAAATCGGCGCCGATCGTCAGACTTGTTCCGATATTCACCACAGCCTTATTTGGACAGAAATCCAGATAAAAAAAATGAAATTTTTGTGCAACTGTAATTGGATAAACCTTATATCCCTTTCTTGTTTTCATTCGGATCAACCTCCCCTGTTCTCTCTGTTTGTTATGCATGTTCCAAATGCAGTTTCAGCCATTCATCCAATGCATGTTCATACGCCCCCATATCCTTATAATAACTCTCTGCATGGGCGGCGCCCTTTATAATCAGCTTCCGTTTTTCCGAAGCGCAATTTTCGTAAACTTTCTCGCACATCTCAACCGGTACAAACGTATCTGCATCGCCATGGATAAAAAGAATCGGCACTTTGGCCTTTTTTACTTCCCGCGCGGCATTGCACTCATCCATCCCATAACCCGCCTGTCTGCGATTGATCCGGTCCGAAATCTGAATCAGCGGAAATGCCGGCATATGGTACATGGTGTGCAGTACATGCGTAAACACTTCTTTTGGCGAGGTAAACGCACAGTCTGAAACAATCGCTTTTACCTGAGACGGAAGCTCCAAACCGCTTGTCATAAGCACATTGGCGCCCCCCATCGACGTACCATGCAGAACAATTTCCGTATTGCATTTTTCCATCACCCAGTCAATCCATTTCAGGCTGTCATAACGGTCGAGACATCCGAATCCAATATATTTCCCCTCGCTCTGCCCGTGCGCGCGTTCGTCCACAAGAAGCATCTGATAACCCCTGCGGCGCAGATAATAATCGGAAAGCCCGATATAATCGCTCATTCCCTCACTTGTATAGCCGTGAAAACAAATCACTGTCACTTTTGCGCTCTCACGTGGGAAAAAAGTAGCATGGAGCTTTAATCCGTCATCTGATTGAATAAAAACATCCTCATGAAGCTGTTCCAGCAAATACGACTTGCGCTCCCCGATCAATTCCATATACTGTCCCCAGTCGGTACCCGCCATTTTCATGGTACGCTCTACTTTCGCGTTACTTCGTATCATGGTTCTTCTGTAAAAGTATGCGGCAACTCCACCGCACGCCACTGCCCCGATTCCAAGGCAGCACACCCCGGCAGCAATTTTCTTCATTCTTTTCTCCTTCTCACTTTTTCGACCAGCAGTCGATTTATCTTGTCTATAATCTACCATATTTTTCGACCACTGGTCAATGTTACATTCTACCAAAAAATACAGTATAATTTTTCCCATTTCCGGCCATTTTATCCAATTGCATTTTAGGCGCCGTCCGTGCTATACTGATAGAAAACGCTTATCATTTCACCAACGATTCGAAACGAGAGGTGCAAAATCATGCCGGACATGAAAAAATATGACAAGATACTGAATGCATTAGATGAACTTCTTGGAAAAAAAAAGTTACAGACAATCTCGGTCAGCGAGATCGCTCAGGCTGCCGGAATCGGAAAAGGGAGCATTTACTACTATTTTCCATCCAAAGACGCGATCTTTGAGGCCTTAATTAAGCGCAAATACGAAGCGCCCATTGAGACGGCAAAAGATCTTGCAAAAGAAACACAGATCTCCCCATTTACCCGCATGGCCATGATTTTCGCTGCATGCCGCAGCTCCTCCGCTACATTCTTAAGCCAGCGCAACACCTCGGAACAGGAAACGCTGCAGGAATCCACCTGGCTCCACCAGAAATATTTAAAACATCTGATTTTCGAATTAAAACCGGTACTGACCGCAATCATACAACAGGGAATTGAAAACGAAGAAATTCATTTCGAATATCCGTCGGCGCTCGCCGAGATTGTTCTGATTATCCTCTCGGTCAAGTTAGATAATATGTTGGTTCCTTCTACGCCGGAAGAAATCGAAGAAACGCTGCAGGGTCTTGTCTCTCTGTTAGAAAAAGGAACCGAAAATCCCTCCGGTTCCTTAAAGTTTTTGACGCTGACTCTGTAAAACATCAGAGAGGCTGCCGTAATTTCACGGCAGCCTCTCTTTAACGTTTGATATCATAATTCATATTCATCAGATTACGGATGCTCTGCACATCGTCGGTAATATTTGCATCCCCGCGAATCGTATGTTTAATCACACTGCTTGCAACTGCAAAATTCACCATGTCCATCGGTTTATACCCATGCATCATCGCATAGATCAGGCCGCTTGCAAAAGCGTCCCCGCCGCCGACCCGGTCTAAAATATTAAAAGTAAACAATTTGCTTTCAAAGGTATGGTTCTCATACCAGAGAAACGCTTTTAAACTGTTCTCGCTTCCACTATGCGCATAGCGCACATGGCGTGCAATGCACTTCAGATTCGGATAGCGCGCAATAAACGCCTGGAAAATTTCATCCTGCTGTTCATAGCTCGGCTGCAACGGAACGCCGTCTTTGACATCCCCCCTGCTGTGATCATCTTCATCTCTCCACAGATGGTACGGCTCGATTCCGAGCAGCACATCCACATACGGCAGACATTCGGTACAAAAATCTCTCGCCTGTTCCCAGGTCCAGAGTTTACTTCTGAAATTTCCGTCGAAACTGACAATAATATTTTGCTCTTTGGCCACTTTCAGACAATCCATCACCAGTTTTCTGCAATTAGGCGCAAGAGCCGGCGTAATACCGCTCAAGTGCAGCCAGGTAAAGCCCGCCAGCAAAGATGAAAGATCCACTGAATTAAAGTCAAACTCAGTCATCGCACTATGCTTGCGGTCATAAATCACCTTGCTTGGACGTATCCCATACCCACTTTCCAGATAATAACTTCCAAGGCGGTGAGACGGCGTCTGCTCCGGTGATGTAAGTATCATCGGCGTACAGTGTACATCATTGCTGCGCAGCATACGAACCGCGCTCTTTCCAAGACTGTTATTCGGCACAACGCTAAAAAATGTGCTGTCTACGCCAAGATTTGCAAGGGCAAGCGCAATGTTTGCCTCGCTCCCTCCGTAACTCGCCTCAAAATTAGTCGCCATGCGTATTTTTTCGTAGCTGGGAGGCGTTAAGCGGAGCATTATCTCACCGATCGTGATAAATCGGTTGTCCGTATCGTTCTCCCCCAAAAGCGGATTCCTGTGTTCCATAAGGCATTTCCTCCATTTCTAACATATACATTCCGGACTTTACTTCGGGAACAATCCATTCCCGCTCCTCTGAAAAATTACCGAAGATCGTCTTTAAAGTTCCGGAAAAATCATAGTTCGCTATTTTTTTATAGGCGCGTACCTTATACACATAACGCTGGCCCATTTCCAGATCTCTGTCTACATACGAAGATTCTCCGCTGCCAACAACGGCAATCCGCTTTCCGTCGCGATAAATCTGATAGCCGTCACATCCGGTCACACCGGTCCAGTTCAGCCGAATACTCGTTGCAGAATCATAGCCGAAATCTGTAATTGCCGGCTGCGCGCATGGCCTTTGTATTTTGGGAAATCTGGAAACCTTTGACTTCAACCCCTTAATCTTTGTCCATGAACTTATATTTGTACGTTTTACAAGCGAGTTTGTATATTGAAACGATTCCCTGCAGTCTATGTACTTAAAGACATTCCAGATCAGACGCCTGTTGCGGTTTTTATCGCTAAGCCCCCAGAAAAAATTTTCATTATTTTCCTTTTCCGTATCAAACTCGCGTCCGTACACAAACGACTCGATCATACTGTTCGCTTCGCTCAGATAATAGGCATAGGCAAATGTAGCCGCCTGCAGATCCTCGCCCCAGTTTGCATTGAACGACTGCTCCGCAAGCATAATCGTGCAGTTTTTACCGAACCTGTCTTTCACATAATTGGTCAGGACATGAATATTGTTCATCGTAATAATTTTGCTGCCGATATCGTTGCTCGTATCAAAATCATCCCAGAACGCCGGCTCCCTTAAGCCCTGTGAATACGCGTGATATGCAATACGAAAATTAATTTTTCCCTTGCTCTTTAATTTGGAATAAAAAGCATCCAGCGTTGCTTTTGTCGTAAAGTATGCGTTTCCGCCTCCATCCGCATCGTAATTCCAGTTATAGTCGAGACTGATGTAGACATTCGTATTTTTACTTTTGCTTCTGACTGCATTGTGGCAGATTCGAAAAGCAGTTGCATAATCCGCCATATAGGCGCCAAGACTCTTTCCGCCTCCATAGTTCCAGTTCCCCGGGCTGTCAACTTCATTTCCCAGAACCCAGCCCGATACAAGATTATCCTCGGTCGAATACCGTTCGCCAAGATAAGTCATCAGCGCTTCCCAGGTAAGACATCCTCTCTGATTTGTCACATTGACCGAGGAGAACGCCGCGTCCGAAGCGCCGTAACACATAGACGCCGTATCTTTCGAGACTCCATACTGCAGCAGCAGAATCACATACACGCGCGCGCCGGAAGCAACATACTGTTTGACAAGACTGTCATGATAGTTCATAACATCCTGGTCAAAATAATAATATTTCCCTCTGTATTTGTAGGTAATCGTATTTTTCGTATGTACGGTCCGAAACATTTCATTTATTGTCCAATTTAAAAGGACATGCTGCGCGCCGAGCGCCAGCGGATCGTTTACTTCTCCGTAATCCGGCTGTACGCCTTTTTTGGAGTAAGTCGCAGCCCCTTTTCCGGTATAGGTCGCAAGTACTTCCGGATTTGTTATATAGCTGGCATTGCTTGCAATCTTATATTTCCCGCCTTTCTTATATGCAACAACAAACTGCTGACAGAGCATTTCCGGCTTATATTTCACAGAAAAAGTGATCGTCCCTTTCTTTGCCCTCACCACCTCAACCGGCTTTGCCGCAAGAACCCCGCTGTCTTTTTCATAAGAGTCAAGCGCCAGAAGATACAGATTTTTTCCCATCTCCGCTTTTTTTGCCCCGACAGTCGCTTTAATGTTCAAATTTCTGCCGTTTCTGGTCAGCGTACAGCTTTTGATCGTTATCAGATCGCCTGCAGCCGAAACCGTCTGCGTATGCAAAAACAGCCAGCCTGCAGCCAGAAATAAAAACAGCAGTGCGCACAACCGCAACCTCTTTATTTGCCTTTGGTTTTGCATTTCAAAACTTCCTCCTCATGTTTACCTGAAACACCCTTAATATCCTTTCTTTTTCCGTTCCCTCAATTGAGGACAGCGTTTATCGCCTGATCTTTTTCCGTCGTTTCCAGTCCTTTCATAAACACTCCTCCTCTCTGTTTTGGAACTATAAAGGAATTATAGCTTAAGTCAGGAGGAAGCTCAAGCGTTTTCCCTGGTAATTTAAGGAAAACTGAGGTGAGCCGCAAAAAAGGCAATAGATTTTCTCTACTGCCCTTACTGTCTCTCGCCTTTACCTATCGGCTTAGAATTTTCATCTCACTTTTAAATGATGCTTTCCATATTACAGAAAAAGAGCATTGCGCCCGGTCTGTAATAACATTCTGCTTACTCATAATCGGCGCCTGCCTGCAATTCTTTCTCTAAAAACTGCTTTATATATGGATTGTTTTCCTCACTCAATGTAGGCTGAAACGCCATATAACGGCATTTCTGATACTGCTCCCCATCCAGCACAAAGGTAAATCCCATTACACATTTCGAATTACAGTCATCAGGATTGATCAGTCGTTTACAGACGGACGCTTTCTTGATTTCCTTTTTTACCTTTTCGGGCAGTGTGTCAAGAAAGCTCTGGTATTCCTGTATATGTTCGGGATAAATGCGAAGCTTCATTCCCGTTTTTCGTGATACAAATGTTGCCAAAGTTCTTTGCGGCAATATTTTTCCCGTCATTATTACTACGCACTGGAAGAAAAATTTGGCAAAGTTCCCCGGAAAATCTTTTCGTGTTTTCGTAACAGCATTTGACAAAAACGGGCGCAAAAAAACAGGAAACCTTTTCTTGATTTCCTGCTTTCTGACTGCCTAAAATGGCGGCGGTTATTCGGTTGTCATTCCCCGGAAGCAAACTTGTAGCCTATGCCTAAAATGGTCTTTATGTAGGTGGGGTTTTTGCTGTCCGGCTCTATCTTTTTCCGCAAGTTGCATATCACGCTGGCAACGCTTGACTGGCAGCTTTCGCTTTCCATGCTCCACACGGATTCAAAGATTTGCGCCTTTGTGAATACCCGCCCCGGACTGGCGGCAAGGTAGCAGAGTGCGCCGTATTCCAAACGTGTGAGGTATATGTCTGCCCCGTCTTTTAATACCCGGCGTTGGTGCAGCCTTATTTCCAATCCCGGAAAAACCAGTGCGGGGGATTG
>CAMUGE010000031.1 GCA_947088345.1 uncultured Roseburia sp.
CGGATTCGGGTTCGGATCTCCTCCCGGTCCTGGATTCGGATTCGGGTTCGGATCTTCTCCCGGATTAAGCAGTACGAGCCCTGCGATCGCATCGTTGATTGCTTTCGCATACTCTTTTACTTCTTCCGGCGTGATATTCTTGTCAGCAAGTTTCTCCTCTGCAGCTGCCATAGCATCTGCCAGTACGTTATAGCTGTCCTCCGTGTAAAGGGTCGGATCAATCTGAGCTGCTTTGTTATAAGCTTCTTCCAGCTCTGTCTTATCCACATTGCTCGTCAGACCTTCAACTGCTGCTTTTAATGCCTCTAACGCATCGTCTACTTCTTTCTGGCTTGGGTCTGCATCTTCTTTCAGAAGATCCTGTGCTTTCTTTAATGCTTCACTGAAAGCAGCCCAGCTCTCCTCTGTGAAATTATCCGGAGTGAAATCTTTCACTTCTTCCACTTTTTCTTCCAGTTTCGTTTTAATTGCTTTTCTTTCCAGATTACCTGCGATCTCGGAGAGTTCGTCGATCACTGCGACAACTTCTGCTTTCTTCTGTTCTTCCTGTCCTACAAGAGCCTGTGCTTTTTCCAGCGCTGCTGCAACCGGTGCAAAGGATGCTGCTGTAAAATCGTCTGCGCTGCAGGCTTTCAGCTCGTTCATTGTCTCCTCTAATGCTTTCGCATAGGACATATGAGCCATTTCAAGACCGTTTAATCTTGCTGTAACGTTTGCTGATTTTGACGCGTCAAAACATGTGATAGAGAATACGCCTTTATCGCCGCCCTCTGTTGTTGCCGGAACATAGACACGGTAAATAGCATTTGCTGCCAGATACTGTCCGCCGCCGGAACCTGCCTGCGTATAAATTGTCTTGCCGTCTTCTTCACGCTGCGGTGTAATTGCGCCACGGGAAGCTGCTTTTACGCCGGCCTCGTTGTTATTGTACGCCGGTTTTCCGTCGTTGAAGTAGAAATCCGTCGTATGGTTGGAAATTTTATCTCCGGTATATACATAGACATACCAGTAACCTTCTGCCACATCCGCCTTGAATGTATAAGGATCGCCATTCTCACCGTATACATAATCTCTGAAGTAAGCGCCGCCTGATGTTGTATTCATTGCTTTCGTCGCTTTTTCCATACCAAAGTGGCTACGGTTGTCATCGCCGTTCTCCGCATAAAGCGTATTGCCCGTTACCAGCGTGCACAGTTTGCCATTCAGCGGGAATCCGTGCGTCTCAAGCGTCAGCGTGTTAGCCGTGGCAATCTGCGGATCGCTTTCAGACTTATCCTCTGCAACGTCTTTCTCCGGACCAAAGTCAATCGCATAAGCAGTCACCGGAGCGATATCTGCCAGATCGCCATAAGCGTTCATCAAATTCCTGTAGATGATTGTCATATACTGTCTGGACAACGTCTTATCCGCAATTGCAGCAACTGCCGCATCATAAGCAGCTTTCAGTGCATTCCAGCTGGAAACCGTATAGGTGTCCTCTTTTAAAGTACCGGTTCCGAGTCCGCCGTCCGTAACGCCCTCGCCAATCTCATCAATCAGCGCCTGCAGCTCGGTCGGATCATACGGCTTAATCTGTACGCCCTCACCCGGGGATACCGTAACGCCGTCGAGCCAGAGATCCAGAACATCAACGACTCCCTGAATCTGTTCTGTAATTACAAGATTCTCTTTCGCTGCTTCATATGCTGCTACTGCTTTTTCCAGATCCGCCACCGTCACAAAGTACTCCGGTGTGGAAAGTTTTTCTTTCGCATCTGCATATACAGCTGCATCCTTAGACGGATCCGCTAATTTCATATAACGTACGTCTTTTGCAGCATTGTTCATTGCAACCATTGCAAGCGCAAGCGCTTCTGTAAAATCACTAGCGCTGTTGGAACCCTCGAAGCTCTCCATCGCTGTTCTTAATGCTGCCTCTGCATCCTTATATGCCTGCCATTTTTCGTCAACTGCGTCGACGATCCTCGGAACATAAGTATTTACCGTAATCGCGCTGAAGAATGATATACCATCGCGCGCACCGGTTGTTTCGTCTATAATTTTACCGCCTGGCGTCGATTTGATTGTAATCTGTCCCGGTCTTGTCAGCGTAACTTTCGCAGCCACGCCATAGTCGGAAACTTTGCCGCCTGCTACCGGATTTTGCTTACCGATCTTCACGCCGTTAATGTAATATTCGCAGTTCTTCATATAAGTTTCATTAAGAGCTGCTGCATACACATTCACCTGATATGTTCCTTTCGGAAGATCAATCAAAAATTCGCTGTCGCTGTCATGGAAACGAATTGCATTTCCCACTGCTTTGGCCAATGCCATATCATATGCTTCACTGCTTTCTGCCTGAACAGCCCAGCCGTCTTTGACAACCTGTGTCGCATTTTTCAAGCTGTCTTCCGTGAACCCATATCCTGTCGCTTTCGTATAAACCGCTTTCGCTGCTTTCGCCGCATTTATTTCAGCGTCGCCTGTCGTAGTATTTTTTGCTTTTCCTAATACAATATGCTTAAACGGTGAATCCGAATCATCGCTGTTGTTGAAATCAAACTGATAATTCTCAACTGGTTTTAAGCTTGTAGCCTCATCCGGTGTAATACTAACCGGTTCTACTGTAATCACATCAGCTGCTTTTACATCAGCATCAACATCCACGCCGTCATCTGCGAACGCATTGCCCTTAACATTTGCCGCAGCTTCAGCAACATCGCCAGGAGCCTGCTCTTTCTTTGCATTCGGCAGCCATACATACTCCCAATCGGTATCGGCAGCATAATAGTAATCTGTATATGCCGGCTGATTGTATGCGGAGTTCTGGGATGCAATGCCAACGCGGTACTGCAGATTCTGCATTAATGTATAATTCTTGTGTACAGAATCTTCTGTATTCATGTAGATTCTTAAATTGCTGCTGTCATAAGCGCGAACGAGAAGTTCTTCTCTGGTGTCGCCAAACAGATCAGCTACCAGACACGGATTTCCTTTTGTCCAGTTATTTGTCGTATAGCCATCTGCACGCATAAATGTCGTGTCTTTTCCATCTTTGTTACCGGTGATGGAAACGGGCTGTACTTTCTCGGTCGAGGTTCCTGCTACAAACTGGGTGCTCATATCCGCATCCCATTTAATGTTCATGTTGGTTCCCATGCCGATCAGAGTTACATTATTGTTCTTGCAGTCTTTGTTTGTGCTAAGTTCAAGACCTCTGACATTCGGCAGGTTATCGCCGATCATCAGACGGCCAAAATCCTGTGATCCCGGCACCCCAAAGATTGCACTGTTTGTCTCGGTATCACGGAGCGCCCAGTCATATGCTGCGCCAGGACCGCCCTCGAAGCACGATGCAATCTCAAGACCTGGTCTGTCAGGATCGATATCCGTGATATGGATACAGTCGCCGTGTCCGTATTTGAATTCCCCTTTTGACTTTGTGTTGTAAGCTATTCCGGAACTGTAAAGGTACAGATCTTTCTTTGCCATGTCGTAAGATACAATTGCACCGCCGTTAATGATATCCTGCCGTCCGTCGCCGTCTACATCTGCAACTGCGATATAGTGATCGCCCTGTCCGGCAAGCGTTCCCGTCACCGGATCGACGCCGTCCGCACCATGATAATCATTGAACGGATTCTTCATTACGGAAAATCCGGAATCAATCTTACCAACGAGTTTGAGTTTCTTGTTCTCAACGCCGTAAGCAGCCATTGTTGTTCTGCTGTAGTAACCACGGCCCATCACGCAGGACGGATGCTCGCCATCCAGATAAGCCACCAAAACATTGAAACGATCCACACGGTTGCCCGGCTCCATAAAGTCAAGCGCATAATCGCACCAGAGCATACCGTCGTCGATACGGTCATAATACCAGTCTTGTGTATCCAGTTCAGCGCCTGTTGAACAGTCAAAGAGCGAAATATACTCCGGACCTGTAATCACATAACCCTCGAATGTATTCAGGTTGTGTTTTCTCATACGGTACTGATAATGTTTCAGGAAATAATCGGTAAGAAGCGTCGCTTCCTCTTTCGTATATCCCTTGTCTGTCGCATCCTTATCCAAGGAAGCAATATCATAAGAACCATAATAGCTCTTTACATCCTGCAGGCGAACAGTCTTTAAGTTAGCCACCGGCGCGCCCTCAGACGGATACTTCACAGCGCCATTCTCATCGTACATCGCAACGTTTACCAGTTTATCGCCTTTCTGGTATTCCGGAATATATTTCTGGATTTCAGCGATAACCTTGTCATCTTCCATGCTGGATCCGATTGCTTTCAAGTCTACGGATGTATTTTTATCATCTCCAATGTAGAATTTTGCATCTCTCCAGCGTGTGTCTACCGTAAACATCTCTACCAGATTATTGCTCCAGCCGCCATCGCATTCGATTACGCTCTTTACAATATCTTCCGGATAATTGTCCCATTTCCCCCAGTGCTGGAAATAGTCAATCATATACTCACGGTAATCGGCAGCAGACATCACATAATTGCTTGTATCTGTTGCGCCGCTTGCTTTTGCTTTCTCTGTGTTGGTCACATACTTTTCTTCTTTTACGGTACCGTCCGCATTGTATGTAATCATTTTGGAGCCCGGAGCTGTTTTTACCATCAGCTCTGCCTTGTTGTCTCCGTCGTAGTCAAACACGCCATACTCTGTATAGTGCGCGCCGGAACGGATATTAACGCCAAGGTCAAGTCTCCACAGAAGCGTTCCGTCCAGTTTATAGCAGTCGATATAAGTCTTTCCGGTATATCCTACCTGTGAAACGTCTTTTGACTGACTCGGATCCCATTTTACAAAATACTCGTACTCTCCGTCGCCGTCCACATCGCCTACGGAACAGTCATTGGCAACAAACGTAATCGGATACTTTGTAGCATCCCCCGCATCTCCGCCAAAATCTGCGTCATTTCCGTAATTGTCGGTTCTGGAGTTAACGCTTGTGATTCTTGTAATTCCGTATGTCTCTGCAATCGTGGTGTCCGCCGGTTTTTTCAACGGGATCTCTTTGTACGCCACATTCTTATTATCTTTGTCTTTGACAAATGTGTTGTAAGTAGTACAAGCCTGATCTGTGATTTCATTGCCGTCCTCACCTACCGGAACCAGCTTATACATGCCATCCGACAACGTTTTATTTCCTTTGTCCAAATAGTCGGTGCTGTCCTCTACCGTGGCAATCTTTTCATCATTGCGGTAAATATTAAAGTTCACGCCGGTCAGCCCTGTCTCACTGTGGCCTGTCACCTCATCGGCAAACAGTCTCCAGCTCAAATATACGCCGGCGTCCGTTGCTGTCGCCGTCATACCGCGGTCAAGCTTTTCCATCTGTGCCGTATACTCCACAGCCGTCGGTGATTTTGCCGTCTCCTTTGACTTTGCGCCGACCCCTTTTCCTGTCACCGGCGCAACCTTAAAGTACATATTACGGAATGTGGATTTGTTGACCGTAAATGTAACGGTCGCGCCTGTTCCGGCGCTTGCTGTTGGTACTGTCACCTCCGCAACCGGCTCTTTGCCCGGCTCTCCGTTATAAGTTGGAATTGTCGTACCCTTGCTGTTCAACTGCAAGAACTCGGTTGTCTTTAAGTTCTTGTCCGCCCAGTAGACATTGTAACCGGTCAGCGTGTCGCCCTCGTCCGGTACAAATGCATTCCACTGCAGTGTGACGGAATTCTCTGTTACCTTTGTCACTTTAAGGCCTTCCACAAACCTTACTTCCTGCAGATTGTCAATGGCTGTCGTCATACCTGTGACTGCCGTCTGATAGGCATCTGCATTTTTGAGCGCTTCATCTGCCGCGTCAAGAGCTTCTGTCAGTTCGTTTTTCCACTGTGTACCCGGTGTTGTTGCGGCAAATATGTCGGTAAGTCCCGCACCACCGAATGTCTCCACAAGCATTGCAGCCGTAAGGACAGCAGCTCCGACACGACGTGCGCCCGCTTTGCGTTTACCACGTTGTCTGTTCATTCGTGATATACCCCCTTTTCGATTTTGTTGAAAGTTTGAGCCAATTCTCAAACTATTGTCACTTTTTCTCATGGAAAAAGCTACCTATAGTCATGATACTCTTGTTTTATAAAAAATGCAAGTCATATTTCTCATAAGATAAACTTATTTTATAGTCGTATTTTACGCTGTTTTATGGCTTTTGGAGAGGAAATTCAAGGAGAGTGCATGAAAATATTAACGTTAACTTCACACTTACTTCACAACTTTATGCTAAAGTTAAACTTTTTTATGTGATTTGACAAAAATAGAATAGTGATTTTGTAAAACAACTGACTGATACCGTAAAACAACTGACTGATACCGTAAAACAACTGACTGATACCGTAAAACAAGGTCTTTCCTGTCAGATTAAAAAAACGGCGCCGTCCTGGGACGACACCGTTTTTCTGCTTCCGCTTTTATTTAATTTTCAGCGGTTTTAATTTACTTGCATATGCTTTTTTCTTACTCTTCGGTACGGAAGCTTTCGCGCCTTTCTTCACGCTCTTGAATGCGTTTTTGCCGACTGTTTTTAACTTGGTGGATTTAATGTTCACCTGGTTCAGTTTTTTACAGTTCCGGAATGCTTCCTTGCCGATCTTTGTCAGACCTTTACCGATTGTAACTTTGGTCATTTTTGTATTCTTGTAAAATGCCTTGTCGCCGATCTCGGTTACTTTATCCGGAATCGTAAGCGTCTTGATTGCTGCGCCCTCAAATGCCTGTTTTCCAATCTTTGTCAGATTCTTGCCGAATTTTACAGTGGCAAGCTTCTTACAGCCGCTGAATGCAGCCGTTCCGATTGTCTTAACGCTGTTCGGGAACGTTACCGATTTCAGCGCTGTACATTTGCTGAATGCCTTGTTTCCAATCGTTTCAAGTTTGCTGTTAAATTTCACCGTTGATAATTTCGTAGCGCCGGAGAATGCGTCCGCCTCAATTGTCTTGATATTCGCTCCAAACGTAACCTTTGTAACGCTCTTCTTCTGAGCCTTTGTAAGTGCATTCTTGCTTACAGAAGTCACCTGATATGTTACGCCGCCAATTGTTACAGTTGCCGGAATCGTTACGCTCTTGCCATTTGCGCCGGTTCCTGTAAACGCTACTTCCGGCTTTGTTCCGTCATCCATACCCTGTACGGTTACTTTAAATTTGTTTTTCTTGGAATCTGTAAATGTCTTGCCTTTTGCCTCGCCAATCGGTTTTGCAGCTTTCTTCAATGCATTCACTGCATTTGTCAATTTGGCAAGCGCATCCGATACCTGCGTCTTTGTTGCGCCGGCATTGCCGTATACTGCATTGGCCTCTGCCAGAGCTGCAGAAACTGCCGCCCAGCTGTCCGCCGTATAATCCGCCGCTGTTAATGCTGCTGCTTTGTCGATTGCTTCCTTTAATGCTGCTTTATCCTGCTCTGTTGCGATATCGCCCGCCGTACCGCCTGCAGGTACCAATGTTCCAAATGCTGCCGCAAGATTATTCAGTGCTTCGTCCACCTGTGACTGTGTTGCATTCGGGTTTGCATTCACTGTTTTCGCGTCTCCAAGAACTTTCTGGAACGCTGCCCAGCTGTCCGCTGTGTAGTTTGCCGCTGTCAACGCGTCTGCCTCCGCAATTTTAGCTGCCAGAGCTGCTTTGTTGACTAAGGCCAGACTGTTCATCACCTCTGTCAGTTTTGCAAGCGCTCCTTTGAGATCTGCCTCTGCATCGCCTGCAACATATTTGTCATATACTGCCTGCGCGTCTTCGATTGCTTCCTGCAAAACTGCCCAGCTGTCTGCCGTAACGCCTGCTTCACTGACTGCTTTTGCCTCGTCCAGTTTTGCTTTCAATGCAACAGCATGAACATTTACAAGATCCTGCTGCGCATCCAAAATTGCATTTTCAATCTTGTCGATCTCTGACTGTGCCAGTTTGGTTTCGTCTTTCTCTGCAAGGACAGGATCCGCCTTAGCCACTGCATCCATCAATGCCTGATAGCTTTCTTCTGTATAATCGTCTGCATTCAGGCTTTCCGCCTGTGCTTTCAGCGCTTTTAATACTTCTCTGTCAACAAGGCCGGCATAGGAGAACTCAAGACCAACCAGTCTTGCAGAAACTGCATCTGCTGCAAGGCCTTCCGTATCATCAAAACATGTCAATGAAAGTGTTCCCTGCTCGCTGCCTGCTGCATTTGGCGCTACATATACTTTGTAGATTGAATCTGTATTGCCGGCGCCTGCCCCATACTGCCCGCCTGCGGCTGATGTCTGAGTATAAATATACTTGCCATCTAGATCGCCGGTTCCAACTGCTACCGGAGTCGGAGATTTTGCAGCGTCGTCTCTTCTCCTCGTCTCTTCTCCGTTACCGAAGTAGAATTTTGTCGTGTTATTTGCCTCTTTGCATCCAGTGTAAACATATACATAGTAGACACCGGCTTTTACATCTGCCTTAAACGTGTATGGCGCGCCACCCGTTGAATAAACAAAATCCCTGAAATATGCGCCGCCGGCAGCGGTATTTGTTGCGGCAACCGCCCTATCAAATCCATAATGATTGCGGTTGTCATCCTGGTTCTCAGCATAGACATCTGTGGCTTTTCCTAAAATCGGAGCAACCGGCAAATCAATGTTGAGCAGTCCGTTCATAAGACCTGCCGCCGTTACCTGACCCGCGGTCGTACCGTCAATCTCGGTTTCCGGTCCGAAGTCTAACACAAGCTGTGTCAACAGTTCTGTTTTTTTCAATCCATCGTATGCAGCCGAAAGATCATCATACGCAACGGTTATCTTCTGGATTGATTTATCCGAACTGCTGATTACCTCTTTCGCAGCTGTCAATGCATCGCTATATGCTTTCCAGGAGGAAATCGTATAATCTGTTTCTTTGAGTTTTGCAGCTTCCACTTCTGCAACCAGGGCGCTCAGTTCTGATGTATTGCCCTCGCCCACCGTAACGATATTCGTAACCGGGTCGTACTCTACGCCATCCAGCCAGAATGCCAGAGTTTCAACAAACGCTGTTACCTGCGGCTGGATATTCAGGTTCTCTTTTGCCGCCACATAGTCTTCCATGGCTTTTTCCAGTTTCGTTATAGTATCTTTAATATATTTGCTGCTGTTTTTCACTGCCGTCTCTGCCTGTGCATAAACGGCATCATATTCAGAAGTATCTGTCAGCTGCATATATTCTACTGCTTTTGCCGCAGCTTCCGCCTCTTTTAACGCCTTAACAAGGTTTCCGTTTCCTGTAAAATCTTTAGCCGGAGTTCCTCCGTCCGCTACTTTTGCGGCTTCTGTGGATACGCCTTCCATTGCGGTTATAAATGTATTCCATGCCTGTGCATTATGATCCTGTGTCACATGTTTGTACTCATCGACAGTGATCGCATTGAACAGGGCTAGCTTACTGTTCTGTCCAGATAGAACTACCTGGCCAGCCCGTTTTAAGACTACACGGGCAGACATACGACAGTCATCAACTGTCTCAGCCGTCTTATACTGATCACCATTGTTCACCTGCACACCGTTAATCTTATATACTGCCCCCGGGAAACTACTATTCCCAACATCATCTGTTCCAGCATAAATGTTCACCCTGTATTCCCCTGCTGGAAGATCTAACGCAAACGACCATTCACCTGCTCTTGCTGCGTCTCTTACAGCCGTAAACAATGCCGTCTCATATTCACTGTTGCCGTTTGGTGTTACGTTGTTATTGCTGGAATTTGCTATATGTTTGTTTTCTGTAATTGGAATACCCGTCAAGAAACCGTAGCCCAACGCCTTATTATATTTTGCATCATCTGTTCCAAGCGCCGGCGATTTAAACGGCGCCGGTGCACTTCCGTTTTTTGTTCCGAAGTCGAACTGATAATCATCTAACGGAGAAGTTGTCATCCCGTCGACAACCGTTTCTTTGTATGTTGACATTCCTCCGGAAACCGCATCCGGCTCTCCGTCAGCCTTAACGCCTAACATTTCATCTACGTCGAAAAGCGCGCTGATCTTCTCAGACGCAATCACGCCGCCGTCTGCAACAGCGCCCGGCGCCTGCTCTTTTGCCTGATTCTGAACTGTTACATATTCCCAATCCGTATCGTATGCATAGTAATAGTCCGTGTATGCCGGCTGGTTATAAGAAGAGTTCTGGGATGCAATTCCCACACGGTACTGTGTATTGTGCATCAGTGTGTAATTCTTATGTGCCGACACTTCCGTATTCATATAGATACGAAGTGAATCGTTTGTCTCATTATGAAGAATTATTTCTTCTCTGGAATCGCCAAACAAATCTGCTACAAGGCATGGATTTCCTTTTGTCGAATTGTTGGTGCGATATCCCTGTGCCGTTAAGAATGTCTTGCTCTTACCATCTTCATATCCGATAATGGATACGTCGCCATCTGCATTTTTACCTGCGGATGTTATAAACTGGGTACTCATATCAGCAGCCCACTTAATGTTCATATTTGTGCTGACGCCTGCAAGAACAGCAAGATTGCCTTTGCAGTCTTTTCCGGTACTAAGTTCCAGACCTCTGACATCCTTTAAAACATCACCGATAATAATACGTCCAAAATCAGTCTGCCCCGGATTGCCAAAAATCGCCGTATTTGTCTCGGTGTCACGGAGCGCCCAGTCATAAGCAGCCCACTCGCCGCCTTCAAAGCAGGATACGATCTCAAGTCCCGGTCTGTCAGGATCAATATCCGTAATGTGAATCGCATCGCCATGGCCATATTTATAAACTTCATTTTTTACTGTATTCAAGCCTGTTCCGGAACTATATAAGAACAGATCCTTTTTGTCCATATCATAAGATACGATTGCACCGCCATTGATGATATCCTGACGTCCGTCGCCGTCTGCATCTGCTACTGCGATATAATGGTCGCCCTGTCCGGAAAGCTTTCCGCTCTCAGGATCACAACCGTCAAATCCATGAGGCCCATCGTCAAACGGATTTGTCATCACCGTCCATCCGGAGTCAATCTTTCCTGCAACATCAAGCTTTTTATTAACAACATTGTACGCTACCATCGTTGTTCTTGTATAGTAACCGCGTCCCATAATGCAGGAAGGCGTCTCACCGTCAAGATATGCCACTGTTACATTAAAACGGTCGCAGCGATTGCCCGGCTCGATATTTTTCATTGCATAATCGCCCCAGAGCATACCATCGTCTTCGCGCGGATAATACCAGTCCTGCGTATCCAGCTCAGAACCTGTTGAACAGTCAAACAGCGAGATATACTCCGGCCCGGTCAGAATATAACCTTCATATACTCTCAAATCATGTTTGGACATTCTTGTCTGATAATGATCCATGAAGTAATCCACAAGGATTTTTGCTTCCGCTTCCGTATATCCGACGCCTTTTGCATCTTTGTTGACACTCTGCAGTTCCGGAACGTCGGTCGCATTCCAGAGTTCAACCAGATTGGTTCCCCAGTGTCCGTCGATCGCATCCTTTACGGTCTGTTTGTTCTCATACATTTCCCACTTGCCCCAGTCCATAAATACCTTCTTAAGGTATTCACGGTAGTCGGCCGCGGACATCACATAATTGTCGGTGTCTTTTACACCTTTTGCAATGGCTGACTCCGTATTTGTCACATATTTTTCGGACTTTACGGAACCGTCTTCATTATATGTGATCATTTTGGAGCCAGGAGCTGTCTTAACCATCATCTCCGCCTTACCGTCTTTGTCATAATCGTATACGCCAAATTCGGTATAATGTGCGCCGGAACGGATATTTAATCCAAGATCCAGTCTCCAGAGCAGAGTTCCGTCAAGTTTATAACAGTCAATATACGTTTTGCCTGTATATCCCTGCTGAGATACGTCTTTGGAAAGACTCGGGTCCCATTTCACAAAATACTCATATTCCCCATCGCCATCCACATCGCCAACCGACATATCACTGGCAATATATGTAATCTTTGTCGTTGTATAACCGTCTGTTGCGCTGTTCAGAAGTTTAATATCCTCTGTCTTTACCCCATATACCTCTTCAATTGTGGTATCCAGTGGTTTCTTCAGCTTGATATCTTTAAAAGCAGCATCTGTCCCTGCCTGAAATACCGTGTAATCCGTACATGCTTCCGCCGCTGCTTCCGCGCCGTTTTTAACCGGAACCAGCTTATAGCTTACGCCGTCCAGAGACTTTGTGTCTTTGTCAAGATAGTTTGTGCTGTCAGTCACTGTCGCAATCTTTGCATTATCACGATACACATTAAAATCCACACCCATAAGGCCAGTCTCGCTAAAGCCTGCTACTTCATCCGCAAACAGTCTCCAGTTTAAATAAACGCCTTCCGCCGTAACGGTTGCTGTCATACCGCGATCAAGTTTCTCAAGATATGCATCATACTCTACTGCTTTCGGTGATCGAACTGCATCTGACAATGCGCCGACTCCGCTTGTCGTCACCGGAGCAACCTTAAAGTAAAGGTTATTGAATGTCGACTTTTTTACTGTAAAGGTTAATGTATCTGCACTGTCAACTGTCGGCTTAACCTCTTTTTCATCCGGCTTTACAGTTTTGCCGTCCGGTCCAACCAGCAAAAATTCTGTTGTATCCAGATTCTTATCGGCCCAGTATACATTATACCCTGTCACCTGGAATCTGGTATCGGAAGACACCAGCTTATCCCATTCAAGTGTAACGGAATCTGCAGTAACTGACTTAACTTTAAGCCCCGATACTACCGGTGCAAGCTCCAGCCCTTCATAAGCCGTTACCAATGCTTCTCCTGCCGATATGTACTTGTTTGCAGCATTCATAGCCTCCGAAACATCGCTGACCGCACCTGTCACTTCTTCTTTCCATGGCTTAATTTCCCTTGCCAAAGCCACAGAAACATTTGTCCCAAGTGTTTCGACTAACATCGCCGCTGCCAGAGCGATTGCGCCGACCCGTCGAGATTTCTGTCTGTTCTGGGTCCACTTGTTTGTCCTACGTTGCCTGTTCATACGTAGTTCTCTCCCTTCTTTTCATCTAATTTATCGTGGTACACTGCTCTTTTGAGAAATGCACCACTGTTTTTGTATTATAGCAGTTTTTCACAAAAAAACAACTTATTTTTTTTCTGAATTAACATTAATGACACGTTATCGTCTCAAATTTATGTCATTTATTCAGCATTCTGCCCCATTTATATGGAAGAAATTACTACTTCATATGTACGATCCCTCTCGCCTCAACAAGCGAAAACGCAATGTTAATAGCGTGATCACCGACGCGCTCCAGTCCGGACACAACATCCGAAAAATAAATGCCGGCCTGTGCGCTGCATTTGCCCTCGTTTAATCTTAAAATATGCGTCGTCTGCAGGGAGCGCTCCATCTGATCGATACTGTCCTCAATTTCTGCAATATCCTGCATATTTGCAGTGTTTCCGGTTACAAACATATCAATAGATTCCCTTAAAATCCGGTTGACCAGATCCATCATGTCACGCAGTTCCCGCTCACTCTCGCTGCTTAACGCCAGCCCGTTTTTATAAAACTGAGGGATCAGATCAGCGATATCCTGCGCATGATCTCCAATGCGCTCAATATCGCTGACAACATGAAAATAGGCGGCAATCATGTTCGCGTCAGCAATCGGCAGCGTGTTCTGGTTCGTCTTGACCAGATAATTGCTGATCTGCTCGTCCAGATAGTCAATATACTGCTCCATCTCAAACACTTTGTTCGCGCTTTCCTCATCATTCCTGATCAGGCACTCGACGGCAAGATTTAAATTGTCTATCGCCATATTGGCCATGCGTTCCATCTCCTGGATCGCCATATAGACGGCAACGGCAGGATTTGGCAGACCGTTTCCGATAAACTGCAGACGAAAATCCTGTCCGCCTTTGGCTTCGTCCTCTCCGGGAATGAGACGATATGTACAGCGAACGATTAAGTTCATAAACGGATAGAATACAAGGACCTGGAACACTTTAAACAGAAAATGCGCCCACGCAATATTTCTGCCCAGATTGCCCGAATCCGTGCCGTGTCCGCTGAAAAAACAGATCACTTCCTCGATTCCGCGTCCGAAAAAAATCAACAGCAAAAACATCAGTATCGTCCCGTAAATATTAAATAAGAGATGAATCAGGGCTGCGCGCTTTGCATTCTTGGAGCCGCCCATTGATGCAAGCACTGCAGACGCACACGCTCCAATATTGCAGCCAAGGATGACAAACATACAAATACGCATGTCAACAAGCCCCTGCGACGCCATTACAACAAGTATGCTGACGGTAACGGAAGAGCTCTGCACAACAGCCGTAATCACAAGTCCCAGCAAAAGACCGAAAAACGGATTTGTAAAACTTCCCAATATCTCTATCACTTCCGGTATCTCGTGCAGTTTCCCCATTGCCTCTGACATTGTCGCAATTCCGACAAAAAGCATGCCAAACCCCAGTACGATCTCCCCGGACTTCTTGATCATCGGCTGTTTGATAAACTGCGCCATCACCGTTCCCACAAACAAAAAAATGGGCGCAATCGTACTTAAACGGAATGCAACCAGCATAGCTGTAACTGTGGTGCCGATATTGGCGCCAAGAATAATGCCGCATGCCTCTGCAAGACTCATCAGACCGGAATTTACAAATCCCACTACCATAACCGTCGCCGCACTCGAAGACTGAATCAGCGCCGTAAAGAAAAATCCAACTACAAGTCCAAGAAACCGGTTCCTGGTAAATGCCGCCAAAATACCGCGCAGCTTGTTACCTGCCACTTTTTCGATACCTCTGCTCATCAGAGTCATGCCAAAAACGAAAAGGCCGAGTCCTCCGAGCAATTCGATCAGTATTACTCCCATAAACTTTCTCCTGTGTCCTTTTGCAATCGCTTTATTTTGTCACACGCGGACATTATAGCATACTTTTTGTATTTGTCGCTATCTATTTTTCCAAATTATGCAAGCACGATTGCCAAACATGTCCGCATGTGCTATACTTTTACAAAAGTAATTTCCTAAGCGTTTCCGTTCGGCTCATCACTCGCGCAAAAAGGCAGGAGATGCTGGCGGCTTAAAACTGCCGGATCATTCCTGCCTGCGTACAGATATGCTGCATGACGGCCTGTAAGATTGCTCTTTACAGACACAAAAAAGCCAGAAAGCGTAAAGTGTCCTGCACTTTATACTTTCTGACTCCGTACAAACTTAAACAGCGTGTGCTTTTCGTTCTGGAACTGCACAAAATTCAATAACAAATTCATAATAACACAATATATAGGACAAGCCAATTATAAAATACTAGATATTGTATGCATGCATTAAAACTGGCTGGAAGAGTATCTGATGGTTATAATGATAACCTGTCGGTGCTTTTCGTCAATACGGTAAATAACCGTATAATTACCAACGAAAAGCTGTCTATATCCCTTGTTGGCATATGCCCCTGTTCTCCTCTCTGGAAAGCGGCAGGGCATTTCTTCTAAGGAAAGGATTTCTTTTTCGATTTTATCCAACATTCCCAATGCAGTTTCAGGCACCAGTAAAGTCTGGGCAATATAAACATAGATGCCATCCAGATCCCGTAAAGCCCGGCTTGTAAGGGAGACATTGTATTTATCCAAAATGTTTCCTCCTTAAAGAATCAAATGCGCTTCTGGCATCATGGAGTATCCCGTTCCGGGCATATTCGGTTTCTGCTTCTAAGATTGCGGCATCTGTTTCGGCGGTTTCCAGCATGGACTCATACGTTTCCATGCTCATGACAACAAGATCGCCATATCCGTTTTTAGTAATGAACACGGGTTCTTTTTTTGCATGACAGATTTCAGAAATCTCATTAGTGTTCCGTAAGTCTGTAATTGGTCTGATCTGTGGCATCTTCAACGTCTCCTTTCTTATTTTGTATATTATTATAACAGAATTATGTGCAAAATTCAATTCCATATTCTGGATGTGAATTTTTTATGAAGATAGAGTGGAATGGAAAAGAGGAGAAACAGCAGAAGCTGCCTCTCCCCGGTTGTTTCTAAAGCGGGCATTGCCCGTTTCATTTTTGTTTTGCCGACTTTTCCAGGGCACCAGGCAGGTGCTGTCTTGATAGGGACGGCCTCCGAATCAGTCAACGTGCGGAGGAGAAGTGGCAGCAAAGAAACTGTGAATGATCTTTCAGCATTTCGGAGTCCTCTTTCCCTATACTTCTATTATAATGCCAACACAGAAAAAAGCCCAATTCTTTTTCAAAGAATCAGACTTTTTCAGTGCCCTCGTTTTCAGGCCATGTAGGGGGTTTTGATCATAAAACTGTAAAAGTCGAGTTATAGCATACTTTTTGTATTTGTCGCTATCTATTTTTCCAAATTATGCAAGCACAATTGCCAAACATGTCCGCATGTGCTATACTTTTACAAAAGTAATTTCCTAAAACCTGTTTATTAATGAGGAATTAAAAATGAGTAAAAAAAATAAAAAATCCGCCGGCGCCCGTCACATGGATTAATACTGTCTGCGGAATAACAGGGATCTCTTTAAATGTGATTCTTAATATTCTTTCCGTAAACAAGAATTATATTATAATGATTAGTATTCTTACAGTGATTGCAACGGTAATGATCAGCGTATTTGTTTTCAGGAAACAGGCCTCCAAATCACAGACAGATATGAATCATAAAGACAGTGAATTAAAAGAAAAAAACATTTTGATTGAGAAATTAGATCAAACCATAAAAATGCTGGGCATTCAGGTTGATGAATTAAACGATCGAATTACTGCCTGCAAAAAAGCGCTGATTGATCATATAAAACTGACGCCGGTAGACCATTATCTGATTGATAAGGATGTATATGATGAATTCAGAACAGATTTAAAGATTTCGGATTGTGTTCTTGAAGTAGAGTTGGTAAAGACAAAAGAACATCCCGAAAAATACAGTCTTCAATTTCAATGGAAATTAACTGTGATCAATTCCGGTTCCAAGCCGGTATGTATGGCAAGATTTATCTATTCCGGAGAAGATAATATTGATTCAAATCTTACGATCAGCACGGAAGGTGTTCAATTTGAAAAAAACTCCATCCGAACTGACATAAAAGTTCTGGGCGACGACCGCTTTATCGAAATAGATTTTGCCGACGAGCTCATTAGCGGAGATAATGCAGTCATATACATCAATTATACTTTTGAAAAATACGAATTTCAAAGAGAAAACGATTGTATCTGGCTTGTCCCTGATGCATTGGGCTTTGCCGATATGAATCGTTTTTGCATCCGTTTCTACTGTGACGGTGAAATTGTACATGCAAAAACAAAAGTGGAATTAAAATCATACCGCCTCAAAGGGGAATATCGCCTGGAACGGGAGAGAACGATTAAATATCAAAAGCTGGAGCATGATAAATGCGGATACGAAGCAAAAAGCGGGAAACGCGAACAGCTGCATGGTTACGGTTATCTTTTGGAACTTCACAACACAAAATCTGACTGACAAAAATATGAAAGAAACAACATAATTCAGAAAGGACATTCATAAATTAAAATGAAACAACAATTATTTCCTGTCTATTGTGCACATATGCTTTCCCAGTCTGAAAGAGAACTTATTTTTCGGACTCCCTCCGGAAAACTCTGCAAATTTAAGTCTGACTTAAAACTGATCCTGGAATTGCTAAGAAAAAGCAACGGAACTACATCCGCAGAAACAATCGCACATTTGGTATCGAAAGATCTTCACATGTCTGCATCCGACGTTCATGACGCGATAGAAGGTCTTGTAACCTATGAAATTCTTATGGATTCACGTACACAGTTTTTGAAACTCCATACTTTAACCTGTAATCCCCCAAGATATCCGGCGTTTCTTTCTATTTCAGAAATTGAAACGCTGACACAGATACAGCCGGATTATCTCACAAAAGAACCAGCCACTATATATGAAGATACCGACGCGATATCCCCGCCAGTTTTCGAAGCATTGCGAAAACGTCATTCCTGCAGGAATTTCCAAAATATCCCTGTTGAAATAAATAAATTATTTGCCATATGCAAAGCCTCTTATAGTTTTGATATACGCCCAACCGCATCAGCCGGAGCACTTTTTCCCCTGTCTGTATACTTTATAAATAGGATTTCTTCCGGACATTTGCCGGCCGGCTTATATCAGTACGACCCAAAAAACAACAGGCTTTTATTGCTAAAATTTAGTTTTTTCCCAGAACAGCTTCAATATGCGCTCAATGATACTGAATGTGTTTTTAACGCCCCCTGTATTTTTTTTATATGCGCAGACCTTAGCCGCCACATGAAAAAATATACAAACGCAGGATACCGGTATACCATACTGGAAGCAGGTCAGGCAGTACAGAATATGACCATTGCTGCGTCGGAACTGGATCTTGGCGGCGTGGAGTACGGAGGCTTCTGCGACGATTCTATACGACAGCTATTTCAAATGCCGGAACATGAATTTCCATTGGCATGCTATGCGCTGGGATACGAGGACACAGAAAAAAAACAAGACCAAATTTTCTTGAAAAAAAATCAGGAAAAGCTTATTATAGATGAAGAAATGAAAAAAAAAGGATTGCATGTCAAACTTTTTTTATCAAATGATACACAATTTCAACTATCAAACAGGCGAGTTGTCGTATCCGGATTCACAGACGCTCACGGCCAGACAGAATTTGGAACCGGTATAGATCCTGTTTATTACAGCGCCTGTTTAAAATCCACTATGGAAACATATGAAAGGTATATCTTAACGTGTCGTTACTTTGACTTTATAGAACGCGCAGACAGGATGAACAGGGATTTTTATTTGAACCCGGCCGAATATATTCCATATTCAGACACTCAGATTACGCAGAATGGATTCACAAAATTTTGCAGCGAAATTCCCATCGAATGGCTGCATGGATTTGACCTAAACGGCAGTCATGTATATGTTCCTGCGGATATGTGCTTTAATACTGCCAATGGAAACCAAAAAATGATTCATATAGCCAATACCAGCGGATGCGCAGCCCATTTCGATATAGATGCAGCAAAACAGGCAGCGCTACTTGAATTAATCGAACGGGATGCACTTATGAAAAGCTGGTTTTATAAGCAGTCCCCATACAAAATAAGAGAACATGATCTTCCGGATGATATCAGAAAGAGATTTCATCACTATCGAGAAAATGGTGTTTCGCTGTTTTTACTATCACTTTTTTGCGACTATGCATATGCGGTATTAGTCTGCTCCATAAACGATTTTAATCCGCCTTATTTTGTATCCGGTTCCGCCGCTTCATTTTCTTCAGCAGAAGAAGCCGTTAAAAAAGCATTTGACGAATGGGAAGTATCCTTTGTACTGGGCAAATCTGATATTATGTTTGAAACCGTAAAGCCAAAAGAAGTAATTTTGCCAAAAGACCACGGCATTCTTTATCGAAACACAAATTGTAACCATCAAATTAATTATTTACGTTGCGGACAGGAAATTAGTATTTCAGAAATAAACGTAACCCAACTGAAAGATATCAGTAAACTTTCTCCTGTCTATGTAAAATACAAAACTTTGGTTGATGGAATCCATGTAGTGAGAGCATTTTCAAAGGAACTAATTCCCATCAATTTTGGTTTTGGAACTGATTTTTATCATCATCCTAAAATTAATAAACATTTATTGAACTATAATGAATTTCCACATTTTTTTTCTTAGGGAGGACGTACTATGAAACAGAAGTTAAAATTTCTGCTTGATGTAGAAATTGTAGATGACAACACAATCTTTGAGCCGCAAAGCAATGAGGATTCAGTCACCTATTCCTATCAGGCTTGCGGCGGCGGCGGCGGATGTGGCGGCGGATGTGGCGGCGGGCGAAAGTTGCCGAACATAAAATCCGACCAACAGCGATCCTGAACATTTTGTGTAAATTTACATCTTCCGGAATAATCTCAAAGGGGCCCGGCAATCATTCTTTGCCGGCCCCTTGTGATACACAGGAAAATTCCTGTTCTTTTCTATGTCATTCTGTTTCTTACCTCTGAAATTCAAGCCCTGCCCTGATCTTTTCATTTGCTTTCTCTACATTCATTCTGGAGAGAATCAGCATAATTACTATATTCAGAATCAGCGGCAGCCATAAATACATGAACTGCAGCATACGGATACAGGAAGCCGGCTGGATGTCCAATGTCCCGGAAAAACCGCTGACCTCCAAAAGCAGCCCTGAAACCGCCGTGCCGAGTCCGCCGCCGAGTTTCGTTCCAAGCGATGTACATGAATACATCGTACCGTCAACACGTTTGCCTTTGGTCAAAAACGTATACTCCGAGCAGGAAGCGATTACGGCATTCATATCTCCCTGCCACGGCCCCTGGCCAAACGCCGCAAGAGCCGTAAACAACAACATCAGCGGAACGCTTCCCATGTAAGCGGCCACGATCACAAGCAGACGTCCTGCCACCGCCAGCATATAACCTCTCAGATTCAGTTTATAAAGCCCCCTCCATCTGCCGACCAGAGTCGGCGTCAGCACAAGCGCCACGATCAGCGGAATGTTGATTGCCCAGGAAAATACGCCATAAAGGCTTTCATTTTTCATCACATACGTCATATAATAGATTCCGGCATTAATCATCGCTCCGTAAAGCTGCTGTAAAATATAGACGCCGCAGATCATCAAATAATATTTATTGGCTGTCAATAATTTGACTGCTTCGATAAGTCCGTATTTTTCCTCTTTTTCTTTCTCTCTCGCCGATCTGGTCAGTTCTTCTTCCGGAAGTTCTTTTACAGACAGGCATGAAATCGTATTCACTACAAGGCCAATGACTGCATAGATAATTGCAACAAGCCGCCACGCGTTTGCGCCTCCGCCGCACATCGCCACAAATCCGACTGTGACAGATTGAATCAGCAGACTTGTCGCAAACGCAAAGATAAATCTGCACGACCCCATCTGCACACGCTCCTTGCTGTTTTTCGTACAAAGAGAAGTCAGAGCTGAGTAAGCAATATTATTCGCCGTATAAAATACCGCGTTCAGCAATGTATATGCAATAAAAAACCATGCGTACTGCGCCGTTTTTCCCAAACCGGTCGGGATTGCAAAGATTGCTATCAGCGTAATGGCACAGCCGATATAACCATACAGCATCCAGGGTCTTGCCCGTCCAAGCCTGGTGCGCGTCTTATCAATCATCGCGCCGAAAAACACATCGGTAACGCCGTCAAATAATTTCGATACTGCGATTAAAATACCGACTGCCCCAGCGGAAAGCCCGACCGTATTCGTCAGGTAAATCATGACAAAGGAGGACAAAAATGCATATACCACATTTCCTGCCACATCCCCGGAACCATACCCCACTTTGTTATACCAATTTAAATACGTTTTTTCCTTCATCGTATTCCTCCGTCCCCTATTCCAAATCTGTTCCTGCTGTGCTGTTGATACCTCCCAAAGTTAACCCTTAACATACGGTATCAGCTGAAATGCAAAGGCAAACTCGCTCTCATCCAGCCGATACTTTTCCAATACCTTTGGCCCGCAGCTGTTCGACCCTATCCCGCTCATCGCATAGTCAATGCATAATATTGTACTGCCTGCTTTCACAAGGCAGTCGCGATGCGGCGCCCGCGTCAGCTCCTCCTGCGAATAAACGGACGCCTGAAACGAAAATGTGTTTTCGGACGCTGCAAAAAGCCCAAACCGATTTCCCGAAACCTCCACATAATCGCAGTCATAATGGCTCCCGTTCTCCTGCGGGCGAATATAATCTTCGTGCATCTGGTCCACTCTCATCCGATAAATACCGTGGCTTGCGGCCCTGTGTTTATCACAGTAGCTTTCCATCGGCCCCAATCCGTAATAGCAGACCTGCTCCAGTTTCTCATTTAAGAACAGACGCACTCCAAATCTCGGCAGTTTTGGCAGCTCCACATTTCTGTGCACCTGAAAATCAGAACGTATTCCACCGCTGCAGTCAATGCCCCAGGTAACTTCCGCTTTCAAAATACGCTGTACGGACGGGGCCAAAACCGACAAAACAGTACGTATCGCCACCGCGTCTTTCGTCTGCAGTACCGAAGTGTCATACGCCCTTGCATAAGCTTCATGATAACACGCCCGCTTCCACTCGCGTTTCTGATACATATCATTATCTGTAGGCGCTCTCCAGATATTCAGTTCCATCGGACGCGTCAGATATTCCCTTCCCGCGTAATTGACAGATGAAAACAATCCTGTTTTCTTATCAAATGTGTGTGTAAAACCGCGCCCCCCGCAAATGACCGCGTCATCTGTTTCCATGACATATATACCGGCCGCATCAGACGTACTTCGATTCATCCACTTTAGAGCCGTCTGATTTCTTCCGTCCTCATTTGAAAGCCTTATTTCGTCAAACCCCAGTTCATATCCCGCCGGCACAAAAGACGATTTATTTCGCAGTTGATAGATGATTTTTAAGTAGGCCTTTCCTCTGGGCGGAATCGTGATATCAAGCGCAGCCGTCGATTCGCTGTGCGGTTTTATACTGACCGCCGCCACCTCGCCGCTCTGGACACAGACGCCGTCGCATGACACCTCATAACGTATCGCTGCATAGTCTTTCAGATCCAAAAAATCCATATAGTTGTGCAGCTTCAATTCTTTCGTGTTTTGATCAAAAGAGACGACACGGGCCGGCCGATAAACATTTTTATACTCCAGCAGTCCCGTATGCGGCGTGCGGTCAGGATACACAAGACCGTCGACACAAAAATTCCAGTCGTGTACAATTTCGCCAAAATCTCCTCCGTAGCGATATCTGATCTTCCCGTTTTTGTCTCTCCCGCAGTCAATCGCATGATCGCACCACTCCCAGACAAAACCGCCGCACATTGCATCGTTTTTCTGAATCAGCCAGAAATAATCTTCCAAATCTCCCGGACCATTCCCCATCGAATGACAATATTCTACTAATAGCAGCGGCTTGCCTGCATCTCTTGCCAGATATTCTTTGATTTCTTCCAGCGAGGGATACATCCTGCTGTACAAATCAAGATCTTCAAATTGATACTGTGCGTCATAATTGCGGTATCTTGCGCTTTCGTAATGTGTAATACGGCCGGGATCATACTCCTTTACCCACTTTAATGCTTTCTCAAAATTACAGCCGTACGCGCTCTCGTTTCCCACGGACCAGATTACAATGCACGGCCTGTTTTTCTCCCGCTGCACCATCAGCTGTACGCGGTCGAGTATCGGTTTTTCCCATGCCGGATTGTCTGCGATCTGCTCATTCCAGTGATGAAATTTATTGTTGTCCGTATTCAAACTGTAATAAAATCCCATCGGCCCATGCGCCTCGATATCCGCCTCAGCGATCACAAGAAAGCCGTATTTATCACACATCTGATAAAAATACGGTGCATTCGGATAATGACTGGAACGTATGGCATTAAAATTATGCCGTTTCATCAGCGCCAGATCATTCTTCACCTGTTCCGTCGCAACCGTACATCCTGTTACCGGATCAAAATCATGCCGATTGACGCCGCGAAATTTTATTTTATTTCCGTTCAGATAAACAATGCTGTTTTTTATCTCGACTGTTCGAATACCCACGTATTCCGTAATTGTCTCATATGGAGTCTGAAGGATAAGCGTATACAGATACGGCTGTTCCGGATTCCATAATTTCGGGTCGCAAACTTCAAGCGAGACACTGCCGGCACAAACTGATTTGGAATCCACTTCCAAACCGTTCTGGTCGCACAGTGTTGCCGAAAGCGCAGCTGTCCCGCCGATATAGGATACAAAAATACGGACATCCGCTTTTCTCTCATAAACAACTGTCGTTACACGATAATCCCAGACTGCGCGTTTTGGACGTTTCAGCAGATAGACGTCGCGAAAAATTCCGCTCATCCTGAATTTGTCCTGATCTTCCAGATAGCTGCCGTCACACCACTTTAATACAAGCACCGAAAGTGTATTGTTCCCGCATCGAACGACTCCTGTCACATCAAATTCACTTGTCGCATGCGATACCTGGCTGTAGCCGATATATATGCCGTTGATCCACACATAAAAGCAGGCGTCCACCCCTTCAAAATTCAGATATACGCCCGGCGCATCTTTCTCTTTTTTGTATTCAAACCGGCAGACATACTCCCCGCATGGATTATCCTGCGGCACATAAGGCGGGTCAAACGGAAACGGATAGCGAAAATTCGTATACTGATGGGAATCATATCCCTCCATCTGCCATGTCCCGGGCACTTTATGCTCATCAAATCCGGTTACGTCGTATCCCTCCTCAAAAAACGGTTCCTGCGCCTCATAAATACTGTCAAAATAACGAAATTTCCATGTTCCGTTTAACATCTGTATCCGATCGGACTTTTCGCGCTGCTCAATCAGACAGTCCATTCTGCAGGACGCCGGAATATAGTATGCTCTCGGCGCCATTGTATTATCATGCAGTATGTCCGCATCCTCGTAAAACCTTTGCACAATCATTGCACAACCCCCTCCAAATATACATTTTTTTGTACTGCAACTATTCACCCCTTATTTCTTACTTCTGGTTTATTTTTCCTCCTCTATTTATTTTGTAATGTTATTATAAGTTTTTTTGTCTGTTTTTGCTATAAATTCAATTAGACAAAACATGAACAAAATGATACAATGGATTTAATTTGAATTTGAGAATAAGAAGAGGATTGATTTTTATGTATATGAACGCCGGCTATTTAAACAATTCTTTGATTGACTTTAAAGATAAGAGCAAACCGTTAGTTGTCGGAAGCTGCGGGACCTACCGTCTGGACCGCCGCCCAAAACTGCCGACTTACCGTCCGCGCGGCCGCATTGATTATCAGATTTTATATGTCAAGGCCGGGATTGCTCATTTTCATTTTGATCATGAAGAAGACGATACCATTGTTTCTGCCGGCAATCTTGTCCTGTACCGCCCAAAAGAATTTCAGAAATACGAATACTATGGCGCAGACAAAACGGAAGTGTACTGGCTCCACTTTACCGGCGGAAACGTAAAAAACATATTGCGCAGCTATGGGATCAAAGACGATATGCGCGTCATTTATGTGGGAACTTCACTGGAATATGAAAGAATTTTTAAACGGGCTATCACAGAACTGCAGAGATGCCAGCCCAATTATCAGGAAATGCTTGTTCTTCTGCTGCGCCATCTGCTGATCTCGATTCAAAGGCAGATCGCGCGGGAGAAAAAACTCACAAACGAATATCTTGACGCGGAAATGGATCTTGACGCGCAATATTTTAACGACTACTACAATACGGAAATCAATATTGAAAATTATGCCGCCCAAAGGGGAATGAGCGTAAGCTGGTTTATCCGGAATTTTAAAAAGTATACCGGCTCAACGCCGATGCAGTATATTGTTTCTATCCGGATTACCAACGCGCAGATACTGCTTGAGACGACCTCCTACACCGTTTCTGAAATCGCCCGCATCGTCGGATATGAGAACCCGCTCTATTTCAGCCGGCTCTTTCATAAACAAAAAGGCTTCTCCCCTTCCGACTATCGGAAACAGACGGCGCAGCCGCACTGACAAACGATGTTGTTTACGAATCGTCAGTCTGCGTCTCTCTCGGACAGTCGATTCCTGTCTGTCAAAAATCTTTTTTTGTACTTTAACTGAACATAATCTAATATCTTTTTGAGACAGACTACATCGTAAGCGCCGCCAACTGCCCCGGCTACGGGAATCCCCTGCAAAAATTTCATATAGAGCAGTTCCTTAGCCAGCGCGGCGGCTGCAGCGTCCATCTGTGACGCAAATGTTTCTTCTGTCAGAACGTTGTTCTCCAGATATTCATCCGCTTTTGCATTCACCGCGATCAGTTCATCGCCATAGGATAACGCCCCCTGAATTAAAAGCAGGATAAAACGCCGCTCCTGCTCGGTCTCATAGGAATAGCCAAACTGCAGCGCCGTCTCGTAGATACTGCGCAGCAAAACGGCGGTAAAGAGAGGGATATCCGGCAGTCCCACTCCGAAAACGCCAAGACCGATTCCCTCTGCTCCGGTGACCAGAAGACTCTTCCTTTTTACCTTTCCCGCCTGATTGGAAAACTCCCGCAGAGAGCGGCGGTCTCCCCAAATTGCAGCCGCATATTCCCTTACCTTTACGTCTTTTTTTATTTTGTCTCCGGAATAGGTCTTTTCTATCACTGCTGTTCCTTTTTGGAAAATCAGAGCAAATGCTTTAGAGAAAGCCGCAATTAATGTATTCTGCAACTTTTCCGGCGCCCTCTGCTCCAACGCACGATTGATGACGGAAACTTTCTTTTCGGCGCGTTTTTTCAAATATCGCTCTTCTTTCCGCCTTACGGACTCTATTTCTTTTTCCAGCGCTGTCTTTTTCATTACGTCACTCATCCCGCCGCAACCGGCGTCTCTTTCTTAGTTATTTTATGCGTAAAAAATTATTTAATAACTGAAACAGCCTTGTATTGTCAAGCGGTTTTGCAAGATGCTCATCCATCCCGCTTTCCATCGCTTTCCTTCTGTCCTCCTCAAATGCATTTGCCGATACCGCTATAATCGGAATCCCGGAGATTGCAGGGTTTTCGATACTGCGTATCGCCCTTGTCGCGTTGTAACCGTCCATCACAGGCATTTGAATATCCATCAGAATCAAATCGTAATAGCCGGGCATGGACTTCTTGACCAGTTCAACAGCCTCGCTTCCGTCAAAAGCCGTCTCCACCAGAAATCCGGCGTCTTTTAACACCTCGTTTTCGATTTCCAGATTGATCTCGTTATCATCCACAATCAGAATACGCTTTGTCCCGGAATTTTCACGCTCCGCGTCATTACCGTCGCCCGCACTTGTCTGAAATATTTCGGGCTGTTTTTGTATGCGAAACGGTATGGTAACGCTAAAACGGCTTCCTTTTCCGGATGCGCTTGATACTTCTATTTTTCCGCCCATGATATCGACCAGATATTTTGCAACAGTAAGACCTAATCCGGTTCCGTGAATCCCGCTTAGCGTGGTATTTTTCTCGCGCTCAAACGGCTCAAACATATGTCCTAAAAATTCCTCGCTGATCCCGACCCCGTTATCCTCGACAACAAACCGAAAACATGCGCTGCCCTGCCTGCACTCATGACGCTCGGATACAACCAATGAAATCCTGCCGCCTTTTGGCGTATACTTGATCGCATTATCTACCAGATAAGTAAGAATCTGCCGTATTCTTTCCCTGTCTGCAATCACATTATCGTGTGTCAGATTGGATATATCCAGCGAAATTGTATGACCGTTTGCCGTTGCCCGCGGAAGCATCTGCATCTGTACCTGATGCGTAATATCCATAAGACTGCAGGTCTTCTCCTCCAGATGAATTTTACCGGACTCCAGCCGCGCAATTTCAAGTACATCGTTTAACAGCTGTAGCAGCTGGTCGCTTGAAGCCTGAATCTGATCCAGATAATTCGCCACCCGCTCTTTCTCGTCGATATGTTTTCTCGCCAAAGCGGCAAACCCTACGATACCGTTCATCGGCGTCCGAATATCGTGGGACATATTGGAAAGAAACAGGTTTTTTGCATTATTTGCGCTGTTGGCAGCCCGCAGCGCCTCCTTTAACATCTTAGACTGTTTCATCTCCTGTATAATCTCATCGTCAATATTGCGGTATCCCAGTACAACCTGCGAAATCTGATCCTCAGACCCGACATTAACATAGCGAAGCTGTATATATTTTGTCTTTCCATTCTCAAATACACGGTAATTCAAATGAAATGATTTCTCATCTGAAAGACGCTTCCGAATGTACTCCGGTTCCGTGACTCCATAGAGAATGTCCCGATCTTCCGGATATACCCAATTCCTGATATACGCGGCGTCAAAGCCGGCAAAATCCTGAACTTCGTCTGCCAAAAACTGTTTTTCAAAACGTGTACTGACACGATACGCCTTGATTTTATTGGTATCCAGATCAACGTAAAATATAGATTCATAGTCGATACTAAGCCCCGCGATCACCTCAAGGCGCCTTAACTGCTCCTGGTTAATCAGCTTAATTTCCTGGCTATACTCTTTGATCTGTTTTTTTAACTGCAGTTCCCGCTTGTCTGACTCCGCAAGAAACGCCTTTTTCTCCGCGGCTTCCCGTTCTTTTTTCTCAGTCACATCGCCTGCGAACACGTAAAAAATATCGCCTGACGTTTCACTGTGGACAAAATGCCCGTAATCGTCTATCCAGCGAATCTGCCCGTCTTTTCGGACAATGCGGTATTCCACATGGTCGAGATCATATCGGCTGTGCTTAATTTGCTCTTTGATACTGCGCTCCACCTCATCAAGATCATCCGGATGCACAAGTCCCCGAAACGAATTTCCGGTCAGCTCCCGAAATTCCGCCATACTTTTGCAGCCGAAAATTCGAAGGATTGCCTCGTTTGCGTATACAATCTCCTCATCCCCGTCCGCATAATAGATAAAACATCCCCCCGGCATACTGTCCATCAGTTTTTTCAGCTGGAACGCCGTATGTACATCCCTTGTGCGCAATATAATCTCCAACTCCGAAGAATGATAATTTTCAAACAGAGCGTCCATATCCATGCCGGCTTCCGGCGGATTGTCAAGTGCAAAAAGTAAAAATTCTATGATATTATGACTTAAATCAAACTGATTTTTCAAGCGCATGCCCTCCAGCCATCATTTTTTCCTGTTCTCAGACCTGAATTTTGTAGCATTATACCACAAAATTATGATAAAAGCAATTTGTCCTGGCTTTATATAGATTTTATCATATTTTGAATCGCAGGAAAAACCTTTTTTCGGAATTTATAAAAGAAAACGCTGCGAATTGATACCTGCTTACGCATTATCCGTTTTCTCTTATAATACGGCATGGATTTCCATATGCAATTACATTATCCGGTACATCTTTTGTCACTACGCTTCCTGCTCCAATGACAACATTATCACCGATTGTGACACCCGGCATAATTATGGCCCCACCGCCAATCCATACATAATCTCCTATTATCACTGGCGCCGTCTGTGTTTTACAAAATTCAAACGAACCATTTTCCTGATCAAACTAAAATTGCGCATAATAATCCCCATTTCTGCATTGCGAACGCAGTTCGCATTCACTTTATGCGCATAAGCGACTTTAGCGCGCAGACAAAAATCGCCGTCTTTCCTATCGTATAAAAAAGCCCAACAATTCGGATAGAATCATTGGACCTGCGGTTTTTCTCCTGTAAGCGGCGCGACAGGATTCGAACCTGTTTATTAAACCCAAATAAATGCTGTAAACAATCCATTTCCTTAGTTTCCGGAAAAAATTTTGGACAAATTTATAGATCACTGCCGCCCCTTATCGCGGGAGATTTCCACAGTAAAAGGGCGGTGGCAAGCCCGCCCTCATTCTTCTTTTTCGTCTTTGTCTTTTTTCTTCTTTCCCTCTACTGCTTCGATACACTCAACCACCTTTTTGTTATCAAACCCCTGTTCTCTTAACCAATCAATCAGATTCAAAACCTCGTTTGCTGCCATTGCTTTTAATACCTCCATTTTTAATCTCCTTTCCGTTCGTCAGACTTACTTGCTTTATCTGATAATACTATCACACTATTATTGGGCGCCAATTTCAATGATTTCTTTTCTATGATTATTTTCCCATCGTCAAAAGAAACTAAGACGCATTTATCTTCCTGCGTAACTCCCAGTTCCTTTACCATTTCAGCCGGAAGACTTATTTTGTAGTTGACCGAATGTTTCCCCGCAGTCCCTCCGGCTTTCCCCATAATTATGTTTCTTTCTGCCAAAATTTCATCTCCTTTTGATTGGTTACCTATATAATAACGCATTGGGTACCAAAGTTCAAAATAATATTCTAAATAGTTTACATAAACTCCCTGGATTTATTGGCCGCCAATGATATGATGATATCATCAGAAGAGGAAAGGAAAATATCAAGAAAGAAAATGATATTTTTTCAAATCCACAAACGAAAAGAGCAATAGATTTTCTCTACTGCCCTTTCTCTCACGTACACCTATCAGCTTTGATTTTTCAACTTGCTTTTGAGTGCCGCTGTCAATATTGCAGAAAAATTCACTCCCGCTTTTTCAGCCTCTAAATTTAGCCATGACGGTATCTCTGAACGAACCGGAGAAGTTAAAAGTAGTCTCATCCCTCATTGGCAGGCGCCTCCAGGGATAATTCTTTCAGATGCGTTTCATCTGTTGTAAGGCATATTTCCGTAGTTATGGTACCGGCATGTCCGAGTATGTCCAATATCCCGCTGGCAGGAACATTTTCAGATAAGAGGTTTGTCGCCAGCGAATGCCGCAGGGCATGCTGGCCAAAATGCCGCCCTTTAATCTCAACGCAGGACTTTTAATGCACCTGCTTACAACGGCAAAAATTCCGCCGCCATCAGGATAGCAGGCATATGGCGCACACTGTTTTATAAATACATGCCCGGAATCAGGACTGTCCGGCCGCGCATTTTTTATATAATCAGCCAGGGGGTATTTTACTTCATCCAGCATGGGAACCGCTTCGGCGTGTTGGTGGATTGTAGCGGTTGAGGCTGCCAAACTGTCAAACCGCTACTTTTTTATGATATTCCTAATTTCTTTTTAAGAAGCTGCATCCCCTCGACTACTGCATTTACACGTTGCGTTTCCATTGCGTCCGCACATTTTTGTATATCTGCAATTTCAGTCGGCGACATTCTAAAGCCTACTTTTTCAGTTCGGGGATTATCCGTTGGTCTACCCATTTTTTTCTTTTCTACGGTTCATCACCCCTTTATTCCTTGCCTTTTTGTCCAATAAATGATATTATTTATTTGGTATAGGGGCAGTGGCAAGTACCGCCCCTTTTGTGGTTTAGCCCTGTTTAGAAATAAATGGGGCTTTTAGTCTTCCAATGTCTTTTGCAGATTGTCAGCGATTTTTGTAAGTTTTTCATCTTTCTTCTAAGGAATAGAAGACTATCTATTGATATGTTATAATGCTTGTGTTGTCCAACCTACACCCGACAATGGGAGGAGGTGTTCACATGGAAATTATCACTGCTTTTTTGGTCGCTGTTGCGGCTGGTGTAGCTTGTCACTACATCATCAAATGGTTAGATGGCGGTCATAAGGACAACAAATAACCTACTGGGTGCTTTTCCAGTATAAAAGAAAAGAAGACCCCCCGGACTGTACGGCAATACGGTTCGGGGGGTCGTTTTTTGTCCACATGGACTTATCACTACTTTTTGTCTACCGACATTATAGCATATGCAAATTTTAATTGCAAGAAACATTTTCTTTTGACAAAATAAAAATTTATCCTAATCTGGCATCACTCAATATTAATATATGTAATAAATAAGAGAATAAAAATAGCCGCAAACCATTGATTTTATGATAAATCGCTGTATTTGCGGCTTTTCTTCTGAATCGGGGTGACAGGATTCGAACCTGCGACCTCCTGGTCCCAAACCAGGCGCTCTAGCCAAGCTGAGCCACACCCCGATCAATTTGAACTCTCTGTGAGAACAGACAAACTGCCAATTCTCACAACACCTTAGCTATTATAGCAGAAGCGTTTTACAATGTCAATACTTATCCTGCTAATTTCCGTTCACATCGCCTACAGATAAAAAATGCGAAACTTTGCATCCCCTTTTTCATCCAGTTCCATGATCATATAGGACGGATTTCTTCCGTCCTGGCGCGGATAGGAAATACTGCCCGGATTAACTGCAATGATCTGATTGCCATAGTCTATTACGGGCCGATGCGTATGCCCGAACATTACAATATCAAAACAGCGCGCTTTCGCCTCCCTTTTAATATTTTCTATCCCCATAGCAACATAGTAATAATGCCCGTGCGTAATCAGAACATGATACTTTCCAATCATCAGTTCTTTCTCCTTTGGGAGCGCAGAAAAAAAATCATTGTTGCCGGCGACAATTTCAAGCGGACAGTCTGCCAGCTGCTGAATATAATTCTCCTCCCCCTCCACATCTCCAAGATGTATCATTTTGTCAAACGGTCTCTGCTGTCTTACGGCCTGGATTAAATTTTCATGCTTTCCGTGCGTATCGCTTACAATCAAAATTTTCATATAACTCCCCATTCCCGCATTGCGAACGCAGCCCGCATTCGCTTTATGCGCATAGGCGACTCTGCAGCAAGCCAATTATGGCAAACATAATCGGCTTTGCAGCGCGCAGATACAAATTGCCGCGTGAAAAATCGCTATCCGGCTGATTCTTCACACGAACCAACATGATTCCGCTTTGCGGAATCTCATATCAGGAGCGTGAGACTTAGAACTTCTTAGCGCGCGAACCTGTTTCGCGTTAGCGGATCTGCTGCGAGCTTTCGAAGTTCTTCTCACACTAACTCCCATACGCCCGCTTTGGCGGGCATACCAATCCGGATTGTAAAATTTCTGATTTCACAATATATGCCTTTCTTTCATCTGCTGTTTCATTGCGCGCAGCGCCTTTCCCCGATGACTGATCTCGTTTTTCTGTGCTTCCGATAACTCTGCCGTCGAACATCCGTATGTATCAACATAAAAAATCGGATCGTAACCAAAACCGTTTGTTCCGGCAGGTTTCTCTCCAATATACCCCTCAATTGTTTCTGTCGAAGTAAGCAGTGACCCGTCTTTTAACACAGCAGCTATCGCGCATACAAACCGTGCCGTACGCTTCTCCTTTGGAACACCCTTAAGGCGGTCCAAAATCGTTTGATTTTTGATCTCATAGGATGTGTCTTCACCCAGATAACGCGCAGAATAAACGCCCGGCTCTTTATTCAGGTAGTCCACTTCAAGACCGGAATCGTCCGCCAGTACAATATGATTCGTACAGGCAGCGACCGCTTTTGCTTTTATCACGGCATTCTCCTCAAACGACTCTCCGTCTTCCACAATATCCAATACAATTCCCGCCTGTTTCATAGAAACTACCTCGCAATCTTCGCTGCCTAAAATATCGCGAATCTCCTTTAATTTTCCCTCATTCCCGGTAGCAAATATAATTTTTTCCATACCGTTCCCCCTCCCTTTTTTGTACCTTAAAACATCAGCTCTGACAACACTGACACGCATCGTCCCTCGCTTAATTCTTATATTTCCTTTAATGCGCGCCGTATGGCCCGGTAAATCCCCTCCGCCGTTTTCCTCTGGTATTCTTTCGTCTGCAAAAGTTCAAGCTCCCGCTGATTTGTCATAAACCCAACTTCGATCAGCGCAGCCGGAACATCGCTGTTGCGCAGAATATAAATGCTGTCCCCCTCAATCAGGCCCCGATTTTTGCTTCCTGTGGACGCCGTCACTTCCTCCAGGCAGATCCTGGCAAATTTTAAGCTCTGTTCCAGCGATTCGTCATACATCACCTGCGTCCCGTTTGTGTCGGACATTCTTCCGTTTCCAAGAGAATTATTATGGATACTCACAAACAAATCGGCTCCCGAAAGGTTCGCCAGCTGCACACGCTGGTCAAATGTCGGATTGCTGTCGTCCGTTCTCGTATAATATACGCCGATATTATCTCCCCTTTCCTGAAAAATCTCCCTCAGCTCAAGCGTAATTGCAAGGTCAATTTTCTTTTCCATCACTCCCTGTTTTGTTGCGCCCGGAGCCCTTCCTCCGTGACCGGCGTCAATCACAACGACCTTATCATAGACTTCTTTCGGCGTTAAAAAATCAAAATAATAAAATTCATCGTCATAGTCCATATCCAACTCATAAACTCTGTCCAGAACGATCTCAATGACGCCTGCCCCTGCGCTGCCTGAAACACCGCCGTTTCCCATTGAATAAGAAAGCCGGTCAATATGATTACTGCTCCCGACAATCGGATAACTGTCAAAATAGGCATTGTCCGCGCCCGGGACTTCAATTCTGACGCACTGTGTCACATAATCATTGACAACCGTTATTCTGCCGCCGTCCACATCTTCCGGAAGCCTTAGCTTTAACTGTCTCGCGTCTTCCTGTCCCTGCGGCAATTCATCAAGTATTTCCAGTTCCTGCATTTTCCCCTGCTGCTGTCTCTCATACTCCGCCTGTGCCTGCCGCTCTTCTTTTGCATCGACAAGCCTTGTTCGAAATTTGGGGAAAAACGGGAGCGCGGCGCCCATGACAAGCGTGAGCGCCCCGATCACACAGGCTGCAAATTTTAGCGCTTTCTCTTCCATCTGATCCCTCTTTCGCAGTCCCTGCAAGCTACTGGTTATCGCTAAATACTTTCAGGCAGATATTGGCCTCCTGCGCACTCTCAATCCCCGTCCAGTCAATCCCGTTTGCACTGATATAACTCTCCCCGTCGTCTAACACCACACTCTGCGTCATCTCATCCGCAATATACTCAATCGCAAGCGGGTGGACAGAATTGGGGGTTGTCATATGCAAAACGACTGCGTAGCGCTCTCCCGCCTCCACAGCAATTTCCTGCTCAAAGTTTATCGTATAATAGCCGGCATTGGATAATTTACCGGACGCGGCAGGTATCATACTGGCAAAAGACGACATATCCTTAAAATCACGCACAACATAAATCTCATATCTGGAATCTTTTCCTGTCGCATAGAATCCCGCCGCTTTTAACTCTTCCGTCCCGTGTGCGGTAAATACATTTGCTCCGAATATGCTCTCTCTGTTATAGCCAAGCTGTCCGACCCAGCCGCACAGATCGCTCTGATAGATATGGTCATAATTATCCGTTTCCTCTATGCGCGTATAGCAAACGCTGTGGGAACCGATATTTGTATCAAAATAAGAAATATAAAAAACGCCGTCTTCCCCAAAATTTTTCCCCCAGCTGTTCTGACAGATAAATGCCCCGTCTCCTTCCGGCACTGTTGTAAAATTTTCTCTGGAATACTGATCGTCCCACCCGATAATCACAACGTCATGGTTTGGTTTCTCCGTTCCGATATAACAATACGCATTGCTTTCTCTATTAAAATACGGGGTCTCGGACACCGAGCTGGTAAGCGCATTGTAAATTGAGGTCTGCACCCCGCCATATAAAAAAACTGCCTCTTTGATCTTTTCGTAATCTTTGCTCTCAATGACCTGCATCTCCTGCACATGTTTGACTGCGGTAAGCGTTTCATCGGTCTTATTGTCCCCGTACGGATCGTCCGCCTCATAAACCGGTCCTTTCCAGGCGGCCAAATATGCCATACCCATCGTATATTCCCCGCCGTCTTTCTGTGTCAGATGAAATCCATTGCATAATGTCATATGGTCCGCCGAATACTGCGCATCCTCTTCCGGCAAAAGCGAGGATTCCAGTGCGCCAAGCGCGGCAAATGCCCAGCATGTTCCGAATGTTCCCTGATTGCGGACTTTCGCCACTCTTTTCTTATCGCGCAGGTCGTATTTCACAGGAATAATAGACGTACTCTCCGACGTATCGGATGCAGCAGCCTTATTCTGCGCAATATCCCATGAATACGAATACCCAAGATAATTCGATAAATCGTTTAAGCTCACATAAAAGATACCGTCTTTCTCCGTAAAAGGCGATATCAGCGACTGCATTTCATCATTTACTTTTGCCTTGTCTGCATCCAGCGTAAACAGAATCTGTGTATTATGTTTTTCCACAAGCAGCTGCTTACCATTATAAATATGCGCGCTGCATGCAAGCGCGCTGCGCAGCAAGTCCACCGGAAGCATAATATTTAAATTCTCATCCATATAAAATGTATGGTTTTCGTTTGTATACTCCTTGCTGTCGATCACAACAGAAAGCAAATTCTGATTTACGCTCTCCGAAATCAGCGGGTTCCATATCTCAGGTTCCAGTTGTGCCCCGCGAAACTGAGCGACTTCCCCGCCCTCCGCAGATACCATACGAAATCTGACCACAACTGCTGTAAGCAGCAGCAAAAAAAATGCAAGATACCGTTTTGAATATTTCATCTTTTTCTCCGTTTCGGATTTATTCCGAATATTCTTTTATGCGTTTCGCAGGCGGTTTTGGCCCCATAAACTGATAAAAACAGGTTTTTATCATACCGTTATATACCTTACGCTTTCGGTCGGCCTTACGCCCGATGTAACGCTCTGCATCCTCATAGGCAGTAATCACAAACATTGACCATGCATCCAGCGCCTGAAATGATTCCCCGATCGCAGCATAAAGGCCCGGCAGGTTTTCTTTCTCCTCCATGCGCTCCCCATAGGGCGGATTTGTAATGAGAAAACCGTATTTTTTCGGATGACGCAGCACGGTAACAGACCGCTGCTGAAAATGTATCATATGATCTACGCCTGCGCGCTTTGCATTTTCTCGCGCTGCCCGCAGCACATCCGGATCAATATCATAACCCTGTATATCCACAGGCGTCTCCTTATTTACTGCTTCCTGCGCCTCCGCCGCAATCTCATACCAGATCTTTCGGTCGATAAGGTTTGTCCACTGTTCTGCTAAAAATTCCCGATTCATGCCCGGCGCGATTCCCGCGGCCATCATTGCGGCTTCGATCAGAAACGTACCGCTTCCGCAAAACGGGTCCACCAGAATACGATCCGGTCTCCATGGCGTCAGCATAAGAAGCGCCGACGCAAGCGTCTCACTCAAAGGCGCTGCGCCCGACTGCGTACGGTATCCCCTTTTGTGCAAAGAATCACCGGATGTATCAAGCGTAACCATCACTTCGTCTTTCAGCAAAAAAATACGTACCGGGTATGGCGCGCCATTCTCCAGAAACCATTCTGTTTTATAATGCTGTTTCAGGCGTTCCACCATTGCTTTTTTTGCAATCGACTGAATATCAGACGGAGAGAACAGTTTACTCTTAATGGACGATGCCTTTTTTACCCAGAACTTACCGTTTTCCGGTATATATTCCTCCCAGGGCAGATTTCTGATTCCCTCAAACAGTTCCTCAAATGTCCTGGCCGGAAATCTTCCCACAAGAATGAGCACTCGCTCCGCGGTCCTCAGAAAAATATTTGCACGGCAGACGGCCTCCGCATCTCCGATAAATGTAACTCTGCCGTCCTCCGTTCGCTCAATTTCATAGCCGAGATCATAAATTTCTTTTTTCAATACCGCCTCAAGCCCAAAATGGCATGGCGTCACTAACTGATATGTTCTCACCCATCGCGCCTCTCTTATCTTTATCGTTATTTCATGTATCTGTCTTTCTCTCTTATATTATCCGTTCTATTTTTGCATGTCAATGCAAAGAATGAAAAAAGGGCGTGGAAAATGAGCAAAACCCATTATTTACCACGCCTTTATATTCTACTTTTTCGCAAGGATAAACCTCTTCTTTTGCGGCTTTAGGAACGAATCCCCTGTATCCCCCCGTTGACGGTATAAACCGTGTACCCTTCGCCTGAAAGGCGTCTTGCTGCCAACAGACTTGTGCTGCCATATTCACAGTACAGAATCAGTTTCCTGTTTTTGGGCAGACGTCCCGCCCATCTGTCTATTTCCTCATAAGGGTAATTATATGCGCCCGGATAGTGGAAATTCTGATAGGAAGCCCGCTCCCGAACGTCAATTACAATTGCATGCTCTTTTTTTACCATCTCGTCAATCCGTTTCGGATGAAGCATATAAAATTTCACAGCTCCTCACCTCCCACAAAATAAAACAGGAAATTAAAAAATATTTCCGGATAGGAAAAAGCAGATTACGCTATTGTAATCTGCTTCTCCTGATAACATCCTATGCAATTGTAATAAATTTGTTACACTGTTATCTCGCGCTGTTTTTTGAAGCGTTTTTGTTTGTTGCATTCGACGCGTTCGTTGCATTCGACGCGTTTGTTGCATTTGACGCGTTTGTTGCATTTGTGCCCTTATTCTGCGCGCTGTTGTCCGCTGCGTTTCTGCTTGCATTTTTTGCGTCTGTTGCGCTGTTTTTGCAGTTAGAACCCTGATTCATTGCATCTGCATTTTTTGCCATAATCACAATCCTCCAATCTTATTCCGGCGTCGTATACAAACACCGGACATTTATACTTTACAGAGGTATTATGTGAAAAAGAAAAAATAATATACAATAAATTTATTTTTTTTTACATATAAAAATATTCCAGACCGTCTTCCAGTTCCTTTGTAATCACACCGCCCGCTTTTTTATATTTTTCAAACACACCCTGCAAGCGCTGCGCTTTCTTCGTCATCTGAATCTCATACCTGCGCATGGAATTTTGATACATCGGATTGGCGGAGAGATCGTCTCTGATCGGTTTTGGAAACGGACAGTAGGAAATCAGTATTTCACGGGCCACTTTATTTAAACGGAAACTGCCTCTTGATTCATATTTCAGCCAATTCTGGTAATCTTTCACAAAAACTTCGCGATAATTATTTTTGCCCTGCGCAAGCGCATGTTTTAATTTTTCTTTTGCCTCAACAGACAGATCATGGTTCTTACGGTAAAACTGGATATAATCGCAGTACTCGGATGTCAGCGAACGCTCGCGTATATCGTTCCATCGCACGCCCTGAATACGCCTGCAAATCTCCCAGCGGTATCTTCCGGTAATTTCCATCATCATCTCATCAATATCTACCACTGTAAAAATCGGCAGCAGATAACGAGCGGATGTATCTTTTTTCACCCCTCCGAGTTCCTGCCACATCATTGCGCGCGTCCCTGCATTTGGCATTAAAATCACATCGGGCAGCACCTCTTTCATAATCATCTCGGAATTGATTCCCTTAGCGGGATCAGAAAATAAAATCTCCCGATAAAATACGGAATAATCCACATTGCGTATTTTATTGACGGATTCCTCGACTTTTTTCGCAGTCACGAGCATCTTATCTACCGAGTTAATCAGATCAATGCTGCAAAGGATCGGGCAGAATGTGGAAATTTTACCATAGGTAGCGCGATTTCCGGATGAGATCATATTGGAGATCTCATATTTCACTTTCATATCCTGCCTCGTCAGATGACTTTTTGCTTCTTCCGCGGTCAGATTTCCGTTTTTTCTCATATCGGCAAGATAGGCCGGATAATCCATATCAAATTCGTTTTTGGACGGTTCGTTTTTTCCCTCATAGATACTCTTTAACCATGCAAAAACAGTATATACATGCTCGGAACAGCACCTCTGCAGACGCCCCATCATACTGTAAAGAAGTTTCGCGTTCTCCTCCCCTGCCGTCTGCATATCCATAAATCCAAAATTCAAAAACATCTGAAGAATGGGCGACGGTTCCTCTTTTTCCTCCAGCACACGCAGGCAGACACGCGTATAGACATCATAAAACGCCGTTGTAATTCTGCGGCGCAGCTGACGTGTAGTATCGTCCGTTGATAACAAATCGGGAAGGCTTCGATAGCTTTCCACATCGTTTTTGATTTTCTCCGCCGCTTCTTTCTCAATACCGGCATAATTTAAAATGTATCCAAATCCATCTTCAAGATTAATTTCCTCTTCGCCGTCATTCCCTGCTCCCTGCGGTTTTTTCGGCCCGTCCGCAAAATTATAATTCTGGTACTCCGCAAGACGCTGTGCCACAAGCTGCTCCTCATAAATTCCAAGCTTTCGGATTACCTCCGCCAGTTTTCCCATATTTTCCTGAAGCGGCGTAACATCGAGCTCTTTGTACCCCGCCTGCAAAATCATATCAAAATAAAGACGGAACATATCATACTCTGATTCCGCTAAAAGCACGTCTTTTTCATATTTTAAATATTCAACCATCTCAATCAGTCCCTGCATAATACGTCTCGACTGATAGGATGCCTCCATAATGGCGCCAATACAAAGTCCGTCGTCTTTCTTCATCAGTCCGACATACTCGTCCAGATATCCGCCCTGCATCAGGCTTGCGCTGTTATTGATTTCCCAGTTGTCAGCCTTATGCCTCATCTCAAGCGCTTTAAATGATTCCATCCTGGTGAATGCCTGCGTCTCCAACTGATATTTTGTACAGTACGCCATATAATCACTGTATATATTTTCCACAAAGGTGTGATACTGCCTTGAGAGAGCATGGAAGCCTGCATATGTTTCAAGCAGTTTCTGGCGCTGCCGCAGTACCGCATTCAGCAGAAATTCTTTATTTTTTTCACTGCTGCTTATCATCGGCCGCAGCGCGTCTGAACTGTCAAATGGGAATGCGACCAGAATGGTATCCTGATTTGCCACATAATTGCAAAGATACCGGTCAACCTCCGAAAATCCGATAATCGAATTTTTCTCCAGCAAAATTCTGGCATACGAATTTGACTGAACAACCGATCCTTCCATAATAATATACCATTTGCGCACCGTCTCTTTTTGTTTCGCGATCACCTGATCCTTTTTTACTCTGATTTTTTCTCTGTTCTCCATATCCGCTCCACCTCGTGAACTGTTATCTTTTTCATGACATTTTATTTTATACTATTCCGAGCATTTTTGCAACATATGAAAAAATATATCTTCAATAAGTCTTTTGGCCAAGTCCTGAAAAATCTGCTATAATAAATGGGGATTTATTATATACCAAAGCAGAGGTGGACTATGATACAGATATGCCCGGGAGTTTGACAGTTGAATATTAGATAAATACCTTGCAGGTCGCATAAAACC
>CAMUGE010000032.1 GCA_947088345.1 uncultured Roseburia sp.
CCACGGCTTTGTCTACCATTTGTCTGTATTCTGCGGTTGCGCTGCCGGGCTTGTAGTCGTAAAAGCTGTTCATATCATTTGCACGGCGGGCAGCCCCCTCATTGATTGTGTAATAAATGGTCTTGGCTTGTATTCCTGACGCAGGCAAATATCGGTGATTTTTCACTGGCCGGAAATCAGATATTTCCGGTTATATTGACACTGGTATCTCTTCTGTTTGCAGTATTATCAGTGGAAAATGCAGAGACAAAAGATCTGTTGTGATCAACCTTCTAATCAGATCATTCCGGAAAAAGTCTGTAGTTGATCTATAGTAATGTTATCTCGCGGCAGCGCCAGGCGGCTGACCGGCTTGTTTGCCTGGCTTGCCGTTCGCGCAATATAACAAATCATCTGTCCGGTAAATAAAGTAGGTGGGAAGTAATACTTATGACAAAAATAGCACACGCTACCTATACAGCATTTTGACCGGGCCGCCGCATAGAGCCAGATTGTCGCCGGTTTTGTGTAAAATTTTAACAGAAAGTACTTGAAAAAACCAAACGTATGTGCTAATATAATATCGAACATAAGTTTGCAATTGTGAAATTACAGCCAACAATTCTGTTTTGAGCTGTTGGCACAAAATGATTTAGCATTGGAAAGGCGAGACCGGATTTATGATCCTTCAGCAAAATATGCCGCTAATGGAAAAATTAAATATTCTGTCCGATTCGGCAAAATATGATGTTGCCTGTACATCAAGCGGCGTTAACCGCAGAGGAAACGGGCATGGCATTGGCAATTCGATTGCAGCCGGACTTTGTCATGCGTTTGCAGCTGACGGGCGCTGTATTTCTCTGCTCAAAATTCTTTTTACAAATGAATGCATTTTCAACTGCGCGTATTGCCGCAATAATTGCAATTCTGATATTCCACGGGCTTCTTTTACACCGGAAGAGATCTGTACGCTCACAATCGAATTTTACCGGAGAAATTATATCGAAGGACTGTTTTTGAGTTCCGGTATTATGATCAGTCCGAATTATACCATGGATTTGATCTATCAGACGCTCTATAAGCTGCGCAATGAATACGATTTTAACGGCTATATTCATGTCAAGGCGATTCCGGGCGCCGACCCTGCGCTGATTGAACGCGCCGGTTTTCTGGCTGACCGTATGAGCATTAATCTGGAACTTCCGACCTCCGAGAGTTTAAAAAAACTTGCTCCGTACAAATCGCGCGGGACAATCCTAAAACCGATGCGCCAGATTCAGACAGGCATTACCGAAAATAAAAATGAAATCGCCGTTTATCGAAACGCGCCAAAGTTTGTTCCGGCCGGACAGAGCACACAGCTGATTATCGGCGCCACGCCGGAGAATGATTACCAGATTATGAGTGTAACCGAAGCGCTCTATCAGAAGTTTCATCTAAAACGTGTTTTTTATTCTGCGTTTGTCAATGTCAACCATAACACAAACCTGCCGATGCCGGCAGCAGGACCGCCGCTGCTGCGGGAACATCGTCTCTATCAGGCGGATTGGCTGCTTCGCTATTATGGATTTCGTGCAGATGAGTTATTATCGGAGGAGCGTCCTGATTTTAATATTTATCTTGATCCGAAATGCGACTGGGCGCTGCGCCATTTGGATTTTTTCCCGGTTGAAGTCAACCGCGCCCCATATAAAACGCTTCTGCGTGTCCCGGGTATTGGTTATAAGTCGGCGGAACGCATTGTAAAAGCGCGAAGAACGTCTAAATTAACCTATGACGATTTAAAAAAAATTGGCGTTGTCTTAAAGAGAGCGCTCTATTTTATCACCTGTTCCGGCAAAATGATGTACAACACAAGGATGGACGAGAATTATATCTGTTCCAATCTGATTTCCGATAAAACACAGATTCCGCGTGAGATCAGGGAGGGAAGCTACCGGCAGATCTCCCTGTTTGATCAAACTACGCTGGGCAGCCTTGCACTGGACCAGCAGACGATGATACGCTCGGAAGCGCCTGTTTGAAAGACAGGTGCAAAAGCTTTTCAGCTGTGAATGTGAGTGGAATGTCAACAGATTCGTATAGGATATGCACAAATGGAGGATTGTTTTTATGTATATATTTATCTGTGAAAACAGCCTGGAGGGTATTCTGACAGGTGTTTACGATGCCTGTGCGAGCAGGCTCGGACACCGTAATATAAGACTGATGACAGGGGAGCCGGCAAACTATGAACTATTTTCAGAGTACAGGACAGTTGTACCGTCTTTTGAAAAAAGCCGGAAAGTAGTCGATACAATTCTGACACGCCTTGACTATAATTTTTATGAGACAATCTACCAGGCGGCCATGTCCGCACAGATGCACGATGTAAAAAAAATGGACAAAGCGGATGCTATCTATGAGACAATACTTCTTGCGCTGTCCTGTGAAAATGGGCAGAAAGTACTTCTTTCACTCGGAGAGCCCTGTGTTTATCGTATTTTTGAGCTGTGCCGCAATACGAACCGGGAGGTAGGTCATCATCTGGAATTTCTGCGTTTTCGTGAATTGAAAGACGGCGTGCTGTTTGCAGTGATTCATCCAAAAAATTATGTCCTTCCCTATGTGGCGGAGCATTTTACGGACAGACTGCCGCAGGAAAATTTTATCATACATGACGCCACACATAAAGTTGCGGCTGTGCACAGAGCTTCAGGGCGCTTTATACTGACTGACGCCAGTGATTTAAATTTGGAAAAGACAAAAGAGTATTCCCCCGAAGAGGAGGAATACTCTAAACTGTGGATCTCTTTTTTTGATCATATTGCAGTGGAAGCGCGTATCAATCCGTCTCTCCAAATGCAGCTGATGCCGAAACGCTACTGGGGCGATACGCCGGAACTTTCCCGTTTTGTCTGAAAAAACAGGCGCATTGCATTTTCCCAGGTAATGCGTTCCACTTCCTCTTTGGATATGCCTTTTAGTTCGGCGATCGTTTGGGCAATTAACGGAATTAAAGTGGAATTGTTTCGCATTCCGCGGTGCGGTTCCGGCGCCATATAAGGGCAGTCTGTTTCCAAAAGAATCCGGTCTGTCGGAATGAGAGAAACGGTTTCTTTCAGTTTCTTTGCATTTTTAAACGTAACAACGCCGCCCACACCGATATAAAATCCCATCTCAATCAATTGAACGGCAAGTTTGGGAGAATAGGAGTAACAGTGGATAACGCCCGTGATTTTGCCGCCGGTTTCTTTTAAGATACGTACGGTATCTGAAGCGGCGTCCCTGGAGTGGATGATAACAGGCATATTGTTCAGAACGGCAAGTTCCAGCTGACGGCGAAACCAATGCTGCTGCAGTGTGCGTATTTCCTTATCTTTTTCCCAGTAGTAGTCCAGTCCGATTTCTCCGACGGCGACTACTTTTCGGCCGTATGTCTGTCTTTTGATCCAGTCAAACGATTCGTCGTTCAGGCAGGCGGTTTCGCTGGGGTGTACTCCGACGGAAGCATAGACGAAATCGTATGTTTCAGCCAGTTTCAGCGTGGCCTCTGAAGACGCGATGGATGCGCCGACATTGATAATGCGGCCGACGCCGTGCTGCGGCATCGCGGAGAGGAGGATATCTCTGTCATCGTCATAACGCGCATCATCATAATGGGCATGTGTTTCAAATATCATGGTTCAGACTCCTTAGCAAATTTCAGCGCCGGAGGGCATTTCTTTTTCCGGCGTCAGCAATGCAAGACACCCGTTTTCGTCTTCTGCACACAATAGCATCCCTTCCGATAAAACACCTGCAAGTTTTGCCGGTTTTAAATTGACCAGAACCATAACTTTTTTGCCGACCATTTCTTCCGGTGTATAATATTTGCGTATGCCGGATACAATCTGCTTTGTCTGACTTCCGATTTTAACCTGGGAGCAGAGAAGTTTTTTCGATTTTTCTACTGCCTTACATTCGATAATTTCACCCACCTGAAATTGCATCTTCATAAATTCGTCATATGAAATCTCTGCTTTCGGTTCGATGTCAATGCAGTGATCGGAAGATAAAATGTCAGTCTGTCCTGTTGTAACGGGGATTCCCTCGTTGTCTTCGTACTCCTTTTTCTGGGCTTCCCGAATAGCGTCTACCTTTTGCAATACCTCTGTTACGTCAAGCCTTGCAAATAAGATTTCCGGTTTGTCCGCAACCTTTGTGCCGCTTTGATACAGTCCGAATTGGTTTAACTGATCATAACTGCGGAGACCGGTACAAAGCTGCGCGGCAATTTTTTCGGATGTTTCGGGAAGAAAACTAGAAAGCAGGGAGGCGCCGATTGTGATGGATTCCGCCAGATTGTAGAGCACCTCGCTTAAACGATCCCTTTTTGCCTCGTCTTTTGCCAGTATCCATGGCGTGGTTTCATCAATATACTTGTTGCATCGTTTGAACAGAGCAAATACTTCGGAGATCGCGTCAGCCACCCGGAGCGCCTCCATTTTCCCGGCAACGCGATCCCTTGCAGTTGTGGCAGCTGCTTTCAAACCGGCGTCTGCATCAAACTCGTCTCCCTCCGAAGTAACCCCCGTTCTGGATACAACTCCATCAAAATATTTATTGCTCATTGAGACCGTACGGTTCACCAGATTTCCAAGTACATTGGCGAGATCAGAGTTAAAGCGTTCAACGACAAGTTCCCATGTAATAATGCCATCGTTTTCAAACGGCATTTCGTGCAGGACAAAGTAGCGCGTGGCATCCACTCCGAACAGATCGGCCATATCGTCGGCATAGATTACATTACCTTTTGATTTGCTCATCTTATCCCCGCCCTGTAAAAGCCAGGGGTGTCCGAAGACCTGTTTTGGGAGCGGCAGGTCAAGCGCCATCAGGAAAATAGGCCAGTAGATGGTATGAAATCGAATAATGTCTTTTCCAATTAAATGCAGGTCGGCAGGCCAGTTTTTTTCAAATAATTCAGAAGAGCTGCCGTCTGCGCTGTATCCGATCTTTGTAATATAGTTTGTCAATGCGTCCAGCCATACGTATACTACGTGTTTTGGATCAAAATCAACAGGGACGCCCCAGGAAAATGAAGTTCTTGATACGCACAGATCCTGCAGCCCGGGCAGCAGAAAGTTGTTCATCATCTCGTTCTTGCGGGAGACAGGCTGAATAAATTCCGGGTGCGTGTTGATGTGATCCATAAGCCGGTCGGCGTATTTACTCATTTTAAAGAAATAAGCTTCTTCCTTTGCCGCCTTTACTTCTCGCCCGCAGTCGGGGCATTTCCCGTCTACAAGCTGTGAACTGGTCCAGAATGATTCACATGGAGTACAGTAAAGACCTTCATAGGAACCTTTATAGATATCGCCCTTGTCATAAAGTTTTTTAAAAATCTTAGATACCTGTTTTTCGTGGTCGGCGTCTGTTGTGCGCACGAAACTGCTATAGGAAGTATTCATCCGATCCCAGATCCGTTTTACTTCTCCGGCTACCTGGTCGACATATTCTTTCGGCGTAATACCGGCTTTTTCCGCTTTTTCCTGAATTTTTTCTCCGTGCTCGTCCGTGCCGGTCTGGAAATAGACGTCATAGCCTTCCAATCTTTTGTAGCGCGCAATTGCGTCGGCAAGGACGATCTCATAGGTATTCCCGATATGCGGTTTTCCGGAAGTATACGCGATCGCGGTTGTCATATAAAATTTGCCTTTATCACTCATAAAAGACCTCCATTTCAAAAATTTTTATGTCCGGTAATGATTGTTTTTTAGGTTAGCATGAATAAACAAAGAAGTCAAGTGCGCCGTCTGCCTAAACCGATAAAAAAAGGAAGCATACATTGACGGTGCACAGCAGTGCAAAAAAGGCTGCTGTCAGTTTGACACAGACCGGATTTAACGTATGAAGTATCTGGTGCGCCATCTTCTCTGTACCTGCTATTGCGCTAAGAATCAGTATTGTATAAAGCGCCGCATAAACGCGTTCGCCCGAGACATAGATCGTGGCCATAAATCCAAGTACTGCGCCTGCGCCAAAACCGCATCCGAACATGATCAGCAGGAAGAAAAAAAGTCGTCTGTCAGAGCCGAATATCTGATACAGTGAGTAAATAACAGCGATAACTGTGATGGCAAGGTAGAACATCGGAAGCCAGACAGAGAGATCCTGCCATCTCCATTCCAGTATCTGGCCGGGTTTCGGAAACAAACCGCAAAGCGTTGGGTATGCGGTGACGATAGTCGTATGCCCAAATAAAATCAGGCCGGGCAGTGCCGCTATGATCGTTTTAAACACATTGCCCGTACTGATAAAAACAAGCAGTATGAGGAGCAGGGAAAATGCAAAAAATACGATATCCGCATTTGCAAGAAATACGCGTTCGAGACTTAACAGCCCAAGATAAAGCTTATCCCCAAAGCCGAATGTCCGATATACCGGCAGGTCGGAAAGACTAACTGCATTTCTGGCGGCATTTCCGGGACACAGAAAGATTACAAAAAGGGAAAACAGGCAGACAGCGCACAAAATAAAGTAAAGCGGCAGATTTTTTCGTGCTGTGCAGCGGAGACGCTTTCCTGTATCTGCTACTAGCCGAATTGTCAGAAGTAAAAGCAATACGGCAAGTATAACGGCGTACTGTTCATGGCTGCCCGCAATAAAACACACCGGAACGCTAGAGAGTGACATCCAGAGCGGAATCTTTTCATTTAACATGATTTTTTTTAATACGACAGATATAAACAGGATACTCCATAACGGCCAAAAATGTGTTTCTGTCGTAGTGATCCAGCCGGCTGTTCCCATATCGTGAAATGGAAACAGGAGCATTCCGGCTGCGGCGCACCAATGGATCAGGCGGCTTTTGCGGACGGTTTCGGGAGGAAAAGCGGTTACTTTATCCCCCAAAATTCTGCCTTTGGCGGAATCGGTAAGACTGGCAAACAGACATGGCATTGTAGCAAAAATTAGACAGTCCAATATACGCCACAGCCATGGAATGCGGGCAAGCAATACGAGGATTCCTTCCAATATGATACGTGAAGTCCAGTATGTATATCGGTTTGACAGGTATTCGGCAAAAGACGTTCCGTTTAGCGCATCGGCAAAAAAGGGGTCGTCTCCGCCCATTGGATGCAGCCGGATATGATAGACGACAGAGATGAGCAGCACGACGAAAAAAGGCAGATACAAAAAAATATCTGCCTTTGCCAACCGTTTCTTTCCGGTAGTGTGTCCATGAGAAGAAAGTTTCATTTACTCGTCCTCAAACATATCATGCAGTTTTGCACCGCAGCTGTAGCAAAATGACGCGCCGTCAGGTACGGTTGTCCCACATTTGGGGCACTGGATCGCGCCTTTTTGCTTTAAGAGTTCTTCTCTCATGCGGTCAATTTCTGCCTGAGCTTCTTTAATCAGAAAAATCTGTTCGTGTTCCTCGCATGTGTCGTCGTCTTTGTGCTTGGAATAATAGTCCGCGCCAAGCGCGGTATACTGTTTTTGAATATAATCTTCTTTGGAGCGAATATCAAGTTTTAATTTTGCGATACCGGATACATCTTTTGCTTTTTGGCTGACATCTTTTCCGGCGCTGACAAGCGCTTCGCCAATCTGTTCAAATAAATCCATCTTAACCTCCATTCTGAGAACGTATACGTGCGAGGAACCGCAAGAGAAACCTGGGAATGCCGTCTCTCCTGACAGATCAGAGCTTATTTGTGACGTTCTCGGCACAAGATAGCCAGCGTGAACAAGTTCACGCGTGATAAAATCAGCTGTCAAGCTGATTTTTTCCACTAACCAACATATCGCGGATTTGCCGCAACTCAAATCCGGATGAGAAATGTCGTGTGTCAGGCATTTCTCAGTGTGAGACTTAGAACTTCTTCGCGCGCGAACCTGTTTCGCGTTTGCGTCTTTGCTGCGAGTGATTAGAAGTACTTCTCACACGAACTCCCATACGCCCGCCTTTTTTGTTCTGCTACTCCAATTTGTACCAGCGCTCTTCTAAACGCCCAAAGAATTACTGCAAATAAAGTCGGCGTTTAAAATTATAATGCACGCGAAATGAATTGCGATCATTTTGGCGCATATACGGAGTCCGTAGAAGCGGCGTATTCCTTTCGTAAATAGAAAGACTTTTACAGTAATTATAACTGTATTTGATGTCGGATGCAAGGGAAATCTGAAATTTCGTAAAACAGGCAAAGGTTTTGTACACAACCGTGTTTATTCCAGAAAAGCAAGGATTTCTTCTTTTGTAAACGATGTCTGATTCATGCCTTCCCCTTCCAGCACCTGCTGCGCCAGTTTCTTTTTTCGTTCCTGTATCGAAATGATCTTTTCCTCGATTGTTCCCTCGGAAACCAGTTTATATACGGTTACGACATGATTTTGTCCGATTCGGTGGGCCCTGTCAGTCGCCTGGTCCTGAACAGCGACATTCCACCAGGGATCATAGTGGATTACAATGTCGGCGGATGTCAGATTAAGTCCGGTTCCGCCGGCTTTTAGAGAGATGCAGAAGACCGGCACATCATCCTGATTATAATGCTCCACCATTTCCATGCGTTTTTCTTTGCTGACGGCTCCTGTCAGCATATAATAAGAAATGTCCTCGTTTGCAAGCAGGGCGGCAAGACGATCCAGCATAGTGGTAAACTGGGAAAACAGCAGTATTTTATGTCCGCCGCTCACCGCATTTTTAATTAATTCAATGCACATTTCCGCTTTTGCGCAGCCGCTTCCGTAGTTATCAAACAAAAGTGCAGGATCGCAGCAGATCTGGCGCAGCTTTGTCAGTTCTGCCAGAATCTGAATTTTCTGTGTACGAAATTCTTTATCGGACTGGTCGGTAAGCTGCCGTTTTAGCTGTTGTACGTGAGCGTTGTATAGAATAAGCTGTTCGCCGGACATTTTTGCATAGAGGTTTTCTTCTATTTTTTCAGGAAGATCAGTTAAAACGTCGCCTTTGATACGCCGCAGAACAAAAGGACGAATCATGCGCAAAAGCCATTCCATACGCTCCTCGTCTGCATTGACTGTGATTGGCGTTTCCAGCTGGCGTTTAAAACGCTGGTAAGAAAAAAGAAAACCGGGCATCACAAAATCAAAAATACTCCACAGTTCACTCAGACGATTCTCGATTGGCGTTCCGGTCAGAGCAAGCCGAAATGCCGAAGTAATTATTTTTACGCCTTTTGCGGCTTGTGTATTCGGATTTTTAATATACTGCGCTTCGTCGATTACTTCAATCGAAAATACAATATCCTGATAGAAATCCGTATCACGTTTTAACAGATCATACGAGGTAATCAAAATATCGTTTTCTCCGCTTGAACGAACAATTTCTTTGCGCTCAGGCGCCGCGCCCGTTACGGCAGCGACCGGAAGTTCCGGTGCAAATCGTTCGAGTTCCCGCTGCCAGTTGTAGACGAGAGATGCGGGACAGATAATCAGCGCGCGCCGCGCCGGTTTTTCTCCTGCAAGAATTTCGTGGTATTCCGACAGGAGAAGACTGATAACCTGAAGGGTTTTTCCAAGACCCATGTCGTCCGCCAGAATGCCGCCAAAGCCGTTTTCGCGCAGCGTCTTAAGCCAGAGAAATCCGGAAACCTGGTATCCGCGCATCACAGATTTTAAAGATTGTGGAACATCAAAATCGCTGTCTTCAATGGTTTTCATATTGCGGACGATACTTTTTAATTCTTTGCTTTTTTCAACCGTAAGAAACTGGTTGTTTCTTAAAGCTGCGTCCAGATACATCGCGCGGAATTTCGGTATATGGATCGTTCCCTTTTTTAAACCGGCCTCGGTCAGGTGAAGCGCTTCGCTCACCTCGGCGAGTTGCACAAGTCCGTTGTGGGACAGATCCAGGAAATCACCGTTTTTTAAGCGGATATATTTTTTGCGGTGGCTGAATTTTGACAGAACGTATGCAAGTTCATCCGGGGGCATTTCTTCTGAGTGAATCGAAAGCTCCAGCAGATCGCTTTTTAATGAAATGCCAACGGAAACATTCGGGGCCGGAAGCACTTTCATTTTACGAAACGGTTCTGACGTGTATATCTCCATAAATTCGGAGAGACGCGCCAAGCCGCCCGAGAGAAGCTGATATAGTTTGTCCTCATCGTGCTGAAGCAAAAAAATGGTTTTATCAGAGGAGAGATCGTTAAAATAAGGATAAACAAGATTGCGGATGCGCGTTTCCTCCGAGACGTCGCGCACTTCACCCTCTTTTATGGTTTCTAAAACATTGTACTTTGTTACTCCGTAGACAGCAACCAGCTTGGCGCCGGTCACATGGAGATCCAGTTTGTCTAGATATAACTGAAATTCAGGTTTTTTAGGGATATAAAGTGTCTCGTCAAAACCAGCGGCGGAGATATGAAACGTTTCTCTTAAAAGAGGAAGCAGATCGCGGCAAAAAATTGGCATTTCCTCATCGGAGATATAACAGGAGCGGCCTGTCTGCCGTTCCAGAAATTCAAAAACGTCTTCCGCCTGCTGTTTTAAAAGTAAGGGACTCCGATAGAACACATGATCTCTGCAGAAATAATAAAAGCGGCTGCCACGGATCACAGTCAGGTCTTCTAATACCAAAAATATGCCCATACTTCCCGGGTTGATGGTCAGAAGAGGTTTCATCTCTTTATCCGCCAGATGGCATGGCTGCGTTTCTTTATAATCAGTCTGTGCAAAAAATGTCTGACTTCCGACTGCTTCAAAAAAACGGTCGATACCGACTTCATCCAAATCCATGACACGTTCGTATCCGCTTCCGTCATGGATATAATAGGCATGACGGCGGCTGCGGCGTTTCAGATCGGCATCCTGAAGTTCCATAAATTCAATCAGGCGAAGGCTTTTTTCCGTAAAAGCAGCTTTATTGTGATAGAAGTCCAATTTTTTTCCATACCGCACGCGTTCATTTGAGGCGATGGATTTTAAAAATGCGGAAATATTTTTCAGAACATATTTCTGCTCTGTGCCGATTTTAAACGTTACTGTCGCATAACGGTATTCCAGACGAAAACAGGGCTCCAGTTCAATTTTTCCATACACATTTTCAGGCAGCAGATAAGCGGCGCCTGCCTGCATGGAATGACGCGTCAATATCGTTTTAAAACCGACAGAGGTATGCATGACGGCGGCATTCTGCTGCTTCTCGCGCAGAATCTCAACGGCCTGCCGTTTGTTGACATAAGCGAGCAGCGCTGCAACGCAGTGACTGCAGAGTCCCTCGTCGTTATAATAGGCATCGCAATTACAGCAGGAGGAGCAGACCTCAGTATACTCTTCATCCACCAGGACGGTAACGTTAAAAATGTCCTGTGGCGACTCCTGTATTTTTGCGGTTATCTCGGCTTTTGGCGAATTGTTTTCTATATAAATATCATAAGAAAATTCAGTAGCAGCTCCTGACTCATACAAGGAAAGCCCCCGCCGGTAAGCAGCCGGATATACTTCATTACGAATATCCGATATAGAAAACATAGAATTCCTCCGCTGTTTCTAATAATAAGGTTTTAGATGGAATATTTTTGCTCAAATTCTGCAAAAAGGCGCATAAATTCCGCACTTTCGGCCTCATCCATCTGTTCGGTAAAGCTGTGCTCGGCCAGATGTGTATCTTTGAGCTGCATCATGTAGACTGCAATATTGGAGCAGTGGTCGGCGACACGCTCATAGTTCATAGCGAGGTCAGAGAGTACAAGACCAAGTTCAATGGTGCATTTCCCCTTTCGGAGACGCTTTACATGATGTTTTTTTACATTTTTGTTCAGTTCGTCAATAACTTCTTCAAGTGGTTCGACCGTTCTTGCCAGCATCTCGTCATTCTGAATAAACGCAGTTGTGGTTCGCTCGAGTATTTCCTGAACGGCGCTGCCAAATGTCGTCATCTCTTCCCGGCCTTTCTTGGAAAAACCCGCTTTTTCTTTGTTCATCTGCTGTGCGTTTTCTACAACATTGATAGCGTGGTCAGAAATACGCTCGAAATCGGTCAGACAGTGCTGAAGCGCCGAAACCTGCAGACTGTCGTGATAGGAGAGATTTTCACTGCTTAAACGTGTTAAATAGGCGCTGATTTTATCCTCATATACGTCAATGCGATTCTCCTTTGCAATAACATCTGCAATTTTTTCTTCGGAAAATTCCGTCAGTACGGACATTGCCACTAAAAAGCTGTCCCTTGTCATTTCCGCCATCTGTGCGACAAGCGAGCGGCACTGTTCAATCGCGAATGCCGGCGTGCTGAGGAAACGCTCGTCCAAAATGGTAAATACGTCGATGGAGGCGTTCTTCTCATCCTCCGTTTTCGGGAGCGTAAGGTAGGCCAGTTTTTCAAGTCCCTTAGTAAAGGGAAGCAGTATAAATGTGGTGAACAGGTTGAAAATCGTGTGCACCAGCGCAATTCCGGGCGCTCCGATCGTTTCGTCTGCAAACTGAAATGAAAAAACAGCATTTCCTGCAAAAAACAGCGTCATAAAAAGAATGGTGCCAATAAGGTTAAAATACAGGTGAACAAATGCAGTGCGCCGTGCGCTTTTGTTTGTACCGATAGACGATATCATGGCCGTGACGCAGGTGCCGATGTTCTGGCCCATAATAATCGGTATCGCTGAACCAAAGGTAAATGCGCCTGTTACAGACAGCGCCTGTAAGATACCGACAGACGCAGAGGAACTCTGTATCACCGCCGTGAGCAGCGCTCCGGCGATTACGCCGATCAGCGGATTTTTAAACATGGTGAGAAGGTTTGTAAATTCCGGAACATCGGCAAGCGGTTTTACAGCGCCGCTCATGGTATCCATTCCGAACATTAAAATGGTAAATCCAAGCAGGATCTGGCCGATATCTTTTTTGCGGTCGCTTTTGCCCGACATGAGAAAGATAATGCCGATCAGGGCAAGGATGGGGGCAAACGACGAAGGTTTTAACATTTTTATGAAAAAGCTGCCGCTTTCGATTCCGGTCAGACTTAAAAGCCAGGCTGTGATTGTGGTGCCGACATTCGCGCCCATAATAATGCCGACTGCCTGTGACAGCTTCATAATGCCGGAATTTACAAAGCCGACTACCATAACAGTAGTTGCAGAAGACGACTGGATTACGGCAGTGACGCCGGCGCCTAAAAGCACCGCCCGGATCGGGTTTGAGGTCAGTTTTTCCAGGATACGCTCCAATCTTCCGCCCGACATTTTTTCCAGCCCGGCCCCCATGGTATTCATTCCATATAAAAACAGTGCCAGTCCGCCAATTAAAGTCAAAACTCCAAAAACATCCATATTTTCCTCCATATTGCTCGTCATAGCGCTGCTTTCCGCAGTTTTATGGCGAACGCTTTTGTTTGGGATAAAAAATGATAAGTCCTGTTTCTAATCTCTTTATAACGCATTTCCTCTGATTATGCAAATGAAATTTTTATTTTGGGTTGACATACCGGAAATTGCGTGCTATTGTATTAATGTAATAACACAGATGGGAGGGATAACGATGCAGGGAAGTAAAAGCAGTGAGAGTGAACATGAAAAAAAGATGACTGCGCCAGGGATCATTACATTCATAATCATCTTGTATTATCTGGCTGTTGCGTTGATCTGTATGCTGGCGCCGGGGATTTTGCCGGCGGTAAAATTATTACTTGCAGCGATATCTCTGGCACTGGCGGGCGTAGCGCTTGCTATGTTTTGGGAAAGAATTTGTGAGATAAGGAGTGGTGAGGAAGATGATCTTAGTCAATACTGATTATATCAGCGGGAAAAATCTGGAGATGCTCGGCCTTGTTAAGGGAAGCACAATCCAAAGCAAAAATATCGGAAGAGATATTACACAGGGCTTTAAAACGCTTGTCGGCGGCGAGCTGAAAGCCTATAACGAGATGATGAATGAGGCGAGAGCGCTTGCAACAAAACGCATGGTGGAGGAGGCGACACAGATGGGGGCGGATGCCGTTGTTAATATACGCTACGCATCGTCTGCAATTATGGCGGGAGCCGCGGAGGTCATCGCTTACGGAACGGCCGTGAAATTTGTATAGAACTAATCTGGAGCCCCAAAATGGCATTCAAAAGATATTTGAAGCGATCATAAGGACAGTGATAAATCGAAAAGATTTATCACTGTCCTTTTTGAATCCTGGAAAAAAACTGAATTTCATTTACGCGGCATTGCAGATTCAGCGCTGACATGATAAAATAATTTTCAAAATACAAGTATCAGACGCATGAAAAAACGTAATAGTTCACTTCTGCGTAATTTGACAGGATTAGTTCAAAATAGGGGCTGTCACGAAAAAGCGGAGAAAGAACGTACAGGAGGCAAATTTTGGATTCAGGTTATTTTCGAAATAATAAGTATATTTTATCCGTACTCTGGAAAATAAAAAAAGGCAGGGTGATTGGTGAATTGTTCTATAGCGCCCTGACTTATATTTATTGGGTGTTTTATGATATTTTGTTTTTAAAATATCTGGTGGAGGCTCTGGAAATAAGGAAAAGTTTTGAGCAGATTATGGCATTTATCCTGATCTCCATGCTCGGATTTGCGATACCCCGAATCATAAGTTCCTGGTATCAGAATGTCTATAAACCAAAAGCTGATGCGGATATATTTGAAGCGGTGCATACGCTGTTATTTGAAAAAGCAACTCAGGTCGAATTGGAATGTTATGAAAATACAGAGTTTTACAATCGTTTTACACTTGCGATGAATAACTGCGGGCAGCGTTTTCTGCAGATTATTGAAAACCAGTGTACCATTCTTACAAGTACCATTGCCGGTTTGTTCGTACTCTTTTATATGTTTCAGATAGATCACTTTGTTATTCTGTTTATTTCAGGACCGTTGATCGGGAATTTCGTATTTGGAAAACGGATAAATGAATTGAAATTTCGTATGGACAAAGAATGCGTGCCCTGGCAGCGCAGAATGGACTATGTAAACAGGACAGTCTATCTGTCCGATTATGCAAAAGAGTTTCGTATGTCAAATATCTTCCGTGTGCTGCACAGGTTGTATGACGAGGGATTTCATGGGGTCCTGGGGAAGATAGACGAATATAAAAAGAAAAGGGCAGCGCTTTCGTTTGTAAGAAACATTTTTACGTTTGTTGTCATTTTTCAGGGTGTGATTTTTTACTCACTCTTTCGTGTTCTGGTCACAAAATCTATGGGACTCAGCGGTTTTACAGTTTTCTTTTCCGCCATGAGCGCGGTGGCATGGATGATTATACAGTCTTCTGAATCCATCATGAAAAGTTACGAGGACAGCCTTTATATCGCAAACTTAAGAGAATTTCTCAATTATAAACCTAAGATAGACGAGAAGCAGAGGGGTATTTTGCCCAAAGACTGTAAAGAAGACGAAGAGGGAAGACAACTTCTGGTTTTTCAAAATATCTCGTTTACTTATTTCGGACAAAAAAATCCGGCGTTATCTGCCATAAACATGGTAATACGCAGAAATGAGAAAATAGCCATTGTGGGGCATAACGGAGCCAGCAAGACAACGTTTGTAAAGCTGCTGATGCGTCTGTATGACGTATCGGAGGGCAATATACTCTATTGCGGCAGAGATATCAGGGAACTTGATTTGCCGCAGTACAGAATGTTGTTTGGAACGGCATTTCAGGACTATCAGGTGTTTGCAATGAGCGTAGCGGAAAACGTTTTAATGCGAAAGCCAAAACAGAAAGAGGATTACGAAAAAGTGGAACAATGCTTAAAAATGGCAGGCGTTTATGACAAAGTATGCGGTTTGCCGCATGGCGCGGACACCATATTGACGAGAGAGTTTACGGAAGAAGGCGCAGTCCTCTCCGGTGGAGAGCTGCAGAAAATAGCAGTGGCAAGAGTTTTTGCAAAGGAGTTTCAGATTGCCGTTTTTGACGAACCGTCCAGTGCGCTCGACCCGGTGGCCGAATACCGCCTCTATGAAAATATTTTGCGGGTATGCGCAGATAAAACAGTAATCTTTATTTCGCACAGGCTTTCGGCAGCAATGCTGGCGGATCGGATTTTTCTGTTTGAGTATGGCAGAATTGCAGAGCAGGGAACGCATCAGACTCTGATGCAGCAAAACGGGAAATATGCCGATATGTTTCGAAAACAGGCGCAAAATTATGTGGGGGCAGGGAATGATGCAAAAGAAGTATGAAAAGAAACAGAAACTGCAGGCAGAGAAGATCGGATTGGGACAGTGCTGCCGGAATGTATGTTTTATGCTGGGGAAAGCGGCCCGCTATCTGCCGGGGTATGTAATTATATTTTGTCTGTTCCAGATTTACTGTGCAGTTCAGGTGTTTCTGGAGTTTACATATACCGTGAAAACTCTGTTGGATTTTATTACGGAGGGGGCTTCCTATCAGCAGGCGGTTGCTTACCTGCTGTTGATGTTTGCGCTGGTTTTAATTAAACTGGTATGGGCGGCATGGATGGAAAATGTTGCCACGCCCAGGGCGCAGGAAATTCTGCACAGAAATCTGCGAATGGAATTATATCAGAAGGCGGCCGGGTTGGATTTGGAGAGTTATGATGACCCGAAGTATTACAATGAATTTGTATGGAGTGTCAATGAGGCGGCGAACCGTATGGATCTGATTCTGAAAGACGTCGGTTTCCTTTTAAACAAAGCGGCCTATATACTGGTCAGCGGCGCATTTTTTATCGCGTTGGATGCCTTTAGCATCCTGTTTATCTTTCTAAGTCTGATCATTACCCTGTTGACGAACTCTTATATGGGCAGAGTTCAATATATGCGCGATACGGAATTAAAACCCGTGGAGAGAAAGCGGAGTTATTTCAGCAGAATCTTTTATCTGAACGATTATGCCAAAGAGATTCGTTTAAATCCGGTGGCATGTCGTCTCAAGAAAGAATTTTCGGAGACAAATAAAGAGATTTATCCGATTGTAGACAGGTACGGGAAAAAGAATGCGGCTGCAGATTTTATCGGTGATTATTTTGCCAACGATATTTTGATCAATACGGTATATCTTGGGTATTTGGTTTATCAGACCGTGGTAAAACAAGCCTTTGGCTATGGCAGTACAATGGCATTATTTCAAAATTCGGCGGGACTGAAACATTCTCTCGGCGATCTTGCGGCGGCGCTGCCGCGTTTGGAACAACATGGACTGTATGTCGAGAAAATTCGTACTTTTCTGGCGGCGGAAAGTAAAATGCAAAGCGGGGGATACAGCACGGAAGAAGCGTTCGAATCGCTGAAGTTAAACAATGTGTCTTTCGCATATGGGAAAGAGCAGGATACGCTGCATCAGGTCAATCTTTCTGTTTCGGCGGGAGAAAAAATCGCTATTGTGGGATATAACGGAGCGGGAAAGTCAACGCTGATTAAACTTTTATTGCGGCTTTATGACGTAAAAGAGGGGAGTATCAGGTTAAATGGCCGCGATATCCGCGATTATGATCCGAAATATTACAGATCTCTGTTTGCAACTATTTTTCAGGATTACAAGATTTTTGCTTCTTCCGTCGCCGACAATGTGAAAATGGATATAGCCGAGGAGAGCGACAGAGGGGAAATCGAAAGAGCGCTGTTTTTGAGCGGCTTTTCCGAGCGTCTGCATGCGCTTTCGAATGGCATGGATACGAGAATGACGCGCGAATTTGAGGAAGACGGGGTGAATCTTTCGGGCGGAGAGGCGCAGAAAGTAGCCATTGCGCGAACCTTTTACAGGCGCCATCCGATTATTATTCTTGACGAGCCGTCCAGCGCTCTTGATCCGATCAGCGAATATCAGCTGAATCAGACTATGCTTCATGCGGCGAAGGATAAAACGGTTCTGTTTATTTCTCACAGACTTTCCAGCACGGTTTTGGCGGACCGCATTTATATGCTGGAGAAGGGCAGGATTATTGAGTCGGGAAGCCATAAAGAGCTAATGGATTTGGGTGGAAAGTATGCGCAGATGTTTCGGCTGCAGGCGGAGAGATACCATATGCTAAAATAGGACGCTGCCGCAGGGGTGTCTGATCTCGACTTGTATTCATATTTTTTTCGTAGTATACTAATAAAACACAAACACCGCAGCTTCGAAAGACGTAGTAATTCAAGGGATACCGCCAGCGCCTTTTACGGAGAGGCAGTACAGGAGGTAATTATGGCAGCTCTTGGCGTTCCGCAGAATACAATCGCAATTTTACAGAAATATCAGTTTCGCTTTCAGAAAAGATTCGGTCAGAATTTCCTGATTGATACACATGTTCTGAATAAGATTATGGAGGCCGCCGGCATTACAAAAGAAGATTTTGTACTGGAGATCGGTCCGGGGATCGGGACACTGACACAATATCTCTGTGAAAATGCAAGAGAAGTTGCGGCTGTGGAGATTGACTCCGGTTTGATTCCTATTTTAAATGAAACGTTGAAAGACTATGAAAATATTACATTATTAAATCAGGATATACTAAAAGTTGATATCGGAAAGATCGCAGCGGAAAAGAACGGCGGCAGGCCGATTAAGGTAGTCGCGAACCTTCCTTATTATATAACGACACCGATCATTATGGGATTGTTTGAAAGCCATGTTCCGCTTGATTCTATTACCGTAATGGTGCAGAAAGAAGTCGCCGAACGTATGCAGGCTTCTCCCGGTACAAAAGACTACGGGGCGCTCTCTCTGGCGGTGCAGTATTATGCGAAGCCGCAGATTGTGGCGAATGTGCCTCCGAATTGTTTTATGCCGCGCCCGAAAGTCGGCAGTACGGTGATCCGCCTTACGGGGCACAAAAAGCCGCCGGTCGCTGCGGTTGACGAAAAGCTCTTATTTCAGGTGATAAGGGCCTCCTTTCGGCAGCGCCGCAAGACGCTTTCCAACGGGCTTTCTAATGCGTCTGAAATTATGTTATCCAGAGATGAGATTGCCGGCTGCGTAGAAAAGATGGGGCTGTCTGCCACAGTGCGGGGAGAGACGCTTACCCTGTCGCAATTTGCGGAACTTTCCAATCTGATACAAGGTAAAATCAAAAGCAAATGATTTTGGTTCATAAAAATCTCCTTTCCACATATATTGTAGGACAAGGAGATTTTATTATGCGCAGAAAATTTCATCGACGAAGATATCGTCCCAATTGTAACTTGATTCTACTGTTCTTTATCTTGTTTTTGTTTTTTCTGATCTTAATCCAGCGGATACAGATTGAAAATCTCTGTGACGATGACGATGATGACGACGAGTGTCTGGTTCCAATTTCCACAGAACAGACGCCTGTGATGATGCCGGAGCCGGCAGGCGTATCGGTTGCAGATGATTTGGAAAATGAAGAAAATCAGTCAAAGATGCCGGAGGATACCGCAGCGTCGGAGAGGGGAAATGGGATTGCGGAACCCCGGGCCGAGGGAGAAGAGGAGGAAGCCCTCTCAGAGTTGGAAAAACAGGTGGCCTTGACTGCGGCTAAACAAATTCGAATTTCAGCGAAAAAGGAGACAATTAAGGCACAGTGCGTTCTGGCGCGTACAAGTATCCTCGACGCTCAAAAAAACGGGACAACCGTTCCGTCGTCCCTGACAGAATCAGAGATGCGGCAGCTCTGGGGGGATGACTGGGAAAAAAATCTCGCGCATTTTAAAGAGTGCGCACTAGAGACCAGGGGGGAAGTGCTGACATATCACGGAAACTATATTTATGCAGCCTATCATGCCGTTTCCGCGGGCACAACGCGCAGTATGACAGAATTATATCAGGATACCGATATGCCCTACCTGGCGAATGTAACCTGTCCGAAAGACGCTTCCGCAGACAATTATCTGGCCGTACTGTATTGGGAAAAAGACGAGTTTTTAAAAAAATGCAGTGAACTGGCGCAAAGCGGGGAGATCGCCGGTATGACGGAAGTTTCGATTACCGGAAGAGACAGTGCGGATTATGTGCTGACCGTACAGATCGGAAGCGCTTCCTGTTCGGGAGAGGAATTTCGCAGCGCCTTTTCGCTTAATTCATCCTGTTTTACCATTGCAGACCTTGACCAAAAAGTAAGGATTGTCACAAAGGGTATCGGTCATGGATTTGGCATGAGCCAGGCAGCCGCTAATGAAATGGCGGCGGACGGCGCGTCCTGTCAGGAATTGCTCGCTGCTTTTTTTCCAAATGCAGTTTTAGAACAGTCATAAAATTTGTAAATAATTTTGTATCCTTTTGTATAAACCATCCAATCAAGGTAACAATATAGATAAACGAAGTTTCGTTTGAGGAAAAGAAAAACAGGATGGATGGTGAAGAAAATGAGAAAGACAGGTTGGTCTGCGATCTGGAAGCAGAAGCAATATGTGATTGCGGGAACACTGGTGATTATTGCTGCAATCGGGACAACGATTTTCTACGGAACGCGCGAGGAATCGAAACGGGAGCAGATGGAGGCGGAAATTGCCGAGGAGATGCAGATTCAGGAAGAGCAGGTAGCAGAGGAAGAAGATTCAGAAGAATCGGCGATTGTATCGGCTGTAATTCCGCCGAGGACCTCGGAGATCAGGGAAATGCCTGATACCCAGATGCAAAATGCAGTGGAGCTTGAGGATCTGCTCGGTGACGCCGGAGAACAGACGGATGAGGACGAAACGATGCAGCCGGAGACGGAAGAAGCGGTTCAAACAGCTGCCGACAACGTGAAAAAAGAGACTGCAAAGACAACCGCGTTACATTTTTCGCCGGAGGACGGTATGATCTGGCCAATGCAGGGGAATGTGATCTTAAATTTCAGTATGGATTCCACAACATATTTTCCCACGCTTGACCAGTATAAATATAATCCGGCCATAATTATTGCGGGCGAGGTCAACAGCAAAGTCTATTCCGTTGCGAAAGGAAAGATAAGTTCCATTGAAAATACGGCTGAGACAGGTACGACGATGACCGTGGATCTTGGCGACGGTTATACAGCTGTTTACGGTCAGCTGAAAGAGCTGAATTTTAAAGAGGGCGATTTTGTGGAATCCGGACATGTCCTTGGATTTATCAGCGAGCCCACAAAATACTATTCCGTTGAGGGAAGCAATCTGTATTTTGAATTGTTAAAAGACGGGGAACCAATCAATCCGGTAGAATTTTTTGAAGAGCAGTAGAATAGTGCTGCAGTGATAAACGGCGCGGCGATTGCCATGCCGTTTTTTCGTTTGCCGGGAGAGATCGCGTGCGTGTGCGCCGGGACATACATTTTTATTTTTACGTTTCTGTCACATCATCTGTTGTACCGCATATCTTATCATGTAAGGAAAATTCGCAATCGGTTCCTTTACATGGCAGTATTTGTTTTTGATATGTAATGTACATTCTGTGTCGATTGCTTCTATATAGATTATGGTCTGCTCCCGCCAAAAATCAGGAGGGAGCGGGCCTACATAACATAGTGAGCAGCGAAAATCCTTATATTGACAAAAAAAACGGAATGTACTATAATCAAATCTGCTGAAATAAGGCTGTTGTACCTTTGTGTGCAACAGCCTTAAAAATTCTTAATAACAGGAAGATATCACTGCGTGCTTTTATTGTCCATGACAACAGAAAGTGAACCCATATATTTTCTATTGTTATGTCACGACTAGAAATGGAGATTAAAATGGAGACAGTCAGATTTGAAGAGTTGGATTTATATCCGCAGATATTGCGTGCAATCGCAGAAATGGGCTTTGAGGAGGCAACGCCGATTCAGAGTCAGGCAATTCCGGTTGTAATGTCAGGTGCGGACGTGATAGGACAGGCACAGACAGGAACCGGAAAAACGGCATCTTTTGGTATACCGGTGCTGCAGAAAATTGATCCGAATAATAAGAAAACACAGGCTATTATTCTTTCGCCGACCAGGGAGCTTGCAATCCAGGTGGCGGAAGAAATTCGAAAACTGGGCAAATATATGCATGGGATCAAAGTTTTGCCGATTTATGGCGGGCAGGAGATTACACGTCAGATCAAGGCGTTAAAAGGAGGCTCCCAGATTATTATCGGAACGCCGGGGCGCGTTATGGATCATCTGCGCCGCAAAACGATTCGTCTGGAATCGGTAGATACCATCGTGCTGGACGAGGCGGATGAGATGCTGAATATGGGATTTCGGGAGGATATCGAGACAATACTTGAATATATTCCGAATGAGGAGCGCCAGACCGTATTGTTTTCGGCGACCATGCCAAAACCGATTTTAGAGATTACAAAAAAATATCAGCATGACGCCGTGACGATTCGTGTTGTCAAGAAAGAACTGACCGTGCCGAGTATTGAGCAGTATTATTATGATGTCAAGCGAAAAGATAAAGCGGAAGTGCTCTCGAGACTATTGGACTATTATAACCCGAAACTTTCCCTTGTATTTTGTAATACAAAAAGGATGGTAGACGAGCTGACCGAAACACTGCAGGGACGGGGCTATTTTGCAGAAGGGCTGCACGGCGATATGAAGCAGACACAGCGTGACCGGGTGATGAAAGGGTTCCGCAACGGCAAAACAGAAATATTGATTGCCACCGATGTGGCGGCGCGCGGAATCGACGTTGATGATGTGGAAGCCGTTTTTAACTACGATATTCCGCAGGATGATGAATATTATGTGCACCGTATCGGCAGGACAGGCCGTGCCGGCAGAACCGGCCGCGCCTTTACGTTTGTAAAAGGAAAAGAGGTTTACAAGTTAAAAGACATCATGCGCTACTGCAAGACAAAGATCGTAGCCATGCCGATCCCGTCGAGTGACGACGTGGCGCAGATCAAAGCCGAGAAAGTCATGGAGGAGATCGCGCATATTATCGACGAAGAAAACCTGAAAGATATGATCAATATCATTGAAGAGCAGGTAAACCAGTCGGATTACACCGCAATGGATATAGCGGCCGCGTTTTTAAAACAGGCGCTTGGACAGGTAAATCTGGACAATGACAAATCGTCGGAACCGGATTTTGGCGATACCGGTGCGGAAGAAGGCATGGTACGTCTCTTTATCAATATAGGAAAGAAAGACCGTGTAAAACCGGGCGATGTCTTAGGCGCGGTTGCCGGTGAGTCGGGGATGCCGGGAAAATTGGTCGGCGCAATTGATATGTACGATAAATACACTTTTGTGGAAGTGCCCAGAGAATATGGGCGTGAAGTATTAGAAGCAATGAAAAATGTAAAAATTAAAGGTCATTCCATCAATATGGAACCTGCGAATCAAAAATAGTCCTGTCGCAGATATCGCGATCAAAGACACAATACTGGAATTATGTATGCAAAATGCATCAATATTCCGGTATTGTGTTTTTTGTTTTTCTAAAGTATTTATAAAAAATGGAAAAATATGTCAAAAATAGTCGATAATGTGATACAATGACAATTGTTCGTTATAGTAAAGCATAAAAATCAGAAAGAAATACAGGTCTGGGAGGGATGCATTTTGATGACAAAGGGGTATGAGGGGAAGAGCGTATATGATGCGCTTCAGGAGCGTTTTCATTACCTGTTTCATGAGTTTGAAAACATCTATGTGTCATTCAGCGGCGGCAAAGACAGCGGTGTTTTGCTGAATCTTGTGCTTGATTTTAAGCGCAGGTATTATCCGGAGCGAAAGATAGGCGTATTTCATCAGGACTTTGAAGCACAGTACAGCGTGACAACCGACTATGTCACAAGAACATTCAAATCTCTGGAAGGAGAATGCGATTTGTACTGGGTCTGCCTTCCTATGGCGACCAGAACGGCCCTCAGCAGCTACGAGATGTACTGGTACCCCTGGGACGACAAAAAAGAAGAATTGTGGGTGCGTAAAAGACCGGATTATCCTTATGTGATTACGATCGACAAGCCATTTTATCATTACCGGTACAGAATGCACCAGGAGGATCTTGCAAAGCAGTTCGGGCGGTTTTACAAAGAAACGCACAATTATGACAAGACGGTTTGTCTGCTGGGAATCCGCGCAGACGAGTCGCTGCAGAGGTATAGCGGAATTGTAAATAAAAAGTATGGATACAACGGGGAGTGCTGGATTTCAAAACAGTTTAAAGACGTATGGTGCGCTTCGCCGCTCTATGACTGGACCAATCAGGATGTGTGGGTAGCCAATTATCAATTCAACTATGATTATAACGCTCTGTATGATTTGTACTATAAGGCGGGTTTAAAGATCAACCAGATGCGTGTGGCCTCGCCGTTTAATGATTATTCCAAAGACGCTCTCAATTTGTATCGTGTGATAGATCCGGAGATATGGACCAAACTTGTGGGCCGCGTCCGCGGCGTAAACTTTGGCTGTATCTATGGAAAGACCAGGGCGATGGGATACCGCAAAATAAAACTGCCGGAAGGCCATACATGGGAATCATACACAAAGTTTCTGCTTGATACGCTTCCGGCAAGACTGCGCAATAACTATGTGAAAAAATTTCGGACGTCAATTGAGTTCTGGCATAAGACAGGAGGAGGACTGGATGAGAATGTGATACAGGAACTGCTCGATCACGGATATAATATTCGGCGAAACGGCGTGTCGAATTATACGTTGATGAAACATTCGAGAATCGTTTTTCTCGGCGCAATTCCTGACCATACAGATGATATTAAATCCACAAAAGACATTCCAAGCTGGAAGCGGATGTGCTATTGCATATTGAAGAATGACCATATCTGCCGTTTTATGGGGTTTGGTCTGACACGGCAGGAACAGATGCGAATTGATAAAATCAAACGAAAATATGGAGGGATGATCAATGGCTGAAAATATGTTTCAAAGTCCGGTATATAATGTGAGAGCAGTCCCTTTCGAAAAAATTGTGCCGAATTCCTATAATCCGAACGGCGTTGCGCCGCCGGAAATGAAACTGCTTTACGACAGCATCAAGGAGGACGGCTATACGATGCCGATCGTATGCTACTATTCTCACAAAAAGGACTTATACGCAATTGTGGACGGCTTTCACCGCTGGCGCGTGATGAAAGAATATCCCGATATCTATGAGCGCGAGAAAGGGATGATGCCGGTCTCTGTTATTAGTAAACCGTTGTCGAATCGGATGGCAAGTACGATCCGGCATAATCGTGCCCGCGGTTCTCATAATGTGGATTTGATGAGCAATATTGTCAGGGATCTGCATGAGCTGGGCAGAAGCGACGCATGGATCTCGAAACATCTGGGAATGGATAAGGATGAAATCCTGCGGCTCAAGCAGATTACAGGTCTTGCCGCATTATTTAAAGATATCAATTTTGGCCAGGCATGGAAGCCGATTGAAGAGTTGGAACAGGAAAAAATACTAAAAGAAGGAAAATAAAAGATGCTATTGCACTTTTGGTAAAAATGCGGTATATTATATGCATTGACTGGCACAGTAGATGTGGCGCGGTCTCAAACGACTGAATGCACAGATTGTGTGTTTTGTCAGCAAATCGAAATTTTAAGTACCGGAGAAGATAGAAGGAGAAAATTATGAGTCAGGCAAAAGTTGACCGTTATAAGGAAGAAAAATCACGCCGCAAAGAAATGATTGCAAAAGAAAAAAGAAAGCATATGTTAGCCGTAATATGCGGCTGGGCGATTGCCATTTTGATTGTGGGCTGGGCAGGATTTTCTGCATACCGCATTTATGAGAGCAAAAAACCAGTGGAAACAATTTATGCAAATTTGGATGCTGTCAATGATTATCTGGATTCCCTGAGCACGGAAGAGTAACAGCTTCCTCTTTTAAATATTTTACTTCCCGGTCAGGGAAAAACGCCGTTTTCGTCAGTGATTGGACGAAAACGGCGTTTTTAAATTATTCTGAGAACAATGCCCTGCTTGATTTACAGTTCTCAATGTGTGGTTTTATTTGTTGTCTCCGTAACTTTTGCTTTTGAAAGCGCCTGTTCAATTGCATTTAAAAGCATCAGCGCTGTATACTGCTGATCCGAATTATATGTAATTCCTTCCGTAGACTGATTTTTGAGGACCTGGTTTTTGATTGTTTCCATCGCCGGTTCCATCAAAGGATACATCGTTGTCACAGTTTCATCCAGATTTACAAGGGAAATGGAATCAATCTTAGTTTCATCCACAATTACCTGCACATCCACTGCATGGCTGCCGCACATAATGGATGAGGAGTAAACCCCTGCTACATAATTCATTGTTTCTGTGGAATCGTCCGATTTGTCATCTGGAACAAACATAAACAGCAGCAATACGGTAAGCAGTATCCCCAATCCTGCAAAAATAGCCGTATAGACGACTTCTTTCATATGAAGGACTACGATCTTTGTCTTTGCGCTCACTGTTTTCCCTCCGGATATTGATTATTACATTGTATGATATTTTTGAGGATTCATGACTGATAATTTTGTGTTTTTAAATGATTAGCGTTGCGAGGTGAACAAATACTCTGTTATAATATATGTGCGTTCGTCAATTCAGGGTACAAAATGAAAGGGAAGAGAATAGATGCATAAACTAATACAGGACATAAAAGAAAACATATCCAAAGTTATGATAGGAAAAGAATCGGTGATCGATATGGTTCTTGCCGCGTTCTTTGCCGGCGGTCATGTGCTGCTCGAGGATATGCCTGGGACAGGGAAAACAGTTTTATCCAGAACACTTGCAAAATCTTTGGATTTAAAATTTGAACGTATTCAGTTTACACCGGATCTTTTGCCGAGTGATGTGACTGGACTGTCCTTTTTTCATCAGAAAGAGGGAGATTTTGTCTTTCGCGAGGGTCCCGTTTTTACGAATATATTGCTTGCCGATGAGATCAACCGCGCGACGCCGCGGACGCAGTCAAGCCTTTTGGAGTGTATGGAAGAGCGCCAGGTTACGGTAGATGGGAAGACACGGGCGCTCGCGCCTCCGTTTTTTGTGATTGCAACAGAAAATCCCATTGAGACAATGGGATGCTATCCGCTGCCGGAGGCGCAGCTTGATCGTTTTATGATAAAAATTCGGATGGGAAGTATGACGGCGGACGAAGAACGCCGCATGTTAGACCGTATGATTCTTAACGAACCGCTTCGCTCGATAACGCCGGTCTGTGGCAGCGCCGAGGTGAAAAAATTACAGGAATCCTGCAGGCAGGTTTTTGTACATAACGATCTGCGCGATTATATCGTACGGCTTGTACAGGGTACACGAAAGCAGGGAATGGGAGATATGGCGGGGGTAAGCCCGCGCGGAACTCTGATGTTTGTCCGTGCGGCGCAAGGGTACGCGCTTGTAAGAGGGAGAGAATTTGTGACCCCGGAGGATATCAAATCAGTTGCGGCCGCAGTACTCTGTCACCGTATGATCGCGCCGATGGAGAGTGAACGCCAAAAACAGGGATATATAGCCGGGCTGCTGGCACAGGAGCCGCTGCCAACGGAGGAGTGGGACAGATGATATTTATTATGATCGTGGGTCTTGTCTTTGTTGTGTTCCTCTGGACGCTTGTGTACCGACATTGCTGGGATCAAAGAATTGCTCTTTTTGTAACATTTCCGGTCGAGGCGGTTTTTGCGGGTGAAACAGCGCAGCTGACAGAGATAATCGAAAACAGAAAAAAGCTGCCTGTTCCTGTCATGGAAGTCCGGCTGTCGCTTCGACAGGGGCTGCGTTTTCGTGACGAGGAGAATACAAGTGTCAGCGACAACGTTTACAAAAGGGATATTTTTTCCCTGTCCGGAATGCAGAAAATTACCAGACAGATTACATTTACCTGTGAAAAACGCGGGCTTTATGAAATCAGGGAAGTACAGGTGAGTGCATTTTCTCTGATGTACCAGGAGCAGTATATCCGAATGTTTTCCATGCATCCGGCGCTGTACGTCTATCCGAAACGTGTAGAAGTGGACGATATTTTGTCGGTCTCCATGCATATGCTGGGCGAAATTGCGCAAAAGAAATATCTGCATGAGGACCCGTTTGCGTTCCGGGGTATCCGCGAGTATACCACGCTTGACGCGCCAAAAACAATAAACTGGAAAGCAAGTGCAAAGACAGGCGCGCTGATGGTCAATACGTTTGATTCCGGCCTGCGCGGAAAGTTTATGCTGTATCTGGATGTGGAGGACGACGGCATTGTTCGCCATGAAAATTTGATTGAGGAGTCAATTTCCGTTGCGGCGTCGCTTCTTGGACGGCTGCTTTCGGGAGGTATGGAGGCGGGCGTAGCAGTGAATCAAAAAAATGAGGAAAACAGTGTAATATTGCCGGCGGCAGGAGCTGTCCAGGCTGTGAGGATTGAACGAATGCTTGCCTGTTATAACGGAAACGGCGATGGCCGTGCGTTTGGCTCTCTGTTGGGAAAAAGAGAGGAGGATACCGTTTATCTGTTTGTTTCCAAAGAAAAAGAACGGGCGGGTGAGATCGAGTCATTTCTGGGTGAGGACGGTATGGGAATCTGGATTTTTCCGACCGGGAGCAAAGAGGACGCGCCGTGCGCAGTTAACCGGAAAAATCTGCGGCTGTGCATCAGGGAGGTGTCCCATTGAGAAAAAAGGCGTTAATTTTTATTAGCTGGCTTCACAGAGCAATATTGACGGCATATCTGATACCGGTTATCTATGCGTTGTTTGTCGATGTTGAGCAGCAGACGGCAAAGATGCTGTATGTGCGCAGCTTTTTGATTATGATTCCGATCGCAGTATTTGATGTGTTCTCCAGAAAAATAAAAAATAATTATTCCTATTTTTTTGCCGGGCTGCCTGTTTTGATACTTATGGCGCTGGCGGCATGGCTGGTCGGGCCATATTCTAATAAAAACGATCTTTATCTGGGCTATACAGTGTTTTTTTCGCTGGAGACAGCCGTGTTTCTGATCTTTCATTTTACAAGACGTTTAAAATGGCGGGAGGAATTTGTCACGGAATGGCAGGATCGGCAGGAACATACTGCGTATGCGGCGTTTCTTTTGGAAAGACGAGCGTTTGCGGAACAGCCCAATCTTTATCTCCTGGTATTTTTTCCCTGCGTTTATCTGATTGGGCAGATTTTTCTGGAACCAGATTTATGCGGCTGTGCGGCAGCCGGTTTTTTCTGCTATGTCATACTGTTGGCGTTTTCCATGTATCTGTCGAAAACAGAGCGTTATCTTATGCTGAACAGAAAGCTTTATGGCGTGCCCAAAAGCCGTATTTACGGGGTTGGACGCGCGATGATCACTGTATTTTTAATTCTTTTGGCTGCAGGGATGCTGCCCGGGATTTTTATGTCGGGATACAGGAAGTACGGCGATATCAGGCACTGGTCAGACGAAATGCTGGAAAACTCCCGCATGGAACAGAAAACAGACAGAAAAACATCCCAAAAGGGGCCGGACTATGAGAAGTTGGGAAAGTATGTAAAGCGCAACCAGGCTCCAGCCTGGATGGAGTATCTCTTTTATCTGGCGGCAGCTGCGATAGCCTGCTTTCTTGCCGTTCTGTCGTTTCGGGGAATACGGGAACTGTTTTTACAGATCCGCAGATCTTACGATGATAATGAGGATCTGGTGGAAGATATTATAGAAAAGGAAGAAAAAAAAGACAGTGATACGGCCCTGCCAATCTCAATAAGACGAAGAGAAAAAGACCGATCGCAGGGGATCAGAAAAGTGTATCGGCGCACGATCAAAAAACATCGCAAAGACTTACCGGGGGTTTGGGAGTCGCCCCGTGAGATTGAGGAGAACGCCGGTCTTCTTGGCGATCCAAAGATGGAAGAACTGCATGAGCAGTATGAACGGGCAAGATATGCAGAAGAAATGTCACGGTGAAAGACGGATCTCTCCCTGTGATTAAAAAACGGTTGTAATCAAAAAAAGAAAATAGACTGTGGGACGAACAAAGATCTGCTACTTGTGCGTCAAAAGGACGGCCCCGATTGCCGCCGTGAGAGGCACTGTCATGACGACGCCCATTGTTGCGGAGATACCCTGCATAATCTCAATTGCCAGGGAGTACATATTTGCCAGCTGTAAAAACGGATAATCGCAGGCATACAGATAGACCAGGGTATGGAGCGATCCGCCTGCAAATGCAAGAATCAGCGTATTTGACATGGTGCCGATCATATCTTTTCCCACGTGCATACCGGAAGAGAACAGTTCCTTTGCGTCAAGGTCGGGACGTATGGTATGGATTTCATGCTGGGCCGATGCGATCGACATGCCTACATCCATAACGGCTCCAAGTGATGCAATTAGAATTCCGGCAAACAGCAATTCGCCCACGCGTATGCCGGTCTGTTCTGAGAGATACATCAATTCCTCGATATCGCTGACATTATAACCCGAGATATGCGCGGCGCTGCCAAAGAGCCAGGCATAGGCGCCGGCGACAGCAGTGCCTCCGATCGTCCCGACGGCCGCCGTAACCGTTTTTGCCGAGCATTTGCCGATCAGCAGAAAGGTTGCCGCAGTTGAGACTGCAATTACGGCGAGCGCGGCAAGGATCGGAGATATACCGCGGTAAATCATCGGCAGAAATAAAAAAATGATGCATAAGACTGAGCACACAAGTCCGGCGATGGAAGCAAGTCCTTTTTTACCTCCAACGAGGAAGATGCAGACAAAAAACAGGAGTATCATAGCGCCCGTTTGCAGGGCGCGCTCCGCCGTATAAACCGATACTTCCAGCGTCTGTTCCGATCTGTTTACAATAGCGATCACATACATGCCTTCTTTGCATGTTGCGCCAAACAGCCAGGAGGAAGAGCTGTATGCTTCTGTTTCCGTTCCTTTTAACTCCCCGGTTAATAACTTTAAACGTATTTTCTGGTTTCCGATTCGGCTGCCGTTTTCTGTCAGATTGTCTTCTAAGATACGAAGGACTTTTGCCCGTTCAAATGTCTGTCCTTCCGCGTGGTATATTTCTGCTTTTTCAATAAGATTGAAACGGATCACAAAGGAAAGCAGGAGGATGCCGGCGAACGTCTGGCATACTCTTTTGAATATCTGTTTTGCCGTCATGTTATTTTTTTACCTTTACTTTATAAATTTTACTGTATTCTCCATAATAGGTACGGCCCGAGACATCTTTATAACCTCTGACTTTGATATAGTATGTCTTTCCTTTTTTCAATGATTTCAGTCTGCATGTTGTCTTCTGTGTTTTTTCTTTTTTTGCATCCCAAAATCTGCTGTTTCTGGCATAGACAATCTGATATCCGCTCAGCGGGATTTGGGCCTGCCGGTATGTAACGGTTATGCTCTTTTTCTTGTTCGATCTTGCAGAGGTAACTTTAATCTGCGGCGGTACAATAGAGAAAGAGACAGTTTTTGTGCCGGAATATGAGCCGATTCCGGTAATTGTGGCTGTCGCGGCGCCGATCTCTGTGTTATCAGAGAAACTTACGGTATAATCAGTCCCCATTTTCAGGGCGGTTCCGTTTAGACGGACGGTAATCGCAGGTGAGATTTCTTTGCCTGTATAAGCCGTCGCCTCAATTGGGTTTACCGAAGTTTTTGCAATGTTTTTATCGTCAGTATTTTTTAGAATAGTAAGCGGGTCGTCGATCCGTTTTCCATTGTCGGCGCGGTAAGTAGTAATTCGAAATTTATTTTTTGTGACATTAACGATAGAATAAGTCGGGACTTCTCTCTGCCAGCGTGCCGCTACATATGGCTGCGTCTGCGGCGTCAGCTCATAATATTTGCTGCCGGATGAGGAGCTTGCAGTCATATATAATATTCCGTCCGGATTTGTTACTTTGCCTGAAACAGGGACATCGTCGGTTTTCCTGTCACCTTTTAAAAATACGGATCTTGTATAGGAGTGGTCATGACCTGTTAAGACGACGTCAATATCGTTTTCCTCCAGATAAGGCAGCAGCTGGTAGCGAAGTTCTTTTATTTTTTCCTCAATGGAATGTTTTGCCGAGCCGTAGATGTCCTGATGCAGCGTCACAATGCGCCAGACGCACTCCGGATTTTTGCGGATCGCATCCTCGATAAATTCCCGATGTTCCGCCGTATTATTGTCCTGTGTATTTAACATTAAAAACAGCGCATTGCCATACGTAAACCAGTAATCGCCGCCGACAAATTCATTCTCGCCAAGCTTGCTTTGATTTGGCACATGAAAGTGATAGTCGAAATTGGGATTGTCATCGTCATGACTGCCGACTGTCGGGGCAAGCGGTATTGATCCAAGCAGATCGGGGGAGAGAAATCCGGCGTATTCAATTTCGCTGAGTGTTTCGTCTTTTAACTTTTGTGCCTTTGTCTGAATCTGATCTCCGGCCGAAAGGATAAAATCAGCTTTTCTGTCCGATTTTTGATAGGCGCTTTCCAGGGAGGCGTTCCAGTGAAACGCGTCATTCCTGACAGCATCGTTTTGCGCGGAAAGGAACTTTTCGGTTATGTCGCCATTTTCGGTTGCGCGAACCGGGTTTGAACTGCCAATCTGCGGGTCGCCCACATAGATAAAAGAAAAGTCGTCGCCCGATTCATTTGTGCGAAAAGAGCGAATTTCTTTTTTGTCGGCCTGGTAGTAGTAGGTTGAGCCGGGCTTTAGTCCGGTTAAAGTCACCTGATTGCTTCGATAGCCGCGCTGTGCTTTTGACTGTCTGATTTTTACAGATCTTCCGTCGCTCAGATCCCTTTTTTGGCCGAAGCGAAAACTGACGTCGGCTCCTTTTTTGCTGTACCATGCAAAATTCATCTGCGATTCGTCACAACCGGGAGTCATAGCTACAAGCGTCCAGTCGCTCTGTATTGTTTTCCATTCCTTTTTCCAGTTTTCCCACGAATCCGAAGCAAATCCCGGCTCCGACAGCAGGAAGAATATCATGGCGGCCGCGACAGCAGCCGGATATGTTTTGTGTTTTTGCATAGTGTTACCGTTCCTTTCTATAAGTATAACAGCGGGGTCAAAAGGTTAAAATATCTGATGCAAGCTCGCCCGCAGGAGGATTTATGAGCCCGGAACCCTAAAAACACGGAAGATGAGCGGATATGAAATTTCGGATTGCGGGAGCATGAAATGCGGTGCAATCTGTGTACCATAGGTGCAAAATCTCTCACTGAGAAATGCCTCAAGTACGGCATTTCTCATCTGGATTTGAGTTGCGCCAGAGCCGCGATATGTGTCTGCGCGCTAAAGTCGCTTATGCGCATAAAGCGAATGCGAACTGCGTTCGCAATGCAGAAATGGAGACTAATATGAATTTTATCTAAAAGTCGTAGAATATCACGATGTTTTACTGCTGACTGACATTATTATATCATGTCTGGCTCATAAAGTCTAACAGATTGCGGGATTGGGAGGAAAGTAATTTTACACGCTAACTCCCAAACGCCCGCTTTGGCGGGCATACAAATCAGGATTGTGAAATTTTTAATTTCACGCTAACCTCCATGTCGCGGCTCTGCCGCGACTTAAATCTGCGCGGAGAATCCCCTGTTTTTGGGGATTCTCTGGAGTGAAACTTAGTACTTGTTGGCGCGCGAACCTGTTTCGCGTTTTGCCCTCTGACATGAGCCTTACAAGTCCTTTTCACGCTAATATCGTATGGCTGAACTGCAGCAAAAAGTTCGTTATATCATTCATTCTATGTTATAATGAAATCGTATGATACCAGGGTCAAAAGATTAAAAAACCCGATGAAAGCTCGTCTGCAGGAGGAATTTTGAACGTGGCGCCTGTAAAAATACATAAAATCAGCTGTTTTTCGCAGAAAAATGAGAGGATTTGAGGCGCTTACGGATTGCGGGAGCATGAAATGCGGAGCAATCGGCGTATCATAAGTTCAAAAAGTATTGATAACAGGTGCTGCTGTTATATTGACGAACAGACAAAAAGTTGGGATAATGGGCAGCGGCATTATTCTGAAAACGGAAAGGAGAGTTATGGACGAACACAGGATTGCAATCATCGGCTTCAGCGGAAGCGGAAAATCGACGATGGCGCGGCAGTTGGGAGAAAAATATGGTTGTAAGGTACTGCATCTGGATTGTGTGCACTGGATGCCCGGCTGGACGGAGCGCGACAAAGACGACAGGGAGCGTATCGTATCCGGTTTTTTGGATGAAAATGAGAGCTGGGTCATCGACGGCACTTATCGGTCGGTTTGTCTCAAACGGAGGTTTGACGGCGCCACACATATTATTATATTACATTTTCCGATGCACATCTGTCTGTTTCGCGTGTTCAGGCGATATTTTATGTATCGCGGAAAGAGCAGAGAGTCTATGACCGCAGGCTGCCGGGAACGGATTTCTGTCGAATTTCTCTGGTGGGTTCTCTACAGAGGGCGTGATAAGTCGCAGAAAGAGTTTTTTCGGCAGGTTGGCATCGAGTATTGTGATAAGACGATCGTATTAAAAACGCCGTCTGAGGTAAAAAGATTTTGGGAGAGAGGAGATTTGTAAAGACAGCTAAGCCGGCTTTGGAGCTGGTACGGATCTGTTCGGGCTGTTCTTCAGGCGCCTGTGAGCCAAAAAAAGCCTGACAAATAGATATTTGCCAGGACTGTCAGTATCATCTAATCGGATTGTATCATTAACTTTTTCATATATAAGAGTACATGTTCTAAAAATTCATCTCTTTCTTCTGTACTGCAGTTTGCGAGAAAAGATTCCAGTTGAAACGAACATCTTCGATCGCCGGAGATCAGATAAGCGGGGTCAATTTTATAAGTTTGATACAGTATTAACATTTTTTCGGGATGCAGGCCGTATGTGCCGCTTTCGATTTTTCGGTAGTGTTCCGTACTTAAATTCAGCGTATCGGCAAACTCGTCCATAGAATAACCGCCGTTGACTCTGGCATTCTGCAAACGCATACCAATCAGTATATTAATGTCCTTTTTTCCCGCCCTCATAGAAATACTACCTCGCTTTCCAGCTAGATTATAACAGGTATGTACTAATTTGGACAGAATGCTGTGCGGCCGCATATTATTCGACATACAATCGGATAAAAATGATGGGGTTTCGGGAAAAAATTGACATCCAATTTTTGTTTTTTTGTATCAAAATGTTTTGACACAATACAATGATATCAGTATAATGTATGAGACGTCAGATTGCAAGATAAATTTGAAAAAAAGGAGGAACAAATGGAACTTTTGTTTGAATCGGAAACGGAATATACATATGAGATCTATCGGGAATTTTGTAATAAAGTGACGGCCCGTCCGCGGATCATTGCATCTTTTGTAATGGCGGTTGTGATGGCGCTGTTTTCGCTGTTTTCATGGAAGTTCTTTGACAAGCCTTATTTTCTGGTTTTTTTGGCTGTTGCAGCACTCTATCCGTTCGCTATTTTTGCCACATGGAAGAAGACAATAAAAAAATCCTGGGAGTCATATAAACTTGGCCAGGGGCTGGTATCTCATTACAGGTTTTACAGCGATCATGTAGAACAGGAAAACCAGCTGGGAACTTCCAGCTATGAATATGCCAAACTTTTTCGTGTAATCGAAGGAAAGGATGCTTTTTATTTGATGCTCGCCGATAATCAGGGAATTATTGTAGAAAAAAGCAAGTCGTCGGACGAACTTTGCGCGTTTTTACAGACGTTGATTACGAAAAAACAGGCGTAAAAGATATGGTTAATTTTGGTATATTTTTTTGTTATTATATATTGGGAAAAAGTGGGTGAGAAATTTGGATTTATTCGATTATGTTCGGGACAAAAACAGAGAAAAAGAATCTCCATTGGCATCGAGGCTTCGTCCGTCCACACTCGACGAGATGGTCGGTCAGCAGCATATCATTGGAAAAGATAAATTACTGTACCGTGCAATCAAGGCCGACAAATTAAGTTCCATAATTCTCTACGGCCCGCCCGGAACAGGTAAGACTACATTGGCAAAAGTGATCGCCAGCACGACGAGCGCGCAATTTTGTCAGATTAACGCGACAAGCGCAGGAAAAAAAGAAATGGAGCAGGTCATTGCGCAGGCGAAAGACAACCAGGGGATGTATGGGAAAAAGACGATCCTTTTTATCGATGAGATCCATAGATTTAATAAAGGGCAGCAGGACTATCTGCTTCCGTTTGTCGAGGACGGCACGGTGATACTGGTCGGAGCAACAACGGAGAATCCGTATTTTGAGGTAAACGGCGCGCTTCTATCGCGCTCTATTATCTTTGAGCTCAGACATCTCTCGCGTGAGGAGATCAGAACGCTGCTGCTGCGCGCCGTAAACGACAGGGAAAAAGGGATGGGCGCATACCATGCCGTGATGGAGGAGGAAGCGCTTGCGTTTTTGGCTGATGTGTCAAACGGAGATGCCCGCACCGCGCTCAATGCGATAGAGCTTGGCATTTTATCGACGAAGCCGGGAGACGACGGAAAAATACACATTACCCTGGAAGTTGCAAGCGAATGTATTCAAAAAAGAGTTGTTAAATATGATAAATCCGGCGATAATCACTATGATACAATTTCTGCTTTTATTAAAAGTATGCGCGGATCTGATCCGAATGCTGCCGTTTATTATCTTGCGCGTATGCTTTATGCCGGTGAAGATATTAAATTTATTGCGCGCAGAATCATGATCTGTGCATCGGAGGATGTCGGCAACGCCGATCCGATGGCGCTGGTCGTCGCATCAAATGCAGCGCAGGCTGTGGAGCGCGTCGGTATGCCTGAAGCGCAGATTATTCTGTCACAGGCGGCGACTTATGTTGCATGCGCTCCCAAAAGCAATGCGGCTGTCTGCGCGATCAGCAGTGCGATGGACGCAGTAAAAGAAACCATGACGATGCCGGTTCCGGCGCATCTTCAGGACTCCCATTACAGGTCGTCCGGCAAGCTGGGACATGGCGTCGGTTACAAATATGCACACGATTACCCGAAGCATTATGTAAAACAGCAGTATCTCCCGGACGGGCTGACAGACAGGGTGTTTTATAAGCCGTCCGAACATGGCTATGAGAAAAAAATCCGGGAATATTTTGACTGGCTCATGGAAGAAGAAAATGGAATGGAGGAGATGGAATGAGATCTTATCAGGAGATGACAAAAGAAGAACTGCAGCAGGAAAAGAAAGCGTTGGAAGCGGAATATAAAAAATTCCAGAACAGGGGCTTACAGCTCGACATGTCAAGGGGAAAGCCGTCCCAGGAACAGCTTGATTTGTCTATGGGGATGATGGATGTTTTGGGTTCCGGCGTTGACCTGACCTGTGACGACGGAACAGACTGCCGTAATTACGGCGTATTGGACGGGATTTATGAGGCAAAAGAGCTGATTGGCGATATGATAGAGTGCAATCCGGCCAATATTATTATTTACGGAAATTCCAGCCTGAATATTATGTATGATACGATTTCGCGTTCCATGACGCATGGCGTGATGGGAAATACGCCATGGTGCAAGCTGGACAGCGTGAAATTCCTTTGTCCGGTTCCGGGATATGACAGGCATTTTGCTATTACCGAATACTTTGGAATTGAAATGATTCCGGTGCCCATGCTTTCTACCGGGCCGGATATGGAGCTTGTGGAACAGCTTGTCAGTACGGATGAAGCGATCAAGGGAATCTGGTGCGTGCCCAAATATTCCAATCCGCAGGGCATTACCTATTCGGATGAAACAGTGCGCCGATTCGCCCGCTTAAAACCGGCGGCAAAAGATTTCAGGATATACTGGGATAACGCATATTGCGTGCATCATCTGTATGACCTGGACCAGGATCATTTGATTGAGATTCTGGCCGAATGCAAGCGTGCGGGAAATCCCGATCTTGTGTATAAGTTCTGTTCTACAAGCAAAATCAGTTTTCCGGGATCGGGCGTCTCTGCAATTGCAACTTCGCTAAATAACCTGGAGGATATCAGAAAGCAGCTAAAGATCCAGACGATCGGGCATGACAAGGTAAATCAGCTGCGTCATGTGCGTTTCTTTAAAAATGTACACGGCATAACCGAGCATATGCGCAGACATGCGGATAGTATGCGGCCCAAATTTGAGATGATTCTGGACACATTTGAGCGTGAACTGGGTGATCTTGCCGTTGGAAGCTGGTATAAACCAAAGGGCGGTTATTTTATTACTTATGAGACGCTGGAGGGATGCGCAAAAAAAGTTGTGGCGAGAGCAAAGAAAGCAGGCGTTGTCATGACTCCGGCAGGCGCGCCGTTTCCATATGGCAAAGACCCGAAAGATTCTGTGATACGTATTTCGCCGTCGTATCCGAACATGGAGGAACTGACGCTTGCAACGCAGATTTTTGTAGTGTGCGTCAAATTGGTCAGCATTGAGAAAATGCTGGACGGTGTGTGCTGATTTCGCATCGGCGCTGAAAAAATCAGACGCGGGAATCACATTCTTCCCTGCTCATGCAATTCGAAAGGGAATATTTCTTCCCTTTCTCGCCGCGCGGTTCGTGCGCCGCTTTTGCGGCATACTTCCCCGGCACAAAGCTGTGCATAAAAAAGGACCGCTTATCCGGCGGTCCTTTTCGCTGTTTCGTTCAATGGGGATCAGATCTGAGATGCTGTAGGATCTGCTACATCCTCGGCGCCGTTTTTCCACTTGTCGAATTTATCGACAACGGCGTCGTAAGTACGCTGTGAAATATCCGGAAGATTGCTGCCCCAGGTTTTGGTAGCCTGTTTAAAGCCTTTCTTGAAAGCTTCCAGAAGTTCGTCCGCTTTGTCCGGGTCGCTTCCGGATAAAGCTTTTGCGAAATCTACGATACGATCGGATGTCTGCTCGACACCCCAGTATCCGTCTTCTGCAATATCTTTCTGAGCCTGCGCTTTCGTCTGCGCATCTACTGTGAAATTGCCTTTTGCAAGGAAGCTCCACATGGAATCAGCGTTGCCGATTGCCTGCCCCTGTTTTGTCATCATCTTCTCAACGATGCTGCGCAGCTGTTCATTGCGTTTCTCTGCGTCGGCTTTCAGCTGCTCTAAAACTTTTGCGCGTGAAGTCTGAGATGATGCTTTGTTAACGGTATCCTGATCTTTGCCTTTTTCGTAGACAGCGCCGTTTGTCTCAGGTTTTTTTGCGCTTTCCTGTTTGTTTTCGGCCGCGTTTTTTTCGGCCGCTTTTTTCTGGGCTGCAGCGGACGCGGCAGCTGCTGTGTTTGTAGAAGTTGTGCTGCTGATTGGGTTAAAATCCATTTTATCCTCCTCCATTCTTAAAAACGCAGCAAAATAGGAACTCTATTCTGTCTGCTGGTTTGCGTAGAATCTATTCTGACTGGGCATATGAAATCCGTTTCCTATGTCCCCGCCATTTGTGTATGAGATTCTCTATCATCTATATCGGCAGATTTCATTGAATCTTTAGGGAATTGTTACAACATAATGAAAAAAATGGCAGCTGTAAAAATTAATAGGAAACAAGCTTCAATTAGGCTTTTGGAAATTCCTCCAAAAGCCTGCTATACTTTAGCCAGGAT
>CAMUGE010000033.1 GCA_947088345.1 uncultured Roseburia sp.
AACAGCAAGAGCTTGTCGCTGAAATTACAGAAGCGATGAATGAGCTTATAAACGGCGTGGAATATGAAGATGATTTTTACAAAGAAATCTTAGATAAAATGGTTGTAAACGACAAAGACCATATTGATGTGTATTTGAACCTGCTCCCTCTCAAATGGAGCTATACAGTTGCAAAAAGCGTAAACTGTCCGCAGGGTAAATCGCTAAAAAAAGCGCAGGCCCCTGAGATGGAACATTTCAGGGGCTTCTCTACCTATATCGGTGAGAATGCCCGCCACCTGACGGTACGGCATGCTGTAACGCTGGGAGAGATAGCGCATGGATGCGCCCATTTCGCCGTCAGGGCCGCCGTACTGTGAAATAATAATTTTAGCAATCTGTGCGTTTGGTCTGGTAATATTGACCGGATACTCTAATCTTCTCTCATAATTCCACATTATCTGCAATCTCCTTCCCACGGCAGCGGCATATCGCACCATACCCAATTATTTCCCATATCTGCCGAATCCACGACAAGCGGCCCGTATTTCTGAGCAAATGTTTTTAACGCTCCTTTGCGCATCCCCAGATATTTCTGGAACACTTCCTGCGCTTTTGCATCCTCCGGATGGCTGTCTAAATAAAGCGTCATATCGGTCACGACAAAACTTACTACGTCAATCCAATGCAGAAGCTCTGCTCTGTTCATCTGGTTCATCATCATCTTCTTCTACCTGCCTTTCCCCCATAAAACGGAAGGTCAAGCTCAGGAAAAATTGTTCCCTGCTGCAGCCCTTTCTCCGGATCACACATTTCGGTAAAATTCTGCCATGGCACATATGCCATGGCAACGACAAATTCATCTTGTGTTGTTTTATAAGAAAAATCCCGGCCGCAGCTGCAGTTGTAGTCGGGCTGCTGGGATAAATTATAATTTCTCATCATATTTTTCATTCCTTTACTGATTCGTTTCATTATAATTTATGCCGCTCTCTGCCTTTTTGTTCCTAAACGCCCATGCGTACGGACTTTTACAGTAGCTTCAAATGACCTTGCCAAGCCTGTGAATAGACTGTAAAATCTCCTGGATTTGCGGCTGCACATTACTGTGCGGCACATGAACCGCCATCTCCACCGCTTCTTTCTCAAGTCTGTGAATCTCCATCAGGTTAAATTTCATGCGATCGCGCAGCTTCTGCCGCTGTGTGACATAATTATGTTTGACTTCCACCATTTCTTTTGCATCCACAAGCGCCGCAACCTGCGCCACCCAGATCTGAGCATCATACAGACTGAAACGATCCAGAACACGTACCAGCCGCCCGTTAAAATACTCAAGATCCTCGTTTGTCCGCTGATACTTCTCCCGCTCACGAACTGCTTCCACATAAGCTTCCCATGTACGGTTCAGTTCTTTGGCATTCCTCACATGATACTTTTCGCAGGCGTAATCTATGGCATTTGCAATATTCACATATTTGATCTTAACTTTATTTTGTAATAAGATTGCACGGTTTAAATTTTTCTCCGCAACAGAAGTATCTGTATCATCATTTTGCATTTTTATCAGAATACTGCAGACAGCCAGAACTGTCAAAAATGCAAGTATAATCCACGCGTAGAATATATCCAGCTTCATAAAAATACTGAGCAGCAGACATACACTGGCAGCTGTCACCGCAAGCCCGAAACTGACATAAAGCAGATGATGCATCTTTTTCTTGTGCTGCGCCAGATATTCCCTGTGCAGCTGCCACTCCGCTTTTTCCCGCTCCAGATAATTCATGTCTTTTTTTAATGTATCACGATAAACTTCATTGGAAGAAAGCCGTTTAATAGCATCCGGCACATCCTCTTTCGCATGATCCATCTGGGCGAACTGAACATCGGTGAGCTTTCTGGAAGAATTTAAAAAATCATTTCTCGCCCTGTTTAACTGTACAACGTTGACTGCCGTATCGGAAAGTTGTTTTTTCTCTTCCACAGAAAGATTTTCCAGAATTTGTATATCATTTAAATAGGAAGTAACCTTTCTGTACTCGGCTTTTTCCTCCTCCACTTCCTGAGCCAGTTCGATCAGCTGTTCCAATCGCTCAACAACATACTGCTCCACTTTTTCCGGATTTTTGATATCCTTGTCTGTCATAACAACGGGAGCTCCGTAATCCAGCTCCAGCTGTTTTTCTTTTCGAAATTTAAAACGAAACATGAGCCTCCTCCTCTTTCGCTGCCAATCTACAGTCTGCTCTTTTTGATATAATCCGATTTCCAGTTTTCCAATACAACTCTCGCCGCTTTTTTTGCCGCCTGTATATTTTCAGCCGCGAAAATCTGATCCACCCTGCGATACATCTCCTGCGCCGAAACCTCTTTTAATATCTTTTGCTTTTCCTCTGGCAGCTTTTCCGAAATGCCCATACATTTTTGCACATTTGCACAGGCATGGAATGCCATTTCATCCTGACTGCACCGATATGCGTTCTGATAACAGGAGAGCGCCTCCTCAAACAGAAAAAGACGTGCAAAAGAGGTTCCCATGTTATGCCATACACTCCCCAAAAAAACGGGCTGCTGCTTCGCCTCCTCCATCTGCAGGAGCTTTCGGTATTCCTGGATACCGCAGATATATCTTTTATTCTCCACATACCAGTCGGCGCGCATTTTCATGCTTTCATAGGGAGGCCTTTGTTCAATCTCCCGCAGGTTCTTAACAATCTTAAGGCATCCCTCCTGCGTACAGTATCCGACCTGTCGAATCAACAATTCCACAAATTCAGCAAGAGAACCTCCGTCCTCACAGATTTTGACAAGCCCTGCGGCCAGGTCTTCCTTTTTTAGTTCGGAACCGATCCAGTCGGTCAGCTCCCGATTCATAAAAGAATCCGTCAACAGACATGTATTGTGCTCGATATAGTAACTCAGTTCTTCCAGCGAGTACACATGAATGGACATCTCTTCTAAAAAATAGGGCATAGCGGCCAACATGCGGTCACATAAAATCAATTCTCCCATTTCTTTCCTTTACCCCGTTACAATGACATCGTATATTCCCAGATTTTATCTGAACTCTGAAACAATTCTCCAAACCCGAGGTCTTTGATTGTCACTTTCACTTCCACATCTGAAATCGGTTTCGCAGCAATCCGAAGCCGCGTCACCTTATCCGGTCTCTGCGGAAAATCGGACAATTCAAGTTTCTCAATCTTTGCCTCCCTGCTGCTCGGCGCCTGCAGCCAGAAATCAATGGATGGCGTACCGCTTAAAATCACCTCGCACTCCCCGACTTTCTCATACCAGTTGTCACCCGCACTGATCAAAGTATAAAATTCCAATTTCCCGCAATTTTTGACTTTCAGGCTGACATTAACTTTCATTTCTGTCGCACCCATATACACAAACGGCCAGTACACAAGATCCGCCTTTACGGCTGCGGCATAACAGGCTCCCTTGGAATACAGATTTTTCCCGAGAAAGACACGATGACCTTTACACAAAAACGCAAGGGACGTCTTCATCCAATCGCCGTCAAATCCATCGCCCACAAGATAGACCGTCGCAATAATATGACCTCGCATAAACTGCTGCGCAACCTGATAAAAATCGCTGTCTGCCTGCTCACGTCGTATTCTGTACTTTTTTTCTTCCATAATCAGAAGCTGCGGCGTTGTGCGAAGATTGCGCTGCAGTCTGAAGCAGGACATAGTATCTCCCCTGTAATCAAACAGGCAGACATCATGGCGGTAGAGTTCTTCACGCTGGGAATAGGCAAAATAATAAAAGCTCTGCCTGCGCTCAATCAGCGTAATCTGATTATCCCTAAGGCCAAGGGAAGGCGCCATCCCCAGAAACAGGTCGGTTGCTTCCCTGGATAGTTTGTCCAGTGTGATTACAAGCATGTCCGGAACAACCGGCTTTAACATACTGCCAGCGACAAACATCAGTCTTTTTATGTAAATACATAAAACTTCCCGCGCAGTATAGGATTCGTGAGCCGCTGCAAACTTCTCGTCGGCGTCCGCTCCCTTTGCATAAAACGTGATCAGCTCTCCTGCAGCCGCACGAAAAAGCAGACGGTCCGCCATAACGCCGCCTCTCTCTTTCTCCTTTTGAGCCTCCTCCCCGATCAGCCACGTTTTCCCATGTTTTGCAATTGCAAGCGGAATTTGAAACCGCTCGCTCCCCGCAATCATACTGACCGTTTCCGGTTCTTTCTTATTAAGTTGGTAATAACTGATAACCGCATATTGGTTATCCATATCGATTCCCAGATAAAAATGATTCTCCATCGCTGCCTACACTAATCGAAACCTTTCCTCGACAAATTGAGTTAATAACGCATATTCTTTCATATCCTGTTTTAACAGGTCACTGTCGGCAGGCCGCTCGGACGAAAGCTTTTCCAAAAGCAGATTGATGCGCCCGTACGCCCCGTAAACAATGCTTTTTTGTATCTCTTTGGCCTCCAGACACCCGCTCTGTGTCACCCGATCCTGCTCGGAGCTGTTTTCTGTAATGTAATACTGTATGGCTTCCCCGTAAAATAAAATAAATTCCTTTACGTAGATTCCGTCATACATTTCCGTCATCTCTTCTCTGCAAAATTCCCCGCCGTCTTTGCGGTGCGAGATGGAAACAACCGAATAAGGTTTTGTATGGTACTCCACAAACCACTTGTCAAACAGCAGGTATTCGCGCAGCAGCCGTTCCTCATATCTGCGGTAAAATCCAAAGTATATCCCTCTCTCAATATTTTCCCGCAAAATAATTTCCAGGATATTGCTCTGTACGTCCGTTAGCGTCTTTGCCTCCGAAAAATATTTCATCAGCCCAATTTTACAGGTTTCATTGATCTTCCCGCCCTTTTGATATCGGTCTAAAATCTGCAGAAATACTCTGACCGGAATAATGGCATCTTTTGTAATATAGGTATTTGCATAATAAGTCAGATATGCGTCGCAGATCTGCTCTTTCCCGCCGCCCGCCTGATAGCTGTCATAGATTTCCTCCGCGCAACCGATATAGTCGGTTGTATAGAGCATCTGCGTTAAGATGCGCTCCTCCAGTTCAAACGTATCAATGAACATCTGTTCCGCCGCTTTCCAGATCTGTGCCATATGTTTCGTCGGACCCTGATAAAAACGGCACAGATAGATCAGGATGCTCTCGTTGCCGCCCCCGTCAAAAAAAACAGAACACGCCAGTCCAAGCAGCAGGTCATCCTCCTCAAATTCCGATGCAACTACGGCATGCGTACATATTTTCTCACGCGCAGGCCCTTCCAGATAATCATACCCGAAATCCCTCACAAGGCCGTACGCCTTATCAATCATACCGTATTCCGCGAGATAACAGATGACCTCGCGACGCTTTGCAACCGTTATCCCCGACACGTCCAAAAGAGGGAGAAACCTTTTAATATCATCCTGATAGCCGTAGACCTGGCAGAGTTCAATGCGGTCGAGCAGAAGTTCCATGCGGTATGTCTCTCCGATATCCGCCGTTTTAATAAATTTAATAAAGATATCAGAGTTATTTTTTAATATTTCACTGCCCCTTTTCTGCAGAATCATATACAGCATATATTCTACGCATGTGGGCGCAAGCTCATGGCACCGGTCTACATAAAGCTCTACATGAATTAACGGCTGCGTCTGATATACAATGCTCTCGGTAAACCAGTTTCCAAACCCGTCGCAGAGCAGTACGCAAAAATCTCCGGAATACGCTTTAAAATAAGCTGTCCCGTTAATAAACGAGACAACCTGCGGTTCTCTCTGCCAACGGTCTAAAATCACTGCATGGCAGATATCCGGATTGATACACGAAATCTTCCAGGTAAAAATAATTTTAGAGAGCGCAATCGCAAGCTCCTCATTTAAAAACCCGCTTTTTAAGATTTCCTGATAGATTACGGCAAGGTTTTCGTCAATATGTCCGGCTTCAATCTGCTCCATCGCAAATTGTTCCACCATAGACTTATAATTTCGATAAATCTCGGGCTGTTTCTCTTTCTGCAGAATAATATTCACAAACAAAACGGCTTTCAGATTTGCAGGAAGCATATTGTCATATCGAAAATACATCTGCAGCATTTTGGGTACTTCGACAACGCAGGTACTGTCAAGCGACATCAGATAGGCCTCATAAAGCCCGGTGAGCATCAACTGTTCCTCAATCCCCCTTTCATACCACACGATATATTCTTTCCCATACCGCTGACAGCGAATCAGATATCCGCAGACATCCTCAAGCGTTTCTTTCGATGGCAATACCTGATAACAGACCTCTAAAATTTTGTACAGAAACGGTAAAAACGTTCGTACTTTCGGCAAAAGGCTTATGACCTGCCGCGCAATGGACTCTGTCATCACATCCTGCCTCACAGCCCAGAACAATATTCTAATCTCAAAGCTGCCCAGCTCCCGAATCAGATACGGTTCTTTCTGGTACAGGTAATACACCTCAACATAGTAATACGGACTGTTGTGACCGTTCGCAATCCACTGCTTCAACGCCTTTAATTTACCGGGCGGATTTTTATAGTACTCCTCTCTCATATATAAAAGTACCCAAAAAAGCAGCGAACTTCTGCGATTCTCCATATAGATCCGCTCGATCTCACCTGCCAGACGGTCCACATAGGACGGTTCACGCTCCATCAAAGTACAAAGATACAGATAATATCCCCAAACCGGCGTATTTTTAGGCTCGCGCTTTCGCTTAAACTCATCCATCAGCCACTCAGCTTCCTGACGCTGTTTGTTCATCAGAAGCGCCTGCGCTTTCATCAGCGTACAAAGCGCCGTGTCACTGCCAAGTGCAATCAGATGGTTTAGCTGTTCGATCGACTGTTTGGCCCAAATTCCGGTCACAATCTTTTTTAGCCTGTAATCTACATACAACTGCGCAAGCGAAATATGCGCCTGCTGTACCTGTCGGTGTACAGGCGCTTCTTTCGCATCATGCTCCCGCTCTCCTCTGACCGTAACCTCAAAAACAACTTTCTGGTCAAAAAGCCAAAAGATCAGCCTTCCGAAATTCTTACCTGCATGAAGCCTGTCCTTTCTGATATAGTATTCAAACATGCAGATACTGCCCAAAAAATCTTCCGATGTCAGTCTGTCCTTGACCGGCGCCAGGAACGATACATCGGTAGTTACGCGCAGATCCATATATCCCCAGTCGTTTTTGAGCAGTTCCACCTGCTCCCTGGTATCCTGTGAGACATATCCAAAATCCACGCGCGGCTTGCTTAATCGAATGGACACCGGTTTTTTCCGGTGGATTCCAACAAGAAATTCCTCTACTTTCTGCATAGTCTGCGTGCCCCTGCTAAGGCCCTCATACAAAAGAAGCTCGCGCCTCTCCCCTTTTTTCATAATATTTTTAAAATTCGGGGAATAAAAAAGCTTCGCCGCCTCCTTTGGCTCCTCTTTTGCCAAATGTACAAAATCACTGATACTGCCAATTTTCCCGACACTCGTCTCAGCGCTGACCCTGTTGATTGCGACCACATAGGACAAATTATACTCGCCCTGATTCAATACAAAGAAAAAGTCTCCTTTCCGTATATCGCCGCCGGTCAGCCCCACGCTGTGGAAACGAAAAGAAACCTTTACCTCCTCCCCTTCGATCCGAGGCGTCAGACATTCCATCCTGGAATGAGAAGTATAGACGAGGCCTTTCATCGGAATGCCGTTTGTGCTCGTGATTGTAAATTCTCCCGTATAGTCTTTGCCTCCGGCCATCTCAATATCAATCCGGTCCGTAGAAAAGACAACTTCCGGTTTCTCATATACAAATTTGCCGTTTGCCAGCTGCTGTATTCGTTCGCGCAAAGTAACACCTGCTTTTTTCATTCTATTATTGCATTTTCCCATGCAACCATTATAATAGATTATAACCTAAATCGGAGGAGTAATCAATGATAAAACACACAGACCATTTTCATGGCAGCGATCTTGAAAAAATCGAATCTATATACGGCGTCCGAAAAGAGGAGATCACAAGCTTCTCCGCGAATGTCAATCCGCTCGGCATATCTCCGCTTCTGCGCAGCTCTCTGACCGATAAAATCGACGCCATTACAACATATCCGGACCGTGAATATACGTCTCTTCGCAAACACATTGCCGCATACTGTAAGACAGAGTATGAAAACGTTATTGTCGGAAACGGCTCAACGGAACTCATCTCTTTGTTTATTCAGATTGAACATCCTAAAAAAGCGCTTGTCATCGGACCCACCTACTCAGAATATGAACGTGAGATCTCATTGGGAAAAGGAACTACGCTCTATTACCCACTGCGGGAAAAGGACGACTTTAAGTTAAATGTGTCCGATTTTCTGACACATTTAAACGAGAGCATCGACCTGATTGTTTTTTGCAACCCGAACAATCCGACCTCGTCCTGCATCAGCAGACGCGATATGCGCATGATCCTGGACGCCTGCAAACAATATGATATTTATGTCATGGTAGACGAGACTTATGTGGAATTTGCGGATAATATGGAAGAAATCTCCGCTGTCCCGCTGACATACTATTACAATAATATTATTATACTGCGCGGAACCTCCAAATTTTTTGCTTCGCCCGGTCTGCGCCTGGGTTATGCCATCACCGGAAATCATGACCTGATCAAAGCAATCAATACCAGAAAAAACCCCTGGACCATCAATTCGCTGGCAGTTGCCGCTGGAGAAACCATGTTTATGGACCAGGATTATATCCGCAGAACAAAAGCGCTGATCTCCTCGGAACGCGCCCGCATCTATGCGCTTATGAAAGAAAATGCAGATTACAAGGTCTATCCGCCCAGCGGCAATTTTATACTGGTGCGCATTCTACGGGAAGATTTAACGGCGCAGGATTTGTTTGAACGCGCAATCCGCCAGAAAATGATGATACGAAACTGCTCGACATTCCCGTTTTTGGATCATAAATATATACGTTTTTGCTTTATGAAAAAAGAGGACAACGAAAGACTGCTTGCATGCCTGTTTCAAAATCATGAAACGTCCCTGCTATAGAAAAATGACGTAACAGTGAAACCGAAGCAGAACTGTTGCCGCTGTTTACTGATTTTAAAGTCACGAACTGTTACGAAATGACAGATTTTCTGCCAAAATAAGATTGCAGACTTTCCGGAAAAATGTTATACTGATACCAAAAAAAGGAAATAAAGTGAGGTTTATCTTATGAGTGAAAAAAAATCTGCCTTTTTATCCAAAAAACTCATCCTCTGTATCGTTGCCGCCTGCGCGGTTCTAGCTGTCATTGTTTTCTTTGCATTGCGCGCCCGCAGTACGGGATACCGCGACATTTCGGTATTTGAACTCTCCGCGGACGGCGTCGTCTCCCGAAACGGTGAAGAACTTTCTGTATATCAGGGAATGAAACTGCAAAACGGTGACAATTTAAAAGTATCGGGCGACGGTTTTGTGCGTCTGCTCTTAGACCAGGACAAATATGTATCGCTTGAACCGGGAACGGAAATCAATCTTGCGGCCACCGGAAACGATACTGACAGCCACACGCAGATCGAGCTGGTTTGCGGTCGTATTTTAAATGAAATAGATTCTAAATTAAGCGATAATTCTTCCTATGAAATCACGACTCCGGCTTCCGTTATGGCAGTCCGGGGCACGGCGTTTTATGTTTCCTGTGACCCGGACGAATCCGGCAGCTATACGGTAGATCTCGCCGTTTTGGACGGTACGGTAGGCACAACGACAAGTGGAGACGACACAGAACAGTTTGTAGAAGCCGGGGAGGCGGCGCAGCTTTTTGGAAATGAAGAAAGCGCACAGGTTACATATATCAATGAGCCGATCTCCTATGGCTCGCTTCCGGCCAATGTCCTAAACCGCATTGAAGAACGCAAAGAGAACGGCGACTGGGAGGCGCTCCCTGTCACAACAGAGGAACTCGAAAAGGCGCTTGCCATTGAGGAACCGGATACCGCTTCCGACGAAACGGACGAAACAGCAGACACAAAAACGCCAACGGAAACACAAGAAGCTGCAGACGAGGACTCCAAAGATTCCGAACCATCTGCTGACACGAAAAAAACAGGCAGCACAAAACATCCAACAGACGGCAGCCCGGCAGAAAACGAAGACAATGTCTCAGAACAGCAGCCGGATACGCCCCCCGCCGCAAATAACGGGAATAATCCTGCACCTGTGGGACCACAACCCTCCGGCGGCACAGACCAGACAGACAAAACCCCCTCAACCGTCAAAAAGCCGGGAGACGCCAATTCGTTCCCTGACATTCCGGTAAACCATACCGTTCTTTTTACCACAGCGGACGGCAAAGTCTTTGCACGTCAGACAATTGAGGACGGCGCATGTGCCGTATGCCCGACGCTGATCCCGACAGGCGGCAGCAACTGGTATCTCGGGGATACCGTATATGATTTTCAAACGCCTGTCACCTCAGATCTCACATTATGTTACAAATAGCACAGGAAACGAAACGGAATAGATTATGAATAAAAAATATTATCTCTGTTCACTGATTTTATTACTGGCGGGTTTTCTCGCCAGTAATTTTAACCTTTTTTATGCCGCAGACCGCTATATGATGGACAGCCTGTACCAGCGGCAATCCAAACCTTCGGCAGATATCCGTATCATCGCCATTGATGAAAAAACGCTTGACGCCTACGGACCTTACGCCTCCTGGTCACGGGAAAAATCTGCCGAGCTTGTCACACTGTTAAATCAGGACAAAGAATCAAAGCCCGCCGTTATCGGATTCGATATCATGTTTATCGGTGAGTCGGGCAGCGACGCCGACCGGCTTTTGGCGGATGCCTGCGCCGGAGACGACAATGTCATTACAGCCGTTAATATCGTCAATGATACGGTGATCGAACCGGACAAAGATACCGGTAAACTTGTGGAAAATCCGCTCCACATTGCGCTGATCGAAAAACCATATGACGCACTGCTCGCCAACACTGCAATCGGATTTGCCAACACGCTTCCGGACAATGACAGCTACATACGGCGTTCCATCTTACAGCGCACAAACGGTACAGAAACAATCGACAGTCTGTCATATGCCATTTACCAAATGTACTGCAGTGCGAAAGGTATTGCGCCGTCTCTGCCGAATCTTGGTCCTTATCAGGAATTTTCCTTTTCCTATACCGGAAAACCAGGAAGCTACGAAACCGTTTCCCTTGTCGATGTCCTGAACAAATCGGTAGATCCAAAAACATTCAAAGACTGTATCGTATTAATCGGCGCTCATGCGCCCGGCATGCAGGATGCCTACAATACACCGATCGACCGTTCCACACAGATGTACGGCGTGGAGATACATGCCAATATCATTCAGGCTCTGCTCCAAAACCGTACTTTTTCTCCCATTGCATCCGTTTTAGCCGGGTTGATTGTCGGGTTTTTCGCCGCAGTCTATTACATTTGCCTCAAAAAAGTGCGTTTCGTAGGAGGCGCTGTCATAGGCGCAGCGCTGATTTTACTGGAATTAGGAGCCGGATTGTTTCTTTTGCCTCTTGGATACGAACTGCCACTATTGACACTGCCGGTCTTCCTTGTCCTGACTTATATCTATCAGCTGATCAGGGGATATGTGGAAGAACGTTTAAACCGCAAACGGGTTGTAGACGCATTTAAGAAATATGTGGCGCCGCAGGTTGTAGAAAAGCTTGTAAAAAAGGGAGAATACCAGATTACACTGGATGGCGAAAACCGCAGTATCGCAGTGCTTTTTGTCGATATACGCGGTTTTACCACGATGTCTGAAAGCCTGGAACCGGAACAGGTAGTCGATATCTTAAATGAATACCTTTCACTGACAACATCCGCTATCTTTCAAAATGAAGGAACACTGGACAAATTTATCGGCGATGCGACTATGGCTATTTTTAACGCGCCATTTGACCTTACCGATTACACCTATAAGGCGGTCTGTGCAGCGAGAGATATCGCGGCAGGAGCCAATAATCTGGAAGCAAAATTTAAGGAACGATACGGAAAATCTGTACGTTTTGGAATCGGAGTCAACATGGGCCCCGCTGTCGTGGGAAATATCGGATGCGATGTCAGGATGGATTACACAGCCATCGGAGATACGGTCAATACGGCCGCGCGCCTGGAAAGCAACGCAAAAAGCGGACAGATACTGATCAGTGAAACTGTGTATAACGCTTTGAAAGGACGAATCGAGGCTACGGAAATCGGAGAAATTCCACTGAAAGGAAAAAACAGAGGAATTATGGTTTACCAGCTCGACAAAATCTTATAAATATAACACTTTTTCTGCTGCCGATGGCCGCCTGAACACTCTGTTGTTCAGACGGCCATCTGTTCATTTGGTCGCTATTTGATTTTTGACGCATATGCATATTGCTCAAAGAGATCTACCAGCTGGCCGTCGAGTTTCCCCTCGGATACCATTGAATGCAAAATATCAAACGCCACCTGAAGCGACATTTCACTTTTATATGGCCGGTCGCGCGCAGTCAGAGCATCAAAGATATCAATTATAGTCAAAATCCGTATCTCCGCCGGCATATGCTCTGCGGTAAGATGATTCGGATAACCCTCTCCGTTTAAAAATTCATGATGCGCCCCCGCCCAAAGCGGTACATTGCGAAAGTTGCGGTTAAACGATACATTGGAAAGTATTTCGCCTGTGATACGTACATGGCTCTCCATAATCCGCCGCTCTTCGTCAGTCAGCGTCCCTCTCCGGATAGACAGACAGTCACGCTCGTAAGGCGTCAGGTAACATATCCTCTCCCCATCTTTTTTTTGATAAGAACGCATGGCCAGTTTCTCTACCTGAGCGATATCTTCGTCAGTCACAAACCCTGCCCCGTTCAGCCGTTCGATCAACGCCTCCGCCGCGTCCAGTTCCTTACAGGACGCTTCATACTGCTCTTTGCCGATACGCTTCTCGTAATAATCGATACAAAAATAACAGCGCAAAAGCTCATATCTGGAACGTATTTTGCCCATATTTCGCGCAAGTCTTGATTTTTTGTTCATAACTGTGCGCGGGATTGTCATCTTGCCAATATCATGCAGGCTGGCAGCCAGCACAAGCTGCTCTTTGCGGTTCTTGTCAAACATCTCCTGATAACAACCGCCCTCATGCGCCACATTTAAGTAATCTACAAATCCGGTCGTATATTTCACGACATTTCTGGTGTGATTGCCGTTATACGGCGTTCTGTTATCAACAATCGTCGACATCGTCTCGGCAAACGAATACAAAATGTCTTTGATTTCCTGAATATAACTCATATTGGAAAGCGACAGCGCTGCCTGCGATGCCAGAGATAATATAATGCGCTCATAATCCGAATCATAGGCAACGATCTGATCATTTTCATCCTGCGCATTTATCAGCTGCAACACGCCGATTACCTCGCTCTCATGATTCATCAGCGGAAGCACTAACATGGAAACCGTACGGTATCCGGTCATTGTGTCATAATTTTTGGGACCCGAAAAATCAAATTTATCGCTGTGGTATACATCCTGTATATTAATCACTTCCTTGTGCAGCGCGGCATACGCACAGACATTTTCCTCTTTAAGCGGTACAGGCGGCAGTTCGATGTGTTCCCCTCTCCCGCCGCGGTAAATCTGAAGCGACACGGTGCGCATAATCTGAAACCGCAGCGCATCATTTTCTACCATATAAAGCGTACCACCGTCAGAATGCGTAATATCCATCGCCTTTTCTATAATCAGCTCAAATATGCGGTTGTAATCTTTCTCGATAGAAAGCTTTATGCCGATATCCAGGATATCTATGTATTGCTTTTCTGTAAATCTCATATTCTGCCATACCTCATCTATTCCTTATGACCCATGGTTTCCATTTCATATCACTGCTCCCTAAGCAGCTAAGTTTTAAACAACTTCAAATCGTGTTCAGTTTATTATAACACGAATAAAAACAATTTGCAAAATTTCTTCTTTTCCATTATGATAATTATGATAATATTATAATGTTGGAGTCAAAATGTATTTTAAATTTTTAACCCTGATATTATATTATATAATGTTTACTCACAGAAACGAGGCAATCTATGAATACAATTGAAATCATACCAATAAAAAACCGTATTGAAGAATCTTTGCAGCTGGCCGACGACTATAACGCATGTTTTGAATACAATGATTTCTTTTCCCCCGCTGTTTTAGACCAGCCTGCTCTCTTAGACAGCCTGACTGACTTCTATCAAAGTCTGCCGCGCGACCGCAGTAACGACACGCTGCACGGCGCTTTTTTGGATGTCACTGTTCATAGTTCCGACACGCTGATACGCCAGGCATCCGAAAAACGGATTTGCCAGTCAATGGAAATCGCAGCAAAGCTGAATATACGAGGCGTGGTGTTTCACACAAACCTGCTCGCCACATTTCAAAACCGCGAATATCTGGACAACTGGCTCATCTGCAACCGGGAATTTTTTAAACGGCTTTCCGATCAATACCCAAACCTTCAAATCTATATGGAAAACATGTTTGACTTGTATCCGCTAACCTATGCTGCATTTGGAAAAGCCATGCAGGACTGCCCGAACATCAGTCTCTGTTTTGATATTGCTCATGCCCATCTTTCCATGACGCCTGTAAGTGAATGGATTGACATCTCTTATCCATATATCGGCCATATTCATCTAAATGATAACGATGGTATCCACGATCTTCACGATTCAATCGGGCTTGGCACAGTCAATTGGGATATCTATAATACCTGGATGAAAAAATACAAAGTACAGGCCTCCGTTTTGGTAGAGATCGGCTCCATTGAAAAACAACAGATCTCTCTGGCCTACTTAAAGGAACACCATATTTTTCCATTTGAATAAAAAACGTCGAACTTGCATAGAACAAAGAAGAATCGTATTCATCCATCGAGCAGGAAAGATTTCTTCCCCTGCTCGCCGCGCGACCCGTGCGCCGTCTCAGCGGCTTACTTCCTCTGTACGGGGCTGCGCATATAAAAAGCGCGCGTTCTGACCACACAATAGAAAAGCGAAGTAATCATCCCTACCGACTGATTACTCCGCTTTTTCTGTTTTTAACGGAATGTATAATTTCCGTTTGTATTAACCTGAAATGAAATTCCACTTGCATAATAGGAATTATCACCTTTTACGCCAACCGGCCCATCCAATACATATGTGGTTCCGGCAGAGAGATTATATGTCCCCGCTGCCGAGATCTTTGTACTGCCTGTCGGTTTCGACGGATTATGAGACGTGTCCGGACTTTCCGACGGCTCATTTCCGCCTGCCCCAGGTTTATCGCCCCCCGGTGTGCCCGGTTTGTCGTTTCCGGCATTATTGCCTCCCGGCGGCTCCGGCGTTTCGCTTTCGTCTCCGGCATTATCGCCTCCCGGTGTGCCTGGTTTGTCGTTTCCAGCATTATCGCCTCCCGGTGTGCCTGGTGTTTCGCCTCCTGACGTTCCCGGTTTGTCGTTTCCGGCATTATCGCCTCCCGGTGTGCCTGGTGTTTCGCCTCCTGACGTTCCCGGCGGCTCCGGCGTTTCGCTTCCGGGTGCGTTGCCGATCTTTTGTCTTACCAGCTTAATATGCCAGAAAAATGTTACAACTCTCTCACTGACATCCGCTGTCATCCCTGTAACTTTCCAATAACCAAATGTCTCGTCTTTTGGCATATACAGCCAAAAAGATCCTTTTAACTCTTCATATAATGGCATTGTAAACGCTTTCCCGTTTTCCTGCCTGAAACTTCGAAACAGCGTATCCGTTGCGCCCCATGCATCCTGATAGATATAAACATAGGAATTTACAACAGTTACTCCCTCAATGGACGGCCATGGAAGCACTGCCCCGTCGCTTAACCGGTCGCCTGCCGAGATGCTGCCCATTGTTGTATACGAAGAATCTGCCGCAGAGATAAAATCTGTTGGGAACTGAACCATACATACACATAAGAGAATTGTAAAAGAGATCATAGCGATCAGTCTCGCCCGTCTTTTCTTCATACTTTTCCTCCTTACTGACTTATTCACACCGTTTTTCTTACCTGAACAAGTGTATTTCCGTATTCTGTTTTCCACACAGTAATCTGTTAAAGCTGCGCTTCCAGCGCCGCCTTAGCCTGTGCAAGCGCGTCCGGTATACCTGCCGGATTCTTTCCGCCTGCCTGTGCCATATTGGGACGTCCGCCGCCGCCGCCGCCGACTTTCTGTGCAATTACTTTTACCAGATTGCCCGCATGCGCGCCCTTTTTCATTGCTTCATTCGTCGCCATGACAACAAGGTTGACCTTTCCGTCAAGCGCAGAAATCAATACGACAACCCCCTCTCCCAGCCGGTCTTTCAACTGATCAGAGAGATCGCGCAGACCGTTCATATCCACGCCATCCACACTTGCAGCCAGTAATTTTACTCCTTTGACCTCCGTCACCTGATCCATCACATCGCCAAGCGCATCCTTTGCCGCTTTGCTCTTAAGCGCTTCATTTTCACTTCGAAGACCTTTGATCTCGGCCATCATATGACGTATTTTATCGGCCAGATCAGCCGGCGCTGCTTTCGCCGCCCTGGCCGCTTCAAAAAGTTCCTGCTCCATATTGCGGTACCAGGCAAATACATTGTCTCCTGTCAGCGCTTCAATTCGCCGCACACCCGCGGCCACACCGTTCTCAGAAATAATTTTAAATGCCGTGATATCGCCCGTCTGTTTTACATGCGTGCCGCCGCAAAATTCTTTAGAGAAATCCCCCATGGATACCACACGGACTGTTTCTCCATATTTTTCGCCAAACAGCGCCATCGCGCCCGTTTTTTTCGCCTGCTCCACGCTCATTACATCCGTACTGACTGTTATATTTTCGGCAATCTTTTCATTGACAATCTGCTCTGTACGTGCAAGTTCTTCCGGCGTCATCGCCGAAAAATGGCTGAAGTCAAAACGTGTGCGCTCACCGTCCTGATAAGAACCGGCCTGTTCTACATGCGTGCCAAGCACCTCACGCAGCGCTTTCTGCAGCAGATGCGTTGCGGAATGATTCTTACAGATCTTTTCCCGTGTGGCAGCATCCACAGCAAACTCTGCCAGATCGCCGACTTTTAGCAGTCCGCGTTTCATCTGTCCGATATGGCCGACCTTACCCCCGGAAAGAGCGATTGTATCCTGAACCAGAAATTCGCCGTCCGGTGTGCGAATGGTTCCTTTATCTCCCTGCTGGCCGCCCATTGTCGCATAAAACGGCGTTTTATCAGCAATCACCGTCCCTGTCTGCCCATCGGTCAACGCTTCCGCAAGCTCGGCGTCTGTCGTAAGCACCGTAATCTTTGCATTCGCCAAAAGAGTATCGTATCCGACAAACTCTGTGGTGACAGCCGGATCAATGGAATCGTATACGGTTGCATCCGCCCCCATATAATTTGTCGTCTTGTGCGCCGCTTTCGCTGTCCTGCGCTGAACTTCCATTGCTTTTTTAAAACCGTCCTCTTCCACCGAAAACCCTTTTTCTTCCAGAATTTCCTGCGTCAGATCAAGCGGGAAGCCATAAGTGTCATAGAGTTTAAACGCATCCTGGCCTGACAATACCTGCTCTCCCGCCTCTTTCATTCTTGCTTCCAGATCGGAGAGAATGGAAAGACCCTGATCGATCGTTTTTGCAAATTTTTCTTCTTCCTGTGTCAGGACTTTAAAAATAAACGATTTCTTTTCTTCCAGCTCCGGATATCCGTCTCTGCTCTCCTCAATCACAGTCTCTGCAAGCTTTGCCATAAACGTACCGTCAATACCAAGCATCCTGCCATGGCGCGCCGCACGCCGTATAATACGTCGTAATACGTATCCGCGTCCTTCATTCGTCGGCATAATACCGTCCGAGACCATAAATGTGGCGGAACGTATATGATCGGTGATCAAACGTATTGATATGTCGTCAAGCGCATCTGTCTGGTACGTCTTTCCCGACAGCTCGCACACTTTGTCGCGGATTGCTTTCATCGTATCAATGTCAAAAACAGAATCCACATCCTGAATCACAACGGCAAGACGCTCAAGCCCCATGCCGGTATCAATATTTTTCTGTTCCAGCTCTTCGTAGCCGCCTTTTCCGTCACCGTTAAACTGTGTAAATACATTATTCCAGACTTCCATAAAACGGTCGCAATCACAGCCGACTTTACAGTCCGGATTTTTGCAGCCGTACTTCTCACCGCGGTCATAATAGATTTCGGAACAGGGACCGCACGGGCCTGCCCCATGTTCCCAGAAATTGTCGCACTCGCCGGTTTTGGGATCGCGGTAAAATCTTGTGATACGCTCGGCCGGAATGCCGATCTCTTTGTTCCAGATTTCAAACGCCTCATCGTCCTCCCCATATACAGACGGATAAAGCCTGTCTTTTTCCAGTCCCAGTACTTCGGTCAGAAATTCCCATGACCAGGCTATTGCCTCGTGTTTAAAATAGTCGCCAAATGAAAAATTTCCCAACATTTCAAAAAAAGTCAGATGCCTTGCCGTCTTGCCTACATTCTCAATATCGCCGGTGCGGATACACTTCTGGCATGTCGCCACACGTCTGCGCGGCGGGATCTCCTGCCCGGTAAAATATGGTTTTAACGGCGCCATGCCTGCATTGATTAATAGCAGACTGTTGTCATTGTGCGGAATTAACGAAAAACTGTTCATCTTAAGATGTCCCTTGCTCTCAAAAAATTCAAGGTACATACGCCGCAGTTCATTTTCTCCATAAAACTTACTCAAAACTAACTTCCTCCAACCTGTCGTATCTTAATTTTTTGCCGTATTATCGGAATCGGCTGTTTTCGCCGCTTTGCGGTCTGCCGATTTTTTGCCGGCAAAAAATCCGAACACGGCGAATGCTGTCATAACAAGAAAGATCAGTACATAGTGTACAAACCATCCCAAAAAAGCCATACGATATCACACCTCTCTATCATTTCTATAGTTTAATATACCTCTGTTTCACTTATTTTACAACATCAATTTTACCATAAATTTCAAAGAAAGTCACCATTCTTTTCATTTGAGTTTCCCCATTTTGTAAAATTACAGGACCAAAGTGTTTCCATCACAACATAATAGAAACGTTTTGTCTGATTTGTAACGTTCCCGGCGCAAATAGCCGTATGATAAAATCATCTGTCATGCTGATTTTTCACACAAACCCCCATGATTCCGCTCCCAGGAATCTCAAATCAAGATGAAAAACGCCTGTTTTGGGCGTTTTTCGGCGTGAAACTTAGTACTTGTTGGCGAAATGCCCTCTGGCATGAGCCTTACTAGTACTTTTTCACGCTAAATACCTCATTTTCCGAATGGATCTGCACAACACGCTCTGCTGCCGGCCTGCTTAGTTTTCTCTGTAATCTTGAAATACCGGAATAATCCTGCCACATATGCATCGGAAAAATAAGGTCAGCCATGGTATTTTGGATAAAGTATTCCATACCGGCTGACTGATACTGTCCCAGCCGTGGGTCAAGCGGTACAAATGCCAGATCTATCTTTCTCTGTGAAATCTTTCTGACATGCGCTTTGTAAGCGGCTTCCATTCGCCCGTTGATCAGATCGCCCGCGCCGTCCCATTTCCAGTGATACAGATCTCCTGCATGGTAAATACATACCCCGCCAGTCTCCGCATAAAACGCTACCCCTGCATCTGTAGACAAAAATGTTTCGATTTTAAGATCATCCACCTGGATCTTTTCCCCACAGCCGACATATCGTATTTTGCTTTTGACCTCAGCAGATATTCCATGTTTTTCCAGAAAATGATTTGACATTTTGCAGTCTTTTGAGAAAATATAGCGTATATTCGGATATCTTTGTACCCAGCGCAGTACGTCCATATCAAAATGATCCCTGTGCTTATGGCTGGCAAAAACATAAAACGGCGTTTCGGGCTCATATTCGGGCACAACCCCGCCAAATTGAAAACCGTCCACACGATCCCCGGAAAACCAGTCAAATAACAAAACCTTTCTTTCCATTTCAATCAAAAAACAGCTGTGATGTAGAAATATTATTTTCATGTTCCTCCTCTGACACGCCTTGCCACTTCATTTGCTTTTTGATAGATTTCCTCCGGCGAAACACCAATATGAAATGTTTTCTCCTCATAGAGAATTTTCCCGTCTACCATCGTCATTTTAACATTCTGTTTGCTGCCGCTGTACACCAGATTTTTCAGGATATGATTTTCGGGCTGCATATTCGGCTGATTTAAATCAATCAAAATCAGATCGGCTTTTTTTCCGACTGCAAGGCAGTCACACTCCGATAACCCCATCGCTTTAGCGCCGCCTGAAACCGCCATAGAAAGCGCCAAAAGCGCATCCATGGAGGAAGCGTCCATAGAAAGCAGTTTCGGAAGCACAGCTGTAAGAAACATTTCACGAAACATATCAAGACAGTTATTGCTCGCAGGACCGTCCGTACCGATTGCCATCGGAATCCCGCAGGCAAGCAGCTGCTCTGCGGGACAGATGCCGGAGGCCAGTTTTAAATTGGAAGCGGGATTTGTCACGGCATAAAGCTTTCTGTTCTGAAAAACAGCCATATCTTCCTCTGAGAGCCAGATACAGTGGTATCCCCCGCCGCCATAGCCGTACATGCCCAGCTCATCCGTCAGCTGTGTCGGCGTTTTGCCGTAGCGCGCAATACATTCTTCTACCTCCTGCCTTGTCTCGGAATTATGCAGCCAGACCGGAGAATGCAGCTTTTGCGCAAGCGCCGCCACACGCTCCATATTTTGCAGGGAAGTCGTGTATTCTGCATGAAACCCTGTCACAAACGAAGTCAGACTGCTCATTTCGTTCACTGCATAAAAATCTTCCTCCATCTGTTCGGGAGAACTTACAAAATCGTTAAACCCGCTTGTCAATACCATACGAAAACCGGAATCGGCGGCCGCTTTCGCCATTTCCTGCGGCGAAAGATACATATCAAATCCGGCCGTGATTCCGCCTGTCAGATATTCCAGGATGCCAAGCCTTGCCAGCCAGTAGATATCGCCTTTCTTAAGCCGCTCTTCTTTTGGGAACACCTTACAGTTTAACCACTCGCTTAACGGCAGATCGTCTGCATCGGAGCGCAAAAAAGTCATAGCTGTATGTGTATGTGCATTTTTAAATCCCGGCATCAAAAGATTGCCGTTTACATCAATTTCCCGATCCCAGATGATCGGGCCGTCTTTTGGAAAAATCTCACAGCTGTCTGCACATTCGCCAATATAACAGATTCTGGTTCCTCTGACCCACAGCTCGCCCTCCAGAATTGAAAATGCATGGCCGGCTTCTGAAAGCAATATTTTTGCATGATAAAATCTTATATTCATTTTTTCCTCACTTTTGGATGGCAATACAGGATTTTATATCCCTTTAAAGAAATCTCTCGTCTTTGATTGTTAAAATTATTTCTGTTATAAGCGCCTCAAACTGCTCCGCAACATGGTCTGCCGTCCGCTGCACTTCCTCGTGGGACAGCGTAAACGGTGTGATTCCGCTTGCCATATTTGTAATACAGGAGATCCCAAGCACTCTCATCTGCATATGCCTTGCTGCAATCGCCTCACAGGCCGTGCTCATTCCGACTGCATCCGCCCCAAGCGTACGGCACATTGCGATCTCCTGCGGCGATTCATACTGAGGGCCTGGCAGCTGGATGTAAATACCTTCTTTTAAATCAATATCAAATTTCATCGCTGCACGTTTTGCCGTCCGCTGCAAATCCAGGTCGTAGATCTGCCCCATATCCGGAAAGCGGACGCCAAACTCTTCGATATTCGGTCCGCGCAGCGGCGACGGCACAAAGCTTGCAATCTGGCCGGTAATCAACATCAGGCTGCCGCCTCGAAATCCCTGGCGTATACCGCCGGCCGCATTTGTCAAAACCAGCGTATCCGCCCCCATCATTTTCATCAGACGAATCGGCAGCACCACATCCGACATCTCATATCCCTCATAGTAATGGACGCGCCCCTGCATACAGACAACCGGAACCTGCCCAACATAGCCGAAAATAAAACGTCCCGCATGTCCGGATACTGTAGAGACAGGAAATCCTTCTATCTCTCTGTAATCAAGTATATCTTCTATTTCAATATGACCCCCGTATGCGCCAAGTCCGGAACCAAGCACCAGCGCAACTTTAGGTTCAAAATCTGTTTTTTCCCTGACTGCCACAAAACATCTCTGCAGCTTATCATAAATTGGATTCATTTCCTCCCACCCTCTATGCATGATTCTGATCTGATTCTGATTGTCGATTCTCTCAATCTTTATTCCCTGATCTTAATTCTTATTTTTACGCTCTTTTTCGATCCGTCGGTCGCTTTCGCCGTGATTGTAACCGTCTTGCCAGCGCCCGCTTTCTTTGCTGTCACCACGCCTTTTTTTGAAACGGTCGCATATTTTTTATTGCTGGACGTCCACTTTAACTTTTTATTTGCAGCGGGACTGTTTGCAGTCACAACCGATTGAATCGCCAGTTTCTTCCCTGCTTTTAGCGTCTTTTTCTTTACCGTAAGCCTAATCTTTGTCACCGCTGCTTTTCCGATTCGGATTTTGTAAGTTCCCCGGATTGCAGAGCCGTCTTTTGCCGTCGCCGTAACTGTGACGGTTTTGCCTGCACCGGCTTTTTTTGCCGTCACAACACCTGTCTTGCTGACAGTCGCATATTTTGTCTGATCGCATTTCCATATTACGCCTTTATTGACGGCAGATGCCGGAAGCACCTCGGCTTTTAAAGAAAGCTGATTGCCCGCTATTACTTTGTTAGACTTTGCCGTAATACGGATGGAACTGACTTTCAGAGATAAATCGTCACCGGAAAGATCAGAATCCGTCGGGTTCGGGTTTGCCGGATCAGTCGGTTTTGGCTCCGTCGGATTTGGGTCTGCCGGATCGGTCGGTTTTGGCTCCGTCGGGTTCGGGTCTGCCGGATCGGTCGGACTTGTTGATTCCGTTGGTTCTGGCTCCGTCGGATTTGGGTCTGCCGGATCGGTCGGTTTTGGCTCCGTTGGATCTGGTTCGGTCGGTTTTGGCTCCGTTGGATCTGGTTCGGTCGGTTTTGGCTCCGTTGGATCTGGTTCGGTCGGACTTGTTGATTCCGTTGGTTCTGACTCCGTTGGATTCGGATCGGAGCCCGGATTCTCGGTATCCGGCGGATTCGGCCCCTGCGTGTCTGTTACTGTGACAACAATCCCGTTCGTCTCTGCGCCGTATGCTTTTCCTGATGCGTCTGTAACGGTTAACTTACAGGAGAGGACTGCCTCGCCTTCCCGGATTCCAAATGATGCGCCAAGTTCCTCCAGTGTCCATGAAAAGAAATTTCTGCCCGGCTTTAACAGCATCTGTCTGGTCGCAGCAGTAACTCTCTGACTGCTCTCATCAAAAAACTCTGCTTTTACTGTCACTTCTCTTGCATCGTTTGAATTGGATATAAGATCCGCATTGATCGTACCGCTTAACTCATTTTTTTCATTGCAGGAGGCGTCTGCCACAAAATCCCTGATTTTAATGGAAAGATCGTCATCTTTTGCCACGAAAGAGCTCACAATCTGACCGTCCTCGACAGATGCGGCCTGACCGTCTATCGTTATCGAATCTGTTTGCTCTGCTTCTATGATAATTTTACTGTCTGTTCCAAGCTTCAGCGCCACATCTCCGGCCGCCTCGATCGTACGCTCCATTCCCTCGCCGTTCATAACGGTAACAACTGTCGGCTGATCCAGGGACGAATCGGACGACACTGCAATGGTAAGCGTGCCCGCATCGTCTGACGCACTGTTTACGGTAAGCGCCGCATCTCTGTCGTCAGAAGTTACCTCTGCAAAAATATCTTCCGAAGCCATATAAAACGTAACTGCATGTTCCTCCTGTGACCCGGTCTCCGAAACGCTGCCCCCGTCAGCTGTATGATCCGGGCTGATCCGGTAATTACCCTCCGGCAGGACAAAACTTCGGATTCCGGAGAACGTATCGTCTGCCGTTCCACTGACGGGAAACTGTTCATAGGCTCCCTCGATGTCTTCCACACCGACACCCGCATCGTTTGTCAGATTCACTTTCTCACTGTCAACAGAAATATAAACCGAACTGTCCACATGATTCTCATGCAGCACTACGCCCGACATATCGTCGGCATAGGTGAGATAATCCAGATACGATACCTTAGAATAGGGACCGTATTCGATGCCGCTGAGATCTTTTTTGATTTTCAGTGTCGAAAGCCCGCCCGGCACATTCGGATCATATACTTTCAGAAGAAAATCGCCGTTATCCGCCTGATCCACCGACACCGGAATCACTGCATGGCCGCTGTTTGCAGAGGAAAGCACCATAATCACAGGCTGCGCATTTTCGTCAATGCTAATGCCGCCGGAACGCTCAAATGCTTCCACACGCCGGATTAACCCGCGCAGATCATTCATATGTCTTGCGATATCCCCGTCGCAGGCGGCTATGGCCGACTGATACTGAGAAATCTGGCATGCCTCAATCAGCTTTGTAAGCGGTGCAGACGCACTGCGCGGCGCGCCGAGTGCGAATAGATTTTCCGCTGATGCATCATAGTCTTTCACGTTATACTCGGTCGGATTCTCGTAAAATGACAGTGTGGATGCCGCCATTCCAAAACAGCTGCCCTGCCATCTGCCGCTGATTACAAAATAATACGTCCCTTTCACAATACTGTCCAGCACATCCACATAACGCTGCCTTGGAATTTGATAGTTGCCCGAATAGCCAAACGATGCGGCGCTGTTATCAAACGAATAATGATCTTTCCTCTCCGTATAAAACCGGTCCAGCCCGACAACAAGCATCCCGTTCCAGCCCCCCGCGAGCGCATCCCATCCCGTATTGGCCTTACGGTAATACAGTGTCAAACCGTCGCCACAGTCCGAAAAACTGTCATCCGCCCAATCTGCCGGAACCTCTCCGTAGAAATATACTTTCTGCAGCTTCTCATCCGATGCAAACGCTCCCGCGCCGATTGCCGATACATTTGCCGGAATATTTATGGAAGCGAGCGCTTTACATCCATAAAAAGCCCTGCTCTTGATCTGTGAAATACTCTCCGGAATCAAAAAATCGGAAAGCGCCGTACACCCGGAAAATACATTTTCTTCTAATACGGTAAGATGCGAGCCAAGAAATACGGATTTCAGAGACGAACAATTCGAAAACGCTCCCGCACTGATCGACGCTATCGTCTCAAGCGTCAGTTCCGAAACAGATGCGTTATTTTCAAACGCTCCCGCACCGATCACTTCGGCAGACGCAATGTCGAGCGCCCATAATTTCACACAGCCGCGGAATGCGCCGTCGCCCACCGACCGCAGGTTTTCGTCTGTCTCCAGAAGAAGCAGAGTCTGCGCATCTGCAAAAGCATTTGCGCCGATCTCTGTAACGCCGTCTGCATAAACAGTCTGTATTCTGTCCATATAACCGATCCACGGAGCGGTCAAATACTCATCAAAATCCGGGATCTCCCCTGTTCCGGTAAACGAAAGCTTTCCGTTTGACTGATCGTACAGCCAGGAAATGCCGTCAAAACTTCCTTCCAGCGTACCCACATGATTTGGGTCCCACTCGGCAAATTCTCTGGGATCAAACGTAATCCACGTTCCATAATCCCATCCCTCCGAACCTTTTGTGCGATAAATCAACATTTTTTCGTGATTACTTTCCAGACTGTGCACATTTTCCAGAATCGGGGCGTCTCCCGCAAAATAAATTTCCCGCAGAGCCTGATTAAAATAGATTCCAAACCCATGGATTCCATTTACGCTTTCCGGCAGATACAGCTGCTGCAAAGAATCGACATTTACGATCGCACTGTAATCGATTCGTTTCGTTTCCGGCAGTACCGTATAGGAAGTATCGCGCTTTCCGGCCGGATAGAGATATAATTTTGATCTGTCTTTTGCATAGATCACATTGTCTACTGCCTCAATATAAGGATTTTCCGGATCAACCACGATATTTTCCAGACGTTCGCTGAATTCAAAATCAGTACCGGAAATATCTTTCAGTCCTTTTCCTATCGTAAGGTTTGTAAGCCTCATGCAGTAGCTGAATGTATTCCCGTTCAGGGACTGCAGACTGTCGGGAAGAATAACGCTTGTCAAAAACAAAGAACTGATGAAAGCAGACCGGTCAATGACTTTTGTCCCGTCTGCAATTTGAAGTTCTGACGCCTGACATCCGGCAACATATACAAGGGCGCGTTCAGGCAGCCCATCCTGCCCTGTCTGATAGAGAACATGATCTATCACCCGAAAATTTGTATTTTGCTCCGCCACTTGAATTTCCTGGATGCTGGTATAAAAACGGCTGCAAAACGCCTCTTCCCCGATTTCAGAAACATTCTGAGGTATACGCAGGATACCGCCTGGCATCGTATCGGCAAATGCCCTCGACCCGATTGTGACAAGGCTGTCCGGAAAATTCAGGGTCGTAAGATTGGTACATCTCTCAAATGCTTCTGCACCAATCGTCAAAAGCCCTTCGTTAAAATTCAGCTCCTCAATCTGATTGGTATCGCCAAACCCGGGATAAAAAGCGCGCTGGCCAATTGTCTTTAATCCCGTTCCAAATGTAATTGTTTTTAATGAAAGCCATCCGGCAAATGACATGCTGCCAATCGAAGCGACACGATTCGGAATTGTAAGATCTGCAATCTGCGTACAGCCCTCAAATGCCGAATCACCGATCGCTTCTATACTCTCCGGCAGCAAAACTGTCTTCATGCTGACAAGGTTCGTAAACGCGTACTGAGAGATATTCGTAATACCCTCACTGACGGACAATGTTGTAATATACGGGCGGTAGGTATGCCATCCGTAAAACTCGGGACCATCCAGCGCCGGCATTTCCCCGCTTCCGATAAGCGAAAGCTGATACGGTCTTCCCTGCGCAAGATCCCACTCCGCCGCCGTATCCTCCGTCAGCTCCCAACGAATATCTGTTCCCTCAAGCGTTCCCGATGTCGAACCCTGCGGCGTTTCTGCCGCACAGACCGTATATCCTCTGACAAACGATACAGGAATCAATCCAAACAACAGCGCTGTAATAAGCAGATAACTAACGGCTCTTTTCCATTGTTTCATAACACCCCTCCATAATTATGTTTATTTTACCACTTCCGGATAAAATTAACAATATCCGGCGGGCATATTTGCTGTCCTTTTTCCAAAAAAGAAAAAAAAGAAATTTCGAAGCAAAAACAATCACACATTCCCCCCATGCACATAAGATACAGTGTAAAAAAAATTTTTGGAGGTATGACATGAGTGATTTAGCTGCAACAAACTGTGGTGGATGCAATTGTAACGAAGGAGGCGGATGCGGGTCCATTCTCTGGATCATCCTTCTGCTTTGCTGCTGTGGCGGCAACGGTTCTTTCATCGGCAACGGAAACAACTGCGGAGGCGGATGCGGATGTGGTTTCGGCGGCAACAGCGAATGCTTATGGCTGATCCTGCTTCTCTTCTGCTGCGGCGGTAACAACGGCGGTTGCGGTTGCGGTTGCAACAACGGCAGCTTCTGCTAAGATTACACATCCTATTTTACAGAAATGAATCGGGGCGCCGCTAACGCGGCGCCCTAAATCAGATTTTCTAACAGAAAAGAAGCGTTTTGAATCATATTTCTATCTTCAAAACGCTTCTTTTTTTATGCTTTCAACGGATTTTTTCTCTGCTGTCTGCGATCGAATCTGCCGGCTTTCGTGTACCGGAAAACAAATCCGCTTTCCCGGCCAGTTTTTCATAAACGGCGCATTCTTTTGAAACGCCCCTTCGTTTTACGCAGCTTTCATCTATTTCATACACACTGTTTTCTTCTACTACAAGCATTTTCCACCCTTCTCTCGTTTACGTAATAACCGTTTTTCTTTTTCATTCTCTGATTACCCTATATGATATGTATCCGTCTGTCATATTGCAGCTTTTCTATTCATAAAATAAGAAAAACAACCCGTTTTTTTATCGGAGGATTCTCTATGGAAGATTCTATGCTCACACCATTTGACAACATGACACAGACCAGGGAGCTGCAAATGTTAAAAACAGCTGTTCCCTATATGAAAGGAAACAGAAAACGCCAGTTTGCCATTCTGATCAAATATCTGGAACTGCAGAATACGGCTTCTGTTTTTGCACAGGAGGACAAAGTGCTCTCCATGTGCTCCGTAGACGAAAAAGAAAATAATACGATGGCCATGCTGAATGATCTGCGCAAATTTTGCAACGAAAAGGAACTGGAAATGATTGATACATATGCAAATGTCATAAACATGATGGAAACTTATGGAACTGTTTTCAGTTAACTGTATAAGATATTATGATATCATAATTGAATGAGGTAACAGAAATGGATTTTAGCATATTTGAAAACAACCCGCTGCTCAAAAGCATGGCTCCCGAAAAGATGCAGTTTTTAATGAATTTTGCCAACACAAAAAAGCCGTCCTCCATGCAGGAAATGATGCCTTTTTTACTGTCGTTTGTCAACTCGGCAAAGTCAAACAATATCCAGTTTACCAACCCGGAGACAGAATTACTGATCAACATGTTCAAACAGAATATGTCCCCGGAAGAAGCTGCAAAAGCTGATAAAATTGTCGCCATGATGAAACGTCAAAACCCGCAGAAACAGTAAGACAAAAAAATGTGCCCTGTAATCCATACAGAGCACATTTTTTACCACAGAGAAACAGTCTCTATTTCCAGAAGCTTGTCGATCGGCGCATTTGACTTTCCGCGCCCGTCTGTCCCCTCAAAATATTTCTGCCCGGCCGACTCAAACAAAACATAAAGATAGTCGTTTTCCAATACAATCTCCTCGGAACATGGAGGCATCTCCACTTTAATGGCCGGACGATCCGGTTTTTCATCCATTGCGCGCAGCGAGCGATACACCTTTAAATAAGATGAGTTGTTCCTGCCAAACGATGTGCTAAGATACACTTTCCCGTCTGCGCCAAACGCAATTCCCTGCACTTTACTTGGCAGACGGTAACTATCGCCGGGGCAAAGACTGTCTGTTCTCTCATCGTAACGGTAAGAAATTACCTGCGCATGAAACCGCCTGTCGTGCGTCGCTACCCAGATCAAACCGTTTTCATATGCAAGACACGACGGTTTGTTCTCCACACGATATTCCTGACCTGGCCCTGAGAGCTCTACATAACATTTTGGGGCCGCCCTGGCAACTGCAAGAATATCCGAGTAAGAAATTCGCTCTATTGTCGCAGAGACAGAATGACATACCCAGATATTTTCTCCGTCATATGCAATCCCGCCCAGATGACTTTGCGCTTTCATCCCAACCGACGCAAGATATTCTCCGGATTTACGGTCAAACACCAACAGGGAACCGGGCAATTCCGTTTCTTCGGCATACGCCGTCATCAGCACAAGTTCTTCTGTCAGCACAAGACCCTGAAAATACTGCCCGCCGCTGTTGATGTAACGATTTTTAAAATCCATCTCCCTTGTCTGCGGCGTCCCCGGTATATTTAACCTCTTCACAAAACGATAGCTGCAGTCTTTTAATTTTTTCTGGTTTTGATTTAATTTGGAGTTTGTGCAATAAGGATACAGTTCCACATTGCGCCGATTATCAATCGGTTCTGTCCATTTTGCAAAAAGAACAATCTTCTTATTTTCCGCGGATGAAATACAGTCCATTTTTTCACGGCGCCCGCTGTCTGTATACCACCCGGCAAAATTATATCCTTCACGATACGGAATCGCCAGTGAATACGGCAGATTTTCCCGCTTCAATACGACAGGATTCCCTCCGCTGTCTGAGCCGCCATTTAAAATATATTGAATGTGAATATATTCTGCCCGCCCCTCTGCCCGCATCGCGGGCAGAAAAATATTTTCTGAAAAACGCGCCGTTGCACTCTGCAGCTGATAAAAAGAATGCATATGCGGATCATTTAACAACAGGACAGCCGTATAAAAAATTGCAGCCATGAGATTTTGCAGTTTCAGATACATCCCCCCTGTCGTTTATCTAATTTATGATTCGCTGTTGTCTACTTTTGATGCGCGAGCCGCCACTTCTTTCTCCTGAATATCAGACGGCGCCTGCTCATATCTTGCAAATTCATACGAAAATGTGCCGCTGCCGCCTGTCATAGAACGCAAATCAGTATTGTACCCATAGAGTTCCATATACGGAATATCCGCAACAATCTCCTGATATCCGCCGTCGGACGGATTCATACCGAGGACTCTGCCGCGCCGTTTGTTTAAATCCCCCATAATATCGCCTGTATATTTGTCCGGCACCACAACTTTAAGAGATGCAATCGGCTCTAACAGTACAGGAGAAGCCTCCATAAAACCTTTCTTGAACGCCTGTACCGTGGCTACCTTAAACGCCATCTCGGAGGAATCTACCGGATGATACGAACCGTCGTATAAAACAGCTTTCACGCCGACAACCGGGTATGCCGCCATCGGGCCTTTTTCCACCGCTTCCGAGACGCCTTTTTCCACCGCCGGGAAATAATTTTTGGGAACTGCCCCGCCTACGACACACTGGTCAAATACATATGGCGTCTCAAGATCGCCTGACGGCTCAAATGTCATTTTTACATGACCATACTGTCCATGTCCGCCGGACTGCTTTTTATATTTGTACTCCACATCAGATTTTTTGCGGATCGTCTCGCGGAATGCTACTTTTGGCTTTGAGAGCTCAATCTCTACTTTATAGCGTTCCAACAGTTTTGCAGCGATAATTTCAAGATGCTGATCCCCCATCCCGTACAACAGCGTCTGGCCGTTTTCACTGTCATTCACTGATTTGATTGTAAGATCCTCGGCCATTAACTTCTGCAGCGCCTGTGAAATCTTATCCTCATCGCCTTTATTTTTTCCCTTATAGCGCTTATATGTATAGGGTGTGGAAATTGTCGTCCTGATATACAAAATCGGATTATTTTTTGTGGACAGCGAATCGGTTGTTGTGACAGATGTCAGCTTCGCCAACGCGCCGATATCCCCGGCATGGAGCTCTTTCACCTCCACCGGTTTGTTGCCGTTTAAGACATAAAGCTTGCCAATTTTTTCTTCCGAATCCTTGTGATGGTTAAACAGAACGTCATCCGGTTTGATGACCCCGGAATTTACTTTGATCAGCGAATATTTTCCGATAAACGGGTCTGCAATCGTCTTCCACACATAAGCTGACTTCGGCTTTGAAAAATCATAGTCTGCATTGTATACTTCGTTTGTCTTGGCGTTGATACCGGTACAACTTCTCTTTTCCGGGCTGGGTAAATATTTTACAATATCCACCATCAGTGTATACATCCCCCGTGCCAGTATATTAGAACCCATCAGAACAGGGACAATACTTCCGTCCGCAACATTGACTCGCAGCGCCTGACGAATCTCGTCCTCGGAAAACTCTTCGCCGTTAAAATAGCGCTCCATAAACTCTTCGCTCGTCTCGGCAACTGCCTCCATCAGAGCTTCCCGGCAAAGATTTAAATTCTCGATCGAGTAGTCCGGCACTTCTGTCTTTTCAACACTGCCGTCCGGTTTCCAGCGTTTTGCTCTCTGCTGCAGCACATTGACATATCCGACAAATTCTCCGTTTTCACGAATCGGAAGATGGAACGGCGCTATGTGCTTGCCATACATATCCTGCAGATCCTGGACAACCTGACGGTAGCTTGCTTCATCAATATCCATATCCGTCACAAATACCATACGCGGCAGCTTGTATTTCTCACAGATTTCCCATGCTTTTTTTGTCCCCACTTCAATGCCGGATTTTCCGGATACCACAATAATCGCGGCATCCGCAACGCCGACTGCCTCCTCTACTTCGCCTACGAAATCAAAATATCCCGGCGTATCCAGAATGTTGATCTTTGTGTCTTCCCATGTAATCGGCACAACTGAGGTATTAATAGAAAAATGACGTTTGATCTCCTCTTTGTCATAATCGCTGACGGTATTGCCGTCGGTGACTTTTCCCATACGTGTCGTCATTCCCGAAAGATATGCCATTGCCTCCACAAGGCTTGTCTTGCCGCATCCGCCGTGTCCAAGCAAAACAACATTCCGAATTCTGTCCGTCGTATAAATATTCATATGATCCTCCATTCTGCAACAGCTTTGCTGTTAACCCTAGTATGGATATATTGTACTAAATAAAAGTAGTTTTTACAACTTATTTATTCATTTTTACCAATTATTTTTCTATTTTAAGATCTCTCTGAGCAATTCCATCAATTTGGGCGTATCGATAGGCTTAGCTGCGTGTCCGTTCATGCCTGCCTCAAATGCAGCCTTTTTATCCTCCTCAAAGGCGTTTGCCGTCATCGCGATAATCGGAATGCCGGCCAGCGCGCAATTCTCCATCGCACGGATCTGTCTTGCAGCCTCATATCCGTCCATCACCGGCATCTGAATATCCATTAAAATAAGATCGTATTGCCCCGGTACGGCGTCTCTGATTTTTTCTACTGCAATCGCTCCGTTGCCGGCGACGTCCATCGCAAAGCCCGCTTCCTTTAATATTTCAACTGCAATTTCCTGGTTAATTTCATTGTCCTCAACAAGAAGAATTTTTTTGCCCAAAAATACAGTGTTATCATCCAAATTCGGTTCTTCTTCCTTAGAAACAGTAAACGGAGATTCTAATATTTCCCGAAGCTCCGAAAGGAATATCGGTTTGGAACAAAAAGCAGTGACACCCGCATCCCTTGCCTCTTCCTCTATATCCGACCAGTCATAAGCGGTCAGGATAATAATCGGCTTATCCTCCCCGATGATTCCGCGGATGCGCCGAACTACTTCAATGCCGTTCATATCAGGCATAAGCCAGTCAATAATATAAACGAAATACTCGTCTCCCTGCTCCGCCGCCAGCTTGGCATGAAGCACAGCCTCCTTACCGGAAGTCGTCCAGTCGGGCCGCATCCCGATAACAGAGAGCATATTTGTGACACTCGAACAGGTGTTAAAATCATCATCCGCCACAAGCGCACGCAGCCCCTTTAACTCCGGAACAACATCCTGCCGGACCGTACCGGAACATGTCTGAAACTGCAGCGATACAATAAACGTTGTACCCTTTCCCTCCTCGCTGGAAACAGAGATCGTACCGCCCATCATATCCACAATATTTTTGGTAATCGCCATTCCAAGTCCGGTTCCCTGAATACCGCTGACCGTACTTGTCTTTTCCCTTTCAAACGGTTCAAATACATGTTCCAGAAACTCTTTGCTCATACCGATTCCGGTATCTTTGACCTGGAACTCATAGAAGGCAAATCCCTCGGGCGCATTGTTTTTTTGGAGAATACGTACACTGACAATACCGCCTGGTTTTGTAAACTTCATCGCATTGCTCAGTAAATTGAGCAGAACCTGATTGAGCCTTAACTTGTCGCACAAAATCGTCTCGTTTATGACGTCTGCGGTATCAATATAAAACTCCAGCTGTTTTGATGAAATATCCGCCTGTACGATCGTCTTGATATCATGCATAATTTCAGGCAGGAAAGCTTCTTTTTCCTCTATTTTTACTCTTCCGCTTTCAATGCGGCTCATATCCAGCACATCATTGATCAGGCTGAGCAGATGGTTGCTGGATGTAGTGATTTTCGACAGATAATCCTGCACCTGTTCCTTATTGTCAATATGCGCCGCCGCAAGGGAGGTAAATCCGATAATCGCATTCATCGGCGTCCTGATATCATGCGACATATTATTTAAAAACGTCGTCTTCGCTCTGTTGGCATGCTGTGCCGCTGCAAGTGCGTCCTGCAGATCGACTTTCTGTCTCTCCAGACATTCTTCCATCTTTTTCTCATCGTCGATATCGACAAACAAACCTACAAACATAATTGGAGATCCGTCTTCCCGTCTGGACAGCCTCCCCGCCGAATGGAACCACCGATATCCTGCTTTTTTTGTCAAAAGACGGTATTCCACATTAAATGTTTTATCGCCGGTATAATCGTTGACCGTATCCCAGTATTCATTGATCACATATTCTTTTTCTTCGGGATGCAGCAAATCCAGCCAGGAATCCACCTTATTCGGAAAATCCTCTTCCCCGTTATACCCGATCATTTCCCGAAAAGCCTGCGACCAGGTACAGGAGAGCATCTTCGCATGCCCGTCAAATTCCATACTCCACAGGCCGGACCCCAGAGCCGCATGAATATTGTCCATTGCCGCCTGCTCCTTTTCTATCTGAGCAAACGCGGCACGAATGCGATTTCCGTCTTCCCTCTCCTGTTCGAGCATAATTCGCGCATTCTTTCTGGACTGGCCAATCAACACCAGAAACACCGCAAACATTGCGATCACTGTAATAATCATCTGAACAATCCCACGGCGCATCATACCGGAACTGATCGAACTGATCTGACTGCTGATTACATTATCACGGATCAGAATTGTAAGCATCCAGTTCGTACCTTCCACAGGTATATAGCAGAGCGCCTGGCTTGATCCATTTAAGTCAAAAGAAACCTGCCCCTGCCTTGCGTTCGCAAAGTCCTCTTTCATCCGATCATAACTGTATCCGTCTGCAAAATCCGCTTCCCGAAGTACCGTAAGAAGATTATACCCTGATTTTATAGTTCCAAAATCTTCATTTGTCAAGTCCTCCCCGTTGCCGTAATACAGACCGCAGTACGTTTCGTTAAAACGGGTCTTTAATGTCAGCGAACTTATCATTTCGTCAATATTAATCTGTGTAAAGCATACTTTGATACGCGCCCCCAGAAATTCCAGATCATCCACCGGCACGGCAAGTATCACCTGTTTCTTCGCCCCATAGAGACTGGCTGTACTTACGGTTGGTCCTTCCAGCTCCCCGGACAGAAAAGGGTACCTGCTCAGACCTGAAGTCGTGCTGTGTTCGGTATAGACAATGCCGTTTTCGTCTATCACTGCAAATTTGTCCACACCATACAGCTTCTTCACCTTTCCCAGAAATGCGCGCAACGCCTCCTGCGATTCCAAATCAGAGGATTCTATAATCTTTAGAGAATTTTCGATATAATCAAAATGATTTTTCAACTCCTCAGAAACTACCTGCGCCCTGCGCCCTGCAAGTTCCTCCAGATAAAATTCACTGACTCTGTTTACAGCTTCATTTGTACCGGTGCTCGCCCCGTTTGACACCCATAGCGTCGAAAGCAGAAAAACAGCAGCGATAAGCCCCCCGCATAACACTGCGTACACAACAGCGCGTTTTCTCTGACTTCCGTTGCTTCTGTTTTGAACTGAAATTTTCATTATGTACTCCTGTCGTCCTTACTCCATTTTTCCATACAGGATTCCAAGCATTATAGCAGCTTCATCCTGATAAATAATTGTCGTATTTTCTTCTGTTTTTTCCGGATATGCTTCTCCGGGCTGATGACCGTCGGCGATTTTGACAGCCACCTGAACCGTATCAAAGCCGATCGAATAACAATCCTGCACGCCCAGCGCATAAATAACGCCGTCTTTCAGATAGGTAAGCGCCTCCTGGTCGTGGTCCATCCCCACAATCACAATATTATCCTCGCGGCCGGCTTCCACTACCGCCCTTGCCGCGCCGACCGGATTGCACATATTACAGCATATGATTCCTGCCAGATCCGAATGTCTTTTCAAAATCTCTTTTGTCAGCTCATAGGCTTTCTCTACGTTGTCTTCATCATATGCAACCTCTGCAATCTCCATACCCGGATAATTTGAAATCACGTCTTTCGCGCCGCGCGCTCTGTCCTCATGACAGGGCGCTTCCTTTACGCCCACCAGAATCGCCACTTTGCCGCGATAAGAAAGTTTTTGACAAAGCGCCTCTGTCAGATCTGCGCCGTCCTCATAGTTATGCGTATTCCCCACATAAGCAATCCTGTGGCATCCGTCTTCCTTACCCGCATCGGAACTGGAGAATGTCATTACTTTTTGTCCGTCTGCAATCAGCTTGTTAATTACAGGCGTTACTCTGCCGACATCCGCCACATCTACGCCGATTACGTCAAACCCTCTGTCGGCCGCGTCGGTAAGACGCCTGATCTGCTCATCCGCCAGCGCCTCGTTTGGGGCAAGATATTCATAATTTATCGTCACGCCTTCCTGCTGGTACTGGTTTGCAGCATCTTCAATTCCAAGCGCCACCGCGTCCCACCACGGATGAACCATTTTATAGGTAAAATAGAAATTATATTCTTTGTTTAAGGGCGCATAGCCGTCCAGTTTATGATCAAAATCAACTGCGTTGTTCGCCGATGTAATATCACGTTCCACTGCCCTGGCAGCATCCCCCTGCGTCGCCGATACCGGATCAGACGCGCCGCCGGCGCATCCGGACACCCCTCCGCCGCACATAAAAACGGCAAAAGCTACCGCGAAAGCCTTAAATTGTTTCCTTTTATGAATGGCATCTTTTTTCATCGTGTTTTTAAACATTTTCCGATTCTTTTCCTCCCTTACCCAAAAAGCAAAAAAGTCAATGATTCTATGTCAAAATACTCTCGTATAACCGGCTGCCAAAAATTATAACATAACTGCAGCAGAATTTCCACTGTTTCCAAAACGCCCGAATCCCATTCGCGATCATATTTTAATTGGATTTGCGCATTTTTTGTGAACCGAGTGAGCAATAACGAATTCTTGACTTTTTGCACGGAAATCTATATTATGAAAGAAAATGTGACAGAAAGGTACAGGTTTTTCTATGTCTCCTCATAAAATTGGCTTTATCGGCTTAGGGCTGATCGGCGGCTCAATCGCAAAATGTCTGAAAAAACTCCGTCCGGAACTGAAACTGATCGCCACTGCCGGTCATCTTAAGACAGTCGCCGACGCATATGAACAGAATCTGATCGAGAACAGCGGCTTATGCGAAATAAAAGATTTTTACGACTGCGATTATATATTTTTATGTACGCCGGTACAGAAAAATATTGAGTATCTGCGCATGTTAAAGGGAAATATAAAACCGGATTGTATTATTACCGATGTAGGAAGCGTAAAATCTGATATTCATCAGGCCGTAATCTCTCTTGATATGGAAGAGCAGTTTATCGGCGGACATCCGATGGCAGGTTCCGAAAAAACAGGGCTCTCGAATGCTGATGCCTATCTGCTGGAAAACGCCTACTACATTATCACGCCAACTGCCCGGTCAGATAAAAAGGCAATCCGCGCTTTCCGCGATATTGTCGCAGAACTGGGGGCCATTCCCCTGATTCTCGACTATGAGGCGCACGATTATGCAACCGCGGCAATCAGCCATCTGCCGCATCTTATTGCATACAACCTTGTCAATCTGGTGCGAAACAACGATGACGAAAACGAGACTATGAAGACCATCGCGGCAGGCGGCTTTCGGGATGTCACCAGAATTGCCTCCTCATCTCCTGTGATGTGGGAAAATATCTGCCTTTCCAATCAGAAACAGCTTTTAAAACTGATTGACATGTATATGAATATGCTTGCAAAAACACGGGAAGACATCGTAAATTCGAACAGCGAATCTCTGCTCGCCTCATTCACCCAGGCAAAAGATTATCGGGATTCGATTACAATACCTGCAAAAGGGGCGCTCAAGAAAGTGTACGAGCTGTATCTGGATCTTTTGGATGAAGCAGGCGGAATCGCAACTGTTGCAACGATCCTGGCAAGCAACAACCTCAGCATCAAAAATATCGGCATTATCCACAACAGGGAGTTTGAGGCAGGCGTACTGCGTCTGGAACTTTATGATGAAAAATCACTGAAAGAATCATGTGCCCTTTTAAAAAAGCATCACTATAAGATCTATGAACAGGAGTAATTTTGTTTGCGCATTTCTTATATGATACGCCCGTACGATTTTTCATACTGCCCCCTCCTGCGGCTGCTGTTCCGAAACGCGGTATTTTCTTGGCGTCATACCATATTTCTGCCTGAAAATGCGATGAAAATAGCTCATATTTTCATAGCCTACCGACATACCGATCTCCATCACGGACATAGCCGTATGTGACAGGAGGTAAGCGGCCTGAGAGAGACGCCTGCCCTGGATCAGTTCCGTATAGGTCATACCTGTCTGCTTTTTGATTTCGCGCGACATCCAGTAGATGTCATAGTGCATTTTCGCCGCAAGATCGGACAACTCCCCATCGCGGTAATGCTCCTCTATGTACCCCAGTACCTTAATTACGAACCTCTGTTCCTCATCCGCCTGATCCGTTTCAATCTTGTCCATCTGATTCATCAGCTGTAAAAACAACAGCCCCATTGTCACCTGATTGATACTGCGCTTGTTTGGCTGTTTATTTTGGATTGTCCAGATCAGATTTTCGACAAGGTTTTGAATTGGCAGTACATTGGCAACCCTGAAATGAAGATATCCGCTCGTATTTTTCTCTCCTCGCAGCGAATCTATGATAAAATCACGCAGCATATTTTCTCCGGCTTCCATCATGCGCAGAGCGCTGTCAAAAAACTCGGGCAGTATGATAAAATTAACGGCAATGTCATCCTCGCCCGCAGGGTAAATCTCCTGCAGTGCGTTCTGATTTAAAAACAGAAGCTCTCCTTCTTTTAAAATCACATCGTTTCCGTTGATCAGGTGATGCGTGCTGCCTGAACACATATAGATTACCTCCACATAATTATGTGTGTGCTCCGGAAAGTGGACAAAACGCGTGTGCGTGCGAATAGAGATCAGCTTGCCGTCCTCAAGAAGCTTTTTTGCGTCGAAGATATTATAATCACTGCTGACATACAGCTCTTTTTCAATCTCGTTCTTTCCATTTAAAATACGCTGCTCTTCCGCAGTGATTTTTTTCAGTTCCCTTAACAGTTCTTCTCTCATTGCCGCTCAAAACCTCATCATTTTCTCTGATACCTTATTTTACTACAGGATCGGACAAAAAAACAGCTTTCTTTAAAAAAAGAAAGCTCAGACTGTAGACAATCGCCCTCTTTTTGGAGGCGGTTGTCTATTTTCAGTTTA
>CAMUGE010000034.1 GCA_947088345.1 uncultured Roseburia sp.
GCTGTTGTCCCCCTGCATAGCAGGGGGTTTATTAAAGACTGTTACACAAAAATACAGCTTTCTCGCGGAGAAAGCTGCACACAAATCAACCATTCAATTCGGACAGAGAGCTTGCAGGAAGACCCTATTGCAGGTTGCGAACTACGCCAAATACAAGAAGCGCTGCAATACTGCACATTAAAATTATCTGCTCGCCCTTTCCAATCCAATACTTTCCGTTTTGGATATACTGCACTGTATGTTTTACAAGCAATGCTGCAAAAAGCGGCAGCTGCAGAAAAATGACCGGATTTGCTTCATACGCCGTCTCAGGGTCAAACTCAAAAAGCGCGCGAAACATATGGGTCACACCGCAGCCTGGACACTGAAATCCGGTTATTGTACGAAAAATACAGGGGATTCCGATTCCGGTATACCGGTAAAAAAAATAATATGCCGTCCCCGCCGCCAATATGGCGGCGGTATAAACGGCCATACGCTTAAAACGCCGTCTTTTCATATCCAAAACAAGCTCTTACGCGAGCTTATTCACTTCATCCTGCATCAAAGCCATGGCTACAATAGACAACCCAAATACAGTCAAAATCAAATATAACACCCCTGTGCTGCTTGACGGGATTCCTCTGTTGCGCTTACAGAAATCAATCTTATCTCCCTGCTTATACGCCCAATAAATGCCGTAAATATTACATGTTACAAGTGACAGTAAAAATGCCACGCCGCCCGATGTACCGTTTACGTCATTCGAAAGCTGATTGATATCGTTTGTAACGCAAATAAACCAGTAAATCCCATAGATTCCGCATGTCACAATAGATAAAAGAATACATACGGCAATGTTTTTCTGCTCAATCATCCTGTTCTTCTCCTTTTCAACAGCTTATATTCAGTATCTGCGCCCTGCCGTGAAGTTTCAGCGGCACGGAATCCGCCGGCACAAAAATACAGTCTCCCTGAAAAAAATTCAAGGATATTGCTGTCTCTGAAAACAGAATACCACACCCGCTGACACAAAGCAATACATGAAACGAATTTTGGCCTGTACAAAAATCCGCCATACTGCGGCAGCGCTCGGTATGAAGCAGCAATCGCTCCACCTGAAAATATTTGCAGCGGCACAACAGCTCCGCCGCGCATCCATTCTGATATTTTAATACTCGCATCGGCTGGCGCGGGCTGTCGGTGCTTTTTAAGTCTGCAACATCAAGCGCTTTCTCAATGTGAAGCTCCCTTGGCTTTCCGCTGCCGTCAACACGGTCATAATCATACAGTCGATAGGTAAGATTTGAGTTTTCCTGAATCTCGGCAATCAACGCGCCCGCACCGATCGCATGTACTCTGCCCGCCTCGATGTAAAACACGTCCCCCTTTTTGATTAAAACCCGCTGCAAATAGCGCTCAACATCCCCCTTAACAAGGCTCTCCCGAAGCGTCTCTTTTGTTAAATCCTGTTTAAATCCATAGGTCAGACGCGTATTCGCTTCGGCGTCCAGCACATACCACATTTCTGTCTTGCCAAGAGATCCATTCTCATGCTCCATTGCGTAGCAGTCATCCGGATGCACCTGCACTGACAGATCGCTCTTTGCGTCGATCAATTTTATCAAAATCGGAAGCTCGCCCTTTGATCTTGGATGGGTTCCAAGGTATTCCGGATGTTCTTTGATCACCTCTGTTAACGTACGCCCTTTGTGCTCCCCTCCTGCAACGACGCTTGGCCCGTCCGGATGTGTCGAACACTCCCATGTCTCTGCAAGCGGCATAAGGTCGATTTGTTTTCCAAAATCATCGTTGAGACGCGTCCCGCCCCAGATATAATCTTTTCCGGCAGGCGACAAAAGAAACGGCTTATTCTTCGAGGCAAAATTTCTGTTTGTCATGAACGCTGATCTCCTCCCCCAACTGCACTTCAATGACTTTTAACTCCGTTTCCGCAATAATTGTGTGACGGCATCCCGCCTGCATTGTCACAACATCCCCCGCCGCTACCGGCTGTTCCATGCCGTCAACAATCGTTTTTCCTGTGCCGGATATAATTGTCCAGACCTCGTCTCTGTGCAGGTGGCTGTGATAATTCATCCGATGGCCCGCATTTAAAGTAACCCTGATCGTCATACTCTTCTCTTCTACATCCAGTACGCGAAAACTGCCCCAGGACTTTTCGGCGAACATAATCTGCTGGTTGATTTGTTCCACAAACGGTTTGATGTAGCTGGACTGATCTTTATTGGAAACAAGAATCCCCTCCGGACTAGCAGATACAACCGTATCTTTTAACCCCATACAAAGAACCGGAACATTCAGCTCATTGATCACATGCACATTATCACATTCGTTATTTAAAATGGCCTCCCCGATGCTGGTTTCTTCCATCGCCTCGGTCAGCGTAATCCATGTACCGATATCTTTCCATTCCCCGCCGTAGCGCATCACCTGTATTTTATCCTCTTTTTCCGCAACGGCATAGTCAAAGCTTATTTTCTCAAGCGACGCATATTTGTCAAACAGGTCATAGTAATCGTCAAACGCTATCAGCTCATGCGCTTTATTTAAAACATATTTTAACCGATAGGCAAACACGCCTCCATTCCAGAGAGCACCCCGGCCGATATATTCCTGCGCGGTCTTAGCGTCCGGCTTCTCCTTAAAAGATTCCACCATGCTGATATTTTCTTTGCCCTGGGGGATAATATAACCGTACTTTTCGCTCGGATACGTCGGCTCAATCCCCATCAGCACAAGATTTGCATCCCCCTGTCTGGCAAGATCTCCCAGCTGTTTTAAAGCTTCAAAGTAAGCGTCCTCCACATACGGATCTACCGGACAGACCACGACCGCCTCATCCAATGACACGCCCTTTACATCATGCAGATACGCCGTCGCAAGCGCAATCGCCGGAAACGTATCTCTCCTGCACGGCTCCACGGAAATGCCGACATCGGCTCCAAGCTGATTGTGTATTGCCGAAACCTGTGATTTTGAGGTTGCGATAGTCACTGTCGCGTCGCTGTCAATTTTTTTTATCTGCCGATAGACGCGCTGTACCATGGACTCGTATTCATTTTCGCCTGTCTTAAAAATTTTAATAAACTGCTTGGAACGTATATCATTTGATAGCGGCCAGAGTCTTTTGCCTGAACCGCCTGAAAGCAGCACTATATTCAATGTGATCCCCTTACCTTTCTGATACATGCAATATTTATCAAATTTATCTTTCCTTGTTATCGTTCTGTTCTCATGGGATTATTTAAAAAATCTTCATAGGCAAGCGAAATGCCGTCCCTCAATTCTGTTTTATACTCCCATCCCAGCGCTTTTGCCTTAGACACATCTAAAAGCTTCCTCGGCGTACCGTTTGGTTTCGACGTATCCCAACAGATTTCGCCGGTATATCCGATAATCTCCGCCGTAAGCTCCGCCAGCTCCTTTATGGTCAGCTCTTTTCCTGTTCCCGCGTTTACTGTCTCGTCCCCGCTGTAGTGATTCATCAAAAATACGCATAAATTTGCCATATCATCGACATACAAAAATTCGCGCAGCGGGCTGCCGTCCCCCCAGCAGGTCACATATGGCAGATTCTGCACCTTCGCCTCATGAAAACGACGGATCAGCGCCGGAAGCACATGGCTGTGATCCGGGTGATAATTGTCGTTTGGCCCATATAGATTGGTCGGCATCACCGAAATATAATCTGTACCATACTGTTTATTTAAATATTCGCAATATTTTAAACCGGAGATCTTGGCCAGCGCATACGCCTCGTTCGTTTTTTCCAGTTCGCTTGTAAGAAGGCAGCTCTCTTTCATCGGCTGCGGCGCCATGCGCGGATAAATACAGGAAGATCCCAAAAACTGCAGTTTTTTGCATCCGTTCTCCCAGGCCGAATGAATTACATTCATTTCAAGCGTCATATTGTCATACATAAAATCGGCGAGTGCACTTTCATTCGCCACAATTCCGCCTACTTTTGCCGCGCACAAAAATACATATTCCGGTTTTTCCTCCGCAAAAAACCGTTCTACTTCCTCCTGTCGGCACAGATTTAACTCTCTGTGCGTGCGCGTAATAATATTGTGATAACCCTGACGTTCCAATTCTCTGATAATTGCAGATCCTACCATGCCGCGGTGCCCCGCTACATATATTTTAGAATTTTTTTCCATGAGCGCTTACTTATCCTTTCTGATACTGCTCTGTATTATGATAAAGCAGCTTTTATTTTCGCTTCGTTTTTGGCAATTGCACGGTCATGCTCCGCCATAATGCATACCAGTTCCTCATAGCTTGTCTTTTGCGGATTCCAGCCAAGCACCGTCTTTGCCTTTGTCGGATCGCCCCAGAGGTTGTCGACATCAGTCGGCCGGAAGAACTCCGGATTTACACAGACAAGCATTTTACCTGTCTTGCAGTCATAACCTTTTTCGTCGATGCCTGTGCCTTCCCAGCGCAGTTCTATCCCGTTTGCCCGAAATGCCTTATCCGTAAAATCTCTGACCGTATGCTGCTGTCCGGTTGCAATCACAAAGTCCTCCGGTTTATCATGCTGCAAAATCAGCCACATACATTCCACATAATCTTTTGCATAACCCCAGTCGCGCAGAGATTCCATATTTCCAAGCTCCAGATGATCCTGTAAACCTTCTGCAATTCTGCCTGCCGCAAGCGTGATCTTCCTTGTGACAAAGTTCTCCCCGCGCCGCTCTGACTCATGGTTAAATAAAATACCGTTTACCGCAAACATACCGTATGCATCTCGGTACTCCTTTGTAATCCAAAAACCGTATTGTTTTGCAACGGCATACGGGCTGTACGGATGAAACGGCGTCGTCTCTTTCTGCGGCACTTCTTCGACTTTTCCAAACAGCTCTGAAGTGGAAGCCTGGTAAAATCTTGTCTTTTTCGTAAGTCCGAGCATATGGATCGCTTCTAAAATACGCAGCACCCCAATCGCATCCACGTCACCGGAATACTCCGGTACATCAAACGAGATCTGCACATGAGACTGCGCTGCAAGATTGTAGATTTCATCCGGCTGAATAAGAGAGATAATTCGAATCAGCGAGGAGGAATCCGAGAGATCTCCCTCATGCAGCGTAATGGATTTTTCGGCAATTAAATGATCTATTCTTGCCGTATTTGAAATAGATGCACGACGTATAATTCCGTGTACCTCATAACCCTTTTCCAGCAAAAACTCCGCCAGATAAGAACCGTCCTGTCCTGTGATGCCTGTAATTAATGCCTTTTTCATTTTTTACCATCCCTTTCTTGTTTGTCTGTTCAAGATACTACTCTTATTTTATCCTGTATTATTTTGTAATAAAGTGTATTAATTGGAAAATAATAGCACAAAATTGACTTTTTATGTTAGAATAAAATTCCAAATATGAGCAAAAGGAGTATTATCATGGAAGCTTCACTGTTTCACGGAAATCTTGTAAAATCGGACCGCATTCTGTATACACCGTCTGTCTTTGCCCGCACAAATCTGATTCATCTGCAGGAAATCGGAAGCCTTGCCGCACAAAAACCTCACACCAGCAAACGGGAACACCTGTGTTCTTACCTTTGTTTTATTGTCTGTAAAGGTTCCGGTATTCTCGAATATGAAAATACTTCCCACAAACTGACCGCCGGCGACTGCGTATTTCTTGACTGTCAAAAACCCTACTCTCACCGCACGTCCGAACATTTATGGAATTTAAAATGGGTTCACTTTTATGGTTCTAATATGAGCGGAATTTATCAGAAATATACGGAACGCGGCGGCACACCCTGTTTTCACGCAAAAAATTTTGCAGCTTTTGACAAAAATCTCTCGCAGATCTATGAGGCAGCCTCCTCCGACGCCTACATACGCGATATGAAAATCTGTGAAAAACTGACGGAACTTTTGACGCTTCTGATGGAAGAGAGTTGGAATCCAAAATTTCACGCACACAGTTCCCCCGGTAAACGCAGCCTTTCCGCAGTCAAAGAATATCTTGACCTTCACTACGCCGAAAAGATTTCACTGGATGACCTGTCCGAACTTTTTTATCTTAATAAATTTTATCTGGCAAGAATTTTTAAAGATCAGTTTGGTATGCCTATCCACAGCTATCTGCTGTCCGTTCGTATCACACATGCCAAACAGCTGCTCCGTTTCTCCGACCTATCCATGGAAGAAATCAGCCACGAATGCGGTATGAACGACGCAAATTACTTTTCGAGGGCATTTAAAAAAATTGAACGCATGACGCCGGGAGAATACCGGCGTTCCTGGTAAAGAGCGACACATTTTATACTGGACGAATCAAAAAATTTGTTGTATAGTTGGAAAATGTGGAAAAACAGAAGAAAGGCATGATGATTCGATATGGTGTCAGAAAATAAATCCTGGTTTTATAGAGGGATGCAGCACGGTATTCCCATAGCGCTCGGCTACCTGGCGGTGTCGTTTACTCTCGGTATCGCCGCAAAAAATGCCGGATTCACCCCGTTTGCCGCAATGCTGGCCAGTTTTACAAACAACGCGTCCGCAGGGGAATTTGCAGGCTTTACACTGATCGCGTCCGGGGCTTCCTTTTTTCAGGTCGCCGTGATGGAGCTGATCACAAATGCCCGCTACCTGCTGATGTCCTGCGCACTCAGTCAGAAGCTTTCGCCGGACACACCGTTAATCCATCGCTTTTTGATCAGTTATGATGTAACCGACGAAATCTTTGGCATATCCGTTTTAGTCCCCGGCAAGTTAAATCCCTGGTATGTCTACGGCGCAATGGCCGTCGCCATTCCGGGCTGGTCAATCGGCACATTTTTTGGCACAATGATGGGCAGCCTGCTGCCCGCCTCGGTCGTGCGGGCGTTAAGTGTCGGACTTTACGGCATGTTTCTCGCAATCATTATTCCGCCCGCAAAAAAAAGCCGCATTCTGGCAGGCGTTGTGCTGCTTTCGATGGGCCTTAGCTATCTTTTTACAAAACTGCCGTATGTGTCCTCACTGTCAACCGGAACGCGCACCATTGTGCTGACCGTACTGATCGCCGGAGGCGCCGCAGTGTTATTTCCGAGGGAGGAACCAGACGATGAATCTTAAAATATATCTTTATATACTGGTAATGGCAGGCGTCACCTATCTGATCCGTATGCTTCCGCTGACTTTCATTCGAAAAGAGATTAAAAATAAAACGATACGTTCATTTTTATATTATGTACCCTATGTAACTCTCTCTGTCATGACATTCCCCGCCATACTGTCCGAGACAGGCAGTATCTGGTCGGCATGGGCGGCTCTGCTCACAGGAATTGCACTGGCCTGGCGCGGGAAAAGCCTGCTTATCGTATCCGCCTCTGCCTGTCTTGTCGTCTTCCTGTCGGAATTGCTTTTACTCAGACTCTAAAACAAATGAAAGACGGGCAAAATACTGATTTTGCCGTCTATATTTGTTTTCGCAGACAATCTTTACATATCTGCCAGCGCTTTTTTGATCGCCAGGAGCAGCTCCTCATATGTCTCATAGGCAGGAAGCTGTGGATATTCTGCTTTGATCTGTTCTGTGCTTTTAAATAAAAACCCCGCTTTGCTCTCTAAGATCATTCCAAGATCATTGAAACTGTCGCCGCTTGCAATGGTATCAAACCCGATAGACTGCAGAGCTCTGACTGTCGCATATTTTGACTTTTCCACACGCATGCGATACCCTGTGATCTCCCCGTTCTCCGCCGCCTCCAGAGAATTGCAGAAAATTGTCGGCCATCCCAGCTTTTTCATTAACGGCTTTGCAAACTGCTCAAACGTATCACTGATTATAATCACCTGCGTGACGGAGCGAAGTTCGTCAAGAAACTCCTTTGCGCCCGGCATTGGGTCAATCGCCGCAATCGTCTCCTGTATTTCCTTTAATCCAAGCCCGTGTTCCTTTAAAATGCCAATCCTCCAGTTCATCAGCTTATCATAATCCGGCTCGTCTCTCGTCGTTCTCTTTAATTCCGGGATACCGCTGGCCTTGGCAAAAGCAACCCAAATCTCAGGCACCAGCACGCCCTCTAAATCCAAACACACAATATTCATCTGTAATACCTCCGTTTCTTCCGTCAAATTCCGACACTTCTTTTGAGTTTCCCCATATTTTATAAGAAACGATATTTTAGTTTCGAAAGATCTTGCTTTAGGACTAAAAATTTGTTACTGTTCACTCCGTCCCGGTAACAGGTAAAAATCCATGCAAAATTTGCTTCGCAAATGGATTTTTACTTGCAAAATATACGTTCTCGTACGGACTTGGCAGTAAATGCTAAGTCCTGTGTGAACAGCAATAAAAATTTACAAAACAGGGATACCCAAAACACTTCTATCTTGACAAAATTTTATTTTTACAGTATATAATATATAATAGAAATAATAAAATGTAAAGAAAATTTAAAGGAGGTTTGTTTATGAATTTTTGTAAAAAAATTTTAATCGGATTGCTTACAACCTGCCTGCTGACGGGTCTGATGCCACATCCGGCGCCGGCCTCTTCGGTAAAGTTAAGTTTTACATCAAAGACTTCCGGCAGCGGAGACGACATACAGGTGCGGCGCGTAAAATATGACGGAGAGACGACGCCGGATTATTGGGACGGTAATATTTCAGGAAATTCGGCCTCACTTCATGAACTTGATGTGGATTTCATCTCGCGCGTTATGTGGAAAAGCAGCGCAAAAGTGACTTCTGTGAAAGACAACAAGGGCAAAACATACAAAGGTTATCTGGGAGACAGAGACGACGACGACTGTGAAATCTATATCAGCAAATTAAAAACCGGTCGTACCTACACCATTGTGATCAACGGCATCAAAGAGTTTGGAACCGCAAAATACCGCAAACTGACATTAAAAGTAAAAATCCCGGCCATGGGTTCTTCCTCCAAAAAGGTAAAGATCAAGAAAGTAACGGTAGACGATGACGACGGAATCACAGAAATTGACGTAAAATTTGCCGGCAAAGTGATCTGGAAAGGAAATGCAAAAATTACATCCGTCAAGGACGACAAGGGCAAATCCTATACCGGTCACATTACAGATTATGACGACGATGACTGCGAAATCTTTATACACAACATTACGCCCGGACGCACCTACAAAATCAAGATTTCCGGAGTCAAGGCAGTCGGCGCTTCCTCCTATCAGACAATCACCGTGACGGCGAAAGTCCCGGCCAAAAACAACAGCCTGGCCGTAAAAAAGACTGAGTACGACGTTGACTACGAACACGGCAGAACAGAGTGGACTGTCAGTTTCGATTTCAACAAAAAGATCTCGCACAGCCAGAGCAGCTGCGTGATTATCACAGATTCAGCCGGAAACGAATATTCGTCAACATCTTCCTATGTAGAATGGGATGACGACGAATGTGAAGTACATCTTTCTTCCGGACTGACAGAGGGCAATACGTACTACTATAAAATCACAGATGTAAAACCAATCGGGGCAGGCAGTTATCAGACGCTGACAGGAAGTTTTATCGCTTATGAAGACTAACCGACCCGCCGCCTTTGACGGTTCACAAACAGGACAGCCGGCTCCCTCATTCAAGGGGGAGCCGGCTGTCCTGCTGCGCCGTCTATGGCGTCTCCATGTGCAGTCGCAAAGCGGCGCTTTCCATTCGCACGCGTGTGCATATTTTTATAAATTTTAAAAACTGCAATCCGACAATATATTTTTCAGTGTTTTTGCTGACTCACGCAAACGATCAGACTCAGATTTATCCAGCAGAATCGGCACTTTATGTTCCACTCCGTTTTTTCCGACAATCGCAGGCATACTTAAGACAATGTCGGTAATCCCATATTCCCCGTGCATCATAGAGGAAACTGGCAAGATGGACTTTTCGTCCCGCGTAATTGCCTCACAGATCCTCTTTACTGCCATGGCGATCCCGTAATATGTCGCCCGCTTTTTCGCAATAATCTCATAAGCGCTGTTCTTTACAAGATCTGCAATCCTCGCCTCCTCTTCCTCATGTCTGTAATGACCGCGCAGCTCGCAAAACTCGCTTAAAGCAATCCCGGAGACATTCGCGCTGCTAAATGCTGCAATCTCACTGTCCCCGTGTTCGCCGATAATAAAAGCATGAATACTGCGGCTGTCCACTGACAAATGTCTGCCCAGCTGATATTTCAGCCTCGCGGTATCAAGCACCGTGCCGGAACCAATGACACGATGTTCCGGAAAACCGGACAATTTAATTGCTGTATAGGTGAGTACATCAACCGGATTGGAGACAATAAGCAGTATTCCCCCAAAATCCCGTTTTGCAATTTCAGGTATAATCTGCCGAAACACATCAATATTTCTATGAACCAGATCAAGACGCGTCTCGTCCGGTTTTTGGGCCACTCCTGCAGTTACAATGACAATCGCGGCGTCCGTAATATCGTCATAGGAACCGGCATATATTTTCATAGGCCTTGCAAACGGAACCCCGTGCACAATATCCATTGCCTCTCCCTCAGCCCGGTCTGCATCCGCATCAATTAATACCATCTCTGAAAACAGCCCGCTTAACATCAGCGCAAATGCTGATGCCGAGCCGACAAAGCCGCACCCGATCATCACCACTTTCCTGATATTGATTTCTTCTTTTTCCAACATAAAACTACCATGCCTTTCTTTTTTCTTTGAGTTTTCCACTCTGTCCGAAAAAATATGCATGGTAATTTATGTAATCCGCTTTTATTTTTTCACATATTTCATATCCACATACAGAATATGATCGACAAGCCAGTTCAGCAAAAATCCGAGCAGATCCTCGACCGTTTCGTCCTGATGTTCAAAATCATTCTCAATCGCTTCCAGATCAATTTCCATCAGTTTATCTTCAAATTTGCGGTGCTGCGGAATATGATCTTTGATACCGGCATAGCCGATCTTTTCCATATATTCCTCCTCGTGGGAAAAATGAGTCCTTGTGTAGTTAATCAATTCGGAGACAAGACCCACGATCTCATTTGCTTTGTCCAACAGATATTCATCGTTTAGTAAATCCGATGTCTGCTGTACCAGTTCAAACAGTCTCGCATGTTCTTTGTCAATCATTTCGATTCCGGTATAATATTCCGGTTTCATCTCATACATGAAAAACATCCCCCTTTATCGAAGTATTTTATTCCATATTACAACTTTCTTCGGCGAGAATCAAGAGCATTTGAGTGAAAAAATTTTTACCGGTCAACATACCGGTCAATGATAATATAACTCCCCCAACGGCCAACATTCCCCCCGCTTTTTTCCACTGCAGATAACGCTGTTCTATGCAGCTTTTCCCACAACCCGCAAACGCTGCGATCTCTGACTTATAATTTTTAAGATTCCTCGAAAATCCCTCAAAATCAGACCATTTTGCCGGCGCAAGCTCACGGAGCAGATCTCCTGATAAAATTTCTGTTCGAAGCAGACCGGCCTTAATTCCGTAACTCTGACAAAAACGCTCCGCCTGCATCGACTTTGTGACGCCATCCTTTCCAGCCAATGTAATACGCTCAAATAACGCGTCATTTTCCGCCTGAACAATCATACAATTGTCTGTCTCCCAGAGGATTCCCCGCACCGTGAATAAGCGCCCCTTATAAAGAATCTGTCCGCCTGCTGCATCTGCACTGCCGAATAACTGCTGCGCCGTTCCTTTTCCAATCAGGCATCCTTCCAGATCCTGCGCATGGAGTACGGCGCCCGAAAACAAAAGCAGCTCGCTCGACCCGTTAATCTCAAGCACGTCGGCTTTTGTCCCACGTATTTGCTCCCTGTCTTCCACATATTCCTCTTTGGCCATTGTCCACATGGTAAAGTCGGTTACTTCATCGCTGTTACGCTGCTCCGCCCTGCGTATCTCAAACGCCCGCTCTGCCGTTATTTTGTCTCCAACGACAATCAGATTAACATTCTGCCGCAGAATCAGAGCTTTCTGATACGAAAAATGCGCACCTGAAAAACACACAAACGCTGCAAATATAGAGATCATAAGTTTACATCTTTCTTTCTTTATTTTTCCCATAACCGCACCTTACTTCCATTTGAGACAGCCCGGTCGCTGTCGGTGATCACTTCCGAATCGCCGGAAAGCCCCCCTCCTTCCACAAGCGCCAGATTGTCGTTTTTCTCTTTCACTGTGACATCAACGCGAACAGCCGTCTTTTGTGTGCCAAGCACCGTCTGTGTATCCTGTAAAACCAGAACATAATAATTGCCGTCCTGCGAGCGCAGAGCGCTAAGCGGAACTGTAAGCCCGCGCTCTGATGGTTTTGCAGACAATTCCATCGCCGCACTGCTCCCCGGAACCCAATCTGTTCCGGCAACATCTGCAAGTATCGTCACGCTCCCGTCGCTCTCAGTTTTTTGCGCGCTAACGGTAACGTCCTCCGCTTTCTGATTATTGTGCTTTAACGTCATGTAATCTCCGATACCGATCAACGCCGCATCCTCCTTGTTAACCTGCGCCGTAAATAAAAGACCGCTTCCAAGATCTGAAATCATACAAAAAGCGGTATCTGTTGTCTTCTGACCGGCGCGGCCGATCATCTCCGTGACAATTCCCGCAGCCGGAGCATTTATGTTTCCCTCCGCCTCCAAAAGCGCCTGGTATCGTTTCAGCTGTTTTTGTTTCAACTCCCTCCCCGGCTGTTTCGTTTCACTCTGACCAGCTGCCCGCACTGCATCTTCAATTGCCCGGTCGGCGTCACGCAAAACCGTTTCTTTATCTCTTAGCGCCTGTTCATATGCTTCCTGTTTTGCTTTTTTCTCTTCCAGCAGCGCAACAGACTGCCGGTACTCTTCCTCGGTCACATCCCGGCCGCCCAGCATATTCTGGTAACTCTGGTATGCAGCAGCCGCGCTGTCCGCTTCTTCTTTCGCTTTATCTACTGCTCTTTGCGCATATGAGGATGCCGTTTCCAAATCTTCTTTTGCTCGTTTTAGCGCAACACTGCTGTTTGTCTGCTGCGTCTTCTGATCCTGTTCCGCCGCCCTGATTTCTTCGCTGAGCAATTCTATCTTTTCCGAGAGGTCTGTCAGGTTCACAGATGCAATCGCCTCACCCTGCGCGATCTGTTGGCCGACTGAGACAAAGACAGTATCAACCAGCAGATCCGCTTCTGTCACAATCGCCATCTCACGCTTTGCCAGAAGCGTGCCGTCAGCAAGCACTGTATGGCTGACAGCCTGATACTCCGGTGTTTTCGTAATAACACGCGGCACGGTAAACGAGGCCGCAGCACGCGATACTATAGTCAAACAGACCATGGCCGCAAAAAACCATACCAGCGCCCTTAACGCCATGCGCCGGATCATTTTGTGATTTTTTTTCATACTCCACCTTTCCCGTATTGACTTTTCTACGATTTTACTCCTGCAGCCACAATCCCCTGTTCCAGATAATCCTGTCCCATCAAAAACAGCATCACTGCCGGCAATGCCGCAACAAAAGAGGCGCAGACTGCGAAACCTGCCTGTGTAAGATCAATCTGCGGAAGATACAAAGAGAGCGGGAATCTGGATTTTGTCTCAATAAAGGTCAACGGTTCCTCCAACATACTCTGACAGGTTAAAAATTCAAGCAAAAGGGCGGCGATAATACCGGAGGAGCCGATCGGGAGGCCTATTGTAAAAAATATTCGAATCTCTCCGGCGCCGTCCATACGTGCCGCTTCAAACAATGCTTTTGGTATATCACAAAAAAACCGGTATATAAGGAAAGGAGTGAATGTTGCAAACATTCCCGGCAAAATCACAGCCCAGTGCGTATCCAACAGAGAAAGCCCCTTTAGCTGCAGATATTCCGAAAGCATTGTCACCTGAAACGGCATCATCATAAGCACAATATAAATGCGGTAAATCATCTTTTTCCCCGAAAATTCATAACAGGCAAGTCCCCATGCGGCGGGAATGCCAAACAGAATCTGTCCGGCCAGTATTCCAACAGTAATCTTTTGCGTATTCCAAAACATCTGAAAAAATTCCGGCGAATCAAGCAAAAGTTCCACAAAATTACGCAATGTCGGATACAGGGGAAAATGCCAGACTGCGTAGCCGTCGCCGCCGAAAATGATCGGCGACAGATACTCTCTGATCTCAACATTTCCGGTCACCGAACCGGCAATTAAAAATATAAGCGGCAGCACAGCCGCGGCTGCCGGAATACAAAGACTGCATAACAATAATTTTTTTCTCACACGAACCCCCATGATTCCGCTTCGCGGAATCTCATATCAAGAGCGTGAAACTTCGTACTTGTTGGCGCGCGAACCTGTTTCGCGTTTTGCCCTCTGGCATGAGCCTTACTAGTACTTTTCACGCTATCTCTCCCAGATTCTCTGCAATAATCCGATGATAATTGCTACCAATATACACAACAGCACCGCGCCCGCCGCAATTTTATCCATCGACAGACTCAAAAACCAGTTGTGGAAAACATGCTGCACCAGGTAGATTGGCTCGGCCGGATAATTTCCGGCCAAAAGCCAGACTTCACGGTAAATCTGAAATGAATTTAACAGAGAAATCATTGCGATTAAAAAGATTACCGGCCGGATCATGGGAATCGTGATATGCCAAAACGTATTCCATGCACCGGCGCCATCCACTCTGGCCGCCTCATAGACGCTCTCCGGAACGCCGGCAAACCCCGCCATCCACAATACAGTCGTATAGCCTGCATTTTTCCAGATGTAACAAAATATCAGAACAAACAGCGCGCTCTTCCCGCTCATCCAGTCTGTACCGGAAAATCCAAACCATGATAAAACGGCATTGAGAAACCCTTTTCCGTGAAAAAACAGCCGAAAGAACAGCACGACGCTTGCTGCCGGCAGCGCCATCGGTACCAGAAACGTACTTTTTAACAGCGCTGCCGCCTGTCTTTTTTTTCCTCCCAACCCAACAAGCCCCAGTGCGAGCAGCAGAGAGACCGCCATTAAAAACGGAATGCCTAGCAGCGTAAACCTTGCGGTATTGCCTGCCGCCTTTAAAAACGCACCGTTTGTCAGAACGGCAGTATAGTTTCCGACTCCCACAAACCCGCCTCCATAAACAGAAACAAAGGACCGTCTGATCACATCAAGAAACGGCAGGATATAAAAGATCATCACCCCGGTAAAAGCAGGCAGTATAAAAAAATACCCCGTATATTTTTTTTTCATATTATTCATTTAAATACAGTGTCAGTTTCTGCTCAATTGCCGAAAGCGCATCCTGAAGCGTCGCATTGCCTTTTAAATAGTTTTCAGCTGCATCCAGCACAATATTTTGTACTGCGGCGTCCGCCACTGCGGATACATCAAGCCCCAAAAGAATGGATTCCAGCTGATCGGCCGCTTCCTCGTTAAACTGATTCATGGTAAAGCCATAGTGTCTGCCGTCTGGTGTGCCCGCTCCAATACTGATCTGGCTGTCAGGTCCATATGTTGTCAAGCCATTCTCACGAACTTTTTCCCAACTTTTGCGCGTCACCGGAAACCCGGTGTCTGCACCTGCACATTCTTCGCCAAACAGCAGCGCAAGAAATGCTTCCGCTTCCTCTCTTGCATCAGTCGAGCTGCCGATTCCCATTGACAAATAAGGTACAAAACAATTTCCTCTGTCTTTATTCAGCACATCATATTCATATCCGTGTTCCTCCTGCCCCGCCAGCACATTGACAAAGCCTACGATATCTACAACGGTGCCAAATTCAGCTTTCGCATCGCCAAGCATCAAATCGCCCTCATTAAAGGAGCTGAGCAGATATCCGTCCATATTACTCCAGGTGCCTCTCTCCTCATTTTTTGCTCCGTTTGCATCATACAGTTTTTTTGCCGCACTTAGCCAGGCCTCTAACTGCGCGCTGTCTGGTCTGCCGTCTTTGATCCAGTTATTTGCATCTGCCAGAAATAATATTTTCAACAGCATATGTGCATTTTTCAAACTCAAGACTTTCGTGTCGCCTTCGGCAGTCGCTTTTTCTACATAATCTGCAAACGCCGTAAGATCTTTTGTATGATTCATCATTTCGGCAGGTGCCTGTACAAGGAGCGGGTAAAAGCAGACCGGAAGCTCATAATAGGCTCCGTCCTTTTTATAATGATCGGTAACATTGGCAAACAGACCGCCGTCCTGCTCCAACTGCTGAACAAAATTGCTGATATCCGAAAGGACCCCCTTTTCGATATAGCTTTCTACCGGCAGTCCGTCCAGCACAAACAGATCGGGCGCATCTCCTGCCAATATTCTCGTATTCAATGCTGAAAGTGCATCCTCCGCCGTAATTCCCTCCACGCCGCTTAAACCAATCTCAATTTTGACATAGACGTCCTGATTCTCGTTCTGATAAATAGATGCCGCTTTCCGAAGCAGCGAGGATTCCTCCAGCGTATATATAATCAGCTGTTTATCGGGCACGGCTGATACCGTTTTGTCATAGGTGAACTTTAACAGCTTCTCTCTGCCGGAAGAATCTGAAATATGCGCAAGGAAATTTTCTTCATCCAGCATTATAATTTCAAACAGAGAAGCTCCCGTATCACCGAGTGAACACAATTCGCCGTTGATCAGCTGCTCCGCCATTCCGGCTCCCGCCTTACAGTAAAAAACGCCCTGATGGGTCGCATAGATAATACTGTCCTGTTCAACGCCTTCGTTAAAGATTATCGGATAACCTCTGTCTGTCCCTTTGGCTGCAAGATCCGTGTTCTGCCTAATCGCCTCATCCAAAGCCTCATTGGGCTCCTCCGCCCGATTTTCCGCCAAATTATAAATCAGTATTCCACTCTGTGTTACGGTAAGAATACGATTTCCCGCAATGCCAAAGAAACCGGACGCCGGATCAGAACATTCCAGCTTTACTGCTGCGCCGCCTGCCATGTCAATCTGATAGATATTCTGCTGCAGATCCATCACATACAGGTTTCCTGCAGCATCCACACCGCACTGCAAAATGGATGGATCGTCTCCGCTGCCCGGCAGCTGCGGATTTATATCGGAAACAGTTCCGTCCGGCGCTACCTTTTTGATCTTTGCTTCTCCATCCTCAAAATACCCCTCCAAAATGGCGCCCCCGTCAGCCGTCACGCCGCCGCTGGTAACATAAGCGTCTTTGACCTGTGTCTTTGTGCTGTTCCAGTTTTCTCCCATGTCAGACGAGGTAAGGAGATAACTGGAGCCGCCCCCGTCCGACGCCATCGCGACGATTGTTCCGTCAGCGCTTTTTCCAAGACATAGAATATCTTCCATCGACTCGACGGGAAGTTCTACCTGTGATTCGAGAAAACGGCCCATTTTTTCACTCCCGCTTTCTTTCTGACCCTCCCCGCTGTCGTCATCCAGCTCGTCAATTGCGACTCCCGAAGTTTCACTGTCCGCAACAGCGTCACCGCCGCCGCACCCGCAAACCAGTCCTGTCATTGCGGCAAATGCCAAAAGTGCGCTAAAAAATCTCTTTCTCTTTTTCATATAAATCTCCATTCCGCCGCCTCTGTCCGGCGGCACACATAGTAATAAAAGTGTTTCACGAACCTCCATTTCCAACCGTAACCGTTTTCTTTTGCCTTTCAAAGCTATATTAACAAATCTTCCTTTAATCTTTCTAAAAAAACACCTTTAATTTCACAAAAAATTTAAAGAATATTTTAAGACAGATATGTTATCATAATCTGGGAATGAAACTGTGACTGCAGTTCAAAGTTAGCGTGAAAAATAAATTTTTCGCACGGCGATTTTTGTCCGCGCGCTAAAGCCGCTTATGCACATAAAGCGAATGTGAACTGCGTTCGCAATGCAGAAATGAGGATTATTATGAATTTATTATTAATAGAAGATGATGAGAATCTCTGTGATACACTGCTATTTCAATTAAAGAAGGAGCATTTCCATGTTACGGTCTGCCATGACGGCAGAGACGCGCTGGAGTTGTTTTTGCAGGATGCGTATGATCTCATACTTCTTGACCGGATGCTTCCTACGATGAACGGGCTTCTTGTTCTAAAAAAAGCAAGGGATGCAGGAATCAGGACGCCGGTCATTATCATTACTGCACTCGGAGAACTGTATGACAGAATTGAAGGGCTTGACGGCGGTGCAGATGATTATATTGTAAAGCCGTTTGCATTTGAAGAACTTCTGGCCCGAATCCGCTCTATTTTCCGCCGTACCGGAAAATTCCTGGAACAGGATATCCGTTCCATCGGCGATCTCTCCTACGATGCCGCGCTTCGGGAATTAAAAGGTCCGAGTGGTCAGATTCGACTGTCCGGCCGGGAGAGTCGTCTTCTGGAAGTATTCCTCTCGGAGACAAATACAACGCTGCGCCGTATGACCATACTTTCACGTGTCTGGGGCGCAGACGCCCCGGTCGAAGAAAGCAATCTGGATACCTATATTCACTTTCTGCGCAAACGCCTGGCCTTTGTCGGAAGCAGCGTAAATCTTGAAACAGTGCGCGGAGTCGGCTACCGTATGGAAGTGCCAAAATGAAAGATCAGACAATTATTAAAAAACTACATGTACAGCTTTCTTTTTTCCTGACATCTGTTACAGGTACTATTTTAATTATACTGACCCTGTTTTGCCTTTTCATTTCGGAGAGCGGCATACGAAAAAATACGCTCTACTCTTTCCGCAATGAACGGGACGCTATCATCACGCATCTGCAGACGCAGACCTCCTTTTCTCTTCAGTGGATCAATCAGGTACAGGAAAATAACCGGCTTTATCTCTATCTTTATGACAATGGAATGCCGATCCTTGGGGCAAGGCTCTATTCCACGCAAAAAAAAGATGCGCTTGTATCGGATGTACTCGCATATGCGAAATCAAAGCATCATTTGGATATTACAAAACCCGCTTACTCTGTACTTCCCATCTATTATGATTTTACGATTACAGATACCGATGACACTTCCTATTTTGTTTCAGCGGGTGTTGTTTCAAAAGAAAAAAATACGCTTGGCTATGTAATGCTTTATCCCCTGAGCAGACAGTCCAGGCAAATTGTGACACAGCGCATTCTGTTTGCCGGAGTTGACGCCGTCGCCGTTTGTCTGTTGTTTCTGTTTTCCCGGATATTTATTCAGAAAATGCTTCGTCCGCTGGAAGAAAACCGTAAAAACCAGATTCATTTTACCGCATCTGCCTCCCATGAGCTTCGGGCGCCGCTTGCCGTAATTTTATCCAGCGCGGAGGCCATGAGAAAAGCTGATACACAACGGGAACAGCTCCATTTTTTACAGATGATACAATCAGAGGGAGTTCGTATGCAGCGCCTGATTGCCGACCTGCTGTTACTGACACATTCTGATTCCGGCACGCTCCCGATGCATGTTGCTGACTGTCAGCCGGACCTTCTTCTGATAGACGCATATGAAAAATACGAACTTGCTGCAGCTGACAAACAAATTGCCTTTTCCATACAACTGCCCAAAGAGGATCTTCCCGTATGCAGGGCAGATGCGGAGCGCATCCTACAGCTCCTCTCCATCCTGCTTGACAACGCGCTCTCTTACACGCCAAACGGCGGAGCCATTTGGCTTTCGCTTGATTTTTCTGTACAGACTGTAAAAAAATTTACCGCCGTGCACCGTTTTGAATTTCGTGTTACAGATAACGGCGTTTCCATCCCAAACAGCCAAAAAGAATTAATTTTTGAACGTTTTTACCGCGCGCAGAACTCGCACACGGACAAACAGCACTTTGGTCTGGGACTATGTATTGCAAAGGAAATTGTAAATGCGCATCATGGAAAAATATGGGTGGAAGATACTCCCGGCGGAGGTGTCTGTTTTTGTTTTCAGCTGATACAAAACCAGACTTCAAATTAACAGATTACACAGACGCGGGGCTGTTGGGAAAAATCTCCCAACAGCCCCGCGTTTCCGTACCAGTACTAGGCATACAAATCTATCTTCCTGTAAGAATACAAAAGTTCTTCCTCTCTGTTTTGCTGCTGTGCAGCCAGTTCCTGCTCCTGCTGCTCTGCGGCTTCTTTTGCCTCCTGAAGCTCCTTTAACTGCTCCTCGGTCAATTCCTCCGCCATCTCTTCCAGCTCCTTTGGAATCAGCTCCTCCAACAGTTCGGTCATCTCGCCCTCGTTCTCCTGTGTCTCTGTCGCTTCTTCTGCAAGATCCTCTCTGTATTCTTCCGGCGTCTTCGGCGCATTCTTCTCCGCTGCCTCGGCAATTTTTTCTCCCCGCTCTTTTGCCTCGTCCAGGACATGGCTCATCTGTTCCCGGTTAAATTGCGCCTTTGCCTCGGCAATCTGATCTTCATAGGAATGCAGCATGTTAAGCTTTCTGGCAATCTCATCAAGGCTGCCGCACTCCATATTCTTTAAATTTTCTTTCTGATTTTGAAAAAACGCGATCTGGCTGTCACGCTCTGACTCTCGCTGCTGCCTTTGCTGCGTACTCTTCATTCCCCGATTTATAAAACCGGAAACGCCGCCCAGACCGAACGCCGGATTATTCTGCATACCTATGTTCATATCTGCTCCTCCTGTCTGATTCTGCTTTTTCTTTCCTGCTTCTGCTGTTCATATCGGCGATTTCAAAAAAAATATCAATCTCTATGTAACAAAAGGAACAAGCATTTTTCGCTGCATTTTAATTAAAGATATTTGAGCATATCAGCTACCAGATTTGCCGAATGTTTCGCCGTCTCCCGCTCGAAAGTCGGATAATCCATCTCTGCGCTTTCATCCGCTTTATCCGATATTGCCCGAATAATCACAAAGGGAATCTTGTTTAAATATGCCGCATGAGCGATGGCAGCGCCTTCCATTTCAGCGCAGTCGCCATGAAACTGTGAAATCAGGCGGTCTTTGACCTCTTTATTCGAGATAAACTGGTCTCCGCTGACCACACGTCCGATCATTGCATGTATACCCGCATTTACTTTTTCACACGAAGAAACGGCCTGCGACGCCATTCTCTCGTCAGCCGCAAAAGACAACGTATGAAGCTGCGGCACTTCTCCGGGCGCATACCCGAAAATCGTCACGTCTACATCATGATGAAGCGCATCTTTCGAGATCAGAATATCGCCAATATCAAGACTGGCATTTAGTGAACCAGCTACTCCAGTATTGATAATATGCGTGACACGAAACAGATCCGCCAAAATCTGCACGCAAAGCGCCGCATTGACTTTTCCGATGCCGCATCGCACAATCACAACCTCTGTTCCGTTTAAACTTCCCTCAAAAAATTCCATGCCTGCTTTTTGAACCGTATTTCTCAAAAGCATCTGCTTCTTTAACGTCTCGATTTCCAGCTCCATCGCCCCGATTATCCCGAATTTTTCCATAAAAATATTGTTCCTTTCTACTGATCCGTTGTCATATATTTCATCCATACCGCCATTTCGCCCGGTTTGCGATTGCCCCAGCTGTGATACGGTACAAATGTAAGAGATGTTTCCTCTAATGCCGGCTTTTGAGCGGAATAAAGGCTTACGCTCTCCCTGCTGCTGACACGCCTGCCCGACGCGTGAAGCACTACCGTCCCTCCCATCAAATCCGGTTCAAACGTCTCCCGAACCGGCGCATTGGTATCCGCATAGAGCGCCGCTAAATTTTCTCCGTTGTCTTCCTCCTCCAGGCAATAGACAAGCGGCCCGCGCATCAGAGCTGTTTTTCCGGCGTCCGCATGAACGGCTGGGTTTGCATAAACAAACTGCGCTTTCATCTCAAATGTGAAACTAATACACTGATGGCTCCAATTTTCGCGAAAGACAGCATAACCGTGCTCCACCTGCGGCGTAACAGATTTCCCGTCTATTGTGAAACAGGGATTTTTTGCATACGCAGGGATTCGAATCCGCAGTTCGAAAGAAGAATGCTCTGTCCCGGAGGCATCTGTTTCTGATCTCCCGGTATTATGCCGGGCCTCGTCTGCGGTATGTTTTAGTTCTCCGCCGCCGTCTACCTGCAGCTGTACTCTCCCCTCATAGGGAAATCGGCTGTCAATTTTTATAGTAAGGGGCTCTCCGTCCCGCTCTGTCTCAATCGTACATCCGGCAAACAGATTCAGCCAGAGCGCATTCTTCTCAACAAAGCAGACATACTCGCCCAGTGAGGCAAGTGTTCTTGTTATATTCGGCGGGCAGCAGGCACAGCCGAACCATTTCTGCCGAATCGGCTTAATGTGATTCTTATCCGTCATGGGAATACAGTTCCGGGGCCAGACCTCGAGCGGATTTACATAGAAGAAGCTTTTCCCGTCCATCGCAATCCCGGACAGCACCGTATTCATAAGCGCAAGTTCCATTGTATCAATATAACCGGCATCTCCGCTGATCTGTGCCATTCGCCTGCAAAAAAGCGCAAATCCAATTGACGCACAACTCTCGGAATAATTGGTATCGTTTGGCAAATCGTAATCAACGGTAAACCTCTCTAATATGCCGGAACTGCCAATTCCGCCGGTAAGGTACATTCTTTTTTCTACAATATTGCGGTACAGATTTTCACAGGCCTGCCATAGAGCCAAATCCTGGTAAGCATACGCCAGGTCCGCCATAGCGCAGTAGAGGTAGACGGCACGTACGGCATGGCCTTCCGCGGTTTTTTGTTCCCGCACAGGCAGATGATTTTGTCCGTATACATTTAAGTATGGATTTTTATCATGCCATACGTCAATATAATCGTCCCTGTCGCTCTCCGTAAACAGGTAATTCGGTTCGCATCCTCTGCGGTTGATAAAATCAAATGCCATGCTGCGGTATTTCTCTTCCCCTGTGACATCGGCAAGTTTTACCAGCGCAAGCTCAATTTCCTCATGGCCGCAAACCGCATTTTCATAACGACTGGTATGAAAAACATCGCAGATCAGATCAGCCGTCTTTCTCATGATGTTTAAAAATCTGTCTTTGCCGGTCACTTTATAGTAGGCGACAGCGGCTTCGATAAAGTGACCGGCCGTATATAGCTCATGTCCCTCTTTTAAGTTTTTAAACTGTCTGCCCGGATATCCTATGGTAAAACATGTGTTAAGATAGCCGTTTTCTTCCTGTGCACTGCCAACCAGTTCGATTGCTTCGTCCGCAAGCTTTTCCAAGTTGGTATTCTGTTCATAGGAAAGGGAATATGCGACGGCCTCCAGCCATTTTGCCAGATCCGTATCCTGAAAAACCCATCCTGAGAAATCGCCCTGCTCTAACCCTGCTGCAATACGAAAGTTGGAAATGCAGTGACTTGGCTCGGCATCTTCCACCTGGTCGTTTAACGCTCTCCACTGGTACGGGATAATCTCCGCTGTCACAAGCTTTGTATAGCGGTTCCAAAATGCATCTTCTATCCTAATATGGTTCAATGATATTAATTCCGGTTTTAATTTTCTCACTCAAATATCCCCCGATCAGGATTGCACGCTGATGGTAATGGTCAACGTACCGTTTTCCGCCGATGCCTGTATTACGATCGGGGTCGTATAGATGTTTTTAAACTTCAGATCCAACGCTGTTCCTGAGATTGTGGCATCCATTCCCTGTGGAATATAGCTCATACTTAAAGAATGCGGATGACGCTCCGTGGCCGGGATGCCGGCCGTCACCATAGCTGCATACAATGTGGAAGAAACCTGACAGATCCCCCCGCCCGTACCTGTCGTCATTTTGCGTGCGACAATTACAGGCGCACTGACATAACCGTTTGCGGCTGTACGCGGAAGAATTGTATTGCTGAAAGAAAATGTCTCTCCCGGATTTACAGTCACATTATGAATACGTGACGCAGCAATCTTAATATTGGTTGCACGCGACTCATTCTCTTTATAATGCGTCGTATATGTCCCGCTGAGCGCAGCTGCAGAAACACCTGTACCTGCAGCTGCCTGTGTACCGGCCGCTGCTGCCGCTTCTGCGGAAGTTCTGGTATAACGCTCTCCGTTTGCGGTCGCAATCCTGCCCTCTGCTCTGCCACAGGAGAGATAATGGTCGTAGTAGGAACGGAGGCGATCTCCATACGCCGCATTTAAATCTTCGTAGCGTTCCCGATAAGCATTGACATTAAATTCTGCACTGCCGCTTCTGCCCTCGGCAATCCCATAATTGATAAAGTGGGAAAAAAGAGCCGCATCGTTTTTCCCGTACGCTTTGGCTAAGTCCGGATATGTCGCATAGTAATAAGAAGCGTCAAAAATCGTCCGATATGCGCTCTGGGAAGCGGCCGACGTCCCGGTGGGATGTGCAGTCAAAAGAACCGCACAGGTAAAAAGCGATAAAATTCCAGCCAATATTCTTTTTTTTCTCATAAAAACCCCCATTTCTGCATTGCGAACGCAGTTCGCATTCGCTTTCTGTATGCTAACTCCCTTTCGCCCGCTATGGCGGGCGCTTTAATAAGGCTCGTGAAATTTCTAAATTTCACATAGTTATATTAACAAGAAACACAGAAAAAATCAATCCAATTACCGCTATTGGCGCGAAAAATATGCCTTTCATTCATTACAACAATCATCAAATGTTAATATTACTTTAAATAAATCTCCATCTATTTGCAGATCGAACTGTCCTTGCATCAGATCCATCAGGCTTGCAGTGATGGATAATCCAAGACCGTTTCCATCTGTATTTCTTGCACTGTCGCCGCGTACAAAACGCTCCATCAATTCGTCGCTTTTGATGTTTAGTTCCCGTAAAGATGTATTGCGGAAAATCAGCATGACTTTCTGTTCCTTTTCTTCTATATTTATATACACGCGAGTCTGCGGCTGTGCATATTTACAGATATTATTCATCAGATTGTCTATCACACGCCAGAAGTGCCTGCTGTCCGCCATAATGTACACCGGGCAATCCGGTTTTTGTATTCTGAGTTCTAAATCTGCTGACGTAAGTTTTTCCTCAAACTCACCGACCGTCTGTGTCAGGAAGACGCCTGCATCCAGTTTTTCCATTGTAACGCTCAGATTTCCGGTTGAGGCTTTCGACGCTTCAATTAAATCTTCAATTAACTTTTTTAGTCTCGCAGACTGCCGTTTTAATACCTCCAAATATTCCTCTGCGGCTTTATTGTTCAATTCCTCCTTTTCTAACAGATCCACATAATTGATAATGGAGGTAAGCGGCGTTTTAATATCATGCGATACATTTGTAATTAACTCTGTCTTAAAATGTTCACTCCGCATGCGCTCTTCTACGGCACGGCTCATTCCGTCTCTTATGCTGTTCAGATTTTCTCCATGCTGCTTCAATTCCCAGAACATTCTGGATGTGTCTGTCTGATACTTTAAATCCCCGGATGCCAGACGCTCGGCTCCTTTTTGCAGCTGTTCCATCTGGATGGCCATAAAAATTAGAAATCCCACAAAGACTGCTGTCTGCAACAGACATAACAAAAAAATAAAAAACGGGATATACCTGTGACTGCGTATCCACAGAAGCGCCAACATCTGAAAGATGACATAAACACCGGAAAAGAGCATCAATTTCCTGACCAAAGACAAATGTCTGACACAAAGTTCCGCCGCTCCTCGAAACACGCGGCATATTCTATATACAATTGTATTTTTCCACAGCACGCCCTTTTTGATACGAACTACAATACCAAGAAAGACAGCCGCCGCGATCAGTATAATTATGAGAATCAGCAAAAAGGACAAAACAATACAAAATATCCTGTAATTGTGAAATAATTCCTGCATAACTGCCGCTGCAAACAACATCATAAAAATCTCTGCAACAGATGCCGCCGCCAGATAAAGTTCAAGAGGCAGTTTATTTAATCCTTTTATAACAACTTCCTGCGTTTCCCCGTTTTTCCCGGCAAGAACACTCATACGCCAGAACAGCAGTATGCCTCCCACTAACGAAACGGCAAAGATCAGGTAAATACTGTAACGCAGGCCGCACACAACCGACACAACGGTATTAGCCTGCATAAACAGATCTCCGGAAATCCCATATCCGATCTCCTCCTTTGGCAGTATACTGACCACAAAATAGTTCTTTACCGCCGACTTCTTTGTCTCATGTGTAATCACTGCCGTCCCGTATGAATTTGGCTCAAACAATGAATTTGAATACAGAAATTCTGTATCATCATTCACCACAAAAGAGCAGGAATACACTTGAGGTGATTCCATACTGATCTTTTCGGTAAAATTTCGCTCTAAATATATGCTCTCCTGATTCAAATTCAGTTCTTCTATAGACTCTGCCTCAATAATACCATATCGAAAATTCAATCCAACCAATTCATTTTTTTGGGAATCCCGGTTTAAATAACCATGAAGCGCGCGCACCGAGTAATTATAGGCAGCAAATTCATAAAATTCTCTGCGATACTCCGCTTCGGTTCCGTCATAAAAATCCTCCTCGTAGAAAAATATAATACCGATCAGAGAAAACAGACAACATGCCGCACAGATCATAAAAGCTGACCAGGTAATCATCTTTGTAACAAACAATTTGTGTTTCATATCAAACCTCCTCAAATTCACTCTGCCAGATCTAAATTTACTTTGATAAATGCTGGTTTTCTTCTCACACTATCTCACATTTTCTATTTTGTAGCCTCTGCCCCACACTGCCTTTAAATGACGCGGCTCTGCCGGATCATATTCCACCTTTTCCCGCAGATGCCTGATGTGTACGGCAACCGTATTTTCTGAGCCAATCGGATAATCATTCCAGACTTTCTCGTAAATTTGTTTTGGTGAGAACACTTTGCCCGGATTTTGCATCAGCAATTTTAAGATATCGTACTCGGTCGGGGTAAGTGCGACCAGTTCTCCGTCCCGGGTCACTTCTTTTGTCCGGTCGTTAAGCTCAATCCCGCCAATCACTAAGATATCCTTTTGGAGAGCGCCTCCTCCTAACTGCATGTACCGCCTTAACTGGGAACGGACGCGCGCTAACAGTTCCACAGGATTAAACGGTTTTGTAATATAATCGTCGGCGCCTACATTAAGCCCCAGGATTTTATCGGTGTCCTCACTTTTAGCGGTCAGAAGTATCACCGGAACATTACTGTTTTCGCGTATTTTTACCATTGCAGAGATACCGTCCATCTCCGGCATCATAATGTCCATGAGAATCAAATGAACTTCCTCCCGCTGCAAAATACGAACAGCCTCTTTCCCGTTATATGCTTTCTTTACACCATATCCATCCGATATCAGATAAATTTCGAGTGCGGACACAATATCCTTTTCATCGTCGCAAATCAGTATATGATACATATTTTTCTCCTTTGCACTGCTGTATTCTATTTTAAAGGAATGATTATGAAGTTAACAGAGGGGAAATGATTAAGATTTGATAAAGATACCTGCAAACGCCTGTTTGCAAAGTAAAACAGGCCCGCTTTCATCCCTGCGCAAAAAACAGAGGAACCGGGTTAAGCAATCTTCTCCCGGTTCCTCCGCTATTTACATAATTCCCATAATCTTTACATAATCCTGCGTTTTATCACGCATTATCTCAAATCCCTGTCCAAGATTTTCCAGTGAATATCTGTGTGTGATCAACCGCTCCGGCATGATCGCCTTTTGCAGAAGACGGTCGCATACATAGTGCCAGTCGTCATCGCAGCTTCCCGTAAAAGAAGAATTCCAGGTTCCCGCTATCGTCAGCTGATTTCTCAAAATTTTCCAGTAAACCGACTGGGAAAGACTGATATCAGAAGCGGGATTGCCGGTCAATACAATGCGCCCTGCCGGGGCCGTGTTGTCCACCGCCATGGAAATTGTCTCGTTTTTTCCTACGCATTCAAAGAAAACATCTACACCGGCCTCCCCGGTCAGTTCTGACAGACGAGAACCGACGTCCGTCTTCGCGCCGTCAATATAACACGATTCCGGGATTCCCATATTGAGCACGGTCTGTTTCTGAAATTCCTTGTTGCCAATGACAAAAATATTGTCCGCCCCGATCCCCTGCTGCTTTCTGCTGTCAAGCAAAAACTGAACCAGAAGCATTCCAATTGTGCCCAGCCCGCATACTGCAATACGCAATATCGTATCCTTTTTCCCCGTACCGATACCCGCCTTACGGATTGCATGTACGGCAACAGCCATAGGTTCCATCATGGCCGCCTGCTCATAAGATATGTCTTCTGCCAGCTCAATCAGATTGTCGGACGGAACAGCCACGTATTCTGCAAATCCTCCGTTTCTGCGCGAACCCAGATAACTGTAATGACGGCACATCTCGTATTGCTTCTTCCGGCATGGCATACACGTCCGGCACGGAATCAGCGGAAACACGCCGACACGCTTTCCTCTCCATCTGCTGTCTACGCCGGCCCCGATGCTTTCCACAATTCCCGAAAATTCATGCCCGGGAATCAGCGGATAAAAATATGCGCCTGTTTTGTATGTCCTCGGGATATCCGAGCCGCAAATTCCGGCCGCCCTGACGGCAACCAGCGCCTCATTCTCCCCCGGATGCGGAACTGCCGTTTCGTCGATCCGTAAATCTCCTAATTTATGTAAAGTAAGTGCTTTCATATCGGTTTACCCCCATATCGCCAATTTACCGCAACTGAAATCTGTACAAAGAATCCAACGCCATACACGGCGTATTTTTGAGGTTTCTCTGGTGTAAGGTTTCACAGTTTGCCACCTGGCATAAGCCTTAGATGTTCGCTTCACGCCAGCTCCGTCATGTTACGAAAGCGTTCCAGATCTGCTTTTGTGGTAATTTTAAAGTTCTGCTCATCACCGGCTGTCATCACCATATCCATCCCTGCAAGAACTGCCGGTTCCGTGGAACCCTGGATAGAAAGAATACGATCCGGCAAAAGATCCCTGTTCGCTTTTAAATATTTCCCCAGTACAAACACTTCCGGAGCCTGACCGGCAAACACCTCGCTGCGCGTCAGCAGCGACGTAATCTTTTTTTTGTCCGCGCTTAAATACACAGTATCTTTCATCGGCAAAACCGGCACAACACCGTCGTTTCCCTCTGCCGCCGAAAGGCAGTCCGCAACCTGTTTTTCCGACAGGCAGGGCCGCGCAGCATCGTGGATCAATACATAATCCGTCTCAACAGCATACTGACTGATATCGGTCAGTCCATTCAGAATCGAGAGCTGCCTGTTGTCCCCCGGCAGGGAAAATCCTCGAAATTTGACCTTTTTATCATAAGATGCAATCCAGCCCTCTATCCTGCTGTGCCACGAGACATCCGCTACAATCTGTACCGCGTCTATCTGTTCATGTAAAAAAAGTCGTTCCATAGACCAGGTGATAACAGGTCTTTTTTTTACTTCAAGATACTGTTTTGGGATATCCGCCCCTAATCGGCTGCCCGTGCCACCGGACAGAATTAATGCAATATTCATTATTTTTGTTTCCTTTTGTTTTATGCTCTTTCTCTACTATATCATGCGTCTCTTCGAATAACAACTGTAAAAATCAAGGAATCATGTTCCGTTCAGAAAGAAAACGGGATCATTTTCTTTTCTGATTTTTTCAAGCAGCGTTTTATTTGCCGGAAGCCATAATTCACTGTCAATTTCATTTAACCCCAGCCATTTTGCAGCGCTGTGTACCTTTAACTCAACATTTCCGGATACAATATGGCATAGAAAACACTGCATGGACAAATGAAAGGAAGGGTAATCATATTCCACGGTCTCATAGAGCGAGTCAATCCCGATTTCGATGTTAAGCTCCTCTCGTATCTCTCGTACCAGCGCTTCGCGGGCGGTTTCCCCGGGTTCTGTTTTACCTCCGGGAAATTCCAAACAGCCGCTCCATTCACCGGACGCGCGCTGTGCTGCAAAAATCCGATTGTCCTTTATCAATATAGCCGTTACAACTTCTACTGTCTTCATGGCATTCCTCCAAACCCTGCGGACAAATCCGCAGCAACTCCAAAGCCGGTGAATCTGGCCTTTCCCTCATTGTTCCTGATAGACCTGCCGCGCCATGTGGCGTTTTACAGTGACATTTTCATTTGCACACTTAATTTAGAAAGGACAACATGCCCTTGTCCATTGCGTGTATCTTTCCTGGCACAGAGTCAAAAAAATGTAACGCCTGAAATACAGGCGTTACATTTTGTGATTAATGATGTCTGCCGCCATGGTGACGACCGCCGCCATGATGATGCGATCCGCTGATATTGCATCCTGCTACACCACAATTGTTATGCGCATGATCTCCGACAATCGTACAGCCGCCGATTCCGCAGCTTCCATGCGTGTGTTCGCCTGTAACGGCACACCCGTCTATCCCGCAGGTGTTATGCGCATGATCTCCGACAATCGTACAGCCGCCGATTCCGCAGCTTCCATGCGTGTGTTCGCCTGTAACGGCACACCCGTCTATCCCGCAGGTGTTATGCGCATGATCTCCGACAATCGTACAGCCGCCGATTCCGCAGCTTCCATGCGTGTGTTCGCCTGTAACGGCACACCCGTCTATCCCGCAGGTGTTATGCGCATGATCTCCAACGATGGCACAGCCGCTGATCCCACAGTTCCCATGCGTGTGTTCGCCTGTAATCGTACAGCCGTCCACATCACAGGTATTATGCTTATGATCTCCGACAATCGTACAGCCGCTGATCCCGCAGCTCCCGTGCGTATGCGGCTCCGTAATAGCACAGCCGTTAATCCCGCAATTGTAGGCAACAGTGGTTATTACCTCTTTTTTTGCAAAATTTTGTGTTCCGCAGTCATGATATCTGTGGCCGTCATTCCTGTGATGGCCATAATAGTATACGCCCTCATGTGAATGGCAGGAAGTATCCATACAGCCTGAGATACCGCAGATCGTATGCTCGTGTACCCCCACCACGGTGCATTCTGTTATGTCACAATAATGTTGATGATCCCCTGGTCTTGTGCACCCCTCCACTTGACAGACAACCTCGCGCGGAACCGAAATAGGCGCATTGGAGACGCCTGAAGATCCGCTCATTCCTGCCAGCAGCGCAATGACACCGCAAAATGTAACCATCCATCTCATAATTACCCTCTCCTTTCCCTGTGTTTTAGTCATTATAGCATCGTTAACGGCCGCCATCAACCACTATTTCATATATTTCCTGAAAAACCGGGATTTTTCTTACTTTTTACTCCCACTCTCAGTAATTGAAACTTCAAAACTAAACTCTAAATAGGTTTTAGCGCAGCAAATAGGAACAATCATTATTTTCGTGCTTTAACAGCCACTTTTTTTTCTCAATTCCGCCGGCATATCCGGTCAAATCGCCGTTCGTTCCAATTACTCTGTGACAGGGTATGATAATTGAAATCGGATTATGCGCAATTGCTCCTCCGACTGCCTGCGCTGACATATGCTCCTTTCCGTGCCGCTTTGCATATGCTTTTGAAATTTCCCCGTAAGTAGTAACTTCCCCATATGGAATCTCGCACAAAAATTGCAATATTTCCTTTCGAAATTCACTGCCGCCCGGCGCAAGCGGAAGTTCCACACTTTTCGGCCGTCCTCCTGCAAAGTAGCGGTCAAGCCAGTCCGCAGTCTGACTTAAAACATCCGACCCGCTCGTTTCCCGCATTTCCTCTTTTATAGAAGAAAGATAATACTTCTGCCCTTCTATCCAAAGGCCGATCAAAATGTGATTCTTTTCTGCAAGCAATATTTCCCCCAATGGGGACTTGTATTTTTTTGTGATGATCAAAGACAGCTCTCCTCTCCTGCTTCTTCTTTATATAGTGTCGATTCAGATATCTGTCATTCCTGTCAAATACTGTAAATTCCTCTTGACTGTACTGTAACTGTATGGTTTATCATACAATAGAGTAAAAAATAATACAAGCCTGTTTGCATATTTCGACAATTCCGTGTATAATTTTGATTACTGTTCCCGCACTGCCTGAGAAAGCAAGCGCCGGGGCGGTATACAGAAAGGAGTTTTATGAACTACTCTTTTTACGAAACGTCAATACTCTTTTTTGCCTGGTCATTTCTCGCATGGCTGGCAGAAACATCTTATGCAACAATAAAGGAAAAAAATTTTCGCAACAGAGGCTTTGCGTTTGGTCCATTCTGTTTTATCTATGGCTTTGCCGATGTGCTGTTTGCTGTTTTCTTTCAGGAACTGCGCGGCAATACATTCTTCCTGTATCTGGGATGCGCGGCTGTGGCAACTGCAGTGCAATGGTTTACCGGAAAGGCGCTGGAACGCATTAATCAGAAAAAATGGTGGGATTATTCCGATAAAAAATGGAACTTTGACGGATATATCTGTCTTCCCTATTCACTGCTGTGGGGTCTGCTTGGGCTCTTTTCCGTCCGTTATCTAAACGATTTTGTGCTGTCCCTTTATCATCTGCTGCCAAATTTTCTGGAAAAAACGGTCGTTTTCTGCCTTGCCGCCGCAGGCCTTTTGGATTTTGCCGGGTCCCTGCTCTCCTGCTGCCATATGGAAGATAAACTTCCGCATATCTTCATATTCAGCCGCAGGATGCAGCAATGGACCTATCGATTTGCCGCAAAAATATCAAATCGTATGGAGCGCCGTATCAAACGTGCCTATCCGGCAACTGCACTGGACAATACAGCGGTTTCTTTACAGGAAGAGGAAAAATGCAGCCTTGTTCAATTATTCTGGCTGTTTTTAATCGGCGCATTTTTAGGCGATATTGTGGAAACAATTTTCTGCCGCCTTACCGTCGGTATCTGGATGAGCAGAAGCAGCGTTGTATGGGGACCTTTCAGCGTCGTATGGGGGCTTGGCATCGCGCTTGTGACTGCGCTGCTCTACAAAGACAGGGATAAACAGGAACATCATATTTTCTTTATCGGCCTTATTTTGGGCGGGGCTTACGAATACATATGCAGCGTTTTTACAGAAATGATATTTGGCAAAGTGTTCTGGGATTACAGCGGTCTGCCGTTTAACCTGGGCGGGCGCATCAACCTGCTCTACTGTATTTTCTGGGGATTTGCAGCCGTTATCTGGATGAAAAGCCTCTACCCGAAAATGGCTTTCCTGATTACATGGATTCTGCAAAAAACGGGACGCGTGCTGACCGCTTTCTGTGCCGTGTTTATGGCCGTCAATCTTTTTGTGTCAGTACTGGCGCTGGTTCGCTATGACGCCAGAGCAAACGGGCGCAAAGCATCCTGCAGCTGGGAACACATCATGGATCAATATTATGACGATCAGACAATGGAGCGTATCTACCCGAATGCAATCGCACAATAAACCCGTTTCTGTTTTAAAGAGAAACTGCATTCGCAGATATCTCCTGCGGTTCCTCGAACAGAAACGTTCTTTGAATGGAGGATTACCACGGCCGACTTAAAAAAGGTTCTGCATCTGGCAGGAGTGAACTGGCGCACAATGGCAGGATTTGAACTGCTGTACAAATTTTTATCGCTGACAATTGTTACGCCGCTTTTCTGGGCAATGTTTAACGGCATCCTGCATATTACCGGCTACGAATACCTGACAAAGGAAAATATTTTGTCGTTTCTGCTCAATCCCGTTACAATTGCTGCGTTGGCGCTGTTATTTTTATGTATGGCAATCTACACGATGATTGATATCGGCCCCGTCATTTTTCTGCTTGACCAGTCCTGCCAGGGAATCAGGGTCAGTTTGCTGCAGACAGCAGCTTTTGCCTTGAAAAATGCGGGCAGGGTATTTCAATTCAGAAATGTTTTTACAGCGTTTGTCGTATTGTTTCTGATCCCGTTTTTAAATATTGGCGTTGCGTCAAGTTATGTGAGCGCGATTTCCGTCCCGGAATTTATCCTGGATTTTATTGCAGCAAACAAATTTTTACTTTTCCTGTTCATCGCCGCAATGGCAGGGCTGACTGCTCTGCTCTTGCGCTGGCTGTATGCATTCCATTATTTTACGCTGGAGGGCTGCAATTTTAAGGAAGCTCGTAAGAAAAGCGCCCGTTTAAGTCATAAAAGCAAGCGGAAAGACATTGCTTTTTTGCTGGGCACGCAGCTTCTAATTGCGCTGCTTTTTTTTCTATTGAATCTGATCGGCATTGTTTTTGCTTTTTTGCTGGGCGAACTGTTTTCCAAACTGCAGCTGCTTGGCATTGTGTCGGCATCTGTTGTCTGGGTCTTTCTGGCCGCGTCATCTTTTTTGATGTCTGCGCTTGGCACTCCGATCAGCTATGCATGCATCAGCTTTCTGTTTTATGGTCATAAAAATAAAAAACAGGAAGAAATCCTGCACATACAGACAGACGGATGCAGTCCAAACAAGCTGAAACGCTCCGCAGCCATCACACTGGAGATATTGCTCTTCACCTGCTGCGTATTTTGCTGCAGCTTCTACCTGTATGGCGTCTGCCACCATAAAATAAGTCTGCCGGTCGAACATTTCGGCACAATGGAAGTGACTGCACACCGCGGCGCATCGCGCTTCTATCCGTAAAACACCATGGCAGCTTTCGAAGGGGCAAAAGAACTGGGCGCCGACTGGATAGAGCTCGACGTTCAGCAAAGCAAAGACGGACAGATCTTTGTGATGCATGACGCCAACTTTATGCGGACAGCCGGCATCGACTGTAAGACGTGGGAGTTAACTTATAATAAAATAAGCCGCCTGGACGCCGGCAGCTTCTTTGACATAAAATTTAACGGAGAAAAAATTCCGTTGTTGACAGAAACAATCGCTTTCGCAAAAGACAATCATATCAAACTGAATATTGAACTCAAACCGACCGGACACGAAGAAAAATTTGAAAAAACAGTCGTGGATATGATCAATCAGGAACATTTCCGGGAACAATGCGTGATCACTTCTCAGGTTTATGAAGTTTTGGAACGTGTAAAAGCTTACGACCCGCAGATTCAGACTGTCTATGTGATGAGTCTTGCCTACGGAAATATCAACCGTCTTGCTGCAGCAGATAATTTCAGTATCGAGGCGACAAGCGTTACAGAAAAGATTGTCTCCGATGTCCACAATGCCGGAAAACAGCTGTATGCATGGACTGTAAACACAGAAGAAAATATAAACCGCATGATTGATCCTGGTGTGGATAATATTATAACGGACGATGTAACCCTTGCAAAAGAATGTATCTACCTGAGTAAGACGAGCGATGTGTTCGAAGAATACATAAAATGGCTGTCACAGAACACCACTTAAAATTCTCACACCCTGTTAAAAACTGCTGTCACCACAACTGCGCCGTCTTCGATTGACGCAAATACTTCTCCTCCCATTTTGTGCATCAGCCCGCGGCAGATATATAACCCAAGTCCGCTCCCGTTTATATGCCCGGCATTCATCCCGCGCCAGAAGCTCTCGAAAATATGCGGCAGCTCCGCTTCTGTAAGCGAACAGCCGCTGTTTTCAATTGAGCTCAGCACGGCATTCTCCTCCTCAGTGCACGAAACGCAAATCTGTTTCCCGTCTCCATATTTGATGGCATTTTCCATAATATTCTGCAGTACTTCCACGCTGCGTTCCGGATCGCCGTACAGCAGGCAGTCAGAATACGGCTCTGACTGAAATTCCGTTCTCACTAGCGAAAGCTTTTCCCTGTAGTACGTGCAGATACCGTCCATCAGACCGGAAAGGTAAAATTCGCCCTCTTTCACCTCAAACTCAAACAGCGCTTCCCGCGATGCCCGAATCAGACGGGAAAGATAGGACTCTATCTCATCTGCTTTACCGTCAATTTGTTCCGCAATCCGCACCTGTTTCTGCGGATTGGAATAAAGGCCTTTCGACACCGCTTTTGCATACAGTTTAATCGCTGAAAATGACTGCGAAGCATATCCATTCCCCAGACAAACTGTCCGAAGAAACGATTCCTGTTTTCTTTGAGCGGTACGATCAGATCACCCCTTGCAAGTTCACCAGGCAGACCAGCCAGACGCTCAAACGGCATGATAATTTTTATCCGGATATAAAACAGGACGCAAAACACAGTAGTGTAAAAAAATTTATATCTTGGGAAAAAATACCTCTTTTGGGGTAAGAATTAGTATATCACAATTCTTATCGAAAAGGAGTATTTTTATGCGAGTAGCAAAGGAACAAATTCAACAGATTATTGCAGATAACAGCCTTAACAGTGTAGCCGATATCTACACCCTGCTCAGGGACAGTTTCAAAGACATACTTGCAGTGATATACGGACGGTTTCAAAAAATGCCAAACTTTCCGGCAATTATTTTTCCCCATACTACCTACTACGGGAAAAAAGGAAATTTTGGCAATGTTTTCCAAAAGTTTTTGAATTAATTTATTGCGGTGCAAAATCCGGCTTGGTTTTGGGCGCAAAAAAAACAGGAACAATCACAACATTTTTTATGCTAACTGCATAACCTCGGTTTCAAGTTCCCTTAATTCGTCTAATGA
>CAMUGE010000035.1 GCA_947088345.1 uncultured Roseburia sp.
GGCTGGGCTGGCAGGGTTCCGGGCGGCATATCAAGGCTCTTTCCCTCAAAAGTATTAAATTGGTAGTAAATTCAGCTTGAAATCCTGCTTGTATGACTGTAAATCAAGGCTTTTTAGTGATAATCAACCACTTTTTGACGAAGATACCTCTTTTCTCACTGATTTTATCTCATCGGATATCTGGTATCAGGGAGATTATGACGAGGAAGACTTTGTCGGTCTGAATTATAAAGTGATTGAATGCCTGGCCGTAAAACCGAAATATTATGAAAACAAAGGAAAGACGCTGGCAAAAAAAGATCTGGCATAATGCGGAAGAAACATTTGTTCAGATCCTGAACAAATATCACATCCCCTGTAAAAAATCCGGCGACACCTATCTTATTTACGGATATTAAAAGAAATCCGGGCAGGCCATCCCACAGACCGGAGAAATTAAATTTCCGATCTGTGAACGCCTGAAATATTCACAGCCAGTCCTGCATTACGAATGCCCCTCTTTACATGCCGCCGCTCCAACGATTCAACTGTACGACCAGCTCTTCCAGTGTCTCATAGGAAACGGCGCCTGTGCCAAACCCTATAATGGATCGCAGCGGCGTATCAAGCGCCGTGGCGTTGCGCATTTCAAGCGTAATTGCCTCACGTTCCGCCGCTCCGCCCTGCTCCTCTTCAAAAAACAGTTTCGGCATGTCGCTGCCAAGAAGTTCTTCCATCACCTTTAGAAATCCGCAAAGTTTTGGATTTGAGACGATCTCCCCCAGTGTCGTATTCATATCATAAACTGCCGGAATTGAAATATCAGACTGAAACTGCACACTCTGCTCTAACACAATGTCTCTGCTTGATTTCCCAATGAGAATCCGATATCTGCCGCTCTCTGCATGCCAGTCTGACAAACGCTCTTCCCAGTATGCGAACGACCTCTTTGAAAGTACGAATTCTACACGCTTTGTCTCACCCGGTTTCAAGTATGTCTTTTCAAATCCTTTCAGCTCTTTCATTGGACGTATGACACTGCCGCCCTCCGCTGCAATATAGAGCTGGACAGTCTCCTTACCTGCACATCGTCCCGTATTTGTAACGTCCACCGATACCGTAATTGTATCCGTGTCTCTGATATCCGTCTTCGAAAGCGTCATGTTTTTATATTCGAACGTCGTATATGACAGCCCATGTCCAAACGGAAACAACACATCCTGCTTTTTTGTGTCATAGTAGCGGTAACCGACAAAGATACCCTCCCTGTACTCTGCCCGATTTCTCTCACCCGGAAAATTCAGATAGGACGGATTATCCTCAAGTTTTACCGGAAATGTCTCAGCCAGTTTTCCGCTCGGATTCACCTTTCCGAATAAGAGATCAATCTGCGCGCTCCCAACTGCCTGACCGCCCAGATAACACTCCAACACAGCCGCCACCTCATTAATCCACGGCATCTCCACCGGGGAACCGTTGTGCAGCAGCACAATGGTATTCGGCTGCGCTTTTGCAACTTCTGAGATCAAATGGTTCTGGGAATGGGGCATGCGCATATGCGTTCTGTCATACCCCTCGCACTCAAAGCTGTCCGGGAGTCCTGCAAAGATAACGGCTGCTTTTGCCCGTTTTGCAGCTTCGACCGCTTCTTTTTCCAGCTGTACGTCAATCAGATCCTTTTCATCAAAAAACCCCTGCACAAACGAGACATGTTCCATTCCCGCTGCTGCTTCCACAGCCGAAGTAACCCGAAAGCTGTTGACGTGTGAACTGCCGCCCCCCTGATAGCGCGGTTTTTTTGCATACTGTCCGATGAAGACGACGTCTTCCTGTTCTGACAACGGCAGAGCCCCGTTATTTTTTAACAGCACAAATGCCTCCTGCGCCACGCGGCGCGACAATTCATGATCTTTTTCCAGATCAAAAATCGCTGCATGATTTCGATTCCTGTGACAGCGGAATACAATCTGCAAAATCTCTTCCACGCATTTATCCAGGACGGACTCCTCTATCATTCCGTCTTTTACCGCCTCGCAAACACGCTTATCGTTGACGCCTCCGTTTCCGGGCATTTCTAAATTCAGACCTGCCAGAAGATCTTCGATCCGCTCATCCACCGCAGCCCAGTCCGACATGACAAAACCGTCAAATCCCCACTCCTGCCTTAAAACATCCTGTAACAGCCATCTGTTGGCCGCGGAGTAGGTCCCGTTGATCCGATTGTAGGAGCACATCATAGTCCAGGGCTTTTCCTCTTTTACGACATGCTCAAATCCTGCCAGATAAATCTCACGTATGGTGCGCTCATCCGCCTCTGCAGATACATTAAGGCGATGTGTCTCCTGATTGTTCATCGCAAAATGCTTCGGACAGCAGCCGATCTGTCTGCTCTGCACGCCATGTACTATCGCTGCCGCCAGTTGTCCCGAAAGATATGGATCTTCGGAAAGATATTCAAAATTTCGCCCGCAGAGAGGAGAGCGCTTTATATTCATCGCAGGTCCAAGCAGCACCGCCACATCCTGCGCCTGGCATTCTTCGCCGAGCGCCCTGCCCTGCTCCTCTAAGAGACTGCGGTTAAACGTGGACGCAAGCGCGCAGCCCGACGGAAAGCAGACTGCCTGTATGGATTCGTTTACCCCCAGATGATCGGCCAGATCCGCCTGTTTGCGCAAACCATGCGGGCCGTCTGAAACCATAATTTCCGGAATTTTAAGACGCTCTATCTTTTGGGTATGCCAAAAGTCAGCGCCGGAAAGCATCGACGCTTTTTCCTCCAGCGTCATTTTACAGACCAGTTCCTTGATCTCTTTTCCTGTCATATCACGCTTCACCTTTCGCAGCTAAAACAGTATTTCGTTGTCGTGCGGTATGTCTCCCCCGGCTTCAAAAGCGGCGATGCGAAATTCTGTTCATTCACTGCATTCGGATAATACTGTGTCTCCAGACAAAAGCCATGCCGGTCGCCGTAATTGGCGCCGCCTTTTCCGGTCTGTTTGCCGATAAAGTTACCGGCGTAAAACTGAATGCCGGGACAATCTGTATAAACCTCCATCACAATACCGGACTTTGCTCCTTTCGCGCATGCTGCAGGCTGCATGCTGCCGCATGCCCCGTCGATACAGAAATTATGGTCATATCCGCCGACATGTTTTAACTGTGCAAAATCTTCTTCGATCTGCGCGCCTATTTTTTTCATGCTGCGAAAATCCATCGGCGTATCTGTCACATCTGCGATTTCTCCGGTCGGAATGGCTTTCGCATCGACTACCGGCGTATAGGCGGAGGCTTTTATCAGAAGCTGCTGCTCTTTCACGCTGCCGGAATTATGTCCGTCCAGATTAAAATAACAGTGATTGGTCAGATTCGCGACTGTCGTCTGATCGGACACTGCCTCATACTCAATGACAACTTCATTTTGCTCTGTCAGCGCATATGTGACTTTTACTGTCATATTGCCCGGAAAATCCTGTTCCCTGTCTTTGCTGACATAAGAAAAAGTAATACTGTCCTCTCCTGCTTTTTCTATATTCCAGATAACTGCATGAAATCCCCTGCTTCCGCTGTGCAGATTATTTTCATTGTCATTTTGCTCAAGATCATAATTAATTCCGTCCAGTGCAATTTTTGCACCCCCGATCCGGTTTGCATTCCTGCCGATAATGGCGCCGAAATAACAGGTATGGGTCTGGTATTCTGCCGGACTGTCATATCCCAGCACAACATCATAGCATACGCCGTCGCTGCCTTCCATCTGAAGCGATACGACTGTCGCGCCAAGGTCAATCACAGACAGCCGCATTCCTTTTTCATTTTGCAGCGTGTATTTTGTGACGTCATTTCCCTCTTTTGTAACCCCGAATTTTGTTTTTTCCATTTTTTATTTCTCCTTTCTTTTTCTGCTGAAATCTTGTGAGATATATAACAAATTCCTGCGGACAAAAACGCTCCATCAGCAGCGCCGTGCGCATGATAACAGTCGGCACAATTACAACTTTCCTTTTTTTCATCCCGGCCAGGGCAAACCGAACGCATTCGGACGCAGAAATGCCTTTTAATGAAAATTCGACATCGGCGGCACTGTTAAACTCGGTATCCACCGGCCCCGGACAGAGACAGCCGATAAAAACGCCGCTCTTTTTCTCGCGCAATTCTTCCGCAACCGCTCTTGTCAGACTTGCCACATATGCTTTTGTGGCGTAATAAGCCGCCATATAAGGCCCCGCCGGCATCAATCCTGCCGAGGAGGCAACATTTAACAGATATCCGTAATTTTGTTTGCTCATCTTTCTTACGATAAGTTTTGTCAGAATATGAACCGCCCGCACATTAAGGTCGATCATATTCAATTCTTTTTTCAAATCGCTCTCTGCAAATGTCCCCCAATTTCCAAATCCTGCATTATTGATAAAAACAGCAACCGGCCTGTCGGCAATCTTTCGATAAAATCGGTAAACTTCCTCTTCTTTCGAAAGATCAGCCGTAATGATCTCACATTCTGTTCCGATCCTTTCCTTTAATTGAACAAGCCTCTCCTCTCTTCGGGCGGTGATAATCAAACGATACCCTTTTTTTGCAAGCTGTCTTGCAAACTCCGCGCCGATACCGGAACTAGCGCCCGTGATAATTGCATATTTGTTTTGTGCGCTCATAACGCCCCTTTCTGCCAAACTTTCGAAACAATAACCGCAGCTTTCCCGCCGCGCGACCCGTGCGCCGCCTTAGCGGCATTCTTCCGCTTCCTGGGTCTGTGCAATCGAGCAGGGGTGTTTTTCTCCTGCTCGCCCCGCCACCCGTGCGCCGCCTTAGCGGCATTCTTCCGCTTCCTGGGTCTGTGCAATCGAGCAGGGGTGTTTTTCTCCTGCTCGCCCCGCCACCCGTGCGCCGCCTTAGCAGCTTACTTCCTCCGCACGGGTCTGTGCATAGAAAACGCCCCGCGGCAAATACCACGGGGTGTTTTTCTATCGTATCCTGCAAATATGGCACAATTACCGATTTGCCATCTCACACAGCTGTGCCAGCATCTTTGGAAGCTCTGTCTGCATCGTCTCGTCACTGAACTGGCATGTACCCACTTTGCGGTGTCCGCCCCCGTTGTATTTTAACATCAGACTTCCGACATTGACATCGGATGTCTGATTTAAGATACTGTACCCAACGGCCGCAGAGCACCCGAGCCCTCCGCGCCCGCTTACAATCCATGCTGAAATATTCTGCTCGGGATACATGCTGTAGATCATAAAGCGGTTGCCGGTATAAATCGGGTCTACGCCGCGAAGATCGGAGATAATCACGTTCCCCTCCGTCCTTGTATGCTCTTTTACCATAACTTTAAATTTTTCAGTCTGCTCGTTGTATATCTCGATGCGCTCCTGCACGTCGGACAATGCCAGAATTTCTTCCGTCGTCATCGTTCTGCAGGCTTCCATCAGTTTTTCCATCAGCTGATAATTGGAGATGGAAAACTGTCTCCATCTTCCCAGACCGGTTCTCGGGTCCATCAGATAGCCAACCAGTATCCAGCCTGTCGGATTCATGACCTCATCTATTGTCAGATTGCCGGAGTCAACTTTATCAACCGCCTCCATCATTTCCCCAAACTGCGGAAACCGCTGTTCTCCGCCGTAATATTCATAAATAATCCTCGCACAGGACGGGGTAATCCGGCTCTCTCCCTTGTATTTTCCCTCCAGCGCCAGACGCTCGTGTTCGCTGGAATGATGGTCAAACCAGAGTCCGCACCCTTCCACATAGGGAACATTGGCAAGACAGTCATTTTCGTTTACTTCTACCAGACCGTCCTGCAGATCTTTCGGATGTGCAAATTTCCAACTGTCAATAATACCCGCCTCTAAAAGTAAGGCCCCGCATACCAGGCCGTCAAAATCTGAACGAGTTACTAATCTCACTGCTGCTTCCTCCTTATCACCTGACATGAAACACTTTCATTTTATGCCTGTTTATTAAATGAGTATACCATAACGCCTATATTCTGAAAAGAAGTATTTTTAATAATACATAAATTTTTCGCAGACAAAAAAATAGTTACTGTCTACAATCTGCCTGTAAACAGTAACAAAACTTTGCGCTTCTAAATTGGATGATTAAGGCTTTTACCGCAAAAAATCATAGAGGCTTGACTGAGCGGCATATGTATTTCCCGCGGCATTATATTGCGTGGAGACGCTCCTGACGTTTGCATGTGCATGGTCGGCTGCTCTGCCCGCCACAAATCCGGTCCTCGTGATAAACGTGCTGTCTGCGCCAAGCGCCCGTTCCACCGCCGAAAGATCCGATGTCTTTAATTTCTCTCTGTCAACGGAGAGACTTCCGTCCTTTCCCATGGTGATTCCAATCTCGGCAAGCTCTTTTTTCTGGTCTTCCGTCGTGCCCAAAAACATCTGCAGATAATATGCATCCAGCGGGTTATCGCTCTTTCTCATCGCGCTGACCGCGCTGTTGTATTTCGCAACCAGCTTGTCCACATTGTCGCAGATTTCGGTCATATCTTTGCTCTCTTTTGCTTTTTCAAACATCGAAGTTTCCGATTTGTCCGCAAACTTTTCCGCCTCTTTCTCATAAGCATCCAGCGCTTTTTCCAGCTTTTCGTAATTTTTCTTATTGACGGGCTCTGTTGATGCGGATTCTCTTTCCTCCAGCGCCTGCAATAGCGACTGATCCGACCCCGGGTTTTTATTGATGTAATCCAGCAGTGAAGTACCCTGAATCGGAAGCCCTGCCTTTCTTGCCGATTCATTCAAAACCTGATTTGTAATACGCATATTGTGTCCTCTCTTTCCCTGATTACTGTGTAATACGCATTCTTTTTGGCGATATGCATCATATCACATGATTTTTCATCTTAGATCCTATGGCATTGAGTATTATATATTGGGGCATTGCCCACGATAAGCTGCTATATGGCGGAGAAAATCCTGATATCTGTACTTGGAAATCAGCAGGTTATCTCCGTTTTTCATCATAAGTTCCGTTCTCCCATATCCTTTGATATATTTAACATTGACAAGATATCCCTTGTGAATCCGAAAAAATTCCGGTTCCAGCTCTTTTTCCAGTTTTCCTATTTTATCGTAATACTCGATTTCTTCTTCTGCCATGTGTAAGATTACTTTCCGACTGTTGCTCTCGATATAGAAAATATCTTCTGCCGGTATCGTCCTTCTTCTGTTCCCGCTTTTCACTAAAACTGTCTTTTGCCCGGTTTCAGTCTCATCACCCGCTGTGACATGCAATTGCATCACCTCATATCTCTCATTTTGTTGTTATACATACATTATCGGCAAAAATCGCTGAAACCTTTTTCAATTGTAATGACTGGACAAAAAATGTAGTGAATGGTTTTACGCTGCGTCTTACTTCTTTCTGTATTTCTTTTCAATCACAATCGTATAAACCGCCATAGCCGTAATACTCAAAATCATCGCTCCGACAACGGATAAAAGAATCCATCCCGAATTTTGTCCTGCCAGTAACGGCAGGCCAAAAAGAATAAATACAATGCCATACGTACAAAAAAGTTTTGCCATCGCTGTATTGTACTGTTTGAGATCCGTTACCTCAAACATGCTCACATTGGCCCAAAAGCCCATCGGCCTTGCCTTTTTTGAAAAAAAGGAATAAACGCCCATGGCAATAAAGAAAATCCCTCCCATAGACCAGATTACAAACCCAAATATTCTTCCCGTCATCCTCATTCCCTCCTTAATATATGTGTAAAAGCAAAGATCTGACAAGTGGCGCCGTCCCCCTATTTTACATAAAACCCGCAAAGCCGCATATCTTCCTCATACATCAGTGTGTACGTCACAACCGTATTTTCATAAGTTACCGTGACCTGACCGACTGCCATATGCATATTTTTCTGTACCACTTCCTGTATATAAAACACTCCAACCTGTGTCCGCTCTCCCCAGTTTTCGTGAAACAGTTTCTTTACTTCGTCCATAGAAGATTTATTCAGAACACTCTGCATCTGCGCAGTCGCATTCTTCTGCATAGCAGCGTAATCCTCCTGCTCAAACAGTGTCACTGTCTCGATCATGGCGCTCTCCACCTGCTCTTTTGTAAACGTTTTGCTATCCTCAATTGCCCTCCCTTTCGGAATCTGCCAATAGATCAGATAAATCAGCGCGGCAGCAGCCAAAACAATGGGAATTGCAATTTTGAATCTCTTCCTGCAAAAATATCGTTTTCTCTCTGCAGGCGTTACGGATTCGTTAAAACCGTCGGCAACCTCCTGTACTGTTCCCATCTGTGCGAATATTTCTTCTGCTGCATCGCCCCTCTCCATCCGGGCTCTGATATCGCAGAGAAGCTGCTCTCTGATATCCTTTTTCCTGGCGTCTGTCGCAATCACTTTTTTTACAATTGCGTCCACATATTTTTGCTCTGTCATATTCTGCCTCCTTTTTTTCGTGCAGCGCCTCACTGACAAAATGTCAATGACCCGCACGTTCACCCATAATCCTACAGATACCTCCGGAAATTCGCCTCCACACTGCCTCTATACCGACCAGAGCCGCCTTTCCGTTTTCCGTAATCTCATAATATTTTCTGGACTGCTGTCTTCCCTCCGCCCTGCTCCATTTGCTGATTACCAGCCCGTCGTCCTCCAGACGATATAAAACCGGATACAGTGTTCCGTCTTTGAGCAAAAAAGTCTCGCCGCTCTTTTCTTTCATCTCCTGAATAATCTGATATCCGTATTTTGCCTCTGATTCCAGCAATTTCAGTACAAGCATATCCAGCACTCCTTTTTTCATCTGTCTTTCATATTTCTCATCCATTTGTTCACCTCGCTTACCTCTTCACATTCTAATACAATATGCTATGTATAACTAAGTATATTGTATTAGATATATTGATTTGTGTCAAGCAGCAATACAGCAAAAAACTGCCGCACCTGTGATTCTCTCTGTCACAGATGCAGCAGTCTCCCATGGGTATTTCCCGTATTTTGTTTTTGCCGGAGTCCTGATGTTTAAAACATCTGATTCACTACATCAACCACCCGCTCCGAACGCTCACCGTCCCGATATGCGTTGTAGAGCTGCTCCTTTTGCGCTTCGCTCAGTTTCTCATGCGGCATCCTAAGCTCCATGTCTGCCAGCCCAAGCGTATAGATTCCGTTCTCAATCCACCCGGCGCCCATCCAGTTATCCATGACAGCCCTCCTCCTGAAAAAGTATGAACAACCATTTTCATTAAAAAAATGTCTGCCGTCATAGTATATACGTGATATCGTCCGCTATACTGGAAAAATTTTTATCTATCGCTCATAAGCTCGTTTAAAAGCTGATAATATTCCGGATAATTTTGTTCTTTCTCCTTGTAATCGGGTTCTTTCGCCAATATTTCCCTGTCAATCTGTTTTCTCTCCGCCTGCGACAGCAGAATTTTTTGTTTTGCAAACAGCTCCGCAGCAGCGAAACGCACATAATAAGGGCTGTCGCCAAGGCGAGCCAACAGTGCCTGTCTGACTTTGGGATTATCAAAATACGCGTTCTGCCGACCTGCAACTTCTAATGCTGCCGCGCGTATTTGCGGGTTATAGTCCTCTAAAAAGCACACCAGCAACGCATCGTCTCGAAACGCACAATCGGTAAGGACGCCCAGCTTGTATTCAAATTTCTGCGTACTTTGATATTCATCACCGAATATCTGCCGATAAGACTGCGGCCTTTTTTGTGCCGCCCTGCTTTTTGCCGCCTCGCAGATTTCTGTATAAAACCGTTTCTTAAGTTCCCTGCTCCCGTGTCTGGCAAGATACGTCTCAAAAAACAGGTTCGCAACCGTGCATTCTTTCTGCCTGACATAGCGCTGCTCGATCTCCTCATCTACATATGTGATCTCGTTTTTTTCTATATAACCGATTAACTGGGCGCTGTGCCCCTCGCTCATACTGCAAACAATACTTTTCAGCCTTCCCGGATCGGAACATTCCTCAACACAGATACGCGCCCTCTCATACGCCGCTTCATATTCCTCACTGGTACAGCTGTTTAACAGTTCCCCGCGATACTGTTCGTCATCAAGAAACTCCGATACTGTCAGCATACCAAAAAAAGTAATATCGGGGTAAACGCTCTCGTCAAGAAACTTAAGAAACGGCGCCAGATATCCGTCAAACGGGCGCTCCAAATCCAAAAGTCCGCCGCAGGGAGCCGGCTCAAAAAACAGCGTATAAAACAACTCCAGCAGGGATTCACTCAGTTCCTTATCCTCTTTTGCCGCTTTTAAAAGCTCGCCGACATTTAATGTGGATGCGAGCGAAAAACACACCTCCATCGGGATACAGTTATTGCTCAGCGTTCCAATCAGGATATCGCGCTGATTCTCAATTTTCTCCAATATCCAGTTCTCACCCATCAGCCGCTCCCCGTAATCAATTGCCCCCCAGTCGCTGCTGACAGCAAGAAGCCGAAATGCCGTCTTTAAAAAATCCGTATCCTGTTCCATCCAAAGATTCAGGATATAGGCAGTATAGATAGAAAACTCCTCATACTGTCCGGCCATAAAATAATCATCCAAAAGCTCTCTGCACTTTCTCATGCGAGCTGTCATTTCCATGCTTAACTTAAATACTTCCGCGTCAATTGTCTGATATAAGATTTCCCGAAACGCCTCGTAAACTGTCTCGTTGTATTTTTTTTCAGAAATACGGTCTATTAAACCGTCAATCAGATCCGCCGTATTAAATTCCAGCTGTTCCAGATGCTCCCTGGCTCGTCCGGCGTCCGACTCTCCCCGGTATATCTGCCCGATTATCTCCATAATCGTTGGGATTACAGACTCCCCGTTCTCCGTATTCCCTTTCATATGCTCCAGAAATCCCGCCGAAATCCGAATGCCGTCCTCCTTTGCCGGGTGAAGCGCATCGTCCGCTTTTCTTATGTCTAAGATACCGTCTGTCGTATTTTCTTTCAAAATCTGATAAATCGGTTTCCTCCCCATTCGCCTATCCCCCATTCGCAGCTTCGCTAAGAAGTCCGTCTCAAACTGACTGACATGTTATTCCAAGCGCTTCCTTTGCAAGTCTGTCCGCAAGTTCATTATAAGTATCGCCGGAATGTCCTTTCACTTTCTCAAAGCGAATTTTTACTTTCGCGGCAGCTTCCCGATAAAAAGCGGCATAAGCGATCGTCCCGGCTTTTGTCGCTTTCCAGTCCCCGGTACACCATCTCGCGATCCCCTCATAATCGTGGTATATGGTAACGCTTTCAATCTGATGCTCCATGCAGTAGCGCATAGCAGCTTTTGCGCCTTCGATTTCCCCGGCGACATTGCGCATGGAGGAAAGTTCCCTGTCCGAAAATTTTCCGTTAAAATGCAACTCTTTTCCCTGATAAAACAGTACCATGCCATAGGAATATTCTTTTGTTTTCACATGATAGCTTCCGTCGACATAAGCGACTGCGCCTTCTTTTTTCTCCGCACATTCCTGTACTTCACTGTCCTCTTTCTGTGCATCTGCCTTTAGAAAGTGTTCCGCGTCCTCTCTTGCTGCAAAACTCTTAAAGACGGCGCCGGAATATCCCGCGGTCTGTTTCTGGCATTCCGCCCATGTCTCGTAAATACCGGCTGCCCTGCCCTTTTTTACCGCATAAAACTTTTTTGCCATAATCCCTCCCATTCGTTTATGCAAAATCAAACAGTGAAAACTGATTTGTCTCCGGCATGTCCTTTAACAGTCCAAGATCTGTCATCAGGTCGATGACAGTCCTTGTCGCCTTTGTCCGCTGTCTGAAGTCATCTTTTGATAAAAATCTGCCGTCTTTTGCAGCCTCCGCAACCGCAATTGCAGCCGTATCGCCCATCCCGTCAATCGTATTGAGCGCAGGCATTAATTTGCCGTCCATAATCTGGAAACGATCCGGTTTTGCCAGATAGATATCAATCGGCAGAAAACCAAATCCTCTCGCATACATCTCCTGCACAATTTTCATATCCCGGTAGACATCCTGCTCCTTTTTTGACAGCGAATCTTTTCTTCTGGTATAATCCTGATAAAAATATTCCAGGCGTTCTTTTCCCTGACACATAATCTCGTAGTTAAACCCGGTCGCACGTATGGAAAAATAAGCCGCATAGTAGGCAAGCGGGTAAAAAACCTTACAGTACGCAATACGCCATGCCATCATAACATAAGCGGCCGCATGCGCTTTCGGAAACATATATTTGATCTTCAGACAGGACTCAATGTACCAGTCCGGCACGTCATGGCTCGTCATCTCCGCTTTCCACTCATCCTTTAAGCCTTTCCCCTTTCGGACGGATTCCATAATGGTAAACGAAAGTTCACTGTCAAGCCCTTTCTGGATCAGATAAATCATAATATCGTCACGCGTACAGATGGCTGTGGAAATTGTCGCAAGTCCCTGCTCGATCAATGTCTGCGCATTTCCAAGCCAAACGTCCGTTCCGTGTGAAAGACCCGAAATTCGAACCATATCGGAAAATTCCTGCGGTTTGGCATCAATTACCATCTGCATCGCAAACTCTGTTCCAAACTCCGGAATGCCAAGGCAGCCAAGCGGGATTCCGTGCAGGTCGTCCGGCGTGATCCCAAGCGCTTCAATATTCTGAAACAGCGACATTACCGTCGTATCATCCAGCGGTATTTCTGTCGGATCGATCCCTGTCAGATCCTGTAACATGCGTATCATCGTCGGATCATCGTGTCCCAAGATATCAAGTTTTAACAGATTGTGGTCAATCGAATGGTAATCAAAATGCGTGGTGACAATCGGAGTCGCCATATCATTTGCCGGATGCTGTACCGGCGTGAACGTATTGATATCCTCTCCGACCGGCAGCACGACAATGCCGCCCGGATGCTGCCCCGTCGTCCGCCTGACGCCGACGCATCCTTTTACAATTCGGTCAATCTCACAGTTTCTCTTTCTTATGCCTCGCTCCTCATAATAGTTTTTGATATACCCAAAAGCCGTCTTATCGGCCAGCGTACCGATCGTTCCGGCCCGAAACGTCTGTCCGTAACCAAAAATCACCTCGCAGTAGGCGTGCGCTTTACTCTGGTATTCACCAGAAAAGTTTAAGTCGATATCCGGTTCCTTATTCCCTTTAAATCCCAGAAACGTCTCAAACGGAATGTCAAAACCGTCCTTTACTAATTTGCGCCCGCAAACCGGACAGACCTTATCCGGCATATCGCACCCGCTTCTCCCGGAAAAGGCTTTTACTTCCGGCGAATCAAAATCGCTGTATTTGCATACCGCACACCGGTAATGTGCCTGCAGCGGATTGACCTCAGTAATTCCGGCCATCGTCGCAGCGAAAGAAGAGCCGACCGATCCGCGGGAACCGACCAGATAACCGTCCTCGTTTGACTTCCACACCAGTTTCTGCGCAATAATATACATCACGGCATATCCGTTTGAGATAATCGAGTTTAACTCCCGGTCAAGACGCTCTTTCACAATCGCCGGCAGGTTCTCCCCATAAAGCGCATGTGCTTTCGTATAACAGATATCGTGCAGCATCTGATCTGAATTTTCAATGACGGGCGGACATTTATCCGGGCGCACCGGCGCAATTTTTTCACACATATCAGCGATCTTATTCGGATTTGTGACGACCACCTCCATCGCTTTCTCACTGCCCAGATATGCAAATTCTTTTAACATTTCCTCCGTCGTGTGCAGATAGAGCGGCGCCTGATCGTCCGCATCTTTAAATCCTTTTCCGGCCATAATAATACGCCGGTAAACCTCGTCCTCCGGGTCCAGGAAATGCACATCACAGGTTGCCACAACCGGTTTCTGAAACTGCTCTCCCAGTTTCACAATCCTGCGGTTGATCTCCATCAGCTCTTCCTCTGTATTGACAGGCTCTCGCTCGCTTTTTATCATAAACGCATTATTGCCCAGCGGCTGGATCTCAAGATAATCATAAAAAGCTACAAGGCGCGCGATCTCCTCCTTTGGGCGTTCACCCAAAATCGCGCGGTAGAGCTCGCCGGCTTCGCAGGCCGACCCAAGAAGCAGCCCTTCCCTGTATTTGACAAGTTCGCTCTTTGGTATTCTTGGCCTCCCCCGAAAATAAACAAGATGCGACATCGATACCAGACGGTACAGATTAATACGCCCGATATCGTTTGCCGCCAGAAGAATCGCATGATAAGTCGGCATCTTTCCAATCGTCTCCACCGATACCTGGCCCATCCGATTGACGTCGTCAAGTGTATGGATTCCCCGCTCAAGAAGCATTTCAATCATTTTTACAAATATCTCCGCCGTACACCCGGCATCGTCCACTGCCCTGTGATGATTTTCCAGAGACACACCGAGCGCCTTTGCAACGGTATCCAGTTTAAAACGATTTAAATTCGGAAGCAGAATACGCGCTAACGCAACCGTATCGACAATCGTAAATTCCCGCTCAATTCCCAAACGGCTGCAGTTATTAATAATAAAACTCATATCAAAATCCGCGTTGTGGGCGACCATAACGGCCCCCTCGCAAAACGCCAGAAACTCGGGGAGAACCGCTTCAATCAAAGGCGCCCCGAGCACCATATCGTCGCGAATCGAGGTCAGTTCCTCAATACGATAGGGAATCGGCTCTTTCGGATTTACAAAAGTGGAGAACCTGTCCGTAATTTTCCCGTCCACTAATTTCACAGCGCCAATTTCAATAATTTTATTGCGCAGCGGAGAAAATCCTGTCGTCTCCAAATCGAACACCACATAACAATCCTTAAGACTCTGATTTTTTGAGTTGACAATAACCTCCTTTAAATCATCGACAAGATAAGCCTCCACCCCATAAATCACCTTAAAATCCTCATCCGGCGAAACGGCATGGTTCGCGTCCGGAAAAGCCTGTACATCGCCGTGGTCTGTGACTGCAATAGCCCTGTGGCCCCATTTTTTTGCACGCTTAATAAGATCCTTTACCTCGGAAACACCGTCCATATCGCTCATTTTCGTATGACAGTGAAGCTCCACCCTCTTTGCGGCGCTCATATCCATCCTGACCGAAGTAAAATCCGAAATTTTTTTCATACCGACAACCGATGCAATCGTAAGCTCACTGTCATAACGGTCAATCGCTGTCACGCCCTTTATTTTTACGAAAGCCCCCTTTGTAAGTCCCCGCTCCTCCATCTGTGCGTACTGCTCCGCCCGTATAAAAATCTTGATACCGATGGAATCGGTAAAGTCCGTAGCCGTCATCATTACAATACGCTTTTCGTTGCGTATATCCCGCGTCTCAAGCGTCATAATCTGACAGCGTATCGTCACCTCGCCCATCTCGCCGACAATCTTTTCGATCTCAATCGGCTCGTCGTCAAAATCGCGCCCGTAAATGACATCGGGATTATTTGAACGCACCGCTTTTGTTGTTTTTGAAAAGCTTCTGGATTTTGCGGATGAAAATTTGGAAGACATACCGTTTTTCGATCCGTTTTGAAATGCCGTACCGGACGCTGTCTGCTTTTTTGACGCTATATCGGCGCCATCCAGTAGTACGGCATTTGCAGATGATAATCCCCCCAAAACAGAGGAACCACGGTCATCTTCCATTGCGCCTGCCGCTTCTGTGTCTGCATGCTGTCCCTCTGTCTGACGCTGCACACGCTGTACAATATTATGTACCTCCATCGCAATCTTAAGGTCGCTGTCCTTTTTATGTCTGCTCTCCTTTGGCGGAACATACGATACTTCCACAATCAGGTCCATGCCGCATCGCTCACAGACAATTTTTTCCAGAAATTCCACGACATCGTTTGCCCTGGTCTGCGCTATAATCGTATCTTCCATCGTCAACTGCAGACGGTTTTGCTCGGGAAATGCCAGCTTTGCGGTGCGAAGCAGGTTATACTCCATCAGGCTTACCGCTTTTAATTCCTCGAGCATACTCTCCCAGTAAATTTCAATCAGTTTTTCCGGCGTATACTGTCTGGAAAGCCGGTATTTTTCTATCACTTTTACATCCATCCGCTTCCCCTTAAAAATCTGTTCGCGAATGGAGTTCTCCAGCCGGTAAATATTTTTTTTATCTATCAGACGCGTCGCATTTAAATAAACCCGTATTCGGTCCTTTTCGCGGTTCATTCCGACTTTCGTTACTTCCGCCTCTGAAAGCAGGCTTTTTAACTCCCCTTTCAGTTCCAGAGAGGGAAAAACTTCAAAAAACAGTTTTGTCATATCCTAAGCCTCTATTGTTTCCAATTTAGCAGCTCATTTCTTAATTCTTCCAGCAGCTGATTTTCAGGCGCCTTTTTTATGATTTCTCCCCGCTTAATAATAAGCCCTTCGCCGACTCCCCCGGCAATGCCAATATCCGCCTCTTTTGCCTCGCCCGGTCCGTTTACGACACAGCCCATTACAGCCACTTTCAGATCAAGCGGAATATCCGCTGTCATCGTTTCCACCTCTCCTGCCAGACGGATGAGGTCTATTTTCGTCCTGCCGCAGGTGGGACACGAGACAACCTCTATACCGCCTTTGCGCAGCCCAAGCGTTTTTAAGATGATCTTTGCCGATTTGATTTCCTCGATCGGATCACCGGTCAGCGAAACACGGATCGTATCCCCGATGCCCTGGTGCAAAATGAGACCGAGACCAATCGCCGATTTGATATTGCCGCTTGTTAGGGTTCCGGCCTCCGTGATGCCCACATGCAGCGGATGATTTGTCTGCACGGCTGTCAGTTCATGCGCTCTTACACACATCAATACATCGGAAGATTTGATACTGATCACAAGATTGTCATATCCCATATCTTCAATCAGCTTTACCTGAGCCAGAGCGCTCTCCACAAGCCCCTCCGCCGTCACGCCGCGGTATTTTTCCACAATCTCCTTTTCCAAAGAACCGCTGTTGACGCCGACACGAATCGGAATCCCGCGCTCTTTTGCCGCGTCAACAACTGCCTGCACACGCTCTCTGCTTCCGATATTTCCCGGATTAATCCGAATTTTATCGGCCCCATGTTCGATCGCTGCAATTGCAAGACGGTAATCGAAATGGATATCGGCGACAAGGGGAATTGTAATCTGTTTTTTGATTTCTTCCAATGCGCCGGCCGCCTCCATTGTGGGTACAGCGCAGCGAATCACATCGCACCCGGCCGCCTCCAGTTTCTTAATCTGCGCTACTGTGGAAACAACATCCTCCGTCTTTGTGTTTGTCATTGACTGTATCAGGATCGGGCTGCCCCCGCCGATCGCTTTATCTCCGATTTTTACTGTTTTTGTCATAACTGCCCCCTTTTGCTACATCATTCTTCTCACATCGTTAAACACAACAAATATCATCAATGCAAACAGTAACATCATTCCGACCAGATGCACCATTCCTTCTTTATCCGGATCGACTTTTTTTCTGCGCACTGCCTCAATCAGTAAAAAGACAAGCCTTCCTCCGTCCAGTGCAGGAAGCGGCAAAAGATTCATAACGCCAAGGTTTGCGGAGAGAAAGATACACACATAAAGCATCTGCATCACAACCGCTTTTACGCCGTAAGACACCGTCGCCTCGTATCCGTCGCCAATCATATTGACAATTCCCACCGGCCCGCTCAAGTCGTTCAGACTGACCATCCCTTTAAAAATGCTTCGAATGCTGTCAATCGTAATGCGTATCCAGTACTGTACTTCGTAAAAACTGTATTTTAGCGCAGAGAGTACATTTCCACGCGTCCGCTCGGAACTTCCCAGAATACCATAGCGGTAATACCCCAGTTCTTCGTCGTACTGCGGCGTTATCGTCGTCTGGTACTGTTTGCCGTCGCGCTCATAGGTTACATCTACGGTCTCACCCGCATGAAATTGTGTGAATGAACTGATTTCACGGAAAAAATGAATCTTCGTATGATTCATACGCACAATCTGATCGCCCTCCATCAGTCCTGCCTCCATGGCCGGGAACCCCTCCTGCACGCCTTTTACAATCGGCAGATCATAGCCGTCGCTTAGCAGCAGAATAAAGGAGAACAAAAATGCCATCAAAAAGTTAAAGAGAGGTCCTGCTATAACCACGCTGATCCTGCCCCAGACCGGCCTTTTGCCAAACGATCTGTCATCGTCGCTCTCTGCATCCTCTCCTTCCATCATGCAGGCGCCGCCGATCGGAAAAAGACGCAGCGCGTATGTTGTCTCTCCTTTTTTTATTCCAAATAGCTTTGGCCCAAGTCCAAGGCAAAATTCGTTCACCCGGATTCCGTTTGCTTTCGCAAGAAGAAAATGCCCAAGTTCATGAAACAGGATCATAAAACTGAATATTAAAATTGCAATTATAATTTTCAATGCAAAACCTCCTCGTATCCACGCTAACCTTAATTCCGCAGCTATGCCGCGATTCAAATCAACAGAAAGAATGCAGCGCCATCCGCGGCGCGTTTTTGCATTCTCTGGTGTGAACATCATTCAATCCGAAATTTCTGAGCTTCTGAGCGATACGCTCTCTTTCATAAGCGTCAGAAGCTCTTCTCACACTGCCTGATCTGTTCCATTTGTTCATATGTTTCACGCTCTGTTGCAAGTATTTCATCCACACCCGGCTGCGCGACAAATTTTACCCGCTCCATACATGCTTCAATCAGATCCGTGATTGCAGGAAATGAAATCTCTTTTTTCAGAAACAGCGCGACTGCCCTCTCATTCGCAGCATTAAACACGGTCGGTGTATTTCCGCCCTGCGAGAGTGCGTGATATGCCAGCGCTAACCCGCGAAAAGTATCGGTATCCGGCTCCTCAAATGTCAGGCTGCCCAGTTCGGTCAGATTCAGCCTTCTGCCAGAAAGGCTCCGCCGGTTCGGATAGTACAGCGCATACTGTATCGGCAGACGCATATCCGGCGTGCCAAGCTGCGCAATCACCGCCCCGTCCTCATACTCCACAGCGGAATGAATCACACTCTGCGGATGAACGACCACCTGAATCTGATCGGGCTGCACCCCGAACAGCCATTTTGCCTCAATCACCTCAAGTCCCTTATTGACGAGCGTTGCCGAATCAATCGTTATTTTCTTTCCCATTGTCCAGTTCGGATGCTTTAAGGCATCCTCCACACGCATTTCTTTTAACTGCTCTTTTGTTTTCCCGCGGAACGGCCCTCCGGAAGCTGTCAGTAAAATCTTGTGGATACGGTTGCCGGCGGCTCCCTGCAGCGACTGGAAAATTGCGCTGTGTTCGCTGTCCACCGGCAAAATCGGCACATGAAACTCCTTTGCCAGCGGCATAATCAGATGCCCCGCCGTCACAAGCGTCTCTTTATTCGCAAGCGCGATCGCTTTTTTGGCCCGGATTGCAGCGATTGTGGGCAGAATGCCAAGCATACCGACAATCGCGGTGACGACTATTTCACACTCCGGTTCGCTTGCCGCCTCAATCAGGCCGTCCATTCCGGTTACCACGCGCACATTTAAATCCGCAGTTTTCTGTCTTAGTTCTTTTGCTTTTTCTTCCTGAAAAACACAGACAATTTTTGGGGAAAATTCACGAATCTGCCGCTCCAACAGAGTGATATTACTCCCCGCGGCCATCGCAGTCACTGTTATGTCCCCATGCTCCCGCACAATTTGAAGTGTCTGCGTCCCGATGGAACCAGTCGAACCCAATATCGCTATTTTTTTCATCTTCCTACCCCCAGCGCCATACGGCGTAAACTTCAGAATACTTCTCTCACTGACTTCCATGATTCCGCTTCGCAGGAATCTCAAGTCAAGATGAAAAACGTCTGTTTTTGGCGTTTTATTTCATTTCACATTATTTCAACACAGAAACTGCAAGGTAATAGATCATGGGCGCCGTGAAAATCACACTGTCAAACCGGTCCAAAATTCCGCCATGTCCAGGGATCAGCTTTCCGTAATCTTTGATACCGTAGTTTCTTTTGATGGCGGAAGCCGTCAGATCGCCTATCATAGAGACAAGAGCCCCTGCTGCCGATACTCCGGCGAGCATCCAGATCAGAGTCCTGTCAACGCCCATTGCACTTTGAAATGCAAAGACGTAAAGCGCCGTTAAGAGCGCCGTTCCAGCCACACCGCCAACCGCGCCTTCCACGGATTTTTTCGGACTTAACTTTGGCGACATTTTATGTTTTCCAATCAATACGCCGACACAGTACGCACAGGTATCACATCCCCACGAACAAAGAAAAATAAGCCAGACAATAAACGCTCCCCGCTCCATCATTCGCGTCCGATATACAAACGAAAGCATTACCGCCACATAAAAAACACCAAAAAAAGCCATTAACATCTGCTCTGTTTTGTATTTGGGATAAGAAAAAACATAAAAAAACATAAATAAAATCAGGACGCCAAGCACAAACATCATCGAATCTTCCATCCATCCGAAACGCAGATTTAAGAAGTAGAGCGCTGCCGCAAAATACCCTGCAAATCCGGCCGGCGTTTTTTCGATCTGAACAATACGGTATAATTCAAACATACCTATCCACGATATCAATAACAGCGAGAACAGGAGCAGATCGCCTCCTGTTACAATCAGCGCAAGAGCCGCCGCTACCAGCACGATACCGCTTAACAATCTTGTCTTAAACATAGTTTCCCTCCGGCAATTTATGCTTTCACTCCACCGAATCTTCTGTCTCTTGTATTATACGCTTCAATTGCCTGTTCCAATTCCTCTTTGTGAAAAGCAGGCCATGGAACATCCGTAAAATAAAATTCGCTGTAGGCAAACTGCCACAGCAGATAATTCGAAAGACGCTGCTCTCCGCTCGTTCGAATCAAAAGGTCCGGGTCCGGCAGTTCCGCCGTGTCGAGATAACCGGAAAACAGCGCCTCGGTAATCTCATCTTTTTTAATCTTACCCTCATCCAGATCCTCATACATCTTTTTCATGGCGCGTATCATTTCATCACGACTTCCGTAATTAATTGCGATCTGCAGGTTTAAACCGGTATTTTTTTTCGATGCCTCTTCCAGACGCCGAATCTGTCCCTGAAATTTTTCAGACAGCTTCCCGGTATCGCCAATCACACGCACCCGCATATTGTTCTCATCCGCTGTTTTGATACAGTTTTTCAGATAACTCTCCAGCAACTTCATCAGGGCGGCCACTTCTCCTTCCGGCCTGCCCCAGTTTTCTGTCGAAAAGGCGTATAATGTCAGATATTTAATCCCAATGTCATGCGCGGCCTTACATACAGTCTCGACGTTTTTCGCCCCGACCGTATGACCATAGTTGCGCGGCATCCCTTTGCTTTTCGCCCATCTCCCGTTACCATCCAGTATAATCGCTACATGCTGCGGAATATTCATCTTTCTCCTCCCGTAGTTTTCTCATAATCGAAAATGAGGACACGAAATATGTCATGTCCCCATAAATGTATGGTGTGATGCTTCCTTTCATTCACACTTTAAACTGTCATTATCTCTTTTGATTTTACCTCAACCGATTTGTCGATTTCTGCGATAAACTTATCCGTCATTTTCTGCACATTCTCTTCCAGCTCCTTGATCTCATCCTCGGAAACATCAGAAGACTTTGATAATTTTTTGAAAGAATCATTGGCATCCCGGCGGATATTGCGAATCGCAACTTTGGCATTCTCGCCTTTCTTCTTTATATCCTTTGTAAGGTCTTTTCTTCTCTCCTCCGTCAGTTCCGGAAACAGCAGACGAATCACTTTTCCGTCGTTAGTCGGGTTGATTCCCAAATCAGAAGTAAGAATCGCCTTTTCAATCACTTTGACCATAGACGCTTCCCACGGCTGAATCTGGAGCATTCTTGGCTCCGGCACATTGATGTTTGCCACCTGCTGGATTGCTGTCGGCGTTCCGTAATAGTCTACCTTGATCTTATCCAACACATGCGGATTTGCACGGCCGGCGCGGATACTGCCCAGCTCTTCAGACAAATTGTTCATCGTCTTTTTCATTTTATCTTCATACTGCACAATTCTCTCATCCATACTTACACCATATCCTTTTATACTGTTACTTTCGTTCCGCTAAACTGCCCTGTCATCGCCCTGACAATACTGTCTTTGCCTTCCAGACCGAATACATACATCGGCATTTTATGTTCCATACACATAATTGATGCTGTGAGATCAACTACGGCAAGCTGTTTGTCAATTACTTCCTGAATGGAAACTTCATCGTACTTTACCGCCCGGGGATTGATCTTTGGATCACAGTCATAGATCCCGTCAATCGATTTCGCCAGAAAAATTCCGTCTGCGTCCATCTCAACCGCACGCAGTACAATGCCCGTATCCGTCGAAAAATACGGATGGCCGGTACCTCCGGCAAAAAATACAACTGTTCCGTTCTCAAAATATCGGTTTGCCCGGTCTTTTGAAAAAAGTCTGGTCATACTGCCGCAGGCAAACGGCGTCAATATCTGTGTTTTCATACCGACAGAGCGGAAGATCTCCGACACATAGATACAGTTCATCACCGTTGCAAGCATACCGATCTGATCGGCCTTTGTCCGGTCAATTGTCTCGCTTGTTCTGCCCCGCCAGAAATTGCCGCCGCCTGTCACAATACCGATTTGAAGTCCGCGGGTATCCACTATCTGTTTTACCTGTTTCGCAACATCTGTTACAACTTCCTCGTCAAAACCAGTATGCTTCTCACCTGCAAGTGCCTCGCCGCTTAATTTCAGCAATATGCGCTTCATTCTCTATCCTCGTTTCTGCAATGCATCCAATATCCGCATCTGCTTTACTGTGCCTGTTCCGGCTCGCTCTCCTGCTCTTTTCCTTCTTCTGCAAACAGACTTTCCACATTGACATCGGAATAGCACTGTGAACAGAATCCTTCAATTACGGCTCCGTTATTGATCTGTACAGAGCGCGATTTGATATTCCCCATCACAACCGCTGAGGTATCCACAACAACCGGTCCCTGTACATCAATATCACCTTTAATTGCCCCGGCGATCACTGCGGAGGAAGAGGTCACGTTACCGATAATGACAGAACCAAGCCCGATTTTAACTGTGCCGGAGCTTACAACTTCCCCCTGTACTTTCGCCGTATCGGCAAAAAATTCGGATGCGTTGCTGTTTCCGGTCACGTTTCCTGTAACTGTCAGTTTTCCCTGACATCCGACATTTCCCTGTACATGTCCACGGATATCCAAAGACCCGTTGGATGAAATATCTCCTTTAATCACGGTTCCCTCCGTGATAACCGTCACCTCGTCTGATACTGATGTCTCCGCATTTACATTTGGTGTTACGTCTGCCATTTTTTTCTCCTCCTGTTTCTGGTTCGTTGTATTTTGTTCGGCTTTGGCCGGTTCCTGTTCTTCGACTTGTTTTTCCGGTTCTCTTTGCGCCTCTTTTTTCTCTGTCTTCTCTGTTTTTTCTGTTTTTTCTTTTTTCTCTATTTTTTCTTTCTTCTCAATTTTCTCTTCTTTCGGAAGTTCCGGCACAACAATATGAGACGGCTCTTCCGGTTCCGGAATACGGACAGGTTCTTCCCGTTTGATCTGTGACGAAACGACCGGCTCATGACGGATCGGAGGTTCGCTATGTACCTCCGGTACCGGTGCGACTGTCGGTATTGGAGCGGGGTGTACCGGTTCCTTTGTCTGTTCCTGCTTCATCACCTGTTCCAGCAGGCCGTCCAGTTTGGAAAGCTCCGATTCCACATCCACCTCATCCTCAAGTGTATTGACAACCATATCACGATTTCCGGCAGCCGCTTTTGAAACTTCCTCGTCCGGCATCAGCTCGTTAACCGCCTGTGATAAATCCTCTTTGAAATCTTTAAAAAAACCCATTCTCTTTCCTCCATGTTATTTTTGCACTTCCACGCTGTCTGATTTTACATATTGTATTACATCCGACTGTTCGTCGATCGGTAATATCTCCGCATTCATTGCAAAAAGCGCATCAATCAGCGGCCCTATCATTTCAGCTGTCGCCGTCTTGTCCGCCGAATCATGCAAAAGCACAACCGATGTCTTATAGCGCGTGACATCCTCCGTAACATTTGCAATCATTTCCTCCTGCGTATATGCCGTCGCCGCCGCATCCCCCGCCGAAACATTCCAGTCATAATATACCACATTGTTCTCATTCAGATAATGAATATAGTATTCCATCGAAACATTGCTGATCTGATTGCTGCTCCCGCCCGGAAAACGATAATATCTGCTCTCTACGCCCGTCACCTCGGTCAGATAATTTCTCAGCGCATGAAAATCCTGTTCAAAAGATTCTTCTGACTGATAGAGCTGGCTGTATTTGTTGGAATAGGAATGCATCCCGAGTGTATGTCCTTCCTCGACAATGCGCTTATAGATTGCTTTTGCCTCTTCGCTCTCACAGCCCGTGACAAAAAAGGTTGCTTTCACATCATACTTTTTTAACGTATCTAAAATGGACATTGTCACCTCGGACGGTCCGTCATCAAATGTCAGATAAACTCTGTGCGCATCCCCCTCTTTCGCCAGATTTTCCTCTTCGGAAATACCGACTGCCGGAGGAACGACAGGATCCCATGCAAGCAGCTCATTTACTGCCGCATCGCCCTCGTCCGCTCCTGCCGCTATCGATTCTTTTTGTTCGGTCATATATTCCCGGTCCGGCGCATCACTGACTGCGTTTCCTGCAGACTGCGCTTTCGCCATCTTTCCCACTCTGCGCTCGAGAGCAATGACTCTTGCAAACAGACAGCCAATCAACACCATGGACAACACAATCCAACCTACGATCATAAAAATCAAAGTACTTTTTATCCTCGCAATCCGCTTTCTGCGTTTCAGCTGATCGCGGACTGCATCTGAATCTTTTTCCTGCATGTGTTACCCCCAAAAGCAAACATTGATACTTTCTCATTGTATCACATTTTTTTTATTTTTAAAAGAAAAAAGTACAAAAAATCAAATTTTTTTTCACTTTTTGGGAAACCGTTCTTTTCTGCTCCTTTTTCTTACGGTATTCTACATATTAATATTTTCTGCTTAAAATGCATCCAGATATTACTTCCAAACATTACATAAATTGAAGATAAATCTGATAACAGATCGGTATCGCATAGGCAAACGCGAATAGCGCTGCAAAAACAACAAGGAAAACAGCTCCTGCCGCATATGCGCATACACTGTAAATGCGCCGGATCAGCCAATCTTTTCGACAAAGCGCACCCAAAATCACCCAACACAAAAGCGCTCCCGCCGCAGCCATGGAGAGATAACATCCTTTTTTCCAGCCCCTTGGGCAAAAAGAAAGCTCTATCTCGTTGACGCCCTCCCCGAGCGGAATTAACATAAGGTTTCCGTATAATCTCAGGATGCCGGTTTCGATTCCGTTTACTGTGCAGCGCCAGCCGTCGTCTGCATTGATCGGCAAAAACAGATAGTCGCCTCCCTGCGAATCCGCCAAAATCCGACACCCTGTCCTGTCAATCCGGTAAGAAGAAGCTGCTTTTGCAGATGCGGCGCATTCCTCGAATAAATCCAGATCGAGAATGCCCACATAGAACTTCCTTTGCGTATTTGTCTTCTGCAGATTCTGCCGGATGACAACGTCAACTGTATCGGTATCATAACAGCCAAGCGATATAATCCCCTCATTCATCGGCACGGGATACTTTGTATTGTCGATCAGCGCATAAGTCGGAACAGGAATCTGTCTGCCGTTTACAAAAATTTCCGCCTCCGAAAACTGGGTCGAATACAGATAAAGCGCTCCCCTGCCCTCAACCCGGATTTTATAGGAAAGCTGCTCGCTCCCGTCTGCATCCGCAAACGTTTCCTCCCACGTTCGGATCAACTGTTTCCCGAAAACCGCTTCCCCCAGCACAGACTGATTTTCAAACACATTTTCTGTAAAATAACGGTTTAACTGTTCATAGGTACATTCGCCGGTCACAATCCCGGGTCCGGGACTGTTTTGATACTCATAAATTGAAAAATGTTCGGTCTTTTGTATTTCCTCACAGATCCCCTGTTCCTTTGCATGGATACTCCATCCGCCGTCCTTTGGAATCTTTGAACTGATTACATAGCGGTATCCAAGCAGCGCATCCGACAGCAATGTCCCGCCCGTATCGCCGAGCCTCGTCCATGTCTGGGCATAGCCAAGCGCCCGGTTCATCTTAATCTGCTCCTCCGTCATCAAATGCAGATAATTGGAGTATGACGCACTTTTTGCAATCAGAGGGTAGTTGTTGTTTAACGATGCATCCGATGTCTTTATTTTGTGAAATACATCAACAGCTCCGCCTCTCTCTCTGTCTCTTTCCGCCTCATCTGCATTCCCTTCTTTCTGCCTTTCTGCGATACTTACAACAGCTTCTCCCACTTCCTGCGCATCCGCAACAAAATCCGTCCCGCCGTTATGAAAATTAGGTCTGATCAGCGTATATCCCAAACCTGCCGTTATCACACCCCAAGCCAAAAAAGCGATCCCAAAACAAACCTGCGCCGCCCTGCGCCGCCCCGGCCAAAGCCGAAACCGCTCCTGTTCTCCGAGTCCCTGCGCCGACGCGGCTAACACGGAAAAAACCATCATATACCCATACCGCATAGAAAAACACATATAAGTGCCCCTGTGCCAGACAATGCTGATTGATTCCACAAAAACAGGCAAAATCATTACAGCCAGCAGATAACTCCAGAAAACATGTTTTCTGTCCCTTTTCCATAGAAGAAAAAAGCAAAGAAGAGGAAGTGAAACGCTAAAGAGCATGATATATTTATTTTCAGTATCCATTCCCGGCCATTTTAATAATGCAAGAAAACCGGAAAAATCAGCCGTACTCTCGCCCGAAACCCGATAAGAACCTAATATACCGCGGGCGGCAGGCGCAAAAAATGCGGCGGAAAGCGCAAGCGCAAAAAGCGTCGCCATGCCGAATTTTAAGATACCGTCCCAGCTGATTTTCTGCTGCTCTCGATAAATAAAAAACCATCCTCCGGCAAAAAACACCATAAAAATACTGACCATATATGCCTGCGGAATATTCATAACAAAAATAACCGCATAACAGAGTACATAGCCAATCGTATGCCGACCCGGTTTCCATCCCGGTTCTCGTTTTGCCATACAGATGAAATTGTAGAGAAGAATCGGAAAAAACGCGGCCGTATCCAGCCAGGATAACCCATAATACAAAAAAGTATAACCGCTTAGCGCATACGAAACCGCTGCGGCAATCCAATAGATCTGATTTTTTCTCTCATACCTGTTTGTGTGAGACAGAAAAAAATACATCGTCCCGCCCATTACAATCATTTTTATCAGGAGAAAAAATACCATGGAAGATTCAATCCAGCTTCTTTTCATCAAAAAGAAAAAAAGATTAAACGGGCTTATCATTGTAAACTGCGAAGCGACGGCGGCGAAATTATTACCTCCTCCTACATTCCAGTCAAACATAAGCGCCCCATCCCCATGCAGGAAATCCCACAGATGATAGTATACCGGAATGATCTGCTGTTCAAAATCCTCTATTGCAATCGTAGCCGACCCGAAAGGAAAAATGCGACGTCCCGCACAAACGCCCAAAAAAATCAGGGAAATGATTCCGGCTGCCGCAAAATATCCAAACGATTTTTCCCACCACTTTTTTTGCTCCATCCCTCTCTCCTTTTCCAATGGCAAACTTTCACTCTCCTCCCGCGCCAAGCTGTCTCATCCGATCCAGTTTTTCTTCTTTATAAGCAAAAAATCTGCCCTGATCCAGCGCGTTGCGAATTTCTTCCATCATCGTATTATAAAAATAAAGATTGTGCAGCACACAAAGACGCATTCCAAGCATTTCTTTTGCTTTGAGCAGATGACGGATATAAGCCCTGCTATAGCGCCTGCAGGCCGGGCAGCCGCAGCCCTCTTCGATAGGTCTCATATCCTTTTCATATTTCTTATTGAAAAGATTTCGCTTTCCCTGATTGGTATAGACGTGCCCATGACGCCCGTTTCTGGACGGATAGACACAGTCAAAAAAATCTATGCCGCGCGCCACTCCCTCTAATATATTTGCCGGCGTTCCCACACCCATCAAATAAGTCGGCTTGTCTTTGGGCAGATAAGGCTCCGTTTCTTCCAATATATGATACATTTCCTCATGGCTCTCCCCGACTGCAAGCCCGCCGATAGCATAGCCGTCCAGTTCCATTTCGGCGATAGCCTTTGCATGGTCAATACGAATATCACGAAAAATCGCGCCCTGGTTAATCCCAAACAAAAGCTGATTTGGATTAATTGTTTCCTGCATCTGATTTAACTGTTTCATTTTTTCTTTGCACCGCGCCAACCATCTGGTCGTACGGCAAACCGAATCTTCCACATACTTCCTGTCTGCAAGCGCAGGCGCGCATTCGTCAAACGCCATGGCTATTGTAGAACCAAGATTGGACTGGATCTGCATACTTTCCTCCGGCCCCATAAATATCTTCGCCCCGTCCACATGCGAGTGGAAATAGACGCCTTCCTCCTTAATTTTGCGCAGACCGGCAAGAGAAAACACCTGAAATCCGCCGGAATCCGTTAAAATAGGCCTGTCCCAGGACATAAAGCGATGCAGTCCCCCAACCTCTTTGATCAGCAAATCCCCGGGGCGCACATGCAGATGGTAGGTGTTGGAAAGTTCCACCTGACACTTTATCTCCATGAGATCTTCCGTAGAAACGGCGCCTTTTATAGCCGCCGCCGTTCCGACATTCATAAATACCGGCGTCTGCACATCTCCATGCACTGTATGAAAAACGGCGCGTTTCGCACGCCCCTCCTGTTTTAACAATTGATACATAAAACCCTCCTGTTTTCTCTTGCCCGGCATCCGTCAAACCGTAACATTTTCCTCATCCTTTTTCATGCAAAGCTCTGTCAGCAGTTCAAAGTACTGCGCAAATGTTTTGGCACAGCAGCCGGGATTGTCGATCACAATCCCCTCCACGCGCAGTCCAATCAGAGAAAAAGCCATGGCCGCACGATGATCCTCATACGTGCTGACCACACCGGCATGCGGCATGGACGGATAAATCACAACAGAGTCCGCCGACTCCTCGCATGAAACGCCAAGTTTTGTAAGCTCCGTGACAATCACGGACAGCCTGTCCGACTCCTGCTTCCGAATATGAGCAATATTGGCAATTTTTACTTTAGAATCCGCAAACGGCGCAATTGCGGCAAGCGTAAGCGCCTGGTCGGAAAAATCATTCATATCAACGGTAACGCCGTGCAGACTGCCGGACTCCGGTCCTCTCACACATATCCCTGTTTCAGAATCCTCTACCGCACAGCCCATCTGCTCCAGCACTTCCAAAAATTTCAGATCGCCCTGCGAATTATCATAATGTACGTTTTGTACTACCGTTGTCCCTCCTGTCAGTGCAGCCGCTGCATAAAAGTAGCAGGCCGCCGACAGATCCGGCTCTATTCTGTAAGTTTCTCTGTGACAGGAAGTATTCGCTCCGATCGTATAATTTTCTCCGTCAAAACCGACGGTAACGCCAAACTCTTTCAGCATTTTTCGGGTAATCCGTATATAGGAACCGTCCTTTTTTTCACTCGTGATATGAATGGAGAATCCCTGTTTTACCATTGAGCCGATTAATAGCAGCGCGCTTAGGAACTGTGTACTTCTGCTGATGTCCAGTTCCATTCTTTGCGGATGCATCCCGGCTGACGCGTCCCGGCCGATGGTTTTCCCAAAATCACGACCGCGAATACAGACAGGCAGAAATCCCTCCCTCTCCAGATAAGTAACCGCCGCGCCCGCACGTTCCAGCAGCTCAAACAACGGTTTCATCGGACGCCTCTTCATCTGCTCTGAAGCCTTTACTGTATAGACTCCATCCGAGAAACCTGCCATCGCCGTAAGAAAACGCGCCGCCGTACCCGCGCTTCCGACATAAATTTCCGCTTTCTTTTTCGGAATCAGGCCGCCGCACCCGCGCACCGTCACATTCTTTGTTTTCTCATCCTCCAATAGATCAAAACCCAGCGCGCGCAGAGCCTGCAGAAAATATCTGGTATCATCCGAAAACAACACGCCCTCCAGTCTGACCGGCCCGTCCGAGAGCGCGGCAAGAAGCAGCGCTCTGTTTGTGATACTCTTTGAACCCGGAACTTTTACCGCCCAGTCAACCGGAGCCGTTAACGTTTTTACTCTATATTGCTCCATAAAACCCCCATTTCCGTATTGCGAACGCAGTTCGCACTCGCTTTATGCGCATAAGCGACTTTATCATGTTGCTGCCGTTTGTGTTTTATAGTATCACATTTCGGTTGTCATGCAAAGATAAATCTTTTATAATAGATGAGTAAATGTAACCATTCAGCCTTACTGTAATTATGCAAGTGATGCAGGCGCCTAAATGCGCCATAAAGCATTCTGAGTGCATCAGGCGTGACAGTGAATCCGAAAGCCAAACTGTTACAGGTAAATTGGCTGTGAATCGAAACAGAAAGGGAGTATCATCATGGCAGGATCTACATACGGAAAATATTTTCAAATCACTACCTGGGGGGAATCGCACGGAAGCGGCGTAGGCGTCGTAATTGACGGCTGTCCGGCGGGACTTTCCCTGTGCGAGGAGGAGATACAGTCATTTCTCGACCGCAGGAAACCCGGACAGTCCAAATACACAACCTCCCGTCAGGAGAGCGATACCGTCGAAATACTCTCAGGCATATTTGAGGGAAAAACAACCGGGACGCCGATTTCTCTGCTTGTTCGAAACACCGACCAGCGCTCCGGAGATTACGGCGACATCGCTGCATGTTACCGCCCCGGCCATGCAGACTATACTTATGACCAAAAATACGGATTCCGCGACTACAGGGGAGGCGGCCGTTCCTCCGGTCGTGAAACAATCGGCCGTGTCGCAGCAGGCGCAGTCGCAGCTAAAATATTAAAACGCCTTAACATCACACTCTTTGGCTATGTGAAATCCGTCGGCCCCGTCGCAATTGATATGTCACGCTTTGACGCAGAAGAACGGGACAAAAATGCCCTGTACATGCCGGACTGCACAGCCGCAAAAGAGGCGCAGGCCTATCTGAACGACTGTATAAAAAATCAAAACTCTTCCGGCTCCGTGATTGAATGCATCATTGACGGCGTACCGGCCGGAATCGGAGATCCGGTTTTTGACAAACTAAGCGCAAATTTGGCCAGAGCCGTCTGTTCCATCGGCGCAGTCAAAGGTTTTGAAATCGGGGACGGTTTTGGGGCAGCTTTCGCAACCGGCAAAGACAACAACGACGCGTTTTTCATCAACGAAGACGGGCGCGTTCAGAAGAAGACAAATCATTCCGGAGGTATTCTGGGCGGCATCAGCGACGGAAGTCCCATTCTTTTGCGCGCCGCAGTCAAACCGACTCCATCCATCGGCGCAGCCCAGCAGACCGTAAACCGTCTGGGAGAAGAGGCAAAAATCAGCATCCGGGGACGTCACGACCCGATTATCGCCCCGCGCGCCGTTGTCGTAGTGGAAAGCATGGCGGCGCTGACCATTTTGGACGCTCTCCTTGCCAATATGGCGGCACGGATGGATGCGCTGGAACAGTTCTATCTCAAATAACATAATTTTACGAAAAAGAAGCATTGATTCCCGTTGCGAGTTCCCGAAAATCAATGCGTCTTTTTTATTTTACAAACTTATTGCAGCAATGGATTCAATTGTTTTTTTCCTGCGGCAGTTCTTCCCGGATCTCCTTTGTCCGGATCTCTTTACAGATTTTCTCAATAAACTGCGCAAGCGGCATCACGCCCTCATCCCCGGCAAACCGGCTGCGAACAGAAACCGTATGGTCCGCTTCTTCCTGCTGGCCGACGACAAGCATATACGGCAGCTTTGAAAGCCTTGCCTCGCGTATTTTAAATCCTATTTTTTCTGAGCGGGCGTCAACTGTTACATCAACGCCGTTTTCTTTTAATTCTCTTGCTACCTCATTTGCATATGACTCAAATTTATCAGAGATCGGCAGTATACGCACCTGTTCCGCGCAAAGCCAGGTCGGAAATTTTCCTGCATACTTTTCGATCAGCCATGCGAGCGTTCTCTCATAACATCCGATCGAAGTCCTGTGAATAATATACGGGCGCACCTTATCGCCATTCTGGTCAATATAATACATATCAAACTGTTCTGCCAGAAGCGCGTCCCATTGAATTGTGATCATAGTATCTTCTTTGCCGTATACGTTTTTCGCCTGAATATCGACTTTCGGCCCGTAAAACGCCGCTTCGCCATCCTCCTCATAAAACGGGATTTCAAGCTGCGTCAGCACATCGCGGATGCAGTCCTGCGTGTGCTCCCATGTCTCTTCATCACCGATATATTTTTCCTTATTGTTCGGGTCCCATTTGGATAGCCGGTATGTCACCTCACTGCCAAGTCCTAATGTTTCGAGACAATATTTAGCCAGCGCAAGACATCCCTTAAACTCGTCGGCCATCTGGTCGGGCCTTACAATCAGATGCCCCTCCGAAATCGTAAACTGGCGTACACGTGTCAGTCCGTGCATCTCTCCGGAATCTTCCGCACGAAACAGCGTAGATGTTTCACTCATACGATACGGCAGATCACGGTACGATTTCTGTGAATTTTTGAATACATAATACTGGAACGGGCATGTCATCGGACGCAGCGCAAAGACCTCTTTGTCTGTCTCCTCATCGCCAAGCACAAACATCCCCTCTTTATAATGATCCCAGTGTCCCGACATTTTATACAGATCGGATTTTGCCATCAGGGGCGTTCTTGTACGGACATAACCCCACTCATTGTCCTCAAGATCTTCAATCCATCGCTGAAGCTTCATAATCATTTTCGTACCCTTAGGCGTAAAGAGCGGCAGTCCCTGTCCAATCACATCAACTGTGGTAAACAGTCCCATCTCCCTGCCAAGCCTGTTGTGGTCACGCCGCTTTGCATCCTCCATGCGCTCCAAATGCGCCGCCAGATCTTCTTTTTTGTTGTATGCAGTCCCGTAAATACGCTGCAGACGCGCTTTTTTTGAATCACCGCGCCAGTATGCCATGGAAGAGGACGTCAGTTTAAATGCTTTGATGCCCTTTGTCGTCATCAGATGAGGACCGGCGCAAAGATCGACAAATCCTCCCTGATCATAAAACGAAATTTCCTCCCCCGCCGGCAGTTCTTCAATCAGTTCCACTTTAAAAGGTTCGCCCTTTTCCTGCATAAAGGCAACCGCTTTCTCTTTTGGCAGTGTAAATCTGGTAATTTCGTGCCCTTCTTTGATAATTTTCTTCATCTCGGCTTCAATCTGATCAAGATCTTCTCTCGAAAACGGTTCCGCCTCGAAATCGTAATAAAAGCCGTCCTCGATCGCCGGGCCAATTGTAATCTTTGCATCCGGATAAAGACGTTTGACTGCTTCCGCAAGCACATGTGACGCCGTATGGCGTATGACGCGCAGTCCATCCGGATCGTTTGCCGTGATAATATTCAGCGCGGCGTCTTCACGGATGACCGTGCGCAGATCCACCACCTGCCCGTTTATCTCACCGGCGCACGCCGCGCGCGCAAGTCCCTCACTAATCTCTTTTGCAATGTCATAGACGGATTTTTCCCCGTCAAACTCTTTGACCGAACCGTCTTTCAATGTAATCTTCATATTTCTCCTCCATTTCCGTAATTGAGAAAAGGAGATTTCTTCCCTTTCTCGCCGTGCGCCGCTTTTGCGGCTTCTTTCCCTGCTCGGGGC
>CAMUGE010000036.1 GCA_947088345.1 uncultured Roseburia sp.
CCGCTTTCGCTCCGCTTACCGCTGCCTCTCCTGCCGCCGCTTTCGCTCCGCTTACTGCTGCCTCTCCTGCCGCCGCTTTCGCTCCGCTTACCGCTGCCTCTCCTGCCGCCGCTTTCGCTCCGCTTACCGCTGCCTCTCCTGCCGCCGCTTTTGCTCCGCTTACCGCTGCCTCTCCTGCCGCCGTTTTGGCTCCCATCACTGCAGCCTCGCCCGCTGCAGCCTGGGCTCCTGTTTTTGCTCCCTGCGCAACGGCATCGCCGACACCCGGCGCCATATTGGCAACAATTTGTGCCGCCAATGCCATTACCGCCGCATCCGCCGCGTCCTGTGCGCCTGCCCTGACATTTGCCTCCATACCTTCATCCGGCGTCATCGAAACAGGGGCTGCTGATAACTGCTGATAATATGCGACAAGCGCCTGATACACATCGCTGTTTTTTAACCCCTGTGCTACGGCATCAATCGTCTGCTGATTCTGAAACGCTGCCTGTGCCTGTGCTTTGATTGCAGAGGCATCAAATTGTTCCTCAACTGCCTGCTGCGCCTGCGCCCTGATCGCGTCCGTCTGCAAATCAACTGCCTGCTGTGCCTGCGCCCTGATCGCATCCGTCTGCAAATCAACTGCCTGCTGCGCCTGCGCCCTGATCGCGTCCGCTTTCATATCAACCGCAGTCTCGGCCTGGTTCCTTATCAGCGCGGCCTTTGCGGCGACTGCTTCCTCAGCCTGGTTCTTTATCATTTCCGTCTGTGCTGCCACAAACGACTCCGCCAGTGTTCGTATTCCCTGCTCCTGTGCACCTACTGTCGTCTCAGCCTGCTTCTTTATCATTCCCGCCTTTGCGGCAACTGCCGCCCCGGCCTGCCCTTTAATCGCGCTCTCCTGTGCGGCAACGCTGCTCTCTGCCGAATTTCGTATTAATTTTTCCTGTGTCTTTACCGTATCGACAATCTGTTTTCCAAGCTCTGCTTTTTCTTTCTTTGTAAACGGCGTATTCAGCGTCCGATCCAAAAGCGCCACACCGTCTGCAAGCGAAGCCGCACTGCTGTTTAATGCAGATATTCCGTCTGTAAGCGTCGGAACATTACTGTTCAACTGAGAAATCCCGTCTGCAAGTTTTACGGCGCCGTCCGTATAATCTCCAATCCCGCTCTTTAACGTTGTAACTCCATTCGAAAATTCACCCAGTTTTTCTCTTAACGTATCAACGCCATCTGCAAGCTCCTCTGAACCGTCCATCAGTTGGTCTGCCGCGTCTGTCAATGTATCAAAGACGTTGTCGAGATCGGGAACCTCGCCGATTCCGCTGATATTCATAAAATCAGTTCCGTTCAGCACAACAGTCATCGTCATTCCAAGTTCAAATTCGGATACATCGGCTGTTACTTCAAAATAGTCCGGAATTGTGACGTCCTCGTCCAGGTCGCTGTCATTTATATTCAAACTCTCCTGTAAACCCGGCAGCGCATAGCCAAATACCATAGTCCTGCTGCCGTCCTCCATCACTTTGCCATTTTTGGCTCTGACATTGGAGAAGCGCTCGTCTAAAACCATACCGCTCACAGCCACAAACGGTACGCTGACCTCCGTCTCTTTTCCGTTTACCTCTTTTTTTACTGTCTCATTGTTTGTATATTCGAAACGTATCGTTACTTCCCCTGATTTCCCGGCCAGATCCTGCGGTTGCATTTCTTTTCCGTCCAGAAAATACGTAATGTTCTGCGTAACCGGAAGGCTGGCATCCGTTGTTCCCTGATAGTAGATATCTTTCCCGTTCGCCTGCCATATTAATTTCTCGCCGTCCTGATTGAATGTTTCGTCTCCTTTCACATTCTCTATCTCATTTAAGCTGCTCGCATCCTCTATGGTATCTTTTTTTTCCGGATTTTTGAGATGATCGGATACAATCACCTTTTTTTGTTTGCCGGCGCTGTCTGAAATTACATAGACAGTTTCTTCTTTTCCGATCTCTTTCTCCTCAACCTGAATCTGGTCAAGCGCTTCTTCAATCTTTTGCTTTACTTCCTCTGAATCGCTTGCTTTCCCTGAATCACTTTTTTCCTCCCCTTTCGATTCCTCCACAGTCTCTTTCGCTGTCTTATTTGCAAGAATATGGTAAGTCGGAACGGTCTGGGCGACAAGCGATACAACCAAAACGCCTGCCACCACGCGAATTTTATATTTTTTTTCAAATCTTTTCATTAACTCCGGTAATTTCATATGAGTGTCCTCCATTCTCATTCTTTTTTAAATGAAATCCAATACTTGTCGCACAGATTAATTTATCAAATACCATAAACATTGCCGGCAATATAAACGCTACGACAACCAGACTGATCAGCGCGCCCCTTGCAAGAAGCATACACAGGGAACTGATCATATCAATGCTCGAATACATCCCCACCCCGAATGTCGCTGCAAAAAAGCTTAACGCACTGACAAAAACCGACTGCAGCGAACCGTTTAACGCAGTCGCAACCGCATCGCGCTTACCTGCCCCGCGGCTGCGCTCTCTTTTGTATTTGTTTGTCATCAGAATCGCATAATCGACTGTCGCGCCAAGCTGTATCGTACCGATCACAATCGAGGCGATAAATGGGAGCACAGTACCCGTATAATGCGGAATGCCCATATTGATAAAAATAGCAAACTCTATCACGGTCACAAGAATCACCGGCAGCGACACGGACTTTAATACAAGAGCTATTATAATAAAAATCAAAAAGATCGATGCCGCGTTTACTCTGTTAAAATCTGTATTTGTAATCGAAATCAAATCCTGCGTACAGGGAGCCTCTCCGATTAACATTGCGGTGCTGTCATATTTTTTGATAATTCCCCGCAGCGCGTCGCACTGTTCGTTTACTTCATCCGAACCTGTTTTGTACTCCGACATTACATAGATCATCTGATAAGTACCGTTATCTAAAATTTCTTTCATATCGTCCGGCGCCATCTCTTTCGGTACGGACGGCCCTATGACCGAATCTAATCCCACCGCGAGTTTAACGCCTGCAACCTCTTTTATTTCATTCTCCATACGGCGGGCTGACTTTGCATCAAGACTGCTGTCCGCCAAGATGACATGGGTTGCCCCCATCCCGAACTCTTTATCCAGATCATTGCCGGCCATAACGCTCTCAAGATCCGCCGGCAGTGTTCCCATCAAATCGTAGTAAACCTGATTGTGGTTCTGACCGTAAAACGCAGGGCCGATAATCACCAGAAACAGCAGGATAAAAATCCAAAACCGCTTTGTCACAAATCCTCCAATACGTCCCAGATCCGGAAGAAATGCCTTATGTCTCGTCTTCTCCAGCCATTTGTCACACATCAAAATCATGGACGGCAGTATCGTAACGCATCCGATTACGCCGAATACAACACCTTTTGCCATAACAATTCCAAGATCCATACCCAGTGTAAATGTCATAAAGCACATGGCGAGAAATCCGGCAATCGTTGTAATGGAACTCCCAACCACAGACGTAAATGTCTGGGAGATCGCATGCGACATGGCTCGTTTCTTATCGCCGGGATATCGCGTCTGATTTTCCTGATAACTGTGCCAGAGGAAGATCGAGTAGTCCATCGTCACAGCCAGCTGCAGAACCGCCGCAAGAGCCTGCGTGACAAATGAAATTTCACCGGCTATAAAGTTCGTTCCCAGATTATAGATAATCGCCATGCCGATACTTAGCAAAAACAGCGCCGGAATCAAAAACGAATCCATCGTAAGTCCTAAAACAAGCGCCGATAACACTGCCGCGATCGCTACATAGACCGGAACTTCGCTGTTACAGATTTTCTTAATGTCTGTGACAACTGCAGACATTCCGCTTAGCAGGCACTGTCTGTCCGTCATACCGCGTATCTGCTCAATTGCGTTAAGCGTTTCATCCGCCGACATAGATGAATCAAATGTTATGATCATCAGCTGGCTTCCGGAATCGGCGTTCCTTAGCTCCTCTCCCACACCATCCGGCAAAAATTCGATTGGAACCGATATATCGGCTATCGTCCCGTACCAGATCACATCCTTAACTCGTTCTACCCCTTTGATCTCATGCTCCAGTTCGACAATTTCCTTCTCCTCCATCCCCCGTATGACCGCAACCGAAAACGCACCGGTGCCAAACTCATCCAGCAGGATTTCCTGCCCTTTCATTGTCTCAATGTCCTTTGGCAGATAGGATAAAATGTCGTAATTGATCCTTGTATTCAGATAACAGATTCCGGTCGGTATTAATAGCAAAAAGCTTAGGATCAGAATCGGCGCCCTGAATTTTACAACCCACTTACCAAACTTAATCATCGCAGTTCCTCTTTTCTTTTTCATTTCTTATTATTTCCAAAAAAAAGCATACAAAAAAAGATTGAATTTGAACATATTCAATCTTTCCTGTCTGTATCCCTCATTTATACAAATTGGGCAATATGTATTTTTTACTGCTACATCTCCGTTAAAATGTCCTCCAAAGAATGCTTTAACACATATTCATAGATCTCTGCAAGCTCTTTCGCCGACACCGTCATACCGGTATTAATCCAGGAAATCACAATATAGCAAAGCGACTGCGCATAATATTCCGCAATGCGTTCCGGGGTAAGCCAGCTGTACTTTGAACGTTTGCCCTTTGTAGAAAAATCCTGCATCACCTTAAGCAATACTTTCGTCACACAGGCCTGTGCGACCGACTGAAATGAATTTTGGCCTTCCAGCCGGCTTGCCATCGCATAAAACCCTTTTTCCTGTTCAATTTTCGTAAAGATCAATACAAATGCCTCTCCAAACATTCCGTTTTTAATCAGAGGCTCCGCCGGTTCCAGCAGGTCGGTATAGACGATCCGCTCCAAGAGTTCGTACTTATCCTGAAAATGGTTGTAAAAAGTCGGGCGTATCACACCCGCTCTGTCGGTTATCTCCTTGATCGTGATCTTCTCGACCGGATGCTTTTGCACTAACTCCTTAAAGCTTTCCGCCAAAACAATGTCAATTGCAGCTTTTCCCTGTCCGTTCATAGAAAAAGATTCCATCCTCCCATATGATACTATTTTGGAAAACACAAAAATTATGCCGCCCCGCAATGCCGGCTTATTCGTCAAACTCGACTGTCACAAAATACCCTTTCTCTGTCTCCCTGATATCGGCAACCTTGCCCTCGGCCGAGCGAATCCTCTCGCCGACTGCGAAATTTGCGGACATTGCGTATGCTTTTCCAAGTGTATAATAGTAAGAATTTGGCAATTTGCCTTCTGTTATCGGAAGCACCTGGCCGATCTCTATCAGACCGGTTCTCTCCATTTTAAACTGTTCTGTGCGCATCTAATCCACTTCCCTGTACTCACATTCCAATGCCGCTTCATCTTTTTCGTGTATCCGCTTTAACCATGCCGCCTTTATAGCAATCCAAAGATCCGTCAATCCGTCAAACAACAGCGAGAGCCCAATCAGCCGGAATGTCAGCTTGATAAATCCAAATGCATTTACAATGCAGACAATGCCAAGGAATATACTGAGCGCCGCAATAATAATCATAATCCACCAGCGCTCGTATCCGTTCTCCCGTGATTCGACTGACAGCAGAAAATCCTGCATTCCATGCACAATGAGTATTACGCCGATACCGATCGGCACCAGCTTTGCCATCTCCTGCGGCCGAAAAAACATCCATGCGCCAACCAGGATCATAATACAGCCGAGCATCAGAGCAAGCGAATCCCTGCCACGACTTACAGAATACATCGACATTTGCACCAGCGCTATGATAATAATAAATATCGCAAGCGCCCGGCAGAGCAGGTCGACCGCCTTATCCGGCCATACAAGCAGTGCAACGCCAAGCAGGGCGCAGAGCACGGATGTAACGATCATATCCGCTTTATATCTTCTCAATTTATCCCTGAACAACATACCGAATCCTCCAAATGTTTCCTTTTATCAACAACAACGTAACGTTTTCCAAAATGTTCCGCTTTTCGATTCCTAACTTGTGAGCTCGTCCCCCGCCTGGCTGCGTGCGAGATCCATTATTTTTTGCAGTTCGGCTCCCTCAACGGGCGCATCGCCGTGTTCGATATGCTGTCCGTTTTCATCAATCTGGCCTAATAAATGCCCTCTCCCCTCAGCCGGACGTTCTATTGTATAATAGCCCGCCACTTTGCGGATCGGATCAAAAGTCAGATAAATGCGGTAACACAACTGCGGTGCAACTTTCTGGTCCGGCAGGTCAATGCGCACAAGCGTAAGATCCTCGGCGATATCAAGCGCCATCACAGAATAGTCCTGTTCGGAATGACGGTAAACTTTTGTATCACCATACGATTCCGCAAAAATTTCGTTGACAAGCGCTTCCCGCTCGTCACAGATTTTGGCGATAAATTCCTCCCCCTCGGTAAAGAGCCGCTTTGGAAAAATCCCGAACTCTGCGCGGCGTTTTGCAAATACGTCAAACTGTTCCGGCGTCATCTTTACCTGTTTTACATTTGCTGCTTTCTGGTCCGCTTCATGAAGTTTTTCAATCAGCTGCTTTTTTAACACCAGATTACTGGAAAACGGATTGATCACCATGCCCAGCAAATTTAATTCCGGTTTTACGACAAGATTATTGCATGCCGGAAACGGCATACTGAGCAGCGCCTGGGCTTTCGGCTCTGCGGGAATCTGCTCCTTATTTGTATACACTGCCAGATACTGCTCCCCGTCGTTATTCTTTAAAAAGCAGGGCAGAGGCTGTTCCGGGCCCATTAACATTGCAGGAATAAATAGTTTTGTAGGACGCAGCAGATTTAAAACCGCAGTCAGACGTTCCGGCGTGCGATCGCCAATATATTCTCTGATTGCCTCCTCAAGCTTATCGTTTGTAATTTCCAATGTTACTTTATCGTCCATATTGTCAGTTTTCCTTTCCCGAGCACATATTATAACCTAGTATAACACAAATGTTGAAAATTTAAAAATAATATTTCCATAAATTTCAGGTTTTCTGATTGTCAGTATACAGCAAAACGCCTCTTACAAGACGTTCCACCCCGTCTTTTACCACCCGGCGCGGACAGGCGATGTTTACGCGCAAAAATCCCTCTCCCGGCATACCGTAATAACTGCCCGCCAGAACATAAAGGCCTGTGTTTCGTCGGATAAAGTCGGCAAGTTTTACGGAATCTTCCGTTATCGCTCTGCAGTCCAGCCAAAGAAGGTATGTAGCCTCTGCGGGTACAACAGTGACCTGCGGGAGATTTTCGTTCAGGAACTCTGCCGCAAACTTCCTGCTTTCAGATAGATACGCCCGCAGCTCGTCAAGCCAGGCTTCCCCTTTCATAAAAGCTGCCTCCGCCGCCGCTGTGGCAAAGAAATTCGGCTCCGCCGCCTCATCCGTATGGAGACCGCACCGGACTCTATGGCGCAGCAGCGAGTCCGGAACCATAACGGCAGCCGTCATAAGGCCTGCCAGATTAAACGCTTTCGTCGGCGCAAGACAGGTGACGCTGTTCTCCCTGCAGATGTCAGAAGCAGCTGCAAACGGTATGTACTCAGTCCCAGGCTCGGTCAGATCACAGTGGATTTCATCAGATACCACGATCACATGATGCCTGTGGCAGAGAGCGCCAATCAAAGCGAGCGTTTCTCTGTCCCACAGTCTGCCCACCGGATTGTGCGGATTGCAAAGTATCATCATTGATGTCTGCGGGTCAGAAAGTTTTTGCTCAAGATCGTCAAAATCAATTTCATACTGCCCCTGTTTATATTGCAGCGGATTTTCCAAAACCTGCCGCCCGTTATTTTCAACAGCGTTGAAAAAATTATTGTAAACCGGCGTCTGTATCAAAATTTTTTCTCCCACAGTTGTCAGTTTTCGCACAATGGAAGAAATCGCCGGAATTACGCCGGAACAAAAGATAAGCCAGTCTCGTTCCATCTGCAGATGATGACGTCGTTTCCACCAATCCATATATGCCGCGTACCAGCTCTCAGGCACAACGGAATAGCCGTATATGCCATGCCCGGCCTTTTCGCTGACAGCGTCGATAATCTCCTGCGCCGTCATAAAATCCATATCTGCCACCCACATCGGAAGCTCGTTATCTTTGATGTCCCATTTCAGGGAATTGGTATTTCTGCGGCTTACCTCTCTGTCAAAATCATACGCCATAATTTCCTCCTGTTTTTTGCGGTTTTACGCACATGCAATTTACTACATGCATTATACTTCCCAAAGACGCAATTGGCAAGGGCTTCCGACAACATAACATGTGCCGGAAGCCCTGTTTTTTTATTTGATACTATCACGCTTTCCATGCAAAGAATCCAACGCCATTCATGACGTATTTCTGAGCTTCTTTGGCCAGGATCGTGAAATTTCTTATTTTATATTATTATCTGCCGCTCACCTGATACCTGCAGTAAGCCCTTTTTCCGATCAACAGAAATACGACTGTGGCGAATAGATATAGGACAGGAGCAAACTGCCATGTTGTGAGACGTCCAAAAACCATCCTCAGATCATAGACACCCTCTTTTAAGAAATTGATCGGCAGATAACTCCACATCTGCGAGAGAAAACGCATATTCATCGGAATCGGAATCAGACGCGCCAGAAACAGCAGCGCGATTACCACTGACATCGTTCCGATACTGCTGCGCATTACCTCCGATAGAAGCATGGCAAATACGGAAGTAACGACAGAAGACGCAAGCAGCAACCCAAACATACGCCACAGCAGCCGCCCCATTGTGACCGTATCCGGCCAATACGGAATATAAAGCGCCGCCATAGACGAAAAACCGTCCGCACCATAAATCAAAAAATTCACGGCAACAGAGATCGCGGCCAGAAGAACCGTTGCGCAGACAGATAATGCACAGCCCGCCGCCATCCTTGCAAAATAGACTTCCCTGCGCCCGAAACGGCTGCAAAGAACCAGCTGATCGGTGCGTCTGACGTGCTCCTCACTAAAAATTATGCCGACACAAACTGCGATAAAAAACGACGCCAGCAGATACGGAAAGTAAGCGCCGTCTCTGGAAACCAGATACTCAACTCCCCGTGCATACTGATAGACAAACGGCTTTTCCGTCTTTTTATCTTTTTCCTCCCAAAATGTCCTCTCCGTGTCCGAAAGACCAAACTCATCATACAGTCTGTGCAAATATGCATCCCGCGCCCGATAAAGCCCTTCCTCATCTAACGCAAGCGGCTCAAACCCTGACTCCCGTGAAAACTGCCGGATCGCCTGATACACCGTTTTATACTGCCGAAATCCCTCATGAAAATAGAGATCCTCCTGTCCAAGATCCGCCGCTTTCTGATACTCGGCTTTCATTTCTGCCAAAAGCGTATCGTCAATCGAACGGCCGGAAAGCTTTTTCCCATTTTCTCTATCCGTTAAAATTGACTGCGCACGCGTCTCTGCCGGCTCGCCGTCACGATAGATTGTTCCAAAATAAGGAGCGGCGTCCAGAAACAATAAAAATATGGCAAGTGCGGCAAACGTAATCCATGTACTTTTGCGCAGCATAATTTTTTTCCATTCAAAACCAAACAGTATACCAAAATTTTTAAGCATCTTGTTCTCCTCTCTTTGCGCTTTCTGTTATGCCTCAAATTCTTTTAAATAAAATGATTCCAGATCTTCCTGCACTTCTCCCCGGCTTCCGGTAAATATCATCTGACCGTCGCGCATCATAAGTATGGTATCCGCAATTTTATCTATATCCGAGACAATATGTGTTGATAAAATAACGATGCTGTCTTTCCCAAGCTGTTCGATCAGGTCGCGAAAACGCACGCGCTCTTTCGGATCAAGTCCTGCGGTCGGTTCGTCCAGAACAAGGATCTTCGGATCATTGAGCAATGCCTGCGCGATACCAAGGCGCTGCTTCATTCCGCCGGAATATGTTTTAATCTTTTTCTTTGCCACATCGCCAAGCGACACAAGTTCGAGCATCTCCTTTGCTCTTTTTGCGCCGGCCCGCCTGCTAAGACCTTTGAGCGCCGCCATATACAGCAGAAAATCCCACCCGGTAAAATTCGGATAATAACCGAAGTCCTGCGGAAGATATCCAAGCCCCGCACGGTATTCCTCTGCCGAAACATCAATTCCTCCAAAAGCGACGCTGCCGTGCGTGGGTGTCAGGATTCCGCAAATCATCCTCATAAACGTAGTTTTGCCGGCTCCGTTGGCCCCAAGAAGGCCGTATATTCCCTCATGAAAAGAAAAAGAGATGCGGTCCACAGCAATTTTGTTCCTGTATTGTTTTGTCAGCCTGTCAACGTTTAATTCCATGTTTCCTCCTCTAAATCTGTAATTCGCAGATTGATTTTATTGTATTTCTTCCCTCCAAAACCACCGCCATACCAAGCAGCAGTATCAGCAGAAACCAGGCGGGCAGATATCTGTCCGCAAAATATGTGCGCATCATCGTGTGGAGTAAAAGATCCGCGCCGCTTACGGCAAAGGCAAAAACGGCACATGCAAACACCCCCTCTTTTCCTGCAACCCTGCGCACAATCATTAAATTTCCGAGCGCGGTCAACAGATAAGGCGCCAGCAGAAAAATAACGCTGTTGAAAGTATTTTGTCCGAGCAGAACAGAGATCACAATCAACAACAACAGATTGGCAAAGCCAAGAATACCCATACGCGCCAAAACAATGCTGCGAAGTGAAAACTGCGCGGCCAGCTCAAGCTCCTGCATTCCATATACGACAGAACGCATACTCTCTGTAAGCGATACCATAACAAGAAACGGCATGAGCGCCATCAGGCGGGCAACCGCAAACTCCTGATCAAAACGGCCGGCATACCACGCAAATAAAAAAAGCGGCGCACAAGTAAGCCAGACCCATTTGGGGATATAGCGCGCCTGTATGATAAGCAAATGGCGGACATTGATTCTGCGAGGTTCCATACTGCGCAGAAAAGCCCGCTTGCCGGACGGCTTTGGCGCATTAAAATATTGTTCCAGTCTGTGTTTCATTGCACGATTCAAATTCTCACCCCATTTCTCCCAGTTCACTTTTCAACTTTTTTAAAACCTGTTTTACCTCTCGATAAAGCGCAAATCTGGAGCTTCCGTAAAAGCCGCACAGATCGGCATACGGAACCTCATTGACATAGCGAAGCAGAATCAGCTCCCGTTCTCTGCCGCTTAGCTTCTCCATCGCCATCTGCAGCGCAAGAGATTCCTCCAGCCCTTCCTGACAAAGCGGGAGCAGTTCCTCGGACAATGGTTCCCACTTCTTTTTGCGCAGTTCATCCATACAGAGGTTTCGCGCGACAGTATACAAAAATGCCAGCGGCCGTCCGGAATCCTGATAACTGTCACATTCCAGAAAGCGAAGAAAGGTTTCCTGTGTGAGATCTTCCGCCGTCTGTGCATGATGCATCTTAAAGTAACAGTAGCGGTAAATTCTGTCATAATGCTCTTCTATATCCGGCATACGTTCCCCCCTCTCGGCTTTCTGTTATGTTTAACGGATCAAAGGAACAAAATGTGCGGCTCCATTTAAAATTTTTTGAACAGCAATTAATTTTACATTGATTTGGGCTTTTAATGGATTTATAATAATTTCAGAAAAGGAAGAAATACTTCCGGAAATAAAGATATCATTCAGATGAAAATAGCTAATGCGAACCGCGTTCGCAATGCAGAAATGAGGATTTTTATGGACCGAACCGTACTGATCACAGGCGCCTCCGCCGGCATCGGGCGCGCGATTGCCGCGACTTTTGCACAGAACGGGTACCAACTCGTCATAACCTGCCGCAAATCGGAACCGGAACTTTTACAGTTAAAAAATGAGCTGGAGCAAAACTACGCTGCCGCTATTCTGACAAGCATCGGGGATATTTCCGATTATTCTTACGTAGAAAAACTATTCTGTGAAATAAACCGGCGATTCGGCGGCATTGATATTCTGGTCAACAATGCCGGAATTTCTTATATCGGACTGCTCCATGAAATGAGCCTTGACGACTGGACGCGCATCGTAAACACAAACCTGACCGCTGTATTTTCGACCTGTAAGCTGTCCATTCCATTGATGCTGAAGAAAAAAAAAGGGAAAATTATCAACATTTCCTCTGTCTGGGGCAATGTCGGTGCATCCTGCGAAGTCGCCTACTCCGCCTGCAAAGGCGGCGTCAACGCATTTACAAAGGCGTTGGCTAAGGAACTGGCCCCGAGTAATATCCAGGTAAATGCCATTGCGCTCGGCGCGATTGACACGCGTATGAACGCCGTTTTCTCCGAGGAAGAGCTGCAGACTCTAAAAGATGAAATTCCCGTCGGACGCCTCGGAACGCCCCGGGAAGCTGCGCTTTTGACCAGACAGATTGCGGAGAGCAGCGAATATCTGACCGGACAGATCATCACGCTCGACGGCGGATGGACATAGCGCATCACAGTTGATCTCAAACACCTTTTTCAAAAATATGTAAATGTAAGTTTGTATGGGAAGGACCGGGCGAAACATGATCATTGGCGCACGTATCCAGGAACTTTTAACAGAAAAAGGCATTTCGCAGCGCAGACTCGCCGCAGACCTGTTTCTTCATCCGAACACCGTGAACGGTTATATCCGTAACCGACGGTCACCGGACTTTGAGACGGCAAACAAAATCGCAGAATATCTTGGCACCTCTCTTGACGATCTGTTTGGAAACCGAAACTTTCATCTACGTTCGGATTTCATGTTAAACGAAAAAGAAGACCGCCTGATTCAAAATTACCGTCTGCTGGACAACCATAACCAATCTGTCTTAGAAGAAATGGCAGCTAATCTTAGCTGCCATCTCAAAGACAATCCCGGATAATACCCAACCAATGACTCATTTACTCCGCATCTTTCACCGCTACCAGAATTACCGTTGTACGCGGCGGCATTCGCAGCGACATTTTATACGCAAAATCCGTCTCCGGCTCCATATCTTTTCCGTCCTCATATTCCAAAAAAGTGTTGACCGCTATCTTCCAGTGCATCTGATACGGCAGCTCCGGAAGCTGCATTACAAGCTCCTCCCAGTATGCATTCATACAGTAAAAAATAATATCGTCCCTGACGTCGTTTTCATCTCTTCCGGCATACATAATACCGATCAGTTTGCTCGAAGAGTCGGTACCGCCGTTCCACGGATAGCCGTTGTGAATACTGATCTCCGGTAATTTACACGCAGCGGACTTTGTCGTTTTTCGCAGTATCGCATATTTTTTACGGAATGCAATCATAAAGCGCACAAAGTCATGGATTTCTCTGTACTGATCCAGCCGGTTCCAGTCCAGCCAGGAAATCACATTGTCCTGGCAGTACGCATTGTTGTTGCCAAACTGCGTATTGCAAAATTCATCGCCCGCATAGATCATAGCCGGCCCTCTCGAACACATCAGCGCTGCAAATGCATTTTTCACCATACGGCGGCGCAGTTTCTCAATCTGCGGATCATCCGTATCGCCCTCTGCGCCGCAATTCCAGCTGTGACTGTTGTTATCGCCGTCCGTATTGTTCCATCCGTTCTTTTCATTGTGTTTTACATTGTAAGAATACAGATCGTAAAGCGTAAATCCGTCATGACAGGTGATAAAGTTTACGGATGCGCCCGTGCCGCGGTAACTCGGATTATAAAGGTCGCTGGAACCGGTAATACGCGCAATGGCAGCTCCCGCCATTCCGTTATCGCCTTTTAGAAACTGCCGCATATCGTCGCGGTACCTTCCGTTCCACTCCGCCCAGCGGCTCCAGGACGGAAAACTGCCGACCTGATACAGTCCGCCTGCGTCCCACGCCTCGGCAATCAGTTTTACTTTCCCGAGTATTGTGTCACAGGCAATCATCTGTAGAATAGGCGGATTTGGCATTGGAGCGCCATCCTGATCTCTTGTCAGAATCGATGCCAGATCAAACCGGAATCCGTCAATCCGATATTCAACCACCCAGTAGCGCAGACAGTTAATGATAAACTGACGTACATTCGGATGATTGCAGTTCATCACATTGCCGCATCCGCTGAAATTATAATAGTAACCGTCCGGTGTCAATATATAGTAAATATTATTGTCAATCCCCTTAAACGAAAAGATCGGTCCGTTCTCATTGCCCTCTGCCGTATGGTTAAAGACTACATCTAAAAATACTTCGATTCCGTTTTCTTTTAATTCACAGATCAGCTGTTTTAATTCCTCGCCCTCATGATTGTGCTCCTGCACCGAAGTATAACCGGTATTGGGCGCAAAAAAACAGATTGTATTATAACCCCAGTAGTTGTAGAGACGCTCGCCGTCAACCACGCGGGTGCCTTCCATCTCGTCAAATTCGAAGATGGGCATCAGCTCTACCGCATTGATCCCCAGATCTTTCAGATACGGAATTTTCTGACGAAGTCCCTCGTAAGTCCCCTTTGCGGTAACACCGGATGATTCATGTTTCGTAAATCCGCGCACATGCATCTCATAGATAACCATATCTTCCTGCGGCGTTTCCAGCTGGCCAACTGTCCCCCAGTCAAAATTGTTCTGTACAACTCTGGCATGATAGACGTATTCGTCGCTGTTTTCATGGCGCTCGCCCCATTTCCTCTGATCCACGACAGCTCTCGCATATGGATCAAGCAGTACGCGGTTCTTGTCAAACAGCAATCCGTTTTTCGGATCATTCGGTCCGTCTAACTGAAATGCGTATTCAAATTCTTCAATCATCAGGCCAAATACAAAAATCGAATAGGTATTCCCGATATGGTATGCTTCCGGCAATTCAATCCGTGCATACGGTTCTTTCTGTTTCGGATAAAATAAGAGCAGTGTACACTTGGTCGCCCCCATCGACTGAATGGTAAAACTGACTCCGTTGTTTGCGCACGTCGCGCCGTTTGTGTTGTAAAATCCTGGACGCACCTTATATCCTGCGATTTCGTCAAGCGGCTGTAATCGTGCCCCGTGTTCCTGTTTATGCTGCCTGTTAATCATACCTACCTCCAGATTCTATTAGAAAAGCACCTCAAATAAATGAGTGAGAAGTAACTTCCATTATATCCCTTTATAAGAAAAATATCAATACAAAATACATTGCTTACACAACAAAAAAGCGCAGGGCAACTTTTCTGCTTTCTCTGTTCCCCCGCGCTCGTTTTTATTTCTTTGTAGTTATATTTTTATCCGCAGACCATTTCGAATAATAGTATGTTCCCTTTACTTTTTGATATGTCCTGATTCTGACATAATATTTTCTCCCTGCCTTTAACTTGTCAACTTTCAGCTTTGTAGTATTTGCTTTCTTTATCCGCTTTGTCACGGTCGCTTTTTTTGTGTATTTTTTGCTCGTTGAATACTGCAGTTCATAGCCTGTAACAGATTCTGTCTGCTTCTTCCATTGAACCGAAAATCCCTTTGCCCTGGCCGTAAGTTTTCCGGAAATAGTCGTTCCTTTCGGCACAATATTAAATGTTTTTATGATTGTACCCGCATAATTCCCAATTCCGGTTATCGTTACAGAAGCCTTTCCGACTTTGGTATTATTTTTATAAACCACGTTATAATCCGTGTTTTTTTTAAGACTTTGTCCGCCTGCACTTACTGTTACACCCGGTTTTATCTGTTTTCCGCTGTAAACATAAGATGTCTTTTTCAACGCCGTCCGGATATCCGCAGCCTTTGAAATGTCGATTGCCTGGCCCCCCGTTACGCCGTCGATTCCAGAATCTCCTGTGGTTCCCGTTCCTCCACCGCTTCCAGAATCTCCTGTGATTCCCGTTCCTCCACTGCTTCCAGAATCTCCCGGTTCTTCCGGCTCCTGCGGCTTATCCGGTTCCCCTGGTTCCTCCGGCTCCTGCGGCTTATCCGGTTTCTGTGTTTTCGTAAATGTATAGAGCCGCCCGGCTCTTGCATTTGGAATCGTATAGAGATGATCTTCCCCAAAATCTGCGTAAACACCGTCGTATGGCGCTCCCTGCAGAAAAAAAACACCGTTGTCTTTCTCGTACCCAATTGTAAGATCACCGTCTGATACCGGAATAACTGTAAATGAAACCGCCTGACGCTCGTCCCATCTTATCGAAACTTCCGCTCCGTTTTTGGCTTTGATTCCTTTGATTTCTCCTTTATCCCACGCCTTTGGCAATGCGGGCAGAATATAAATCGGACCTGTCTGCGACTGCATCAGCAATTCCATCACGCCTGCCGCAGAACCAAAATTTCCGTCTATCTGGAAAGGCGCATGCGTATCAAACAGATTTGCATATGTTTTTTGTGCAAGCTGGTAGCGAAATAACTCCAGAGCCTTATCGCCTTCCAATGCCCTGCCCCACAAAAGAAATTTATTGGAACAGGACCAGCCTGTGGAATCATCGCCTCTGTTAGTCAATACAATTTTCGCTCCCTCCATCAATTCTTCTGTATCCCTGTTAATCAACGTTCCCGGATATAAACCGACAAGATGCGAGATATGCCTGTGAACCGGATCGCCAAGCGCGCCGCCGTCTCTGTGCGTATTATACCCGGTTTCCTGCTCCCACTCTTTAATCTGTCCGTCCTCACCGAGTTCCACCGGCAGCTCCATATGATTTCGGATTTCTTTCCACGCAGCCACTTTATCTGCATCCTGACCCAGGATTTCCGCCGCCCGGATTGTATCGTCATACATTCCCGCTATAAGCTGCAAATCATATTTTATCCCCTCCTGGGTCGGACCATGTTCCGGAGAACGCCCCTCCCAGCTTGTATAAAAATATCCGTCCGGATATTTTTCTGTATCGGAGGTTACTTTTCGCTGATATACATACAAATACTGCGTATAAAAATTGGCTGCTTTGCGCATAATCGGGTAAATCTCTTCCGCAAGCATTTCCTTATCGCCCGTTGTCTGATATATATCCCATAAATTATACATCAGCCACGCCGTATTGCCCGCGGACTGTATACTCTTGGAACCGGTCAGGTCTGTCGTTCCCATAATCGACTGTTTGGTATGCATAATAAATACATCATCCCTATCCTCTGCGGAATCAGAAAAAGTTATTTTTCCGTCAGCAAACGTATAGGACTTCGGCCTTACCTTATACATATTTTTAGCTGTGACCCGCCCTGCCGGAATCTGTGACGTTAACCATGAAATCAGCGCTTTTGCGGAGTCAGTTAAATTTGCGCCGCCGGCAAACCAGTAATTCATTTCCATATTGATATTGATACAGTAACACGATCCCCATATTTCTGCCGTAGACTGACACCATTTTCCCTGAAGTGTCGCAGGCATTGTTTTGGAACGCGAGGATGATATCATCATATATCTTGCATAATTATAGTGGAGCTCCTCTAAGTGTCTGTCAAGATTTGCGTAAGCTGTCTCGTCATAGGAAACTACTGTTTTTCCATCCGCCTCCCTGACGCCCACAACTTTCCTGTAGGAATCCTGCAATTCATCCGTAGGTGTTCCGCAGACTTCGCTGTCATCTGTCAAAGTAAACAAAACCGTATCAAACTGGGCTTTATAATCGGCGATATGCTCCGCTTTTAATTGCTCATAGCTTATGGCCGACGCGCCGTTTATTCTTTTTTCTGCTTTTTCAATCGCTGCCAAAACTCCTCGTTCACTTTTGTACGGCGTTTTTTCCATATTCACGCTGCCGTTTGCATTTAGCGTAAACTGATCTTTGTCATAATCCGTCGCTGCCGCTACAAGAACGGTAACGCCCGTACTGCCTGCCACACTTACGGAATTATAACCGTCCAGAACTGTGCCGTCGTCCGCTATCACCTTTATGATCGTGCAATATTCCAGATCCGACTCCTGATTCCACACAGCGTTACCCCCTGACGAATACGGCTCGCTGTCTTTTAATTTTCCTGTGATTTTAATTTCTCCGTTTCTGACTGTTACTTTACCAGGGTGCATTAACACAGGCTTAACATCAAAATTCAGTTCATCGCCGGTATAGCGGAACGCAAGCGCTTCTTTAGGGTAGCTTGCCAGATATTCCCTGGCAAATTTTTTGCCGTCATATTCATAGCGGACATGTGCAACTGCCTCATTCAGATTGAGGTCACGGTAATAATTTTTTACTGACGCGCCCTTAGGCATATGGAAATCCACAAAGATATTTCCGACACTCATAAAACCGTTGATTCCCTCGCTCATATTCTTATTGACTGTATCCGCTGCAACCTCCGTCTGCGTTCCACGATATCCCGCCGCCCAGAAAGTTTCTTCATTTATCTGGATCTGATCTTTATCCGCAAGTCCAAACAGCATTCCTCCCATGTAACCGTTACCGATGGGCAGCGCCTGCTGCTCCCAGTCTGCGCCGTCGCGCGCGTAGATGCTGTTATTCGCACCGTTTGCACTCGCGAGATATGCGCCTGTTTTGTACCAGAGTACATTGTCTTCCTCTGCGCCCTGATAATCATCCCCGTATTCATAATTTACATTTAATGCGGATAAATTGGTCAGAGACGGATCTATCCCATACGGAGCTATGGCCGTATCAGGCGCGATAATGCCTGCACCCATGCCAAGCCCTGACTTCGCCCCTGTAATCCAATCGGCGACAAGCGGTATATTGGAATACTCCCCTTTTTGTGTCCGAAATACGCGTTCCGATACAACTGCGCCTGTTGCCCTCTCCGTAACATAGGCTTTAACAAACGCCGCCTTTGTAAAAGCCAATTTAAAATCACAACTTGAAACCCCATAAGGCAGTACAGCGACAGAATCTGTTTTTGCTGCAATCAGTTTTTCATCATTGTCAAACACCTTTACTGTCACATTATATTCGTCGTCCGCATCTGCAACCTTTTCGATAATGATGCCGTCTGTGCCGTCTGCTTTTGTAACATCTGTCTCACCGTTACGAAAAAGTAATCCTTTTATCTCCAGGGGACACTGTTTGGATGCATCCCGCCGAATCGTTACAGCAAACTCGCCCGCTGTTTCCGTACTCTGAATATCCGACACCGTAAGCGCCGCCCTGATCTTGATCACTCCTGGCTTTGCGCTCTGCGGAAGGATAAGCAGGCCGTCCTGACTGATGCTCGCGCCGTTTGTTTCTCCCATTATCTCCCACCTTGTATCACGGGCCGGAAGCGCAACGCCATCTGAAACAGGGATAGCCTTATATTGTGCCGTTCCTGCCGCCACAACCTCGTCTCCATATATTTCAACCGCCGTCGCGCCGCCCAATTCTTTTAACTGTAACGTCAGAGAAGCTTTTATTTCTCCGTATTCTGCGGAAACCGTAACAGTACCCTCCAAAGCTTCCGGCGTGACACAAAGAAGTCCTTCCCAGCTTATGGACACGCCGCTGTATCCGTTTACAGAATAGGCAATCTGAGCCGTTTCATCCGCCGTTCCTTTTGCGATAATCTCTGTCCTGCCCATTTCTGTTGTAATACTGTTATAAACGTTTGCCTTGTACCGTACCGTCTGTATTTCGGATGTAATATATTTTTCTGAAATATCGTCTTCTGCGGTAATCTCAAGTACATTTGCACTGTCTAAAATCTCAATTTCTGAGATAGCAGTCGAACTCCATTTGCCAAGCTTTATATCAATCCCTGACACTTCTTCCGACACTCTGACAGTGGTGGTGTACCATTTGTCAAATTCACAAATATCCTGAACATCGATCATCTCCCTGCCTATTGCCATGGTGTTGGAATTGCCTGCGCTTCTGTTCGTACTTCCGTTATTGGTCGATGTCGGTTTTGCATATGTGATCTTTATATATTTGCCGGAGGCAACAGGAGCGTCGAATTTCACTGACGCGCTGACATCGCTGTTTCCTCCCGAACCAAAGAACAGATAAAAACCGTTTTCCGAAAGATCGTTTCCCAGCGGATAATATCCTGTGCCTGTCTTTGTCTGTGCATCCATTATCGCAACATTATTATAATTAGAACTGTCTGTTAATACCGAAATCCCCGAATCGCCTGCTTTTGTCTCGGGCAATGAGGAAGTATTAAATTCTTTCATCTGCAAAAAACTGCTGCCGAACGTATAGATCCGGTGTTCCGTGTTATTGTGACCCATACTGTATCGCCGCACCGAATTGCCATTCGATACTGCGAAAGTTTCTTCCGCTTTGGCCGGCAGCACGCCAAATGACGCGCACAATACTGAGGTTGTCACTAACCACTTCATCCATTTTTTTCCCATTTTCATTTTTCGCTCCTCTCTGCAATCAACCTGTACGTCTGCCCTGCGTAATCCCTATTTTTTCTGCTTTTCCACTGATCCATGCAATTGGGACTGCCGCTCCGTTTTTCACCCGTATTCCGCTGATTCTCTCTTTCTCCCAGACAGCAGAAGACGCCGACGGAATAAAAATCGTACCTGTGTGCGATTGCATTAGAAGTTCCATAAGACCTGACGCTGAACCCAAATTGTCGTTAACCTGAAACGGCGCGTGCGTATCAAAAATATTTACATACGTTTTTACCGCGTTTGCGCGCTGCGGGTATCTGCGCACGAAACAATGGAAGCAGGGCTTGTTCGCGTCCACGCCATACGCCGCCCCCTTTGGCGCGAGAGTGTCCGCTCCCCTGCCATGTCCCGATTTTTCTCCTGTAATCCAGGCCGCAGCAAGCGGTACATATTTACAGCCGCCCAAATTGCTTCGCCCCCTCTCCTCTATTAGTTGTTTCTATTATAAACTACCCGCAGATACCTTACTATTGCGCAAAGTCTGCTGTATTTGTCAAAAAGTCAGATTTGCGCTTTACAAAAAGTTGATAAATATTTATAATCCGCTTAGGAATTTGAGTCGCAGCAAAGCTGTTCGCAGCAAAGCTGCGATACAGAGGTAGCGTGAAAAGTACTTCTAAGGCTCATGCCAGAGGGCATTTCCCCGACAAGTACTAAGTTTCACGCCGAAAAACGCCCAATACAGGCGTTTTTCATACGGATATGAGATTCCGCAAAGCGGAATCATGTAGGGTAGCGTGAAAAATAAATTTTTCACACCATGATTTGTATCTGTGCGCTGCAAAGCCATAAATGATCTGCCACAAAGCCGCTTATGTGCAAAATCAGCGCAGAAATGAGTATTAAAATGGATGTTTTTAATCAAAACCAGATTTTTAAACGCTATATTTCAAGAATGCACACCGATTTCATTTTTGTCGACCACGGCCCCTGTCCCGACTGGATCAGACCGCCGCACAAAAGAAGACGCGACACGCTCTACCTTATTTTAGACGGCAAAGGCTGCATTACAATAAACGGCAAATCCATTTTTCCGGCAAAAAATGATTTGGTACTGCTGCCGCGGAACTCTGTGGTATCGCTTTACGCAGAAAGCGCTACGTGCTACCATAAATACTGGTGCGATTTTATCATGCAGATAGACGGAACCTCGCTGTTTGACCTGGTTGATTTCCCATACATCAGACATCTGGAAGATATTTCCTATGCCAGAACACTGTTTGACCGACTGGATACACTGCGCCTTAGGACAGATGCAAAATCCGCCCTGTTACTGGAAGCGACGCTGTTGGAACTGGTCGCATTGTTTTTGGAAGACAATAGCCATGCGCCCGTACCAGAAAAGCAGGAAAATCCGTTTGCAGACCAGGTATCCGGTTATATCCACCGACATATCGCGGAAAAGTTATCTGTCCGGCAGCTCGCCAGAGAAATGCATTTTAACGAAAAATATTTTATTTCCTTATTTAAACAGCATTTCGCAACTACGCCGGCACAATATATTAAAACATTGCGGCTCGAACTGGCAAAACAGGAACTTTTGTACAGCGATGACAACATTTCGCTCCTGATCGAGCGAATCGGATATGCGGCGCCGGCGGAGCTGTCAAAAGATTTCAAATCATATACCGGACTTTCCCCAACCGCTTTTCGCAGGAAATACCGTTAAATTTTTTCCAATCCTCCTTGTACTTCGGCCGAAAAAATTTTATAATAGGAAAAAAGATTCTTTGGAGGTATTTTTATGCATAGTTTCCAACCATTTCCAATTGATATGTTGGAATTTAACCCTTTTACAAAATTCGGAACGGACTGGGCGCTTGTCACAGTCGGCACAAAGGCGCAGGCAAATCCCTGTACGATCGGCTGGGGCAACGTCGGCACACTGTGGGGCAAAAACATTACTTCTGTCTTTCTGCGCGATTCCCGTTACACAAAAGAACTTTTAGACAAACACGATTTTTTCTCTGTTACTTTCTTTGACCAATCCCACCGGGATGCGCTTCAATATTGCGGTTCACATTCAGGGCGCAATGAAAACAAAATAGAACAGGCGCATCTTACTTTGAATGCAAGGCATAATATCCCGTTTATCGATGAGGGCAACCTCGTTTTTCTCTGTGCAAAGCTCGCGCATGTCAGACTGACAAAGGAAATGTTTACCGCTCCGGATATTATGCACAGATGGTATCAGGATAAAGACATGCACACAATGTATGTCTCCGAAATCATAGAAGTACTGGCCAGATAGGAATATTAATTGACACAAATGCAGACTATAACGGCAAAAATACAGTTTCTGCTAATTACAAGGAGGTTTTTCATGGACGAAAAAACTTATAAAATAATCGGTACAGGCGGCGTCACAGCGCTGATTCTGGGGATCTGTATACTGACAGGCGGCATTGCGGCAGGCATTCTTTTGATCATTAACGGAGCAAAGCTGTTGAAGAGCAAAACCAAAATCATTTTTTAAATCTGCGTCAGAAAAAGAAATGAGGCTCTTATGAATTTTTTTAAAGTTAAAAACATTAGAATTAAGGAAGAAAAGCAAGCACAAAAGTATCATGCTACCATACAGGAAACGGACGAATGCACGCAGAAACCAAAGGAGCATTTGTTTCGGATTCTTCTGCTGACAAACAGAGATTCTGACAACGTTGGCGATCAGGTGATTGAAACATGCGATTTAAGCCTGCTTTCCGCTGTTATGGAAAATCTGGGCGTTACAAATTATGCGATCGACAGCTGCGCGGCATCTATTGCAGCCGTCAAAGAAAACGCAGCCTCTCCCTCGATCCCCGAGGGCGCCTCTTTGCAGATTGCGCAATCGGATCTGATTGTCTACGGCGGAGCGCCCATGTTTAATTATCTGTATCAGCCTTTTTACCAAAGAACGGCAATGGTTTTGGAAGCGGCAGAACAGTTTCACAAACCGGTAATTTTTTCCGCCGTCGGCATTGAAAGCTACGATGAGGATAATCCGAAATGCCAGCGCATCAAAAACGCATTACAGTTTAGCTGCGTCAAACAAATTACCACCCGCGACGATTTTGTATCGCTGAAAAAATATCGGGAAGATGAAACGATTCCACTGGCTAAAGTCGCTGATCCGGCTGTATTTTCTTTTTCTGTTTTTCGTAATTTTATAAAACCTCCTAAAAAACGGCAAAAAAAGAAGATCGGTCTATTTATATTGCGCGAAAATGCATTTCTTGACAATCACATTGATTTGTCCGGGAAAGATGCAGCCATCTTCTGGAAAGGACTGATTCGAGAACTGATTCATCGGGGTTACCGCTGCGAGCTTCTGACAAGCGGCCATTTCAGCGATGAAAGTTTTATGGATTATCTGATCCGTGCGTACGGAGTGAAATCAAAACGCTGTTTCTTCCATATGGATTCACCGGAACGCCTTGTAGGCAAAATTGCCAAATACGACGCGATTGTTTCCTGCCGGCTTCACCCGAGCATCATCTCGTACTCGCTTGAAATTCCGTCTCTTGGTATTATCTGGAATCCAAAAGTGGCAAGTTTCTATCAAAGCATCGGATATGCAGACCGCGCGATTGAGGCAAAAGATTTGACGCCGACCCATGTAGCAGACAGACTGGAACGGATAATGGAAGAGGGCGTCGTGTGCGACAGCAATTACCAGACCAGTGTTTACTCCTCCCTGTTTTACGGTATAAAATCCATACTCCGGCCAAACGACGACACCATACAACCCTATTCTTATGAGGAGCTTATGCACAGGCTTCCCCCTTTTCCCGGAACGTCCCAGGCCGAACTGGAAGAAAAAACGCGGCGAAAACTGAGAAGAATTTATCATTCTTATAACAATTTGACTCACGGCAGATAAAATCAGGCATTGGCCCAGCTGTCCATAATCGTGTCAATACGGCAAAAACTGTTCTGCATATGTTATTTCCCTTTTTGTAAAATAACGTATGCGGAACAGTTCTTTTTCTTATCGTTCCGAAACATCTCCCTGTGCGCTCTGCGACTGCGCAATACTGTGCTCAAGCCAGTCGCATATCGCATTTCTCGCATTCGTATGAATATGTTCCCGGTTAAAGTTTACTTCATCATGTAAAATCAGTTTTTTAATCTTTCTTATTCCATGCCAGTCCCCATTCCAGCGGGCCGCGCTTATCTTTCGCTTTGCAAAATAAGACCTGTTTTTCGTCTCGCATCCGGGAATCGGAGCGATATGCACCAATGGCACGCCAGCTGTAACAGCCTCCGTGGAAGAAAGACCGCCCGGTTTGGAAAAGATAATTTCGCAGGCTTTCATATAATCCGCCATCCGGTCTGTACTTTTTAAAACAACAACCCGGTCATTTTTTCTATAGCGCCGTTTGATTTTACGAAACAGTTTTTTATTGCTGCCGCATATCACGACCACACTGTAATCCTTACGTCTGCCGATACACCAAAGAAGCGCTTCTACTGTCCTCGGCAAATGCCCGGCTCCAACGCTGCCGCCTACAATCAGCAAATAATGTTTGTCCGGCATAAGACCCAGCTTCCGTTTCAGCCTGTCCTTTTCACAGCTTTTATCAAACGCCCTGTTAACCGGAATTCCAAAAGGCTTTAATTTCTCTAATGAAATACCGCGTCCCAAAAACTCAGGTATCAAATCTTCGTGCGGCACAATATAATAATCGCATTCCGTCTCCTCCGTAAACGGGATACAAGTATAGTCAGTTGCAATAAATACCGTTTTGGGCAGCGAAACCCCCTTATTTTTCAGATACGTCATAATCTCAGCCGGAAATAGATGCGGCATTACAACAATATCCGTATGATTTTCATACAGATATTGCTCCAGTTTTTCAGCCGGTTTTTTATTAAAAAAATAAACAGGCGACCGAAACGGCAGTTTCCTGTAAATGTTTCCCGCCCGATAAAGGAATCCAAACATATGGGGCGCTTTCTGCACCATACGAATATAGACATTAGCAATATTACGGGAAATCCTGCTTCCGACAAGTGAATACGGATCAAACATTTCCGCATGATGGCCGCGTCTTTTCAGTTCTTCATAGACAGCCAAACCTGCGGCATTGTGCCCTCCCCCTGTCCCGCAGGATAAAATTAATGCATCCATAACACCCTCACTTTACACGCTTCTTTCTCTTCCTTGCTCAAATGCATTCGAATCAGCACCAAACATCCGATCATCAGAAAACCAATTCGAAGCGCTAAACGTTCTTTTGCGAACAAAAGAAGTGTCATCGTCAGAAGATAAGCTGCGATCGTTCTGAAATAATGCGGTGTCACGCGAACGATAAACGACAGAAAAAGAAAGGAAAAGGCCAGAACCTCCGCCCCGTATATATGCGGAAACAGACCCAAAAGACACCCGAACGTCACAGCGATACCTTTCCCGCCCTGGAAATGATAAAACAGCGGAAAGATATGCCCAAGAACCGGCGCGCATAAAACAAGCGCCAGTCCAAATTCGATCGGCTGCGGATTCTGCGACGGTTCCAGTCTCACACACAGAAAGACAGGAAGAAACCCTTTTAACACATCAAAAATCAATGTCAGTATCCCGCACAAAAAACCGCCCTCCAAAAATGCATTTGCCGTACCGGGATTCCCGTCTTTTGTACCGGAAATTATATCCTGATGCCGAAATAAACGACCAAAAATGCGAGCTGACAAAACGCTCCCTGTAAGATATCCCAAAATCATAAATGCCATATAATATGCCATATGCCTAAAACCACACCTCTCGTTTTTTCTATTATATACTTTGTTGTATGACTTTACAACTGCACATCCTCATTGGTATCCTCCTCTTTTGGAAGATGTGAAAAAAACCACGCCGCAAAAAAGATAGCCGGCAGAAAAGAGAGCACAGCGGCCAGCGGCTGCGCCTCCTGAATCCCTGCCAGGCCCCTGAATCTTGCCATAATGACAAGCGCAGGAATAAAGAATACGCCGCTTCGCAGAGCCGAGAGCGTTGAAGCCCCCAATTTTTTTCCGGTGCTCTGCAGCTGCATCTCTGTCACCATAGAAAACGGCACAAACAAAAGCGATACACATTGCAGCCGAAGCGCCCTTATCCCGATTGTAATCACTTCGGCGTCATCTCGAAACAGCTGTATCATACTCCCCGAAAAAATCATTACGCCCGCGGCGATCACGGCGATCAGTATTTCGGAGAGCAGAAAGGTAAACCAATAGGCCCGCCTTACACGTCCGTATTTTCCGGCGCCGTAATTAAAACCGCTCACAGGCTGAAATCCCTGCCCGACGCCAATTGCAATAGATAACACAAACATGGCTATACGCGAGACAATACTCATGGCAGCCACTGCCGCATCTCCGTATAACGCTGCCTGCGTATTCAGCAGCACGGTTGCGATACTGTTCAGCCCCTGCCTTAAAAAGCTGGGAAGCCCTGTCGCCATCAGATTTAAAATACGGAGCGGATTCCACATAATACGCTTCACAGACAGTTTTGTAACCGTTTTTCCCCGCAAAAACATGCTAAGCAGTATGCAAAAACTGACGCACTGTGAAAGCGCCGTCGATAAACCGGCCCCTGCAATGCCAAGCCGGAAACCAAACATAAAGATCGGATCACATATAATATTTAAAACGCCCCCTGTCATCAGGCCAATCATTCCCAGCGCCGCCTTACCCTCATAGCGAAGTATATTATTCATCACAAAACATACCACCATAAACGGCGCGGACAGTAAAATAAAGATCATATAAGTTTTTGCATAAGGCGCGATTGTCTCGGTACTGCCGAGAAAAAAGACAAGCGGGTCCAAAAATAAAAATCCCAGGACTGATATCAGTATACCAGTCAAAAGAGCAACAAAAAATCCGGTAGACGCCGCGGCGCCGGCAGAATCGCCGTCCTGTTTTCCCAGCTGCATGGCGATCATGCTCCCTGCCCCCTGTCCAAACATAAAACCTACCGCCTGAATCACCGCCATAAACCCAAACACCACGCCGACCGCGCCGGAAGCGCTGTTTCCAAGCTGCCCCACGAACGCGGTGTCCGCCATATTATAGACACTTGTGATCATCATACTCAATATGGTTGGAATCGCCAGTGTTACAACAAGTTTGGGAATTGGCGTTTTTATCATTTTATCGTATTGAGACTGTTTTTGTGTATCGTTGCTCATATGTGATTTACCTTTCTTATCGCATGACTATTCCTAATAATATTTTAGTATTATAGCACTCTTTTTCTCTTTCTTCAATCACGGAACACATCTGCGAATGTGATTTCGGATTATCTGATCTTAATTGACTGAACCCGATAAGGAAAAGAGGAATCCGCAGACTGTGCTGTCAGTCTGCGGATTCCTCTTTTCTTTGATAGCAGCAAAGCGTCGACCAGGCTAGTAATTGAAAAATCTATAACACGCTTATTGATGTGATATCTCATTTTTGCATCCTGCTGCATAATAATTTGCTATAACCAGGAATACTTCTTTTCAATTTCTTTCCTTTTTTTAACTTGTTCCTCTTTCAAGTTCTCATACATACGATCCAACTCACCTAATTTTGTCATCAATCGGCCACTTTCCCGGCGATTAGCAATGACCAATTTCTCTGAAATGATTCCAAAAATAATTAAGACTGGCCCGCCATATTTTAAGCAATATATTTCATAATTATCTATTGGTAATGACTTCCAAAACGGATATCCTAGAATTACCGAAAAAATAATTCCAGCACTAACAAAATATATTATTAATCTCTTATTGTAACGCTTTTCTTCTCTATCTAACTCTTTTTTTAGCTCTTCTTTATTTAAATATAAATCCTCAAATTTTTGATTATATTCTTTATCACAACACGAAAGTTCTAAATTTTTTTCATTCGTTATCCTATTATAATAATCATTCCAATATTGTTGGTATTTGTCAAATAAAAGATCTATTTCTGCCAAACTATTGTGATCCGCCGTTTTTTTTACATTTTCATAGAACTCGCATATCAGATTAAAATCAGAACTATGATTCATATAACCCTTAAAATTCTCTGTTTCAGCTCTAAGTCTACCCCACCAACCACGGTAGTCATATGGGCACTCCTGTGTTAACTTCTGAAATGTTTCTGACGCTGCCTGAAAATCCTCCAGTTTTAAAAATGTCTCACCTGCCCGAATCCTATTCTCAATTGATGTAGTATCATTCAAAATTACAGAATCCGCCTGCAAATTCTGAATCTGTGTAACATTGGAAACATTATAATTATGGATAGCCTTTTCTGTCACAAATGGCGTATTACAGTGAGAGCAAACAGCAGCCTCTTTCAAAGAATCTACTTCTAACAGTGCACCGCACTGTGTGCATATAGCTGGTACTAATGGCATTTTCCTAAATTCTCCTTTATCATATGAACAGCAGCCGCAAATCCCGTCTCACACTTCATACAAAATGACATCGACTTTCTTTTTTGGCTATAACGCTTACCGACGAACATTAACTCAAATACATGATAGTTTCCATTTCTGCATTGCGAACGCAGTCCGCAATCGCTTTATGTGCATAAGCGACTTTGTATCAGGCCGTTTATGGCTTTGAAAGAGCAGATACAAATCGCCGTGTGAAAAATTATTTTTTGCACTAACCTCCATGTCGCGGCTCTGCCGCAACTCAAATCCAGATGAGAAATGCCGTATTTGAGGCATTTCTCAGTGTGAGTCTTAGAACTCTTCGCGCACGAACCTGTTTCGCGTTAGCGCCTTTGCTGCGAGTGATTAGAAGTACTTCTCACACGCCCCCCTATGATTCCGCTCCCCGCAATCTCTGATCCGTACGAAAAACGCCTGTTTTGGGCGTTTTTCGGCGTGAAACTTAGTACTTGTTGGCGAAATGTCATCTGGCATGAGCCTTACAAGTACTTTTCTCGCTAACTCTTAATTATTATACATTATTTTTCTCAAAGATTTCAATACCTTTTCCGTATAAAATCAATCTAATATCCGACACCTTTCTTTCAATCAAAGTTTCTTTCTTGCACTTCGGGCAATAGAAAGGATAATTTTTCAAAACTGTATCTTCTCTAATTTTGTCACGGGTTTTGTTGCCACAGACAGGGCAGCGTATCCATTTTGTTGTTTTTGTTTCCATACTCTTTTTCAACTCAAAGATTTAAGTTCCTTACTGTGTTGCATATGTATTCCAATATGTCCGACTCCTAAGATTAGCGCAGCAGCTATAAGCCATATAACTTTGCCATATATACCAAGCAAAAAAAGGAAATTACAGGTAATGTCGCCCCTGCAAGTGGAACGCCCAGGAAGCTACTATAAAAATCCGAGAGTTTTTGTTCGCTCCGAAAATAGCGTATCCACCATAATTCATACAGTAACATTAAAAAAAAGCCGCAATAAGCCACCAAGTCCAATTTGACCAGCTGTATAAATTAAAATCGTCAAAAACCAATGCAAATACTGTAGTTAAGACCTCGCCTAACCTTTCAAAAAGCAGTAATACTTTGTTCTCATTTTCTGAAATATATCCCTGTGGCTTTTTTCTTGTCCAAACAATATTTGGAATGAATAACATCATTAAGAATATCATTCCAATATATGAAAATCCAATATGTCCTATCATTTGTCTATTCTCCACTATCCATTAAAAATTTCTTTGCTTCTTCACACCATTCTAAATACGTGTGATAAGTCTTGAGTCCAAATTCTACCGTGAGCAAATAGTATTTATGAGCAGTATCATCATTCAGACAATCTTTCAGAACTTCTTTTGCCCCCAAAAGATATGGAAGCTCCTTTTTGATTTTTTCCTCAAATGATTTTATATGTGTTAATACCTGTTCGATATTTTGCTCATTTCCGAAAAACAATTTAAGCATTGTTTCATAACGGAGTTCATCTTTTTCAACAGGTAATGTCAACCATTCTTTAAGGTAATTTCGTCCATCATCTGTTATGGTATAAATTAGTTTATTTCTTTTATTTTCTTTATCTTCTCTTTTTGTAGCTAATCCACGATTAACCAAGTCACTCAATGCAGGATATATACTTCCATAACTTGCACTCCAAAAATACTTTAGTGTTGTGTCCATTCTTTTTTTTATTTCATATCCCGTAAGTTCTTCGTGGCTTAACAAACCTAAAATCACACAATCAATCTTTTTCTCATTTGCCATTGTTGTTTTCCTTTCTTATTGTCATTCTATAGGACAAGATTTGTTGAGGGCAGCTATCAACACAAGCACCGCGCTGGATACACTCTAAATTATCAATAACATCATTTTTTAATTCAATTACAACATCCATTCCTATAGGACAACCTTTATTACTTTTATTACAGCAAATACACTTGTCTTTCTCTTTAGCTTTAATGTGTATTCCTGGCAAATGCAAAAGTTTACGGAGTTTCATTCCTAACACCATAAATGGAGCCGTCCAACAAAAATAATGGCATAAAACTCTTTTACCATATAATACAGATGGTATAAATATCAAACACATAATGCCATAATAAATGATGTAACTTTGGACAGAGGAAACAGAAATGCCTTTTTCTGTTTCAAATATAAAATCTATTTTTCAATTTTTCCATGTTGAAAATAACAAAAAACAACTGCTGATACCCAAATTACCCATATTATGTACTTGATATAGTTTCTCCATCCTTGTTTAGGCAGCTTTCCATTAACTAAAAAAGCTCATTCCTGCAGTCCGACTGCTGGACAAATATTTTGAACAAAATAACTTTCCAAACGGAATAGAAAGACCAAACATTAACACAAATACACTAAAACTACCATTAACCATTCCCTTCAATCCCGCATTTATGATAAAGGCAGGGCTAACATCGTAAAGTGTAATGGGAAATAGAAGCAAGGAAACTAATAGTAATAACTTTCTTAATTTCTGTCTTTACTTACAATTTCTCCAATATATCAATTCGATATATTCAATATATATCAGAATGATATATGTGTCAAGAAGCCCTATTGAGAGTTCAAAAACTCTTTAAAATTATATAAAATCTCACATTATTAATAACTCCCCGAAAAAAAGACGACAGAGTTTCCACTTCTACCGCCATGCTGCCTATGCGTATATTATCTCGATGTTCACAATCTCCATCGCACACGCCCATATGTTATTCATCTTTACGACCCATTCTAAGGTGTTTTCCGCCTTTAGCTGTTCCGTGATGGTAAAATGTTTATGAATAAATTCAAAGAATAGAAAATGCAGATTTCTGTACAACATAAGATATGATATAATTCGTAAATGGAGTAACCGTGTTACAAAGTGGTAACCTCCCTAACTTCACAGTAGACGGGATGTGATCCCATAAAGTTCCTGTATCTGGCCATGGATATCCCTTGTGCTCATACCCCTTG
>CAMUGE010000037.1 GCA_947088345.1 uncultured Roseburia sp.
GCTGAAACCCTTGATTTTACTGGTTTTCTTTACCCAAAGTTTTCATCGTCGGGAAATGTAAATTTTTTCAGGAACGGACAATCCCCGAAACAGCCATCCTGTACTTCTTTCAAGCGGGAATTTTTTCCAAACACAACTTTTTGCAAGCTATGATTGTCCGAGAAAGCCTGTTCCTCCAGTATCTGCATGCTGTCCGGCAAACTGATTTCTTTCATAAACCGGCAGTACTTAAAAGCCGACTCGCCAATCCGCTCCAGTCGGGAGTCTTTCGGAAAAACAACCTTTTTCAGCATCCGGCATCCATAGAAAGCTTCCGATTCAATGAATTTCACATTTTTGGGTATCTCGATTTCTTCAAGTTTCAGGCAAAAGCTAAAGGCCGCCGATTGTATTGATAACAGACTCTGCGGAAGATGGACTGTCTGCAATTCTTCACAACAATCAAAAACTGCTATTTCCAGTATTGTTATCCCTTCCGGCAGCACTGCTTTCTTCAACTTCTCACACGCATAAAAAGCTCTCTGCCCGATCGTTTGCACCGTTTCCGGCAACACCGCCTCCTTTAGATACCGGTTCTCCTTAAATGCGCCCTCGCCTATCGCCACCACCGGAAAACCGTCAATGGTTTCCGGAATCGTTACCCGTTTTTCTTTCCCTTTATATTTCAAAAGGATAATACCGTCGTTTTCCTCTGTATAGCAATATTTAAAATCGCCATATGTTTTTTTCTGGCCTGCTGATACATTGGCCGGCAGCAGACATATCGTGAACAAACACAAAACTGCGATGATAACTATCATCCTGTATTTTTGATTTTTCATAATCGTTCCTTCTCCATATTTAGTCAGGGTACACGGTAATCAATTGGTTTAAACCACTCTGTCAGCGTTTTCACGCCATAATCTTGTTTGTCTGCCTGAATCACATAATACAATATGTTCCTCATATAAAAACCCGACAGGTAATCCTGATCATCCGGCATAAAATCAACTGCCTCGCCCGACCATTCCAACTGACAGCTTACTGCTGTCTTATAGGCCAGTTCTCTTGCGCAATCAAACCGATTTTCGAATTTCGATGGAACATTTGCCCAACCATTGTTTGTTCCATGATCCAGATGAATCATATTGCCTTTGCTATCTTTGTAGTATGTGCTGTGCGCAAACGCATCTGTCCCTGTATGGCAGCAGATCATGGTTAACGTGCCGCTGTCCCTTTTTGTTTTGCTATCGCCCCCCTCTTTGTATGCCACTTTTACTATATTTTTAGTTTATCACACCGCCATCCTTGATACAATAGAACATAGCAAAATAGTTAATATTTTCTATCGGCGCTGAACGGTAACTAAACTTTTCCTGATTCCCTTTTGCCGCTTGACAGGCGCCTCAATTACTGCTATATCTTTGTTTTTAACAGCTTTTTAGTTAACAATATTACAATTTTTCAGCTGGCATCTTTATGCAAAAATCGTCATTTAATCTGCATTGACGATAAATATCCCGTTTTCCTCTTCAGCGCCTTTTTATACGCCGTTTTGTATTTGGACGGCACATGAAATATGGCATTGGAATGGATTCCCTCGAACGCCCTATCATCCAGTTCCGGAACCTTTCCTTTAAATATAACTTTTTTTAACTGTTGATTATTTACAAAAACAACACTTCCAATTTTTTCAACATGTGCAGGAAATATAAATTCTTTCAAAGAAAAACAATCCGCAAAACACCCCTGCTGCACTTCTTTGAGGAGGGATTTCCTACCAAACGTAACTTTTGTTAATGCTATATTTTCCTCAAATGCCTGATCTTCAATCACCATCAAATTGTCAGGGAAGCTTATTCTTTCCAGCATATGGCATTTTGAAAAGGCAAACTCACCAATTCTTTCCAGCTTTGAATCTTTTGAAAATACTATTTTCTTTAATGCAGTACAATCCGCAAAAGCTTCCTCTTCAATGGAAACCACATTTTTGGGAATTACAACCTCTTCCAATTTGGTACAAAACAAAAATGCCACTTTCGGTATTTTTGTCAGACCCTTTGGTAAATTGATTGTCTTTAATGCCCGACAGCTGGCAAAAACTCTTGAACCCAGTGACTTTAATCCTTTGGGTAATACCACCTTTTTCAGACTCCAACATGCACAAAAAGCTTCTTTTTCTACATCCTCCACCGTTTCCGGCAGTACAATCTCTTCCACATGCTTGTTCGACCGAAATGCTGCTTTGCCTATTACAACAACTTTTTTCCCTTTTATTTTTTCCGGTATTTTCACATGGCTTTCATTTCCATTGTATTTTAATAGTTTAATATTATCTTTCCCTTTTGTATAACAGTATTCATAATCTTTATATGTCATTTTTTGTCCAGCTGAAACACGAACAGAAAACAAACACATTATGATCATAAACAAAAATACACCTGAACTAACCCAAAACTTCTTTTTTCCGTTTTTCATAGCAGCCTCCTTTTCTGCAATACAAACTATATTAAGGTCAGATAAATCTGCCGCTCAATATAGCAGGATGCACACCGCCGCATAAAGAAAAATTCTCCTTTGCGACTGATACGATACATACACATTCACATTGACGGTATCACCCCTGGCAAAATTATGTTTTATCATGTACTGCTCCAATTTTTTATGTGCGAAAGTACAATATTTTCCTCGCAATAATCGTGCGTGCCCCCGGAAGAGCTATAGCGAAAGAGAAATTATTCTGACATTCTCTATAATCATCTTTTGCTTAATCATAAACCCTGTAATCAACATCCTCAAAAAGCTCTCTTAACCAACTCGCACCATAATTGAAATGATCAGCCTCAACCGCATAATACAGAATATTTCTCATCAGGAAACCTTTCCAGTATGGTTCACCGGCTGATGTAAAATCCGCCGGACAAGCTTTGATATCTAAATCATAATTTATAGCCGCCGCCAGAGCAACTCTACCTGCACATTTATATCGATTATCAAATACCTCGGGATCATCTGCCCCTAGACTGTGGTCAATCCAAAGTGTATGACCATTTTCATTTCTGTAATAAGCACTGTGTGCGAATGCATCTGTTCCTGTATGGGCTGCCATCCCAAACAGAAACGCTTTTCTCCATTGTTTCTTCACTGAAGCGCTTTGTGCTGCATAGTCTAAACCTGTTTCTGACTCAATAATTGTTTCCCATTTTACACCATTGACATTCTTTGTAGACACACTGTTTTTCATCCGCTGGTAACAGGATTCTGACTGTCCTTTTACTTTTTTTAATGTTGATGTATCTCCTGCCGACTTCGCTATCCATGATGAAGACATGTAATTTGCAATATAATTTTCCCAATACTGCCCATGCCACTCCGGATCATTTGGCATAGCTGTTCTCCTATCTGGGTAGACAGCGCCCGCTTTCAACAACTTTGTTTCTGTAGCAGTTAATCCTCCGCTATCTTCTATTCCATCTTTGATTAAAGTTTTATGGCTATTTTTATCCCAGCGCCCTTCTACATAATCCACTTCCTCAAACGTCTGTACTTCTTCCCTCGCCCGTTCTGTCTGCTGTCCGTCTGCATACGCGCAGACGCTGCCCTCCTGTGATGTCACAACACCCTCTTCTAACAGCTGTTTCGCATACGCAATATCGACAATGCCGGCCCCGTATTCCTCTTTGCTGCCAAGCGGATTTCCGCTCTCATTTAAGACAGCCCGTACCTGCCCGGCATCTTTTTGTGCATCCTGCTCCATCAGTACCGCTGCTGCCCCCGCAATATGCGGAGCGGCCATGCTGGTGCCTGAACTGACTGTTTCCATGCCAAACATGCTTTTGACTGCAATCTGCTCTCCCGGAGCTACCAGTTCAAGCTCAGAGCCGGTTGCGCTCTCCTCTGTCCGCTTCGCATCAGTTCCCACCGCGCCGACTGCAACCACTTCCTCAAATCTTGCCGGATATTCGATTCCTGCCTCGCTCCCGCCGTTTCCTGCCGAACCCACAATCAGGATTCCGGCATTGGCCGCAGCCTGCACCGCGTCTCTTAGAATCTCGGATTCCCGCGGCGTGCCAAAACTCATATTGATGATATCAACATCCTGGTCAATGCACCAGTAAATACCCTCCACAATATCACTTAGACGCCCTCTGTTTTCCCGGTCCAGCACACGCACTGCATACAGCCATGCATCCGGACAGATCTGGTGAATAATATCCGCGACAGCCGTGCCATGCCCAACCATATCGTTCATATAGTAGGGCAGATCCTGCTCCTCTTTTACAAGATTAACACTGTCTCTCACCGGAATGCCGGAAAGTAATTCAATTCCGGAGTCAAGAACCGCAACTTTTACCGGATCGTCTGTGCTCTCCGCCGGCTTATCTGCCGGTTCATCCAACCGGATCATGCGGTAATTCCAGTCCGTCCCTTCTCTATAGGATTCCTGTGCATCCTGCCCGTCCGACAGAGCGCCTTTGATCGGGCGCTTCGGCTCCTCATTTCGTTTGCTCCATACAGGAAAAAGTTCTCCTCTACGACTGCCTCCCCGGACTGCTTAAGCTGCAGCAGTTCCTCTTTAGACAGGTCTGTCTCATAAATTACTGTGTCCGTCCCTTTGGTGATCTTTGACGCTTCCCCCGGGTCGCTTACCAGCGCCGCCATGTTTTCTTCCAAGGCGATTACATATTCTCCCCGTTCTGTCGTACTTTCGTTTTGAGTGCTCTCCTGGATTGGATCACACTGTCCTGCTATTGCAGTAATCGGTGAAAATACCGAAAACAGCATTGTGACCGCAAGCATTTTTGCACAGTCTGTTTTTCTTTGTCTGATTTTCTCCATAGCTTTCCTGCTTTCTCTGCACTACAATGAATGTATGCAGCAGATCATGGTTAACGTGCCGCTGTCCCTTTTTGTTTTGCTATCGCCCCCCTTTGCATTGTTCGTTTTTTACTATAATTTTAGTTTATCACACCGCCATCCATGGTACAATAGAAGACCACAAAATAATTTATGTTTTCCTTATATTTTGGCCTGTCTTTGAAAATTCCGGAATGCCTGCAGGCATAAAGCGGTGACGATTTCATTTTGCGCTTGACAAGCGCATCTATTACTGCTATATTAAAAAAACAAATAAATTATGACGATGCTGGGGGCGCTTTATGCTGAGAGATGAATTTCATCGACCCTTATTACTTGAACCGGATAATACCGGCGTAAGGAAGCAAAGATCGGATTTTTATCCTCCTCTGGCATTGTACCAATGTAAAGGAGGATTTTTTTATGAACAATTTTTTTGCTTCGCCAGAGGGCGCATGGGGAGACGGCTCCGTGCGGCTGACAACAACGGGAATCCTGATCGTTGCAGCCGCAATCGCTGTTCTCGTCGTAATCGCTGCCGTGATACGCCAGAAAAATGCAGCAAAAAAAGCGGCCCTGACTACAAAACAGCTTGTCTACTCCGCAATGGCCATTGCGCTCTCGCTCGTCTGTTCGATGATTAAAATCTGGACCATGCCGATGGGCGGATCCGTCACGCTGCTGTCGATGCTGTTTATCGTGCTGATCGCTTACTGGTACGGGCCTTATGCCGGCATTATGACGGCAATCGCCTACGGTCTTGTACAGTTTGTAATAGAACCGATTTTTTACACAATCCCCCAGATGCTGCTCGATTATCCGCTGGCGTTCGGCGCTCTTGGACTGGCCGGATTTTTCCATAAGAAAAAATTCGGTCTGCAGATCGGATATCTGGTCGGCGTAAGCGGGCGTTTTGTATTCTCTACTGTCTCCGGCGTCGTATTTTTCGCCTCGTTTGCACCGGAAGGCATGCACCCGCTGCTCTACTCCATGGGTTATCAGGCTTCCTATCTGATTCCGGAAGCCGTGATTACTCTGGTGATCATCAGTATTCCGCCTGTGTCCAAAGCGCTGGCAGATGTAAAAAAACAGGCTGTGGAACTTTAAACTCCTCACCCGTACGGCCCGGTCAGTTACATAGTACCAAATGTCCAGAAAAAAATAGTGAAAAGCTATTGACAAAAATGTTTTTTCCTTTAAGATGGAAAAAAGATTTACAGAAATGAGGGACGCTATGAAAACGATTGGAGTCGTTACGGACAGCCACAGCAGCATTACTGCAAAATTGGCAGAGCAACTTGGCATATGGGTTCTCCCTATGCCTTTTTATATTGGTGATGAATGTTTCTATGAGGATATTACGCTGACAAGAGACGAGTTTTTTGAACGGCTTGACTCCGGCGCCACAATCTCCACTTCGCAACCGTCGCCGGAAAGCGTACAGCAAATCTGGGACAAAGCGCTGAAAGAATATGAACAGATCTTATATATTCCGATCAGCAGCGGCTTAAGCGGTTCCTGTCAGACAGCGGCAGCGCTGGCGCAGGAGAAAGCCTATCAGAACCGCGTCTTTGTGGTAGATAACGGGCGCGTCTCTACACTAATGCACCGCGCCGTTCTCGATGCCCTGGAATTGATTGCAGAGGGATATCCGGCGGATCAGGTGAAGCAGATTCTGGAACAGGCCAGAGATCAGATGGTCATTTATGTCGGTGTTGAAACACTCGAACATTTAAAGCGGGGCGGTCGTATTTCCCCGGCTGCAGCAGCGCTCGGCGCCGTGTTAAACATTAAGCCCGTGCTGAAATTTGACGTCGGTACGCTTGATATGTATAAAAAATGCCGCGGCTTTGAAAAAGCAAAAAAAGCGATGATCGAAGCAATGCGTCATGATCTGGAGACAAAATTTAAAAATCAGTATGATGCAGGCGAAGTGCATCTGCTGGCCGCCTCCAGCGCATCCGCCGAAGTAACAAAACAGTGGATCGCCGATATCAAATCAGCATTCCCCGGCATGGATCTTTTGTGTGACGACCTCTCGCTGGGCGTTTCCTGTCACATCGGGCAGGGCGGACTTGGCATCGGGTGTTCCTGCACGCCGCTGCCGCTGACAAAATAAAAATAATACGTTTTAATGATATAAGGAGCTTTCCATTACCATGACGAATGATATGACAAAAGGGAATCCAACAAAACTGCTTCTCTCCTTTACGTTCCCTATGCTGATTGGAAATATTTTTCAGCAGATCTACAGTCTTGTCGATACTGTGATTGTAGGCAAATATCTCGGCGCAGACGCACTTGCAGGAATCGGAAGCATCGGTTCCGTCATGTTTTTAATCACCTGCCTGATTGTAGGGCTTAATAACGGCGCGGGCATTATCATTGCACAATGCTTCGGCGCCGCAAATTATAATCAGCTGAAAAAAGCCGTAACTTCCATGATCTATATAACCGGTATTTTAACGCTGATCATGACCATATCCGGCAGACTGCTTGTCTCTGTCTTTCTGAAAATACTTGGGATTCCGGACGAGATTGTAGGCTATGCCTCTGCTTATCTGCAGATTATGATCGTATTTATTATAGGAAATATGGCATACAACGCCGCCGGCGCCATCTTAAGAAATGTAGGCGATTCCAAAACGCCGCTCTATGCGCTGATTGTGGCTTCCATTGTCAATATCGTACTTGATCTTGTTTTTATTCTGCGGTTTGATCTGGGTATTGCAGGCGCCGCTTATGCAACGATTATTGCGCAGTGCCTTTCCGCCCTCATCTGCATTGTCCATCTGTTTCGAAAGCGGCGCGAACTGCATATCGACGGCTTGCAGAAAGTTCCGGACAAAAACATGATCGTGTTAATTATCAAAACCGGACTGCCGTCTGCATTCCAGTCAGGCGCGATCTCACTTGGCGGACTCAGCGTTCAGCGCCTGATCAATTCTTACGGGGAGGCTGCCATCGCCGCCCATACCGCGGCCGGCAAACTGGATATGGTGGCTATTCAGTTTATTGTTTCTATCGGCACGTCCATGTCCGTTTTTACAGGACAGAATATGGGCGGACAAAATTTTGACCGCATCCGCGAAGGTCTGCGCGCCACGCTGCGTCTGATGATGATCGCTGCAATCTCCATTGCCATATTTGTACTCTGTTTCAAAGGAAATATTATGCGTTTATTTCTGGACGCGCAGACGGAACAGGCAGCCATTGGCATCGGAGAAACATACCTGTCCATTATCGGAATTGCCTATATTATTGCCGGTATTATGCAAAGCTATCAGAATTTGATCCGCGGCGCGGGCGACGTCAATATCTGTATGGTAGCAGGACTGTCAGAACTTAGCGCGCGTATTCTGTTTGCCTATCTGCTCTCCCATCTGATCGGGATAACGGGAATCTGGCTTGCAACGCCGATCTCATGGGGGTGCGGCTGTATTATCCCGGTCGTACGCTATTATACGGGGAAATGGAAATCAAAAGGGCTGGTTCAAAAGGAAGTGTGACAGCGCTTTCTATAACAACATTTTTACACAGCCATACATCCCGGCGTCGTTTCCAAGACATGCCAGTGCAAACTTTGCACTGCGGCAGGCGTGGAACGCATACTCTTTAAAATACTTTTGAATCGCATCCAAAAGAATTGTTCCCGCTTTGGAGACGCCGCCGCCTATGACAATAATCTCCGGATTCACAACACAGGCGGCATTGGCAAGCGATCTGCCAAGAATACGAGCGACCTCGTCCAACAGCTCAAGCGCTATGGCATCGCCCGCTTTTGCCTCGTCCAGCACATTTTTTGCCGTGAGCACATCGTATGACTTTAATGACGTATCCTCCGTAATCACGGCGAGTTTTCTCTTCGCCATTCGCACAATTCCTGTCGCGGACGTATACTGTTCCAGACATCCGTATTTCCCGCAGGTACACTGCTCAATTTCATCCTCACTGACCGCCATATGCCCGATCTCACCGCCTGCGCCGTCAAATCCGGACACCATTTTCCCGCCGATAATAATGCCGCCGCCGACTCCGGTGCCAAGAGTCACCATAATCGCATCGCTGCATCCTTTTGCGCCCCCCTGCCATAATTCTCCTAATGCGGCCACATTGGCATCGTTTCCGGCTTTCACCAAAAGTCCCGTCTTAGCATGGAGTTCCTCCTCCACGTTAAATACTCCCCAGCCGAGATTTACGCATTTATTCACAACGCCTCTTCCGTCAACCGGGCCCGGCACACCGACGCCGACTCCCTGCACATTATCTTTTGATACGCTCTCCTGTGCAAGTTTTTTGTCAATTGCTCCTGCAACGTCGTCCAGAATTGACGCCCCGCCGTTTTCGGTGTTTGTGGAAATTTCCCACCGGTCAAGGAGTTTCCCTTCCGTTTCAAAAAAACCGATTTTACAGGTAGTTCCCCCAATATCTGCTCCAAATGCATATTTCTTCATATGATACCCCTTTCTTCGGCCCAACGGCCAGTTTCCTTTCTCCGTCACAATTTTAATTTTATCCCATTTCCGCGCTGCTTTTTTCGCATTTCATGTTTGAGGATGCCGTGCGGACACAAACTTGCGGGAGAAAGATTTGAATAATCTTTCTCTCTTCATCCGTCATGTCTCCATGGACGGAATATCCTCAATCTCTTCCTCCGGCTTTTCGGAAGGCGGCGGAAATACCTGCTGCGGTGGCTGTGGATTTCCCGGCTGTTCAGAAGTATCCAAATCCCCGGATGGCTGCTGTGGATTCTCTGAGGGCCCCGGCGTTTGCGGCGGCTGCCCCTGAGATTCCGACGGCTGCTGCGAATTTCCTGTATTTTCAGGCTGGCCGGTATTCCCCGACGGCTGCTGCGAATTTCCTGTATTTTCAGGCTGGCCGGTATTTTCCGACGGCTGCGGATTCTCCGGCTGATGTTCGCTTTCTTTGCCGTTTGCATCATTTTTGTCTATGTTCCACAGACTCCCCTCTTCCTGCTGTTCCGTCTCCTCCTGATAGCCTTCTGAAAGCTTTGCCGACGGCAAAAATTCCATCGGTGGAAGATTCTGATGGATCTCTTCCATAAAAGTCTGCCAGATTTTTCCAGGGTAAGTTGACCCTGCAAGACCCGTTAATTTCTGCGGCATATCGTATCCGACCCAGACGCCGGTCGTATAATATCTGGTATAGCCGACAAACCAGCCGTCTTTCTGATCGTTTGTGGTTCCCGTTTTTCCGGCGCATGGAATGCCCTTTAACTTAAGCCCCTTTCCGGTTCCGTCTGTCATAACGCCTACGAGAGCCTCCGTCATGGTACGAGCCGCATTCTGGCTGTATACTGCTTTTTCCGTCTGCGGCTGCACATATATTTTTTCCCCGGTTCTGCCTGTGATTTCGACAATACAAGTCGGCTGCCGAAATTTGCCGTCGTTTTGTATCGCGGCATAGCCGGACGTCATCTCCAGCGCGGACACCCCTCTTGTAAATCCGCCCAGCGACGTCGCAAGTCGGTAGTCCTCGCGGTCCAGTTTTGAAAAATTCATTTCCTGCAGATAGGAAAGGCCTTTCTGCGGCGTCAGCTCGTCATATAGTTTCCATGCAATTGTATTGACTGATTTTTCGATCGCAGTCCGTATCGTAATCTCTCCCATATAGGCGCCGTTTGCATTTCTCGGACCGTCCTCGATCGGTTCGTCCACCACCGGGCTCTCCAGCGTGTAACCTGCCTCAAAGGACGGCGTATAGACGGTCAGCGGTTTGATCGCGCTGCCCGGCTGGCGGAAACTCTGGTATGCACGGTTTAACGTATATCCCGGATAATCCTGTTTCCTGCCTCCAACAATTGCCCTGACATATCCTGTCGTATTGTCGATACATACTGCCGATGCCTGCAGCGTATAGATACCCTCCTCATTGACTTCCGTAAATTCTGACAGTGTGTCGTTGACAGCGCTCTGCAGCTCATCCTGCAGCGCTAAATCCAGCGATGTATAAATGTGGTATCCGCCCGTATAGAGCTTTTTCTGACAGGCTGCATAAGACTCATGATAGGACTGTTCATAAGCGTCTTTCTGTTCCTCGGATTCAAACGTACTGCAAAACTGAAAATGTTCCAGTTCCATCAGCGCTCTCGTCGCGCAATAGTAAGCAAACGTTTCCACATAGTCGTTTTTGGAAAGGGCCTGCGGCGGATTTAAGATAATCTGTTCCGTCAATGCCTGCTCATAAACAGACTGTGCGATTTTGCCGTCCTCAAGCATATTCCTTAAGATACGATCGCGCCGTAATACAGCCTTATCCATATTCTCAAACGGATTGTAGAGTGTCGGATTATTTGGTATCGCACAGAGAAACGCAATCTGCGACAGAGACAGCTGCTGCACGTCACAGCCGAAATATCCACGGCTTGCAGACTGTATTCCGTAATAACCGCCCCCAAAATATATATTGTTCAGATAAAATTCCAGAATCTGATTCTTTGTAAACTTTTTTTCCAGTCCCCAGGCGATAAACATTTCTTCTATTTTGCGCTGCCATGTTTTTTCCTGTGTCAGAAACATATTGCGCGCAAGCTGCATCGTAATCGTACTGCCGCCCTGCGTCGGTTCGCCGTTTTCAATCATTGCCTTTACGGCCCGCACAATCGCCCGGTAGTCCACGCCGTCATGCTGAAAAAATTTTTTATCTTCGATACTTACAATCGCAAGCGGGACATCGACCGGCATCTCCTCAAGCGGCAGATAGTAGGATTCTTTCTCCCCCTTGAGCATTGATATCACAGACCCGTTCGCATCATATACCATACTTGTCTGGTTCTGGTCAAACGTTGACAGATCCGCATTTTTTACATACAAATCCGCCTCTGTCTTTAATGCCTGAATCTCCTCCCGATACCCGCTGAAATGATACCATGCAGCCATCCCCCCAATCAGCAGAAACAAAAGCAGTTGAATCTTTACAAAAAACCAGAATACACGGTGTTTCTTTTTTCTTTTTGCTGCTGCCAAGGCATTTCCTCCTGTCTTCGTATTTTATGCCGTTTGCCTTTTTTGTAACATTTCAATTATAACATACCGGGACTTTGACTGCAATCATCCAAAAAATCAAAGAAATATAGCTGTCCGTCGGACCAGGAGTTTGCTTACAGCTTCCTTCAGATTCCACCTCACGATGGACGCCCTTGCTGTTCGGCTATACACTTCCTCGTTGCCTGGGCGTGTTCGGGACTTTCACCCGTCAGAGCGCGCCCATGGCGCGCAAACAAAAAGAGCTGTGCACTAATTACTTAGTGCGACAGCCCCCGGTCTGCTCCCCGTCTTTGTCTTTGCTATTGTTCCATTTGTTTGCCCAAAAAACCGGCTGCCGCCGTCGCAAGCTTGCTCTCCGTCTCTCCCATCTTTCCCTTTTCCCGTTTATCATAAAGGATGACAGCGCCGATTGCATCCCCTTCGCAGATAATCGTGCTGATCGCCTGCTGATTAAAGTCCCCGGCATCGTCCAATGTAATCTTAATAAATTCATTATCCTCTTTCGCCGCAAGAAAACTTCTCCGCTTTCCGATTGCCTCCTCCAGCTGATGGCTGATCGGCTTTCCCTCATAATCTTTTTTCCCGGAACCGGAAGCTGCCACAACGCGGTCACAATCGGTAATTAAAACAAGATGGCCTGTCGTCTGGGCAAGGCTCTCCGAATATTCCCCTGCAAACTGGCTTAATTCTCCGATCGGCGAATATTTTTTTAAGATAATTTCTCCTTCACGGTCTGTAAATATCTCGAGCGGATCGCCTTCACGAATCCGTAATGTCCTCCTGATCTCCTTGGGTACTACAATTCTGCCCAAGTCGTCGATTCTTCTTACGATACCTGTTGCTTTCATTCTCTATTTCCTCCATTTACAAAACTTGTATTTATACGAAACGACAGATAAGTCTGCCGCTCCGTATTACAGAATGCGCACGGCAGATTTCACCGGCCGTTCGTATATCATGATTGGCGTAACACTATTATCTGTAAATGGTGGCATTTTATACCTACGTTTTTTTTCATTTTTCGCGGAATTGAATCGTTCCCGTCCTTGCATCCATCGCGTCCACAATCGCCAGAGATTCCAGATGAATGCCGCGCGCTCGAATTAACTCGCCGCCGCGCTGAAAACCTTTTTCGATTGCCACCCCGATTCCCGCAACCGTCGCTCCCGCACGCTCCACCAGCTCCAAAAGTCCCATCAGCGCACATCCGTTGGCCAAAAAATCGTCAATGATTAAGACGCGATCCGAAGCCGTCAGAAATTTTTTTGAGACGATTACATCATAGATCCTGCCGTGAGTGAATGACTCTATTTTTGTCGAATAATTGTCGTTATCAAGATTGATGCTCATCGATTTTTTTGCGAAAACAACCGGAACCTGAAACTCTCTTGCCACAACAGCCGCAATGCCGATTCCGCTGGCCTCTATCGTCAGTATTTTCGTTATCTGTTCCCCTGCAAACAGGCGCTTCCACTCTTTTGCCATCTCCCAGAATAACTCCGTATCCATCTGATGGTTAATAAAGCTGTCTACTTTCAGTACATTTCCCTCCCGGATAATCCCGTCTCTTTGAATACGTTCCTCCAATAATTTCATCTGTGAGTTCTCCTTTTTTTGACTATATCTGACTCATTGCAATCTGTTCCGGCGTGATCGGAAGCTCATAAAACCGCTTTCCTGTCGCGTGAAAAACTGCATCCGCAATTGCGGCGGGCGGTGTGTTAATAACAACCTCCCCGATCGACTTCGCGCCAAACGGACCGCTCTCCTCATAACTGTTTTCAAATGCGACATGAATGTGACCGATATCTGTCCTGCTCGGAATTTTATACTGCATCAGTGAATTTTCGTATAACTTTCCTTTCCCGTTGTAGGTGATATTCTCTGTCAGCGCCATCCCGATCCCCTGCAGGATACCGCCCTCCGCCTGCACCCTGGCCAGATTCGTGTTGACCGGCGTGCCGCAGTCGACGCAGGCGTCAAATTCAATCACTTTGATCTCACCTGTCTGCAGATCAATTTCCACCTCGGCCGCGCCGACCATAAACGGCGGCGGAGAAACAGGCGAGCTATTTGTCTTTGTCACCTCAAGCGCGATTGTATTCCCGTCCATGGAATATGCTGCAATTCGGTGCAGTGAGATGCTCTTACGTTCCCCGTCGTCATCAAATATTACCTCCCGGCCGTCAAAAAACGCCGCTTCAGCCGGAACGTCAAGTATTTTTGCGCCAAGCGCCACGATACGCTCGCGCAGCTCCCGCGCGCACTGCTCCACCGCTTTTCCGGTCACATAGGTTGTACTCGACGCATACGAACCGGAGTCATACGGCGAAGCGTCCGTATCCGCCCCGAATACGGTAATATTTTCCATCGGACATTCCAGCGCTTCCGCTGCAATTTGCGCCAGAATCGTATCGCAGCCGGTCCCCATATCGGCGGCTCCGATAAGAAGCGTATAAAATCCCTCGTCATTTACCTTCAGTGTCGCGCTGCCGACATCGACGCCGGGAATACCGGAACTCTGCATTGCCATGCTGATACCGACGCTTCGCACCTTTCCGTTCCCGACAAAACGAACCGGATATTTTTCGTCCCACTTTATCATTTCTTTTACTTTTGCAAGGCAGCGGTCCAGCGCGCAGCTTGTATTCATCAGCCCGTAATAAGCGGGCATTTTCTGCCCCTGACGAACCATATTTTTTTCCCGCAGGAGAATCGGATCAATCCCAAGCATCTCTGCAAGCTCGTTTACGGCCGACTCCACCGCAAAGATCCCCTGCGTTGCGCCGTATCCGCGGTATGCGCCGGCCGACATCACATTCGTGTACACGACATCGCTGACAAAACGATAGGCCTTTGCCTTTCCGTAAAGCGGGATAGATTTGTGCCCGGAAAGCCCTACCGTCGTAGGGCCGTGCTCCCCGTAAGCGCCCGTGTTGGATAATGTATAGAGGTCGATGCCCTGTATCTCCCCGTCTTTTGAGGCGCCGATGCGCACATGCATTTCCATCTCATGGCGGGGCGTCGAAGCGGTCATGGATTCTTCACGGCTTAAGATAAGCTTGCTCGGCTTTTTTGTCTTCCAGGTGACAAACGCCGGATACAGTTCCGCTATTACAGTCTGCTTCGCCCCAAATCCTCCTCCGATCCGCGGCTTTGACACCCGAATCATGGACTTTGGAATATGAAGCGCATTGGCCAGTATCCTGCGGCAGTGAAAGACAATCTGAGTCGAACTCACCACATGCAGCCTGCCGTACGTGTCAATGGTGCAAAATGTTCGAAATGTCTCCATCATCGTCTGCTGGCAGGCTTTTGTGTGGTAGACGCGGTCAAGCACAATATCGCTTTCTTTCAGCGTTTTCTCAATATCCCCTTCCGCCGACTCGTCGTGTGCGCAGAGGTTTCTCAGATTGTCTGCGCCGACTGCAGCAAGCGTCTCCCAGTTGTCTTCCGGATGCACCAGAATCCTGTTGTCTTTGGCCTGCCGAAAATCAAGCAGAGGCTCGCTCACTTCATAGGCGACCCGAATTTTTTTTATGGCTAAATCAACCGCCCTCTCTGTCTCGCCCGCCACAATCGCAGCCACATCTCCGACATAGCGCATATGCCGGTCCAAAAGCAGCCTGTCATACGGACTCGGCTCCGGATAAGTCTGCCCTGCGCAGGTAAAACGTCTCCCATCCTGCCTGACATCCTCCCATGTGTAAACATCCCATACACCGGGCGTCGCCTTTGCGCGCGACGTATCTATCTCGCGAATCCACGCATTTGCATAAGGGGAACGCAAAAGTTTTATGATCAGGCAGTCTCTCGGCGCAATATCATCTGTATAAACCGGCTGACCTGTCACAAGCTGCATTGCGTCTATCTTGCGGACCGGCTTGTTTACTGTTCGTAAATTCATTTGTGCCCCCTTTCCTTTTTCCACTCCAGAAACTTTAAAATCGCTCTCAGCTGCCCCTCGTACCCGGAACAACGACACAAATTTCCGGCAAGATATTCGCGTATCTCCTGCTCTGTCGGCTCCGGTTTTTCACGAAAAAGCGCGATTGCATTCATTAGAAAGCCCGGATTGCAGAACCCGCACTGCTCCGCTCCCTCATCTGCAAGGAACGCGCCAAACTCTTTTGCCTCTTCCAAAAGCCCCTCCAGCGTCGTCACTTTCCTGTTGTCTGCTCTTGCCGCCAAAACAGAACAGGAAAGCACCGGCAGGCCGTCCAGAAAAACAGTGCATAAACCGCAATTTGAGGTTTCACAGCCCCGCTTAACACTGTAGCACCCCTCGGCTCTTACAAAATCTATTAACAGCATGTCCGGTTCAATATTTCTTGTTACTTTCCTGGAATTTAATTCAACTGTGACAGTCATTTCGATTTTCCCTCCCATCCGCCAAAGACAAGGCTGCCCGCTCCGACAGAACCCGGACAAGATGCGTTCTGTACTCTTTGCTGCCGCGCATATTGCCGCCTGTTTTAATCCTGCCGGCCGCATATTTTCCAAATTCCCGCGCCGCCTCTTCCGTGATCTGTTCACCTAAAATTCCGTTATCATCAAATAGCCTTACCGCACGACCCGGTCTTGCCCCAAACACAGCAAGAAACGGCTGCCCCGGCAAACGCGCTGCCGCACAGGTCAGCACCGGAAAATCCGTTTGTGTGTTGCGCACCGATTGATAGACAAAGCGGCCCGGATGCTTTTTTACACAAATGCGCACAAGCACATCCCGTCCGTAATCTTTTGCCGCAAATTCCGGGAGCGGCACAGTACCGGCCCGATACAGTTCCACGTAAGTATCCATGGCCAAAAACAGCGTGAGTACATCAGAAAACCCGTATTTTCCGTATATACTGCCGCCGACTGTCGCCGTATTGCGAAACTGCACCCCGACAATATGGCGAAGCGCTTCTTTTACGGCCCCATCCGTGTAGGATAAAAGCCCCTGATGCTGCTCAAGCGCGCGCAGCGTAACCATACAGCCGATTTCGAACTGATCCGCATCCTCTCTGATCTGATCGAGTCCAAGGCCTGACAGGTCAATTGCCACCGCGCAGTTTCCTTTGCTCATTTTCTGCCACATCATGCCTCCGATCAGACGGCTGCTTCTTTTCTGATTCAGCTCCCAGGCTTCTTCTAAACTTTCCACTTTTTTGTATTCTTTTATTGTTAACATATATGACACCTCTATTCTTTTCAAGTTTAGCATAACATTTGAATATCCAGAAATCAACGCCTTTTCGGAAGAACGGATACAAAATTGCAGCCGTTCTTCTTTTGACTTTACTGCAGCAGCTGACGCACCCAAAATGCTGCAAAACCGTATCCCGGCGCCCGGATAACCCGTAAAATTATCGCACGGCTGAACTGTTGCACAAAATTCTATATCTGCATTGAAATGGCATACAACAAATAGTATAATATTACCTGTATTTTAAATAATAAAAAGGAAACGGCATTAGAAATCAACCCTTAAGTTATGATAATGAAAAAAAAACTTACTGTTGTTTGCTGCTACAACGACAAAAAGCAGTACAGCCGTCTGGTAAAAACTCTGTCAGAACAGACAGTTGCGTGTGAACTGATTGGAATCGACAATTGCAGCAATACATTTCCATCCGCTGCCAGCGCGCTCAATTCAGCCGCCGGCAAAATTCAAACCGAGTACGTCGTCTATTCGCATCAGGATATCAGACTGCAAAAACCGGATCTGTTACAGACATTTCTGACCTATGTCTGCCAAATTCAGACAGGAGATATTCTTGGTGTCGCAGGCGCGGTAAAAAATCCGGACAGGCATTCTTCGGACCTGGAATTTGTAGCCTCCAAAATATTGCACGGCCCCGGTCATGCTTCGGCAGGTGAAATTGATTATAGCGGCATGATTCCTTGTGAAACAGTGGATGAATGTTTTTTCGGCGGAAAAACAGAAACCTTTGTTAAAGCTCCGTTTGACGAAAAACTGTGCCCCGGATGGCATCTGTACGCTGTAGATCGCTGTCTGTTCGCTCACAGTTTTGGCCGTTCGGTCTACGTCTGCGATCTGCCGCTCGTCCACGAATCCGGCGGAAAAATTGACCACTCTTATAATCTGAACTTTTACCGAATTGCAAAACATTATGCACAGTTAAACAGTAATAGCCAAAAAAAATCCGACGTACCGCAGCGGAAGTCATCCCGCATACGCTGCATACGCACCGTATGCGGAAGCGCAAAAACAGATTTCATCCACCGCAGTTACTTCTATTTAAAAAGGGAGCTTCTTTTTTTTCTGCACAGGCTCTGAAACGTTTTATCAATCAGGAATCAAAACATATGAAAAAAAAATCACTTGCAGTAAATTCTATCTTTAATATGGCGTACAAAGGCTTTACCGCTCTCTTCCCGCTTGTGACGACGACCTATATTTCCCGCATTCTGCTCGCGGACGGCGTCGGTAAAGTGGCCTATGCAAATACGATTGCGGCCTGGTTTGTGATGCTTGCATCACTTGGCCTTCCAAGTTACGGCGTTAAAGCAATCGCTCAAAATAACAGGACCAAAGAAGAACGGAGCAGGACATTTCTGGAACTTTTTTTCATCAACCTGTGCGCTACTCTTCTTTGCACCATATCCTATTATCTGTTTGTCAGTATGCTGCCGCATTTTGCAGGACGACGGACTCTTTTTTGGATTAGCGGACTCTCACTGTTTTTAAATATCTTTAACATCGACTGGTTCTACCAGGGACTGGAGGAATACCGCTATATTGCAACACGCAGTTTTCTGGTAAAAATACTGTCGTTCGCGGCGATGCTGGCGTTTGTAAAAAAACAGGAGGACTATCTGATCTATGCATTCATTTTATGTATCGCAACAGCCGGAAACAATCTTCCGAATGCATGGAATTTAAAAAAATACATTACGCTCTCCGTACCCGGCGGCCTGTCTCTGCGGCAGCATATACGCCCGGTACTGATACTGCTTGCATCCACCATAGCAACGGAAATCTATACCATGTTAGACACCGTAATGCTGGAATACTTCCACAGCGATACTTTTGTGGGATACTACTCGAACGCCGTAAAAATAGTGCGCATGACCTATACTGTGGTTATCGCGCTTGTCGCTGTTTTTTATCCGCGCATCAGCATGTATTTTAAACAGAACAACGATGCGGCGGCAAATCAGCTGATCAGCCGCGGCACAAAAATTCTTCTGCTGCTGGCTGCTCCGGCTTCCGTTGGACTGCTGCTCACCGCCGAATACATTGTCCCTCTGCTGCTCGGCGGCTCGTTTCTGCCTTCGGTCGGGACGCTTCGTATTTTAAGCGTACTTGTATTAATCTTCTCCGTCTCGTACTTTCTGGGTCATGTGATACTGACTGCTGCCGGAAAGGAACGGCTGATTCTGTATGCGGCGCTGACAGGAGCGCTGATTAATGCAGCGGCAAATATCCTATTGATCCCGTCTCTGAAACAGGATGGGGCCGCAATCGCGTCCGTCCTCTCAGAAACAGGCGTGATGCTTGTACTGTTGTATCACTCGCGAAAGTATTATCGGCTTGACATCGGCAGGCGCTATACCGGGAGTCTTCTTTTTGCACTTGTACTCCTCGTCTTGTGCGTGTCCGCGGCAAAACGTCTGGGCAGCTCATCTCCTGTATCGGCCATCCCGATCATTGCCGCATCCGCCGTCTGTTATTTTGCGGCGCTGCTTGTTACAAAAAATGATACGATAACCGGATTCATTGTTAAAATAAAAGACTCTCTTCGAAAGAGACACTGATATTTCATGGAGAATTTTATGCTTACTTCTATTGTATTTTTACTGCTGTTTTGCCTGGCAATTTTAGAGCTCATGCTTTATCCGAAAACCGAATCGCGTCTGAACGGGTGCAAACTTGCTGTGATGGCAGCTATGGCTCTCCTCTGCTATCTGGCCTTTTTTGCCGAACTATTCTACCTGTTTCACCTCCCGCTGAATTTAAAAATTTCCTGCGTTCCGCTGATTCTGTTGGATGCCGTTTTATTTGGCGCAATGATCTGGCGCAGAAAATTTCAAAAACTTTTTTTCCGTCTTTCGGATCTGCTTGGACTGCTTATCATAAGTTCACTTGTAATCATAATTACCGTGCACATTTTTACGCCTCAGCTTTTGCTGCAATACGGTAATATTGACGCCGCCACACATTTTAAATATGCGTCAAAAATTGTAAATACCGGAAAACTGCCGTCGATCACCTATTTCAGCGCCTATATCGACGCGCTTTTTATCTGGCTGCTGAAACCGATGCTCTCACCGGTACTGTATTTTAAAGCGTTTATTGTCGGAGATATCTTTATGCATATGCTGGAAATGTACCTGTTTTATTATCTTGTACTTTCCGTGAGCGACAGCAGGCCAATGCGCATCATGGCACCGTTGTTCTGCATCGGATATTTTTTCGGCTATCCCGCGTACAGCTATATGCTGGGCAATTTTGTATACTGGAGCAACGGCGTTATGATCTTAATCTTTATGATCTACGCTCTGTTTCTGATAGAACGTCATCCGCACCTTTTAAAATACAGTATTCCGCTGCTTCTGCTCGGCGCTTATGCAAACACCTGCTGCAACAAACTGTTTGTACCGATCAATACGCTTGCGCTTTTTGCGGCGCTGTTTGTGATCTTCCTGCAAAAACACCGGCAAAACAGAAAGCGTCTCCTTGCAATCGCCGGCGCACTGACCGTATGCGCCGCCGGCGCCGCTGTTTTATATTTTGCTGTCTGGGGCAGCAACCTTGGAAAAATTTTTGCCGAGCTGCAAAAACCCGGCTGGATTTACCAGTCGCTTTACGCCGACCTGATTTTTTTTATACCCGCGTTCCTCTATGTACTGTACCTGTCCATAAAAGAAAATTACTCTAAAATTCCTGTTACGCTCAGCGTAGCGATGATTGCCTTTACAGTGGCTATGTACATCCTCTGTTATAATAAATTAATCTCCATGTACTACTACTATAAGATTTATTATAATCTCTGGCTGCTGGGATGGCTGCTGATTGCCGCAGCGTTTCATATCATGCAGACAAAAAGGCAGCTGGCAGGATTTTTTTCTTATCTCGGTATGGCGGCTGTCATCTGCATACTGACACTTACCGGATACAACAAAAATATGGCTGCGTATAAAGAGGACTACCAGTATTATTTTGCAACTTCCGATCTGTTCTCTGTCTACCGCTATAATATGGACGCCATGGAGGCTGATTTTGGAAATCGACGCATTTCGGATCAGATTCTGGACGCATTCCACTATGCAATGACCGAATTGTCCGATCAAAAGGTAAGAATCGTCACCTCCGACAACGAAAAGCAGATCTGGCACGACGCGCTTGACTGGAATCATCCAAAAGGAATCAGTTTAAGAAAATACGGGCTCAATGAGCTGCTGCGCAGTCTTGACAAAAAAAAGACCGACGCCATTCTTGTATTAAAACAGGATGAAGAATATGCGATCTACAAAGATTATTTTGACCGCAACTGCAGCGTAATCTACGAAAATCCGGATGCCGTTATCCTAAAGCCTGCGGGAGAGCGGTGGCGTGTGATCCCACAGGAAGAAAAAGACTCCAGAAAAGCAGAGAAAAAACTCTGCAGCTATGTAAAAAAACATCTGAATCATGAAAAAGTACCGCTGCTGGCTTCCAGAGAATCGTATTATGATTCGATGCTGTACTACCTGAAAACAAAACAGAACCTGCAGAAATACTACCCCTGGAGCCGATCCATGAATGCTCTTGCAGCAAAACTAAACAAAGATAAAGTTTCCTATGTCGCCGTATTGTATGACGATTCATTTTACCGTGAAATGCAGTGGTATTTTGACGCGCTTCCGACTGTCTATGAAAATGAGGCCGGGAAAATTGTTACCTGTCCGGCCGGACAATGGACCGAAATACCAGATCCCGACGAAGAAACAGAAAATAAGGAGAACGAAAAAGAAAGCGAGGAAAACTGATGCTGTCCGTATGTTATATCATTCTTTTTTTCATCAATCTATCGGGCATTCTTTTGTGTCCGAAAATAAACGGAAAAATAAACGGCTTAAAATCATTTGTGGCCGCAGTTATGGCTCTCCTTTGCTATCAGACAGCCTCCTCACGTTTCTTCTCGCTGATTCAGATCAAAATCGGCCTCCCGACGGCCACTGTCTCGCTTCTTTTGCCTGCAGTTGTTCTCTGGACACGGATATTCGGAAAGAGAAAGATACAGCGCCTGTTTTTTCGTCTTTCCGATTTTGCAGGTCTTTTGATTCCGGTTTTCTTTACGGGACTGCTATCACTGCATTTATTTTCTTTTGACCTGAACCTGCAGTATCCGGCAACAGACGCCGCCGGATACTATGCGGACGCCTTTGCGCTGTTTTGTACAGGTAACGGCGAACGCCTGTCGTTTGCCTCATTTACTGCCGCCATTTTTATGGAACTGCTTAAACCGGTATTCTCCGGAGCATTTTATGTAAAATCGTTTCTGATCGCTGATATCTTTTTGCACCTGATGGAAGCATGCATGATTTACACTCTGTTTCTTACAATCAGTGATAAAAAAATCGTGCGCCTGTTTGCCCCGCTATTTTCACTTGGGTACTATTTCGGCTTTCCTGCATACAGCTATTTAAGCGGCAGCTTTGTGCCCTGGAGCAGCGCCGTTCTCCTTTGGATGATGCTGCTCTATGCACTGCTTATCTTTGAAAAGAGAAAAGGCGGTCAGTTGTCCGCCGGTATCCTTTTGCTGACAGTAATCTTCGCGGGCGGTCTTTCTGATCCTCTTTTTGTCTGGATCTACGTGATCGGCTGTGTCAGCGCGCTGTTTGCGCTTCTGCTCAAAAAAAGAACCTCGTTTGCATCAAAACGCAGAATTGCGCTTGCAGTGACTGCATTCTTCCTGTGCGCAGTTTCCGCCGCGCTCTTTTGCACTGCAGTGTGGGAACCTCTGCTCGCCCAGGCCGCGTCAGATACAACGGGAGGAGCAGGTATTTACTCCGCCGTCTATGCCGACCTTATCTTCTTTCTGCCGGCTCTGTTTTACGCTGCATATTTTACTTTTTTTCGCAGAAAAAGCAGGATATCGGAAAGCGTGTCCGTACTCTGCACAAGCAGTATTGCACTTGTCATTTTTACGGCTGTTTTTTTATATCGTGGCTGGTACAACGGCGATTTCACCGGATTCTTTTATTATCGAATTTATTATGTGCTCTGGCTGTCGGGATGGCTGCTTTCAGCCGCGGCTCTGGCTATCGCATGTGAAAAAAAAGAGCTGGCGCAGTATATGTCTTATTTCGGAATGATCGCCGGCTTAAGCGCAATTGTACTGTTCGACTACGACGGAATCATGATGGAAAAAGGCTATTATTTTGACGGCCCCTACACTACGAAAAATTTCTTTTCGCTCTACCGTTACAACATGGAGCTTATGCATACGGATTATAAATCTTTCCGTATTTCAGATGATCTGCTCGCTGTCTATGATTCTGCCGCAAAACAATATCAGCAGGAACCGACGCCGCTTGTGACCGACGATGATACGATGCGTCTCTGGTATGACGCGCTTACCGGCAGTCAGTCTGATTCGTACAGCCTTACCCAGACTGATTTTATCGAACTTCTGCGCTCATTTGACGAAAACGGAATACGGCATATTATGCTTTCGCGCGACAATGAAATCTATCTTTTTTATCAGTCTTATTTTGAACGCTGCCCTGCCATTGAGAGCGAGCGGGTCGGTCTTTACTCAATCCCCGGCGATACATGGTTTGATGTGTTTGATCTGCAGGCAGACGAAATCAGCGCAAAGGTCGAACTGTTCTCTTATGTGAAAGAACAGCTGCCCGGGGAAATTGTACCGCTGATGGCGCATCAGGCTGCTTTTATGGATTTCCTTCTCTTTGAAACAGTGACCGGATTTGACAGTGCAGAATTTTATGCCTGGAAGTTTTCCGCCGCGGATAACCTTGTGAATTTAAACGCGCATGGAGTTCGTTATATCGTAATGTTAAATGGTGAAGAATTTTACGAAAACGGACGGGATTACTATGACAAACAACAAATCATCTATGAAAATGAAGCCGGAAAAATTATTCGGTGCAAAGGAGACTCGTTTTCTACCACCTATCGTTAAATTAAAAAAAGCGTGCGACATGGCGCAGCTGCTTCTGCTGCCGTCTCCTTTCGTTGTAGTGCGCATTCTCCCGAACAGTTTTTATCTGATCGGAAATTTTAACAATTTAGCGTAACAATCTCTCTCTTATTTGCAGATGTGCCATTTTGGCATGTCTGCATATATTGATAGATATACTGCAAAGCAGGCGTATCTGAATATTGGATTGTTGACTGGCGCAAAAAACAAGTCGAAATTTATATATTCGATTGGAACAATGACGATACAATTTATCCATATTGTTTTAAAACCGTCACCGAACAAAATAAAGATGATTTGCAACTTGTCATGTTTCCAAACTTTAAAATCACGTTTGATGAACTCTTTGACATTGAATAATATCTCTTCCATACCCAACTTCTTGTTCAAAATCATATACTATACATTGTGTTTCACCCAATCATAAAATCTATACATTGTATATCCACTTGAATAAAAGAAGAATTTCATAGCAGTAAAACGGTCTGCGTATACAAAAAAAGCACCACAAAAACGAGGAATAAAAAGAACGCCGAGAGCGTGCAAAAACATAGTGTTTATGCAGCTTCCCGGCGTTTTTTTATTCCTCAGCCCGCCTAAAGTCAGCTTGTGCGGGAGAGAAAAAATCTACTATTTTTTATCTCTCGGAAGCACAATATTTAAAATAATCGCTACCAGCGCAGCCGGTACAATTCCCGAACCGCCAAAGATCAGCTGTACAAACTGCGGCGTATGTGCAAGGATATTTGTGTTTGCCCCCATCCCGTAACCTACTCCAAGCGCTACAGATACAATCGTCAGGTTTCTCGGTCCCAGCGGTTCCTTTGTAATCAGCTGAATGCCGCTTAGAACAATCGAGGAAAACATCATGACGGCCGCGCCGCCAAGCACCGCCTGCGGCATGATGGAGACAAGCGCTCCGAGTTTTGGAATCAGTCCGCATAAAATTAAAAATACAGCGCCGGACGCAAGCGCCATGCGGTTTACGACTTTTGTCATGGCAACAAGCCCCACATTCTGGCTGAAAGACGTATTCGGCAGCACACCGAATAATGCGGCAAACGACGAGCCGATACCGTCACATACCACACCGCCGGAAAGCTCCCTGTCGGTCGCCTCCCTGCCCATTCCGCCCTCTGTTACACCGGAGATATCTCCAACCGTCTCCACTGCAGTCACAACAAACATGATCATAACAGGCACGATTGCCCTCATGTCAAATACGATTTTAACAGGCGCCAGTTTTGGAATGGCAAACCAGCCCGCCTGCGCGACTTTATCCCAGTTCATGGCCCAGGCCTTTGTGTATTCGACGCCATCCGCCGTAACTCCGGTTGTCGGCAGTACAAATCCCATAAAAATTGCAGCGATATAACCTGCAATAATTCCGATTAATATAGCTGAAGAACTTAAAAATCCTTTCGTACCATGCTTTACGGCCAGTATCACAACCAGTACAAATAAGGCAAGCAGCAAATTTTCAACCGAACCGAAATCATTAGCGTTATTACCGCCCCCAAAAGAATTGATTCCCACGGAAATCAGTGATAAACCAATCGAAAGAACCACTGTCCCTGTTACGACCGACGGAAAAAACTTTCGCAGAGGTTTTAAAAAGAATCCCAGTATTCCCTCAAATATTCCGCCGAGTATGGAAGCGCCCATAATCGCGCCGTATGTAAGAATGCCATTTCCCATCGTAGCCGCAACGCTGCTGAATACGCCGATAAAACCTGAACTGGTCCCCATAATAACAGGCACCTTGCCGCCAACGGGCCCGATTGCAAAAAGCTGCACCAATGTGACAATCCCCGCCACAAGCATCGCATTCTGCAAAAGCGATACCTGTAAGTCTGCAAATTCTCCGCCTGCAATCCCACAGGCTCCCGTAATAATCAGCAACGGCGTCAGATTGCCCACAAACATGGCAAGCACATGCTGCAGTCCCAGCGGAATTGCCTGTTTCCACGGCATCTTACCCTCAAACCGATATGCCGCATCCTGATACTTTTCTGTCTCTTTCATAACCTGCCTCTCTCTCCCTTTTTTATTCTTTGATTGTACGGAAAAAAGGCTGCGTTGTAAAGACAAAATTCTGTTTTTTTCGATATATTTTTCTGAAAGCAATATCAAATCACATATTTTCTTACTCTCAAAGAGAGCAATAAACTTTCATCATTTTTCCGCTCCGATATTTAAGATACCAATACCTGTATTGACAAATTGGTTTATATATTGTAGACTAAAAACACAAGAAGTCGACAGATTGTAAACCAACTGAAAAAGGAGGACACAGAATGCATCTTATCTCATTAATGCGGCAAATATTGATCATGAGTTATACCGGAAGTATTGTAATTATAATCATATTATTTGTACGCCTGCTGCTGAAGAAATCGCCGAAAATATATAGTTATCTGCTGTGGGGCATTGTTTTATTCCGCCTGTTATGTCCGTTATCAGTTACATCGTCTTTTTCCCTGTTCGGTCTCGCCGAGCGAGTACCTGCTGACAAGACGATTACAGAATTGTCTGCCGGCCCGTCATATAGAAATATAAATGTGATTTCTGAGCCATCTTTCTTCCACGGAAATCCGGATGATACAGCCAGAACTGTTCCGGACAGTCTAAAGAGCGGTATACAGATGGAAGACGTGATCTGGATGACGGCGACATGTTTTTGGCTGCTTGGTATCTGTTTTATATGCGGTTACGGCGCATATAGTTTTCGGAAAGCAAAGAAAATGCTGCATGGGGCAAAACAGACTGGCGATCATGTCTACGAAATTTACCGGGATGCGCCGCCGTTTGTAATCGGAGTTTTTCGTCCAAGAATCTGCCTTCCGATTGGTCTTGACAGACAGGAACGCGACTATATCCTGCTCCATGAAAAAACACATATCAGGCGCCGCGATTATCTTGTAAAGCTAATTGCATTTCTTACATTGTCCATACACTGGTTTAATCCGCTCGTCTGGATTGCATTCTATCTGATGGAAAAAGATATGGAATTATCATGTGACGAAGCAGTAATGCGGCATATGCGGGCAGATATCAGAACGGCATATGCACAATCACTGTTAAAACTGTCTACCGTACAGAGGAGGGCTATCGGCGCGCCGCTGGCGTTTGGAGCCGGCGGAATAAAAGAACGTATTAATAATATAATGCACTATAAAAAACCAACGTTGTCTGCAGCAGCGCTTGCCGTTTTTGTTATTGCAGTCTGCTGTATCGCATTGGGCAGCAATCCCAAAGACGTGAAGACTTCGCCCCAGCAGGAGAAAAATCAGGAGCCTCAATCCGACACAGATCTGTCTGACCGCGCCAACACGGGACAGATCCGTCAGGAAAATAACGGCAGCGCTCTGAAGACAGAAACCGGAACCGGCCAAAAGTCCCAACTTGATACTTTAAAAGAAAACGCCCCCAGTCAAATACCTCAAAGTGATCCCTCAAAAGAAAACGTTTCCGACAATACCGAACGGATCACGGATCTGACCGAGGCAGAGGAAACGCTTAAAGCATGGGCTTGGGCCTTTTGCAGCAGAGACGGTAATACAATAGCCGGTTTGAGCCAAAAAGAGGTGCAGGAAAGCCTGATTGAACGCGGCCTGCTGAGTCCGGCCGGTGGTTCTTTCCATCTTGGAATGTCAAGTCCATGGATGTGGAGTGAAAATGATTATCAGATTGTAAGCTATAATGAAAAAGAAGCCGTTATCCTGTATTATGCCTGGACATCAGATCCGCATGTTACGGTGTGGTATGAGACACTGTCATACCACAAAGAAGATGATGTATATCGCGTGGATTTTGAGACATTGACTTACCTTGATTATATTTGTACAGGCGAAGAATTTTTAAAAGCCTATCCGTTCGGACTGACTGATACCAGGATGGATTATGCTGCAAATGGAGCGGGAGAATCTTTAAACAAAAACGCACTTCTTTCCAGCAGTAATGTTTATCGTGGACTTTTTGAGCCGGATACGGCTGCGTCCATGCTGCTGAATTTACTGAATAATCCGAATAAGGTGGAAATTCTGGCAGGGCCCGCAAAAGAGGATGGAAGCGTTCCCGTACAGGTGACATTTACAGAAGACGGAAGCGTATTTATTGTGACGATGATCAGGCCTTATCAGGACGGTATCTGGCTGCCACAGTCTTTCAGACAGTATGAAAATGCTAATGCTGTTAAAACAGACTAAGTGTCGCACGAACTCGCATTTTCATGCTTTGGCAGGCATTCCTATTTATTTTGACGAATCAAAAAGGAGAGAGAAATGGCGGAATACAGACTTGGTGAAATGGAAATGAAATTTGCAGAGATAATCTGGGAAAATGAACCTGTTTCTTCCGGTAATCTGGTCAAATTGAGCGAAGAAAAGCTGGGCTGGAAAAAATCTACAACCTACACGGTATTGAGAAGATTTTGTGACCGCGGACTGTTTCAAAATAAAAGCAAAATCGTGTCCTCACTTGTTTCAAAAGAAGAGTTTTTCGCAGGATCGAGCGAGAGATATATTGAGGAGACATTTCACGGTTCTCTGCCGCGATTTTTAGCGGCCTTTACTTCGCGCCGAAAATTAAGTGAAAAGGAAATCGCGCAACTGCAGAAGATTATCGACGATAACAGATAAAAGCAGACAAAAAGAGTCTGACACGCATTAATATGTGCCAGACTCTTTTTCCTTTATCTTAGCTTTTTGCTTCTTCCAGAGGTAGACAAACTATTTTACTGTTACTTTGATTTTTTTGTATATGCCGTTCTGGGCATATACATAGATAGTGCAGCTTCCTTTTTTCTTTCCTTTTATAACGCCTTTGGCTGTCACAGTCGCTACTGCTTTATTGCTGCTTTCATAACTGATCGCGCGGTGCTTTTTGAATTTCCCTTTCTTCTTGCTTAACACCTCTTTCGCCTTGATCTTAAAAGTCTTTCCTTTCTTTATGGACACTTTTGTCTTGTTCAGTTTTACACTTTTTGCATTCGCATATTTGCCTGTTGTAAAGACATGAACTGTTTTAGAAGCAGAGACTGTTATCTTCTTACCGCCCACCAGCTTATATGCGCGCACCACATATTTGTATGGGGCGTCTTTCTTCAGCTTTTTATGAGTGTATTTCAGACTGTTTGCGCCTTTTAATGTCTTTAGCAGTTTCAGCTTATTGTTTTTTCCGCAGCGGTTCCCGTATACCAGGTAGCCGTCTGCCCCTTTTACTTTCTTCCAGGTCAGCGTAACTGTCTTCGCTGTAACTTTCGGCGCTTTCGCCTGAAGTTTATTAAATTCAGAGCCACGGATATCACTCTCTGATTTCTGCCCTGTAATGGAATCATCTGTAATCAGCAGAGTCTCCGGCGCTATTCCCAGTTCTTCCGCGATTTCCTGGATTTGCTTTGCCGTCTCAACGCTCACTCCCAGTGTCTTTGCAATCTCATCAATCTGCTTTTGTTTTTCCGGCGGCAGGACGGGCGCTTTCGCCAGATCATCATATGCTTTCTCCGCATCTGTCAATTTCTTTTTATACTCTTCCGGAACCAGTCCTTTCTGAGCAGCGGTCAGGGCGTCATATGCACTTCTGGCAGCCTCGATTTTCTGTCGTGTCTCGTCATTTAATTTTACCGGGTCAGGAATAGCGTTGATCAACTCTTTCACGCGATCTGCCGCTGCCTGATCTAAATTGGGTTCCGCCGGTCCTGTCGGTGTCGAGCCGGAAGTAATTCCGGCCGGGTCTTTCCCGGCGCCTACTCCTTCACCGATTCCGTTCAGATCTTTATTAATTACGTCCGTTTTCTGGTAATAATCGTCTTTTACCGCATCCGGGTTTGTATTCTGGTTGTTTCCGATCACGGCTCCCGGCGTGCTGGTTCCCGTCCCGGTCACGTTTCCGGAGTTCGTACAGCCTTCTACCGTTCCGTTCGCCCCGTTCGTTCCCGCGATTCCTCCAACATCGTCTTTTCCCGTTACCGGTGCGGTATTCGTATCGTTTTTCAGCGCCCCGTCGTTATTTCCGGCGATTCCTCCCGCTCCCGTTCCGCTTCCGGTTACGTTTCCGGAGTTCGTACAGCCTTCTACCGTTCCGTTCGCCCCGTTCGTTCCCGCGATTCCTCCAACATCGTCTTTTCCCGTTACCGGTGCGGTATTCGTATCGTTTTTCAGCGCCCCGTCGTTATTTCCGGCGATTCCTCCCGCTCCCGTTCCGCTTCCGGTTACGTTTCCGGAGTTCGTACAGCCTTCTACCGTTCCGTTCGCCCCGTTCGTTCCCGCGATTCCTCCAACATCGTCTTTTCCCGTTACCGGTGCGGTATTCGTATCGTTTTTCAGCGCCCCGTTGTTATTTCCGGCGATTCCTCCCGCTCCCGTTCCGCTTCCGGTTACAGCTCCTGCGTTGTCGCTTCCGCTTACCGTTCCCGTATTTGTTCCCGCGATTCCTCCAACGTTATCGGTTCCATTCACCGTTCCGCCGTTTTCGCTCTCGCTG
>CAMUGE010000038.1 GCA_947088345.1 uncultured Roseburia sp.
GGAGGAATTACGGGAAGCAATAACGGAACGGTAAGCGGGAACACGAATACCGGAAACGTGACCGGAGGAACGAGCGCCGGAGGAATCACAGGAACCAACGGGGCAGACGGAACTGTCACGAATAACACAAACAGTGGAAACGTAACAGGAAGCCAGGGGCCGGCCGGAGCCGTGATCGGCACAAACAATAACCAGGATACAGGAGACATCACAGGCAACTACTACCAGAAAACCGACACCATCAACAAAGACCTGACCGGAATCGGAGAAGGGACAGGCGCAGGGACAGACCCGGAGGGAATCACCAGCGGAACCAGCCCGAAACCGGAAGGAACCACACCGGGAGGAACCACACCGGGAGGAACCACACCAGGAGGAACTACACCGGGAGGAACCACACCAGGAGGAACTACACCGGGAGGAACTACGCCGCCAACGCAGGAAGACGATTTAAGCGGCCTGACGCCGGAGCAGAAAGAGCAGGTAAATCAGATTGCGAAAGAACTGAACGTCCCTGTGGAGACAGCCAAGAAGTTACAGGAACTCACCCAACAGCTCGGCATCGGGATGGACGTCATTTGCCTGACTGACAACGACATTGTGAACCAGAAGTCGGAAGGAGACGTCAAAGGCTCCACCTTTGGAAAACTCCAGGCGAAAATCAGCAAGGCGAAGAAAAACAGCATCATCATTAAATGGAATAAAGTCAAAGGGGCGAGCGGCTACCAGGTTTATGCGGCAGAGTGCGGAAAGAACAACAAGTATAAACGGGTAAAAACCATCGAGAAAGCCAGCACGACCAGCTTTACGTACAAGAAGCTGAAAAAGGCAACTGCATACAAGATCATCGTCAAAGCCTACAAAAACATCGACGGAAAGAAATATACGATCGCAGCATCCAAGACGGTGCATGAGGTGACGGAGGGAGGAAAGAAAACCAACCCGAAATCCGTAAAAGTAAAAAAGAGCACTGTGAAGATCAAAAAGGGAAAGAAATTCACCATCAAGCCAACGATTGTGAAAGTAGACTCTAAGAAAAAACTTGTAAACCACAGAAAGATCTCGTATGAATGTACAAACGAAAAGATCGCGACAGTCAGCAAAAAGGGCGTGATTAAAGGAAAGAAGAAAGGAACGTGCTATGTTTACGTCTATGCGGAGAACGGAATCTTTAAGAAAGTCAAAGTAACCGTAACTTAGAGACGGGAAAACAAAGTTATGTAATCTCAAAGAAGACGTATTTTAGTTAATATTACAAAACATCATATCCAGGGCAAAAATAGAGCCGGGAACCTGTTTTTTAGGATTCCCGGCTCTATAACTCTGTCTTGGCATTTCAAAGATGGGCCGGACTGGCAGATATTTTATTGATTTAGATATCCCTTGTGCGCATGTCCCTGGCATAAAAGGAGATTATTTTTTCTTCAATGCCGGAGATATCCGTCAGGTATTTGGGGATAAGCTCTGGCTCAAATTCACTTTCACGGTCTTTGGGGACGTCAATACCGCATTGATTTCTGCCTGCATTTGGAGACGCTCTTTCAGCTGTTTCAGGAAACTTTCATTTCCTGTTACTTTAATCACAGGGCCAAAAGACAACACCTCAATCAGCAGCTCTGTCTCCATATTTTTATTGTAAAAAATCTGGCATTCATAAGTAGAATCGTCTATTCTTCTTGTATTTTTTTCATAATTTGCAAAATGAAGCATGGCTCTCTCCAGCGCATTGCGTCTGTCCGTGATATACAGTGTAACAGGCTTCGCATAATATGTACTTTTCAGGATTTTATTCAGATCAATTTCGCAGGGATAAAATTTTTCAACGGCATGTGCAAATCGGATACGGTCAAGATTTAGAATTTCCAGTTTCGGGTTATGTCTGTTTGTGTCCTTTAAAGCGAACAGCCGAAATTTGTCGTTTTTTACAGAATATTCCAGGCGTGCAGGAATATAGTGGTGATGGATTCGATGTCCTGTTGGGGAGTTATAATCAATGTCCACATATTGTCCCTTTTTCTGAGCCGTAAGAAGAACGCGAAATATACGGCGGTAAGACTCCTCCGTGTAGGGATCGCCATCGGAAAAGCGATCGAAATAAAAAAATTGTTCCTGTTTAAAAAGCGGGGAGACATCTGCCAGAAGATGTTTCAGTTCCCGCAATTGCTGCGGTTCAAAAAACAGTCCGATGCGCGCGTCATCCAGCAGAGCTTTGAGATAAGATTTTTGCAGAGAGGAAAGGGGTGTCAGAAAGTCGGATTTTAATCTGGAAAGATATAATTCTCCGTCTTTTTGAAATAGATTCCAGGTTCCGTCTTCTATTTTTGGAACTACGGACAGCAGGCTTTCCTCAAACCCCTCAGCATGGATGTAATCTGAAATGTCCCGAATGGTGAGAGATTCTTTTTGGCAGAGCAGTCGCCGCAGTACCTGATAATAACAGTTGTACAGTTCTGAAAATAATTCCATTAAATATTCTCCTGATTTTTGATTTCAATCTGATACATATGATACATTGTTTGTAAGTCAACGCGGAAACGTTGTTCCACCGATTTGTCGGTGCACGTAAGTGATAGAATTCTGCCGGTAAATGTGCGGACCCAGGGCAGCATTTCGTTGCAGTCAAAGGCCCTGGTCTCATACTGAACGACCGATTGATTTATGATTGTAACCGTGCCGCCCCGGCCTTCGCGGGAGAGACGTTCCACAATGTAATGTTCCGCAGGCAGATGGACGCGTATCGTCATGGTCAGTGTATCAAGGCGGTGTCCCTGATCATTCTGAAAAGACACGCCCCAGAGAAACGGCCGGTTTTGTGCGAGGAGTTCCTGTAATTTGCCGCATTCTTCCGAAACATCTGCAGGTGCGACCTGTTTGATCGAATCCAGCCGAAAACAGGTGAAACGTTTGTATGATTTTATATATCCGCAGAGGAAACGGCGGCCGCTTCTGGTACTGGAAAAGATTTGCAGCGGCGTGCAAAGAACAGTACGCGGATTTCCACTTTTGGAGCTTTTCAATGTAAGGAGGACATCATATTTTTGATTCATGCATTGAATCAGAGAAAGAAGGATCTCCTCTTCTAATGTATGAACGAAAAAGCTGTGTTTGACACGAAAAATATGGCGCTGGCAGTCCAGCTGATCCAACAGTGTATTTCCGATTACTCCGAAACATTCGGCCAACTGGTAAAAGGAAAGCGCATCCGGCAGAGAATCATTTGATTTTAGCCAGGAAGCGATGGTATGGTCAATCGAATATACAACGGCGTTTCCTTTCTTTTCCTTAATCAATAAACCCTCTTTTGCGTAGTCATTACATTTTCGGCGTACTGTTTGTGTGTCAAACAGTGATTCATATTCGGTCAGCAGGGCGGCTGTAACGGACTCTGCCGTCATTGGGGAGCTGGCCATAAGCAGATCCAGGATAAAAAAGTGCAGAATAATATCATTATCCGTAAAGCTTTTTGTTTTCCATACACGAAACAGCGGATTGCTGTCCAGAAGATTACTGTCAATGGCAAGAGAAAGATTGATGCCGTTTGACACAGAGTCTCTGCGGACATAGGGGCGAAGCCAGCTCTCTAACCGCCTTCGTTCATTGTCATAGGTCCGGGGGCTCTTTTCTTTAAATTCTTCCCTTGTTTTAAAGCCATAGACGAAAAAGTCGCGCACATATTCTCTTGTTTTAGAAAAGTTTTTAATCAGTTCATGAAATCCTGACATATCAATCTCCATTTCTGTATTGCAAACACGGTTCACATTCGCTTTTGCGCCTAAGCGGTTTTGCCGCAAAGCAAATTGGGATGAAAAAGGCCATGTGACGTTTTATCAGAGAATTAAGGTATATTTGGGAGTGAAACAACAAAATAAGTATAACATATTTCAGGGGAGTCATGTCTTAGAATGTTCGCAACTTTTTTGAAATGCATTGGCGGAAAAATTTGGATATAATCCTTCTATCAATAAAGCAGAAGCAGGGAGGCACAGGTTATGTTTGTACTAAATAACGAAAATACAAGATTTCCGATTAAGATCTGGTTAGAAAGTGAAGCAGAACTGGAGGAGAACTGTCTGGAGCAGGCGTATCACCTCTCGCAGCTTCCGTTTCTACACAAATGGGTATGTCTGATGCCGGATACCCATGCGGGCAAGGGAATGCCAATCGGGGGCGTGGTTGCATTAAAGGACGCTGTCATACCGAATGCGGTTGGTGTTGATATCGGCTGCGGTATGGATTTTATCCCTACGAATATACGCGTGGATGATATTCGTGATGTTCAGACAGGAAACGGGACGCTGATACAGTCGATCATTGGTAATATTATGCGTACAATTCCTTTAAATACGGAGCGGTATAAATTGCCGCAGGAGTCAAAAGTACTTGATTTGGCAAAAAAGGAAATGGATAAATACGAAAAAAATAAGGAACTGCTGCCGCTGCTTGATGACGGATATTTTCAGGTCGGCAGTCTGGGCGGCGGGAACCATTTTATTGAACTCCAGGAGGATCAGGATGGATATCTGTGTATCATGCTCCATTCCGGAAGCCGTCACCTCGGAAAGGCAGTCTGTGATTATTTTCATGAGAAAGCCAGATTATTAAACAGAACATGGTACAGCGAGGTGAACGATGAATTTTGTCTGGCATTTCTTCCGGTATCGTCAGAGGAGGGAGTGCAGTATATTAACTGGATGAATCTTGCAATGGACTATGCGTTTGAAAACCGGGCGCGTATGCTGGAGAAGACCTGCGATATTGTGAAAGAACAGATTGAAAAGCACATTGGTCATACGGTAGCATATGGAGATGAGATTAACTGCCATCACAATTATGCGGCATTAGAGCATCATTACGACGCTGACGTCTGGGTGCACCGCAAAGGAGCGACAAGAGTGCAGCGTGGGGAGAAAGCTGTAATACCGGGCGCCATGGGATCGTACAGTTATGTAGTCGAGGGAGAAGGAAACAGAGAGTCGTTTTGCACTTCCTCACACGGTGCGGGAAGAAGTTATTCAAGAACCGGCGCAATGGAAGCATTTACAGTAGAGAAAGTTATGGTTGATTTAAAAGAACAGGGGGTCGTGTTGGGCAAGCGAAAGAAGAATGATGTGCCGGAAGAGTGTCGGTTTGCCTATAAAGATATTGAGGAGGTGATGAGGCAGCAGTCGGATCTGGTAAATCCGATCAGGAAATTGCGTACAGTAGGCGTTGTGAAAGGATAGGCACAACGGGAGAGATAAAAGTGCAGACCGATGGGCGCCGCTGCATTTGGAGGAACCAAATACAGCAAAAATGCATATAGATAAAAGAATAATAATTTTGCCTGTTTTATTATTATAACTTTTATGACATGAAAAACAGGAAAAAATATGCGTCACTTCAGGCAAGTACCACAGCAAGGAGGGACAAAATGGGGATTCAGCTGATATGGGAAAACAGATTTAATATAGGAGTGGAGATTATTGACAGGGAACATAAGAAACTTTTTAAGATTATAAACAAATTGTTGGAATTTAGCGAACAGGAAGAAAAAAGCACATGGGTTTGCAGAGAGGGAATTAAATACTTTAAAGAACATGCGGCAAAACATTTTACCGAGGAAGAAAATTATATGGCGTCTATCTCATATAAGGGGCTGGAGATGCATAAGCGCATTCATGAAGATTTTCGGCTGTGCACGATCCCGGCGTTGGAAAAAGAATTAAAACAGACCGACTATTCCAAAGACGCGATCAGCCATTTTTTAGGCGTATGCGCAGGATGGCTGGTTTCTCATACGCTGGTGGAAGATCATGCAATCGTGGAAAATAGAACCGGAAAATGGGAAAATCTTTTCTCAAAGGAAGAACAGGCAGCTGTGACACACGAAATTGAACGCTTTGTAGGTGATATGTTTCAATTAGAGCCTCGTCTGATCAGTGAATGTTATGGAGGGGAAAAATTTGGAAACGGCATTTATTACCGGTTAACCTATGCGACGGAAGACGGCGATCAGCAGGAGTTTATTCTTATTTTTGAGGAGAACCTTTTGATTCGTACTGTTGGGAAACTGATTGGCAGCCGTTCCAAACAATTGGACGTAATGCTGATGAACGCATCCAGATATGTTGCAAGGCAGTTTATAGATTGTATACGGAGAAGTTTCACAGATGCAGAGCGTTACCGGATGGAAGGTGAAAACCTGCTTTCCTATGAGCAGTTTGCGCATAGTTTTGCAAAACATCAGCCGCAGTACAGCCTTCTGTTTGATACAGGGGCGGGGTATTTTGCATATTGCGCGATGTCGCCGCATATTGTAGCCGGCAAAAAACGTCAATCTTTAAAAGAAGAGAGGGCTGCATCGGAAGTAAAAGAATATCTGTCCCAAAATCATAAGGAGCGCAGTACCCGAAAAAATAAGATACTTGTGGTTGATGACTCGGAAGTGGTACGGCAGTCAATGAGAGGGCTGCTGCAGGATGATTACCAGGTGGCGCTTGCCAATTCCGGACTGTCTGCGTTTCGGTCTATTACGCTGGACCGGCCTGATCTTGTTCTGCTTGATTATAATATGCCTTTGTGCGACGGGGCGCAGGTATTGGAAATGATACGTTCGGAAAAAGAATTTGCGGCCATGCCGGTGATTTTTCTGACGGGAAGGGAAGACAAGACAAGTATCAGCAAAGTGATTCCGCTTAAACCGGACGGATATTTGCTCAAGCGCTCAAAACCGGAAGAAATCAAAAGAAATATAGACCATTTTTTCAAAAAAATAAAAATAGAAACAGAAAAACAGTAAACAAAAGCAGAGAGGTATCCGCTGCGGGAAGAGGAATCGTTTTCTCCGATTGCTCCGCTGTGCAGCGGATACCCATTTGTAATTTACAGTGAATACCTTTCGGCAAAGTAAACATTTTCCCTGTTGCAACATATGATAAACAGAAGAGCAATTGGCAGAAATTATAGGAAAATAGAATGATGATGTGTCAGAAAAAAATCACACATACTATAGAAGCGGGTGATACACTCTACAATCTTTCCAAAAAATACGATACAACAGTTACGGATCTGATTCTTGGAAATCCGGGTGCGAATCCTTATAATCTGCGGATCGGAATGCAGCTTCGCGTATGTCCGGGGGAAAAATACCTGGAATCCGTTTCACGGGGAACGAACAATAACGGGACAGTACAGCGCGTGCCGAATGTGGAACAGACAATGGGTCAGGGAATTTTAGCGGAACCGATGAAACCTCAGAATACCGTACAGGAGGCGCAGGCCTGCCGTGAGACAGATGAAATGCGCCAGGTACTGGATCATATGCGTTTTTCCTGGTTAAGTCAGATTTACTGGATCAGGATGTACCTGATGAGCGTGATGTTACAGGCGAAAGATATGCAGGATGTCGAGGAGCGTATGTTAGAGACGGCAGATGAGCTGACGGATGCATATCAGGATTATCTTCCGATTCATATTATAAAGCAGCTGCATGATCTGTTTTTAAATCAGACAGAACTGATCGGTGAGGGTGTGCGTTTAATCTGTGACGGAAAAAAATGCAATTATCAGGCATGGCAGGAGAATGCGGATTTGCTGACAGAATTGTTTGTACAGCAGAACCCTTATTATGGAAATGATACAGTTCACAATATGCTGTTTAATTATCTGGATATGACGCATGAGGAGATTGAAGAGCAAAAAGACGGAAAGTACGGCAAGAGCATCGCAACATTTGCAGGACTTGAGGAACAGGTAATGAAAATGGCAGATTTTCTGGCGCAGGGCTTGTTTCAGGAATAATATAAAAAAAGGTTTGACGCGGGAGCCTTTTATGATAAGATAGAGCAGACGGTATGTACCGGAAAGATTCGGGTATGCAATTGGAGGAGCGAAAGAAAATGATAAAAGTAGTGAAGTTTGGAGGCAGCTCACTTGCAAGTGCGGAGCAGTTTGCAAAGGTGGGAAAGATTATACGTGCCGACCAGGAGAGGCGCTATGTGGTGCCAAGCGCGCCGGGAAAGCGAAATGCAAAAGATACGAAAGTAACGGATATGCTGTATGCATGTTATCATCTGGTGGAGGAGGATAAGGACTTCCGCATTCCGCTTATGAAAATCAAGGAGCGTTATGATGCCATCATCAACGGACTCAACCTGAAATTGTCGCTGGAAGAAGAGTTTAAGAGGATCAGGGAGGACTTTAACAATAAAGCAGGGATCGACTACGCTGCTTCCCGCGGGGAATATTTAAACGGTATTGTAATGGCAAATTACCTCGGATACGGATTTATTGATGCCGCTGAAGTGATTTTTTTTGCAGAAGACGGCAGTTTTGACGCGGACAGGACGCAGGAGGTTTTAAGCCGCAGGCTGGAAGAGACAAAATGTGCGGTGATTCCCGGATTTTATGGAATGGGCGCTGACGGAAAAATTCGGACATTTTCAAGAGGGGGATCGGATATTACAGGTTCCATTGTGGCTCGTGCAGTCAGGGCGTCGTGTTATGAGAACTGGACGGACGTATCCGGTTTTCTTGTTGCAGATCCAAGAATAATCAATAATCCCAGGACAATCAAGACGATCACCTACCGGGAGCTGCGCGAGCTTTCCTATATGGGAGCAAGCGTACTGCATGAGGACGCCGTGTTTCCGGTGCGCAAGGCTGGCATCCCGATCAATATTCGCAATACTAACGAACCGGCGGACGAAGGAACATGGATTGTGGAGAGTACATGTCACCAATCAAAATATACCATTACAGGAATCGCGGGTAAAAAAGGATTTGTATCGGTCAATATTGACAAAGATATGATGAATGCCGAAGTGGGATTCGGAAGAAAGGTGCTGTCAGCATTTGAGGAAAACGGAATTTCGTTTGAGCATATGCCGTCCGGAATCGATACGATGACTGTTTTCGTACACCAGCCGGAATTTGAAGGGAAAGAGCAGGCGGTTATCTCTTCGATCCACAGGCTGGCGCAGCCGGACAGCGTAGAACTGGAGGGAAATCTGGCGCTGATTGCAGTTGTCGGGCGCGGGATGAAATCAACGCGCGGTACGGCGGGCAGGATTTTTTCGGCACTGGCGCACGCCAATATCAATGTAAAAATGATCGATCAGGGATCGTCGGAGCTGAATATCATTATCGGTGTCAGCAATGCAGATTTTGAAAATGCGATACGCGCGATTTATGATATTTTTGTGGAGACACAGATCTGAATGCCTGTATAAGGCGGCAATTTACAGAGAGTAATAGTGTGAAAAATCAGCTTGATAGCTGATTTTTCACACGGCTATTTGTGCCGGGAACGTCACAAATAAGCCCTGATCCGACAGGAGAAACTGCATTCGCAGATTTCTCCTGCGGTTCCTCGAACGTAAACGTTCTCGGAATGGAGATTTATATGAAAATATGTGGCTGTATTTTCACAGAAAATGCAGGGAAAAGAGAGGGAGATGCAAAAAGCAGATTGCATGTTACCTCTCTTTTTATATCTTTTATTTATGCTGCAGGAGGCGGCCGGGCCGTATGCGCCGCGGTTTCTTATGCCCTGTTTTCCTTTCCCGCGGCCGCACAAAGTCACATGCGTTTCATATAATAGTTAGTGAAGGGAGCGTAATTTTTTATGTGCAGACAGACAATTCTTTTTATCAGTGACATGCGCCAGGTTTATCTGGCGGAAATTTTAACAAAAAAAGGACACAATGTGCGCTGTCTGGATATCAGAAACAGCGAGACGGCGGCAGATCAGCTGATGAAGCTGAAAGGCTTTCTGAAAGAGGCAGATATGCTGATCCTTCCGATTCCGGTTACAAAAGTGCCGGATCAGGAGCGGTTGACAGATATGTTAAATAAAAATCTGAAAAACGAGACGCTTGTATTGGGCGGCTGTTTTTCAGAGGCGCAGAAAGAATTTTTTACGGGGAGGGGAATCAGATTCCTTGATTTTATGGAGGATGAAATTGTGACGGAGGAGAATGCGGTCGCTACGGCGGAAGGCGTGATCGCAGAGCTTGTTAGTTTAAGTCCTTATAATATCCACGACGCAAAAATTATCGTAACCGGATACGGGCACTGCGGCAGGGCGGCAGCGATGAGGCTCCATGCACTTGGCGCGCGCGTAACGGTTCTTGCCAGACGGCGTGAAGTGAGGCGAAAAGCAAAAAACGACGGATTTTATGCTGCAGATTTTGCGTTTGGGCCGGAGGAGGCGATGGGGGCGGCGATGCTTGTCAACACAGTGCCGGCTCCGGTCGTTACAAGGCCAATTATCCAGGAACTGCCAAGAGATGCCTGCATTCTTGATATTGCTTCCAAACCGGGCGGGACTGATTTTGAATGTGCAAAAGAATTTGGCATTAAAACAAATCTTGCACTTTCACTTCCGGGGAAATATGCACCAAAAGAAAGCGCCTGTATCCTGAATCGTGCCATTGAGAGATTTGCGCTCAACAATAAACCATGACATGCAAGGGGGAGGTTGGACTTGTGGATTTTTCAAAATATAATATCGGATTCGGGATCACCGGTTCTTTTTGTACGTTCGCTAAGGCAAAAAAGGAAGTGCAGCGGCTGTGCGATATGGGAGCAAATGTGATTCCGGTCTTTTCCTATAATGCGCAGACCTGCGATACGAGGTTTGGCAATGCAAAAGAGTATGTGGAGAGCATCTGTGAGATGACCGGAAACGAGGGCATTAAAAGTATTTGTGCGGCCGAGCCGATCGGACCGAACAATTTTCTTGATATTATGGTCATTGCGCCCTGTACCGGAAATACTGCGGCAAAACTTTGCAGCGGGATCACAGATACGCCGGTTCTGATGGCGACAAAAGCGCATATGCGAAACGGCAAACCGCTGGTCATAGCTATTTCGACAAACGATGCGCTTGGCGCGAGCTTTAAAAATATCGGGATGTTAATGAATATGAAAAATATATATTTTGTTCCATTTGGCCAGGATAACTGCAAGAGCAAGCCAAATTCAATGATCGCAAAAATGGAACTTCTTCCGGATACAATTGAGGCGGCGTTGAGCGGAAAGCAGCTTCAGCCGATCATACAGGCGCCGGTTTAATTCTCAAATAAAAATAAAACGGACGATGTAAAGTACGCATTGTCCGTTTTTTACTGTAAAAATGCAGGCTGCGCAAATCCGGATGCATGGGCGTTTATAAAAAATTTATAATAGAAATCCGATAGTTTTTGTTGTGGTATGGCGAAAAAAGTGTTACAATACGTGTATTGTGCAGGAATTTGCCATATTAATTGCCGACAGGCGCCAAAGCGCAGGCAGGAACAGGAGTTTTTATGAGTGCATTGACAAAAATTTTCGGAACTCACAGCGAACGCGAATTAAAGCGTATTTATCCGATTGTGGACAAGGTGGAAAGCTATCGCGACGGGATGATGGCGCTGTCTGATGAAGAGTTGAAAAATAAGACGAAAGAATATAAAGAGCGTCTGCTAAAAGGGGAAACGCTTGATGATGTTTTGCCGGAGGCGTATGCAACGGTACGCGAGGCTGCAAGACGGGTGCTTGGCATGGAGCATTACAGGGTACAGATTATCGGGGGAATTATTCTGCATCAGGGACGTATCGCGGAGATGAAGACCGGTGAAGGTAAAACCCTTGTATCCACGCTTCCTGCCTATTTAAATGCATTGGAAGAACAGGGGGTATGTATTGTTACCGTAAATGATTATCTGGCAAAGCGTGACGCCGAGTGGATGGGGCAGGTTCATGAATTTTTGGGGTTAAAAGTCGGCGTTGTCTTAAATTCCATGACGAACGACGAACGACGGGAAGCCTATCACTGCGATATCACTTATGTGACAAACAACGAGCTTGGTTTTGACTATTTAAGAGATAACATGGTGATCTATAAAGAGCAGCTGGTTCAGAGAGGTCTTCACTATGCGATTATCGACGAGGTAGACTCTGTATTAATTGACGAAGCGAGAACACCGCTTATTATTTCCGGACAGAGTGGCAAATCGACAAAATTATATGAGGCATGCGATATTCTTGCGCGTCAGATGCAGCGCGGTGAGGATATGCCTGAATATTCCAAGATGGATGCAATTATGGGCGTGGAGCAGGAGGAGACAGGCGATTTTATCGTAAATGAAAAAGATAAAGTCGTAAGCTTAACGCAGGCCGGAGTAAAACGGGTAGAACAGTTTTTTAAGATTGAAAATCTTGCCGATACGGAGAATCTTGAGATTCAGCACAATGTGATACTTGCGCTGCGCGCGCATAATCTGATGTTCCGCGACCAGGATTATGTTGTACAGGATGACCAGGTAATGATTGTAGACGAATTTACCGGTCGTATTATGCCGGGACGCCGATATTCAGACGGACTGCATCAGGCAATTGAGGCAAAGGAGCATGTGAAAGTAAAGCGTGAGAGCAAAACGCTTGCAACGATTACATTCCAGAATTTCTTTAATAAATTTGAGAAAAAAGCCGGAATGACAGGTACAGCGCTGACGGAGGAGAAAGAATTTCGCGATATTTACGGCATGGACGTAATAGAGATTCCGACAAACAGACCGATTGCACGTGTCGATAAGCAGGATGTTGTATACAAGACGAAGAAAGAAAAATATCATGCGGTGGTAGAGGAAGTAAAAGTGGCTCATGCAAAGGGTCAGCCTGTTTTGGTCGGCACCATCACGATTGAGATTTCAGAGATTATCAGCGGTCTTTTAAAGCGCGAGGGAATTAAGCATACCGTGTTAAATGCGAAGTTTCATGAGATGGAAGCGGAAATCGTTGCCGGAGCAGGCGTTCATGGAGCTGTGACGATCGCCACTAACATGGCGGGGCGTGGTACGGATATTAAGCTGGACGACGATGCAAAAGCGGCCGGCGGTTTAAAGATTATCGGTACAGAGCGTCATGAGTCAAGGCGAATTGACAATCAGCTGCGCGGACGATCGGGACGTCAGGGAGATCCGGGCGAGTCACAGTTTTTCATATCGCTTGAAGATGATCTGATGCGCCTGTTTGGTTCAGAGAAGCTGATGAGCATGTTTACAGCGCTTGGTGTTCCGGAGAACGAACAGATTCAGCATAAGATGCTGACGTCTGCCATTGAAAAAGCGCAGACAAAGATTGAGGCCAATAATTTCGGAATACGTAAAAACCTGTTGGAGTACGATCAGGTTGCAAATGATCAGAGAGAGATCATCTACAAAGAGCGTCTGCGCGTATTAAACGGTGAGAATATGCGCGATGCCATCTTTAAAATGATTACAGATCGTGTCGAGGCGTGTGTCGATACCTGTATTTCTGCGGAGATATCAAAAGAGGAATGGGATTTAAATGAATTAAATCAGCTTTTAACTTCGATTATTCCGTTGGAGCCGGTGACGGAGGAGGATTTTGACAGCGTAAAAAGCAACAAAGAGTTGAAACATATGTTAAAAGAGCGCGCGGTAAAACTTTATGAGGCAAAGGAGACGGAGTTTGCCGAGCCGGAGCAGTTCCGTGAATTGGAGCGCGTTGTCCTGTTAAAAGTAATCGACCGCAAGTGGATGGATCATATTGACGATATGGACCAGCTGCGTCAGGGAATAGGCCTGCAGGCATATGGGCAGAGAGATCCGCTGGTGGAATATAAAATGTCGGGATTTGATATGTTTGACGAGATGACCGCAAACATACAGGAAGATACAATCCGGCTGCTTTATCATGTGAAAATTGAGCAGAAAGTGGAGCGCGAGCAGGTGGCGAAAGTAACCGGTACAAATAAAGACGAAACCGCCACAAATGCACCGAAAAAGCGTGCCTCTGCAAAAGTATATCCGAATGATCCGTGTCCTTGCGGCAGCGGCAAGAAGTACAAGCAGTGTTGTGGCAGACTTGTATAGAACAGTATTTATAAAAAACAACCAAAAGCAGGTTACTGTTTTTGGTTGTTTTTTATAATCATGCAGTTTATTGATCCAAATACTTTACAAGTGACGAAAATTGGTTATAATATAATTCATCAGACGTCAAAAATTCATTGGTATCAATTCATTTCAGCAAATTATCTTTTCTAAAATCCCGGAATAAAAACGATTGATTATTAAAATTAGATATAATAATAATTATGCTCACTCCCATATGACATGTGAAATGGCAGCAGGATAATATTTTTCTGTTTTTGGGACTGATGCGGCGTAAGAGACGACAGGTTAGTGTGAGAAGAACTTCTGAAGTTCGCAGCAGATCCGCTAACGCGAAACAGGTTCGCGCGCTAAGAAGTTCTAAGTCTCACACCAGAGAATCCCCAAAAACAGGGGATTCTCCGCGCAGATTGAGATTCCGCAAAGCAAAATCATGGGGGTTAGCCTGACAGAGTATTTTTTAAGCAAATGTTGTGTCAGGACATGGATGATATACGTGGCATTTTTGGCAGAAAGGTCTGATAAAAAGTGAGGTATTCGGTCTTGGGATTAATTCTATAATTAAATTTACATTTCACGACGGGATGTAATGGATTCGCTTTCTGTTCTGTTAACAGGAAGCAATGGAAAGGGAAAAATGATACAGGGAGGCAATTATATGAAATGTACAAGAGGACGATATGAAGAGAAAGAAGATGATGGAGTGATGCTGACTGTGGGGATGAAAATCTTTCTGTTTTTTATCTTTCTTTCTGTTTGTTTAAACACTACCGGTGTGCTGGCGTCAGAGCGTTATGCGCAGATTGCGGCAGAGGATACCATGGTATACGCAGACGGCGGCGGAAATATGATTTCCGATCAGGGATATTTTGATGTGGAAGTAAGGAGCGAGGATCAAACCATGCTTTCTTCAATCCGGATATTTTTAACTGCACTGCCAAATGAAAACGACTCGGCGAATAAAAATGCGCCGTATCCGAACAGTTCCCATCAGATGCAGCAAAAGATCACCTGGACGACAAAGAACCTGTCCGACGGAAATCCGTATGGATTGGCAGTAAAGCAGGACCCTTATGTGCGGAAAGGGAAAAACACGACATATACGCTGCACGGCAGCATTGCCAGTGCGGATAAAGCGTATGATCCGGCTATCAATGACGGCAAAAATCCGCCGCACTATATGGAAGCCGCATATACTGTTTTCATCATGCATTTTTCTTATATGAAAACGGCATTTACTTATCCGGAAAATTCGGCGGAAGGGAAAGACAGGAATGTCAGATTCAGCGATAAAGAATATATTCTGGCTAAAAAGAAGAACCCGTCAGAGAAAGATGCCTATATTGGGCTTGCCGATTCAAATCGGAGTACAGGATGGATGGGGAGCGGGACGTCTACATTAAAAAAAGGAATCTATCACCAGGATCAACAGGAGGAATTTGCCCTGCAGATCAATCTGGCGCAGACCGGTCTGTATCTTTACAGCGGGCAGACGGGAGTGTGTCATGCAAAATATGTAATTACACTAAAACGTCCGCGTTTGGTCGTCAGCTATCGAAAAAACGGCGCAACGGAAGGAAAAGTTACACAGTCCAAAGAGATTTCATATAACGATTCGGATCAGCTGCACAGTTTTTCATCCTTTGGCCTGAAACGCTATGGTTATCAAAAGAAAAACGGGGAGGAATGGAATACTGCAGCGGATGGTTCGGGAGCTGCGTTTGATCAGAACAGAGATTATTCTGCCATACAGTACCTGGATTTTACGGATGGGGAAGTCTTTTCTGAAAAAAAACAGACCGTATATGCACAATGGAGAAAAGCATGCAATGTATTTTTAGATCCAAACGGAGGAACAGTAACGACAGACCGTTTTATTACAAGTTTCGGGAGCAGCGATTATGCAGTGTTATCGCAGGACAAAATCCCGGTCAATGGAAACCGCAAGTTCCTGGGGTGGTTTACCGAGCCTGATTATAATTGTGGAAAGCTGATTTATCAGGCAGACGGGGATAATGTAAACGACGGCGTATATTGGAGCAACCAACTCTGGCAGAAAGAGGAAGATGTGACGCTTTATGCACACTGGTCGGGATACCGTGTGACGCTGCAGGCGGGAGAGGGGATTCTTAATACCTCGGGCGGCGGTGTTTATCAGCCGGGGGAAACGGTCGCAGTTTCTGCACAGGCGCACAAGTGGTATGATTTTGAATACTGGGCAGGGACACTGGCGAGTGCGGATAATCCATATATTTTTTCTATGCCGGCATATGATGTTGCGCTTACGGCGACAGCAACAAACGGAAAATATAAGATTGCGTTTCACAGTAATGGTGGCGAGGGATTTATTGATCCGATTTATCCTGCTCTGATCGGAAAAGAAGTGACGCTGCCGGATGTGCTGGAGACACAGGCATTTACTCATCGCAATGAATATGGGGAAAGCCTGTTTCTCGGCTGGAATCCGGACGGGACAGCGTCGGCGCCGCTCTATGGGGGTGGTGAGACGGTTCCTGCATTAAGCGAGGAACATGAGGGAACCATTACGCTCTATGCTATCTGGGATACCTGTCCTGGTATTTTGGCAAAAGACAGATACTATACGTTAAAGCAGGCAAAAGAGGGCATGATTACACAGCAGGAGTTGTTAAGCCATGCAAAAGCTTTTGACCGGGAGGACGGGGAAATTTGTGCAGGTATTGATTTTGAGAAAAACACATGTTTTGAAATTGCAGATTATAGACCGGAGGAGTTTACCTGTTTTACACAGACCGGGAGTGTGGAAAAAATATACCGTGTAATTGACAGCAGCGGTAATTTTTTTCTGATGCCGGTTACAATATATATTGTAGATACAGCTCCGACGCAGTTGACGAAAAGGGAACTGTATGGAACAACCAGATTTTTATCGGAGAAATATTATGGACAGGATGCAAAGAACGGAGGGCTTGACAATAATTCTGTCTGGAGAAGAGATCCGGAGTATAAAAGCGCGCTTGAGCGTGGACTTAAGAATTTAGGAGACAGAAAATCAGAGGCGGTCTATTATTTCAGCTATCATGAAGTACAGCGGATGAAAGCTTATCTGCAGTCAGCCGGAGCTGAAAATACAGGGTCTTCTGCATGGCTTACTGCTTTTTATCATAAATTTTTAAGGAATACGGAAGTAAAATAGTATGAAGATAAGATTGTAAAACAGGTCGATTAATGTTAGAATAAGAAAAGCAACTGGTCGTCTGACTTTTTGCGGGGGAATGATAAAAAGAAAGGAAATGGTAAAAACTATGGTTGGAAATGTTATTGTGGGACAGTCGGGCGGGCCGACATCAGTGATTAATTCCAGTCTGGTCGGTGTATTTAAAACCGCAAAGGACAGGGGGGCAAAAAAAATTTACGGTATGCTTCACGGGATCAAGGGGCTTTTGGATGACCAGTATGTAGACCTCTGTGAAAAGATAAGGACAGATATTGATATTGACCTTTTAAAGAGGACGCCTTCTTCCTATCTTGGCTCCTGCCGTTATAAACTGCCGGAGATTGAGGGCAATGAGGCGACTTACCAGAAAATTTTTGCAAAGTTGGAATTTCTGGATGTAAAATATTTCTTTTACATAGGCGGAAATGATTCCATGGACACGATTAAAAAGCTTTCGGATTATGGAACCATGGTAAACAGCGATATTCATTTTATGGGAGTTCCAAAGACAATTGACAACGATCTTGCTGTGACGGATCATACACCCGGATTTGGAAGCGCTGCGAAATATATTGCCGCTACAATGAAAGAGATTATCCGGGACGGTCTTGTGTATGATTATCCGACGATTACGATTGTGGAGATTATGGGCCGAAATGCCGGATGGCTGACAGCTGCTTCCGCGCTTGCGAAAGGGGAAGACTGTGAAGGCGTTGATATGATCTATTTGCCGGAAAAAGTATTCGATATCGACAAATTTATGGAGCATGTCAGAAAGGTCAGCGTCGCGGGACGTTCTGTAGTGATTGCAATCTCCGAGGGAATCAAAGTGGCGGACGGCAGATATGTGTTCGAGCTGTCCGATCATGTAGAATTTGTAGATGCATTTGGTCACAAGCAGCTTGCGGGGTCTGCAAAGTTTCTTGCAAATAAGATTGGCGCCGAGCTGGGAATTAAAACGCGTGCAATAGAGCTTTCTACCATGCAGCGCTGCGCAGCGCACATGACGTCGAGGACAGATATCACCGAAGCATTTAACGTAGGCGGCGCAGCAGTAAAAGCGGCATTTGAAGGGGAGACAGGACGTGTTGTTGTGTTAAAGCGGATTTCAGAAGATCCTTACATGTGCATTACGGAGACTCATGATGTGCATGATATCGCAAATGTTGAGAAGAAAGTGCCGTTAGAGTGGATTACAGATGACGATTATGTCACGGAAGAACTGGTTCACTACATAAGGCCGTTGATTCAGGCGGAACTTTCGCCGATTATGGTAGACGGTCTGCCGCACCATTTGAATGTGAATTTCTGATCGGTTGTTTTGGGGTTGTCCGGATAAAGTAAAATAGGAGCGAGAGGCAATGCAGACAAAATTATATATGATAGTTCCCTGTTATAACGAAGAGGAGGTCCTGCCTGTCACGGCGGAGCTTTTTCTGGATGAGCTGAGAGAGTTGGCAATAAAAGGGAAGATCAGTGATGAAAGCAGAATTTTGTTTGTAGATGACGGAAGCCGTGACAGAACATGGGAGATCATCACCCGTTTATCCGGACAGGACCCGCATTTTATCGGGATACGTCAGAGCAGGAACAGAGGACATCAGAATGCACTGCTTGCCGGATTGATGGAGGTAAAAGAAAAAGCGGATATTACAATCTCCATTGACTGCGACGGACAGGATGATATCAAAGCGATGGAAGCCATGGTGAATGCTTATCACGACGGGTGTGATATCGTCTATGGTGTCAGGAGCAGCCGCAGTACGGATAAGCTGCTCAAAAAAATGTCCGCACAGTTTTTCTACAGACTCTTAAATCATCTGGGCGCAGAGGTGGTTTATAACCATGCGGATTACAGGCTTGTATCCGCTAAAGTATTAAGGGAATTTGCAGGATTTCGTGAAGTCAATCTTTATCTGCGCGGGATGTTTCCTCTGGTTGGCTTTAAGAGTACCAGTGTTTATTATGAAAGATATGAACGGATGGCGGGGAAGTCTCACTACCCGCTGTCCAAAATGCTTGGTCTTGCGTTTGACGGAATTACCAGTTTAAGTGTACGGCCGATTCAGATGATTGCAGGACTTGGCGTGTGTGTTTCTATTATCAGTTTTATCGGAGTGATCTGGGCCATAGTATCCGAATTTTGCGGAAGAACGATTACTGGATGGGCGAGTACCGTATGCATGGTTTGTTTCATGGGCGGTGTCCAGCTGATCTGTCTTGGGGTTTTGGGAGAGTATATCGGAAAAATATATCTGGAAGTAAAAGCGAGACCGCGATATATCATCAGTGAGCGGACATATGAGGAGGAGAAAGAAAATGAAAAAGGAGACAATGGCAGTTCAGAAAGGGGATTACTGTGAGAAATAATGCTGATGCAATTATTTTTCACCTGGCTATTTGTGCCGAGAACGTCGCAAATAAGCCATGGTCCGACAAGAGAAACTGCATGCGCAGATTTCTCATGCGGTTCCTCGAACAGAAACGTTCTCGGAATGGAGGATTATCATGAAACAGAAAATTGTGTCAGTATGTCTTATCGTCTGCATGTTGTTCGGGAATATGACGGGATTTTCGAACGCAGTTGTTCATGCAGGAGGCCGGACAGAAAGCAATCCATATACATCATATATCACACAGGCGGAGGGCGAATTAAAGACGCGGGAAGACGCCGGTTTTTATACCGGACTATTGCCGCAGCAAGAGGTTGAACTTCCGATGACAAGAGAGAATGAACAATTTTTAAAGGATGTCGTATCGGGAGAGTCTGACGAGGCGGCGGATACGCAGCGTATTACAAAAGGTTCCGCCCTGTACACATCCGAATGGGATAAATATAAAACGCATTTTTTCTATAATCAGTTAACAGACGCGGAACGTGAATATTACGATGGACTGGACAAAGCATGTGCAAAGCTGTTGCTGCAGAATGCAGATGCAAACCAGAGGAAAGCGCAGGACGGTTCCACTATTTACTATACGGACGTGACATACAGTACGGAACTGTCAGTTGGGAGAATGCGTGATCTGATTATGATCTTCCGCTATTCCAATCCGCAGTACTATTTTGTAAACAATGTCACATACGCACTTTCCAATGGAACATCTGCGATTGTTTTAATGGGAGTGTACGCCGAGTTTGCTTACGGTGCAAAAAGGCAGCAGGCGAGCGCGGCTGTAAAACGTCAGGCGGATGCATGGGTGGCGCAGGCAAACACTTATCAGACTGAGGCGGAGAAAGTTTTATATCTGCACAATGCGATCTGTGAAAAAGTAGATTACAATAATGCAATTTATGATTATGACGGATTCAACGAGGAAAAAGAGTTTACACAGACGGCGTACAGTGTTTTTTGTATGGACCGGACTGTCTGTGCGGGGTATACGCTGTCCTATACGATGCTGTGCAATGCGGTTGACATTGATACGGTATCTGTGACAAGCGCGACACATGCATGGAATAAAGTAAGACTTGACGGGACATGGTATAATGTAGACTTAACGTGGGGTGATATGCCTGTTATAACATATCAGTTCTTTGAGCGAAGCGACTATTATTATGACACGGCGCCGGATGGCCAGAGCAGTATTCATCATGCGGAAGAGGCGGTTTGGAATTATATGCTGCCATCCTGTCCCATAGATACAGTACAGACAGGGGATTACAGTATACCTGGCATTCTTTCTCCGGTTACGGAGACCGTGGCGGCGCCTGTAGCGGAGATTACTTCGGGCGGAAAGATCCGGATGTATACAGGCACGCCGGGATCAGATATTTATTATACGACAGATAATACCAGACCGTCTCCCTCGGCGACAAAAGGCAGGAAATATCAGGGAGAAGTGAAAATTAATACAGCGTCAACTCTTCGCATTATGGCGGCGTACAGCGGTAAATATGACAGTGCGGAGAATGTGTATGCAACAGTTGTTTACAACGGCAACAAATCGTCTTCCGGAGACGTGTTCCCGCAGCTTGTTCCGGTGGGGGGCGGCATTACGCTTCAGCCAGGTTCTTTCCAGCGCACCGGATATACCTTTGCCGGTTGGAATACAAAAGCGGACGGAACAGGCACATCGTATAAACCGGGGCAGTATGTAACATCCATTAACGGCGGCATTACGCTTTTTGCTCAGTGGTCAAAAGCATACGACGGTAAATACCAGATTATTTATCAGTTAAACGGCGGAAAAAATAGCAACAGTAACCCGACCGGATATACGCCGGGAAAAAATATTAAGCTCAAAAATCCCACGAAAAAGGGATACGCTTTTGCAGGCTGGTATACGAATAAAAATCTGACAAAAAAATTCAGTAAAATTACGGATAAGACAAAAGGAACATTGACGCTTTATGCAAAGTGGAAGAAAAATAAATATAACATCACGTACAAGTTAAACGGCGGAAAAAACAATAACAAAAACCCGAAATACTATTATATTACATCTAAAACGATAAAGTTAAAGAATCCGACCAGAAAAGGCTATAAGTTTGCAGGCTGGTATTCCAACAAAAAGTGTACGAAGAAAGTTTTACAGATAAAGAAAGGTTCCACTGGTAAGCTGACACTGTATGCGAAGTGGAGGAAAAAGTAAAGCTTAGTTATGGGAAACAACAAGTAAGTCAGCGTTGCCATAAACGCTTTTCTTTAAAATGATACGGAAATTGAGGAATATTACATGATATCGCTAATTATACCCTGTTATAATGAACAGGAGGCATTGCCGATTTTTTATCGCGAAGTAAAAAAGGTTCTTTTGAGCATGAAGATTGAGTATGAAATTATCTTTATCAATGACGGCTCAAAAGACGATACGCTTTCTATATTAAAGGAACTTGCATCAGCAGATGCGGGCGTTTCTTTCTTGTCATTTTCCCGTAATTTTGGGAAAGAAGCGGCAATGTATGCCGGATTTTGCAATGCGCATGGGGATTATGTTGCTGTGATGGACGCCGATATGCAGGACCCGCCGTCTCTGCTCCCCCAAATGCTTTCGATACTGGATTCGGGGGAATACGACAGTGTTGCAACAAGACGTGTGACAAGAAAAGGCGAACCTGCCATCAGAAGCTGGTTTGCGGGCTGCTTCTACCGACTGATCAACCGGATTTCAGATGCTGATATCGTGGATGGGGCGAGGGATTTTCGGCTGATGAATAAAAATATGGTAGATGCGATTGTAGAAATGTCTGAATATAACCGGTTTTCCAAAGGTATTTTCGGATGGATCGGATTTCGGACATACTGGCTCCCTTATGAAAATGTAAACCGTGTTGCAGGGGAAACAAAGTGGAGTTTTTGGAAGTTGTTTAAATATGCAATAGACGGCGTGATTAATTTTTCTCATGTGCCGTTAAACATAGCGTCCTGGTTTGGGATTCTGATGACAGTTATTTCATTTTTTGCGATTTTATTTATAGTCTTTCGTAAACTGATCTTTGGGGACCCGGTGGACGGTTGGGCATCTATTGTCTGTATTGTTATGTTTGTGGGCGGTGTGCAGCTGTTTTGTATGGGTATTATGGGGCAGTATATTGCAAAGACTTATCTCGAAGTAAAAAAGCGTCCTCACTATATTATTGCGGAGAGTAACAGGAATGATGCCGATTTGGTACGCTAAGAGATTTTCAGTAGAATAATCAACAGGATGGGAGAATGAAATGGACAGAGAATATAAGTTAGACAAAGAATACAGTGTGATGGAGATTATACGATATAATTTGAGAATGTGGTGGCTTGCCGCCATTTTTGCGCTGGTATGCGCTGCGATTTTGGGCGGATACAAGTATAAATCTAATCATGAGTTTGTGGAACGCGTAGTCTATGATAATGTGCAGCAGGTGAATGCATCTGTCTTTGTAAAGGCTTATACGGATGAAGCTTCTGTGGAACGCGTAAATACCATTATTAAAATTGCAAACAGCAATCGTGCCTATGAAAAAATGATTGAAAATACAGGATGGCTGTTAGATTATCAGGGATATGTATCTATGTTTGATCTTATTGTGGGAGATGTTTCCAATGTAGCTTCTCTTTTCGTTAATTATCCTACTGCATACGGAGATTTTCAAATAGCAGATGCGGACTTTGCCGCACAGGTTGCGGAAGAGATTATAAATGCGACGGATGAGGTATCGCGCGAGATGACAGGAAAAGAATGCATCAGTGTTCTTGACGCTCCGTTTGCAACCACAATGGTGCAAAAAATTGAGACATATTTTATTACGGAGGATGAGTTCTGGAAAGGAAATTTAAAAGCAGCGACAGCAGGATTTCTATTAGGTATTATTGTGGAGGTCGTTTTGTACACCTGCTGGATGCTTTTGTATAAGAAACCCAAGAACGCAGAGGAAATCAGGCAGTGTCTGGAAGCGCCGATTATTGATACGCTTAAGGACGGTAAAGACAGTATGGAGACTTTTCGCAAGGTTGCGCTTGCATTAAAGGATGATTGTGATGACGCGGCAGTGCAAAAAAATTGCAGACGTATCAACTGTATGTCCTGCAACAGCCAGGGGAAAGATGCAGCGTTAAAAGTCGCGATGATCTATGCGGGGGAGCAGAAAAAGACGCTTTATATCAATCTTGCGTCTGATGGCGCTGCTAAAGATTCCGGAAATGTAATTTCCGGGTATATCCTTGGAGAGGCCCATAAACCGAAGCCGTTGGCGATGAATGAATATCTGGATACGGTTTGTGGAAGCGCAGAGAAAGGATTTGATCTTGTTGCAAACAGCCGTTTTGCAGAGTATCTGGAGCAGGAGAGCAATAGGTACGACTGTATTGTGATTAACAGCCAGAATGTGGCGGACAGCCTGGATGCAATGATAGCTGCGACACTCTGTGAGAAAACGTTCTTTGTCTGCAGCAGGAAAAATGTTAAAAATGAGACACTCTACCGTATTAAAAATGAAGCTGATGTATATCACATCAGGATTGACGGGATTTTAGTTTATGAATAAATTAGAACAGTTAAAAGCTTACGGCAAAACGGTTGACTGGCAGAAGACAGGCGTTATTGCATTTTATGGTTTTTTTGCTATCAATATGCTTATGAAAGCGTTTTCCTATGATCATGGCGATCATATTTACAAAATTTTTTTTGTGTTTGCTATGTCTTTTTGGGCAATAAAGGCAGTTACGACAAAGTACACGCTTCGCGAGGTGATCTGGATTGCCTGTCTGATCGGATTAGGTGTGGGACTTTCCATTCTCACGAAACAGAACACGTGGCTGCTGCTGTTTATGACAATGATAGGCATGAAAAATTGCAGTTTCAGATTTTTGACGCGCATTGCGGTTTATCTGCGCGTGTTTTGTTTAACAGTGCTTGTCATCGGTTCTGTCTTTGATGTATATGATATTGGTTTTACGACGACACCGGATACAAAATATGTCGAAATTCCTGTATACAGTTTTGGAATGAATGAGCCAAACACGGCATTTTTGGCGGTATTTCTGACGCTGTCGCTTCTTATGTACTACAATTACGAGAAACTGAATAAGTGGTGGTTTCTAGGGACGTCTGTAGTTGCGCTGCTTTTTTATAAATTTACGTTCTGCCGAACCGGAATTGCTGTTTTTTTCTTCTGTTGGGCATTGATTGTGTTTGAAAAGGCAGTGAAGAGTAAGAAAGTAAAATTTGTACTTGCACTTTCCGTTCCGGTTGGATTTTTGTTCAGTTTTTTTACCATGGTGCTGTACAATGGAAGCAATCCAATACTACATCTATTAAATCACTTTGTGTCGGGCAGAATCTATATTATCAACAGCTATTACATTGATCAGGGAATTGCACTGCTCCCGCGTACACAGGAAGTTTTTTATGCCAGTTACCACGGTTTGATTGACAATACGTATATGTTTGTGCTTTTATATTGCGGTGTGATTGTGACGGCGATCTTTTTTGGACTTGTCAGTCTTACACTGTTTCGGCTGTATCGTAGAGGTCATTACAAAGAGCTTGTGATGATAGCGGCAATGTCTTTGTACGGCGTTTTAGAGCAGTATGTGATGAACGGATTTATGAATCTGTTTATTTTGCTGTGTGGCATTTTAATATATCCAAACTTGCTGGATGAGGAAAAGGGAATTGAAGAAAAGAAAGATCTATGTCTTAAACCAGAGGCAGGAAGAAACATGTGATGCGGCCGGAAAGGCGATGCGGGATGTGTTTTCTGTTTTACAGGAAAAAAATGCAATAATTATCAGGGGGATTCCCAAAAAGTGTCCGAAATGGATGAAAGTATTGGATTTGCCGTATCTGGCTCTCTTTTTGCTAATTTGTGCAGGAAAAGAAGACGTTATTTTCTATTCCATTCCGGAAAATCATATTAAGATAAAATTGATGCGGATGATACAGCCGATGAAAAGATACAGAATAATCTGTTTTATCAATGATTTGAATGCACAGAGGTACGGGGCGGGCGGCAGCAGTAAAAAAGCGGATCAGGAAATCCGGGATGTAGCTGCAGCTGATGATATATTGGCGCCAAATATAAATACAGAAGAACTGCTGCGAAACGCAGGAGTAACCGCAAATATGGTTCCGGTTGGGATCTGGGATTATCGTATGGACAGTCAACAGGTGAAGCAGCTGCGGCGGGCGCAAAGGAACGCTTTGTCAGACAAACGAGATGGGATACACATTGCGTTTGCAGGGAATTTGAATAAGTCAGAGTTTCTTTCTAAAATAATGATTCCGGAAGGCATACAGATGGAGTTATGGGGGAAACTGGATGAACAGAGACAAAGGGAGCTGCCTGCGGGGTGTTATTATCACGGTATACTTTCATCGGAAGAGATACCGTTTGCTATCTGCGGTATGGATTTCGGGCTGGTATGGGACGGTTCAGGAGAGGACGAGATTGAGGGCGGATTGGGCGAATATTTAAGATATAATAATTCACATAAATGCGCGCTTTATCTTGCTTCCGGCATTCCGGTGATTGTGTGGAGCAAATCCGGTATGGCAAATTTTGTCAGAGAGTATCAATGTGGTATTACAATTGACCGGTTGAGTGAATTAAAAAAGAATGTCCTTGCAGCCGATCGGGAACAGTTAAGGCAACGGGCAGGCGACGTTGCGTTGCGTCTTCAGCAGGGGTATTATTTGAAAAAAGCACTGAATGAAGTCTTGTGAAACACGAATCGTGCTTTGGATTCGACAGGTTTTGTGTAAAATTATAGGAATATTAAGAAATGCTTCAAAAAAAGAACTTTAAAGCATGGAAAGCTTGTGTTATAATAGAATGCGTCGAAAAATAAAGATGAGAGGTGCACACAGGTGAGAAAACGAATAACAGCAATCATAGCCGCAGCGCTATTGTCGATATCATTGACCGCATGCGGCAGTAAGGATGACGGCCTTTCGGATGTAACCGAGGCAACGGAAAATGTCGTTGATACGGAAATGCTGGCAGATTTGACGGAGACGACAGAGTCGGAAGAGGAAGAGGAAGTTCTGCCGGAAGGGATGTATCGCAGTGAGCTGACGAACGAATTGATCGACGAGAGCCTGAAAAATCAGAGACCGATTGCGGCTATGGTGGATAACGAATCAATCGCGCTTCCACATTACGGTATGTCGCAGGCGGATGTGGTATATGAGTTGATGAACAGTACATTAAACGGGCGTATCACGAGATTTATGGTACTGGTAAAAGACTGGGATAAGATAGAACAGCTGGGCAGTATTCGCAGCGTAAGGCCTACTAATGTAATACTGGCTTCCGAATGGAATGCCGTTCTCTGTCATGACGGAGGTCCGTTTTACAATGATAAATATTTTGAGGAACCATGGGCGGATCATTTCAGCGGCACATTCTCCCGTGTAGACAATGGAAAAAAACGGGAATATACGGAGTATATTGTAAAAGGGGACTTGCAGTCTAATTTTGAAAGAACCGAGGTACCGAAAGAATATACCTCTTATTACGAAGGTCCGCATTATCAGTTTGCAAGCGAAAAAAATCCGGTAGATTTGTCGGGTATGGAAGGGGTAATTGATGCAAAGACGATCAAGATGCCATTTCCGCATAACGGCTCTTATCTGGAGTATAATGAGGAAGATCAGCTGTACTATTATTATGAGTATGACAAGGCGCACGTCGATCCAGGCAACGGAAATGCGCAGTTATGTTTTAAAAATCTGTTGATTCAAAGTTGCGGTTATACGCAGCTGGACGAGCATGGTTATATGATTTTTGACTGTTACAGTCCGGGTTACGGATATTATGTCACAAACGGAAAGGCGATCTATGTGTCCTGGAAGAAAGAAAGTATGACTTCTCCGACACGTTACTATGATTCCGTTGGAAATGAAATTACATTAAATACGGGAAAAACATATGTCGGCTTTGTACCGGTAGATGATTTTACAGATCTGGTAATTGAATAAATACGAATATGATGCAGGCAGTGTTACTCGCTTTCCGTTTGGGAAAGCAGGTAACGCTGTTTTTTTACTTTATAGGAAATGATGAATGGGATGCGGTAGTCGTCGGTATTGTGCGTAATGTGTATAACTGTCGGTCTATCTATTGCTTTCGGTTGCTTGCTTCTTAACCGTACATGAGCATTGGGGCGTAAAAAAAACGGGAACCTTTATGAATAAACGCCGGTTAAAAGTTAAATTCTTGTTGACTGCGTATATTACTTGTAGTATAATCCCGTCTTTGACAGTTAGCAAAAGAAAAAATCGCTGTATCCCTTGTAT
>CAMUGE010000039.1 GCA_947088345.1 uncultured Roseburia sp.
TCCTGCTTGTATGCCCGTAAATCAAGGCTTTTTTGAGATAATCAACCATTTTGTATTAAAAACTATTGGTTTTAAATAAAGGAATAAAAATAGCCGCAAACCCAGAATTTCAAATGAAAATAATGGATTTGCAGCTATAATGCGTTAATCGGAGCAACAGGATTTGAACCTGCGACCTCACGGCCCCCAGCCGTGCGCGCTACCAAACTACGCCATGCTCCGAATTTTTAACCGGCCGGGGTTATATTAGAATCCCCAGTCACTTTTCTTATTCTAACACAAAATGTTCTGTTAGAAAAGTATTTTTTTAAAAATTTTTTTCTCTTACAGAAAAGCCCTTGTCGCTGTGAAATTTTAAAGTCTATGAATTTCCTGTTATACAAAAAATGACGCACACTCGCGCCAGAGGTTTTATGTCGCTCAGGCGGCGGCACGCGGCGCGTCAAAGCGTGCAATCCCCTAAAAATCGAGGCAAAAGCCAGCTTAGCCGGCCTGGAAGTTGAAGCCGGCTTGCCCGCTTTGTTCTCTGTTACAGTTTAAGATCAGGAGAGCAAAATCCCGCAGTTTTTCATTAGTTCTCTCGCAGAATCAAGAGAATCCACGCCATGCAGGTTTTTAATCGGCGCAAATTCATACGAACGATCTACCTCATACGGCACACAGTCCCGCATCATATGCACCATGTCAAGCACAAGCGTCTCAAATTTATAACCATTCGGCTGCTGCGGTTTTATCGAAATCCCATTTTCATCAATATATGGAACCTTTTTCTCCACCACATGAATCGGCATATGCTCTTTGGCAATTTTCTCCAGACGTTTTCTCGAAAAAAGATAATTTAAAATAACGCCAAAAGCATATTTTAATTCCCCGTCGTCTCTGCGGTCCTCCGCCATATCTTTCGTCATTTCATAATATTCAACAATGGACGGACTGCCGTCTTCGGTACAGAGCACGCCGATTTTCTCGTAGGGATCAGCCTTGCGCACGACTTTCGCCCCGCTCTCACAGCCGTATGCAAGCGTAGCCCCGATAAAAAGCGGGTCTGCAATACGCTGCAGACAATTGTCCACCGCAAACACATTGAGCCACTCAATGCCGCGCTGCTTAAGTTCCGGAAGCAGTCCGGCGCGAATCATTGAAAGAAACCAGCCGCCGTTTCCGTTCGGAGACATCGCAGGCTGCGTATTGGACGACATTAAAACTCTACCCGAAAAATCGCAGGCAGGTTCCATCTCCTGTACAAAAAACATGACGTACTCTTTCGGATAGCCAAAATAACGGTGTTCCTCAAAAAACGAAACTGTATCTGCATGGTTGATATTGCTTGTCATCACATAAAGCGGCACAAATGCGCCTGCCTCATCCGTAACTTCTGTTAAATTGCAGATCAGCTGCTCAAAAAGATAAAGCTGCTTCCCTTCCCCGATACAAAGCGTACCTTTGGGCTTATCCAGCCCCAGACGCGTACCCTGGCCGCCGGCAAGCAAGACGGCGCCGACTTTGCCGTCGCGTATGGCTTTTAATCCCAGTTCGCGAAATTCTCCGCTTCGCGATGCGATTTCGCTCTGCTCTACCGCTTGCAGCGGCGCAAAAACGCCCCGCTCGTTCACCGTCTCTTTGCGCTCGATATGTTCCAGAACAGACCAGTCAATTGCCTCCAGCCTATTTTTTAATACTTCGTTCTCCCTGTCCGTATTTCTGCTGATCGCAGCGCGGATATAAGTCTGCTTTTCCTCATCCCAGATCTTTTTCATTTGAAAACTCCACCCTCCATTTCTGCTGCCGCAGGAACTGTCTTGTGTCAATTTTACGATCACGCTGATTTTTTCCGAAATACATAGCGGTTCCTGCCTGCCCGCTTGGCCTCGTAAAGCGCGTCGTCCGCCACATCCAACAGCGTTTTATATTCCACATGCTGCATCGTACAAAAAGCTGCTCCGATACTGGCCGTTACTTTTACCTGTGTCTTCCCATCCGTATAATTTGAACGCATCCGCAGCACAGCGCCCGAAAGTTTTTTCTCAAATTTCACCTCGTCTATCACCTTGACAAACAGACAAAATTCATCGCCTCCAAAACGGGCTACCAAATCAAAATCCGCAAAGATCCGCTGCAGCTTCTTTGCAGCCTCCTGAATCGCCTGATCGCCGACAGAATGTCCAAGCTTATCATTTACATCTTTAAAATGATCCAGATCCACAAAAATAATTCCAGCGCCTTTTGCCGTATTTCCTGCAAGCCAGGCGCTGACCTCTTCGTGAAATGTCTTTTTATTCACAAGACCGGTCAGACCGTCCAGCCTTGACTGCTGCTTTAACCGCTCTTTCTCCCGAATCTCAGCGTCAACGTCAAGTATCTTCCCAACAATAAAGACAGGGCGGTTTTCCTCGTCCAACAGAGAAATGCATGTCACTTTGCACCAGATATATACACTTCCTTTGATCTGAAAAAGACGCACCAGATATTCGCAGGAGCCGTTGTTTTCTTCCATATCATAAAGCACCCGGCTCATTTTTGACGCATCGTCCGCATGCACATGGAAAATCCTGACAAATGTATCTGCATCAATTTCCTGTACCGACTCCGGAATTGTCCAGCCGAATTTTTCCATAATCCGATCGGACACTGTGTTGTCACCGCCGGAAAGATTGATCTCATAGATCATCTCGTCTGATTCATCCATAATAATCTGATATCGCTTCTGCTGTAGAACCAGTTTTTTGCGCTCTTTCTCCTGACGTCGTTTTGCACGCCTGCGCAGCCGCATTGCATAAGCGACAATTACACCGACAAAAAGAAGCAGAATACCGGTAATCAGAATCGTAGCGCGATAGCGATAGAAAAAATCCTCAAATGTATAAGTATGCCGGTTATCCATAGAGGACTGCAGCACAATTGTATTGATCTCGTCCTGTGAAATCTGTGTCAGCGCTTTATTGATAATGCCAAGCAGCAATGTCGCGTCGATATCCTCCGCAAGCGCTTTTCCGTCTTTCCCCACCAGCGCGGCAAAGCACAGGTTGTCCTCCAGCGCCTGAATCGGCAGCATCTGAAGATTTTCATATTTCGGACGTGAAAGCCAGTCTTCCACCATATACTGATTTTGAATCAGCAAATCGGCTTCCCCGATCCTGACCGCATCAAATGCGTCCTCCAAGGTATCGTACATAAGAAATCCAAAATTCGGATACGCTGTTTTCAGCACAGTCTGCAGCGTCTGCGAACCTGCGCACATTGCAACTGTCATCTGCTTTTCTTTTTCAAATACAGTATTCTTATCGGCCACAATCACTTTTCGCGAAGTAAAATAGACATTGCTCAGCTGTATGCCTCCCGTGTGCAGATTGACACTGTTGTACTCCACATTTGTAAGCAAATCCAGTTTACTCTCCGTGAGATACTCCAGAGAGATATCGCCGACCGGAAGCGGAACATACTCAAACCGAAGTCCGCTGATTTGCATGATCCGCTCAAAAATCCTCCTCGAAATTCCGTCGAACTCCTGAAATTCATTTTCAAAGGCAACCGGAGCCTGATTCGTCACATACCCGACGCGCAGAACCCGCAGCGAATCAATATATTCTTTTTCTTTCTTTGAAATATACTGAGCGTCATACAGTGGAAAATATTCTTCCATCAACTCATTTTCCAATCCCGGATAACTGCTCTTTAAATTCGACAGCGCACTGTTAAGCCGGCTCATCAGCTCCGTATTCCCGCTCCAGGTAGCATAGTAAAACGGTTCCGGAGCAAAGCGCGCCAGTATCTTGTAATCGTCGCCGGCAGTCATAAGGCTTACTGCCGCGGCGTCCAGCTTTCCCTCCGACAACGCCGCCAGAGCTTCCTGCTGCGTATTCATATATCTCAGATAGGTATCGAACCCTTTTTCCCGCCGGTATGCCATAAATCCGGAAATCAGCGAGTCATTGCTTGCAACGCCGACCCATATATCATGAAAATTATCAAAATCCTCATACGACAACGTCTCGTTGTCCTTGCGCGTAACGAGTACGGCATACTGCGTGCCAAAGGAATCCGCACAGTACTCATATTTGCGCATGGCAATCTGCGTTAGCTGACAGGGCGCCATCAGATCAATCTCATGGCGTTCAAGCAGCTTAAGACCCTCCTCCACATCCGAGACTTCTACAAAATCATAGCTCCATCCTGTAATCGCAGCAATCCTGTTTAAAAATTCCATATTATAACCGGTCAGATTCCCTGTTTCGTCTACCGACATAAAACCGTCCATCTGATAATAACCGACGCGTATCGTGCCTGTATCTGCCGCCTGCACCCCAACAGGCAAAAACCAGCTTCCCAGCAGGATTCCCCCAAACACTGCCAGAAACAGGTGTCTTAAAATATACCTCTCCATTCTCCCATCTCCCAAACGCCGTCCCCAAGCGGCGCCCTCACTTTATATTCTGAGTCCGTTCCGTTCAGTCAGACCGTACTAATAGGCCTTTTGTACCATTTTACTATATTTTAAAAAAAAGTAAAATGCTTTTTTTGGGAAAATGCATACAAATTTTCCGTATGTTTCTTATACCACTTTTTTATTCTGCCATTTCGCGCTTTTATAGCGGATGCAAAAAAGCAGCGACCGAAACGCCCAGTCCACGTACATTCCAATCCATACGCCTAAAACGCCAAGCCCCAGCGCCCCGGCAAAAAAATAGCTGCTGGCCACGCGGAATACCCACATGGAAAAAACACTGACTGCCATTGTATATTTTGCGTCGCCCGCTGCGCGCAGCGTGTTTGGAAGCGTAAAACTAAGCGGCCAGATCAGCATGGTACAGACCGTGTAAGTCAGCAAAAGCTGCCGGGCAATGGCAAATGCTTCATCTGAAAGTCCAAAACAGTGCAGCAGCGTACCGGATAAAATTAACAGTACAATTTCTGCCGCCGCCATTCCGACATAACAAATCTTCATCAGGTATTTACTGTAAAACCGCGCCTGTGTTTTCTCCCCGGCGCCGATACATCTGCCGACTACCGTTACAAGCGCAAGACCTATTGCGCTGCCGGGCACATTACAAAACCCCGCCATACTGTTGGCCACAGCATTTGCAGCGATCGCCGCCGTGCCGAAAGTGGCTGTCAGGCTTGAGACACAGAGCTTTCCCACCTGGAACATCCCGTTTTCCACTCCGCTTGGAATACCGATCTTTAGTATTTTCCCCACAACGTCACGCGTCGGACGCATCCACGAAAGCGGCAGTATACGAAGCGGATTATCTTTCCTGCACAAAAGCACTGTAACATAAGCGGCAGAGGCCATCCGGGATATCAGCGTTGCAAGCGCAGCGCCAAATACTCCCATATCCAATCCGAAAATAAACAGCGCATTGCCCCCGATATTGATCAGATTCATAACAAGGCTCGTATACATGCTGATCCTGCTGTTGCCGATACTGCGAAACAGCACTGCTCCCGCATTGTATGCTCCCAGAAACGGATAAGAAACTGCTGTCACAAGAAAATAAATCTCCGCACTTTGCATGACATCCGGCTCAATCCGACCAAAAATGGCGCTCAGTAAAAACCGATAGGAAAAGAGGCCGATTAGCATGATTGCCATGGAGGCTGCCATCATTGTAAACATCAGCTGCCCTGCGGAATGTCTCGCGCGCTCCATATTTCCCTTTCCAAGATACTGGCTGCAGACAACCGCGCCTCCTGTCGCAAGCGCTGCAAGCACCTGGATCAGCAGAATACTGATATTATCCACCAGCGACACGCCGGAGACAGCAGCCTCCCCGCAGGACGACACCATCAAAGTATCGAACAGGCCTATGCTGATTGCAAGAGCCTGTTCAATCATTAGCGGCACGATTAATTTTTGAATCTCTTTTCTGCTAAACAGCATATCATCCATTTCCTACCTCATTATGCGAAAAAAATTTTTATGGTAAAAAATTATTTCCCGTGAAAGAAAGAAATAGCAGCCGTTCCAAACGGACGGCTGCCAATCTCATCAGACCGATTTACGCAAGCGCTGCTGTAATGATTGCCATGGAATATACCTCGGCAGCATTACAACCGCGTGACAAATCATTGATCGGAGCATTTAACCCTAACAGAATCGGGCCATATGCTTCAAAGTTGCCAAGACGCTGCGCGATCTTGTAACCGATATTACCGGAACTGATATCCGGGAAAATAAATGTATTGATATGACCTGCCACATCATTGTCAGGACATTTTGTACGCGCAACACGCGGAGATACGGCAGCATCAAACTGGATCTCTCCGGTAATCGGCAGAGACGGATACTTAACTTTTGCTTTCGCCGCAGCATTGCGCATTCTGTCCACATCCTCTCCTTTGCCGGAACCGAATGTAGAATAGCTTAAAAAGCCGACTGCAGGTTCAATCCCGAAAATCTTCGCGCATTCCGCCGTCTCGGCTGCGATTTCCACAAGCTCGTCCTCTGTAGGCTTAATATTGATTGCACAGTCGCCCATTGCAAGCACGGTATTTCCGCCGGTTGCGGACGGACGCACCAGAATAAAACAGGAAGATACCAGCGTACTGCCGGGTTTTGTCTTGATCAGCTGTAATGCCGGACGAACCGTATCCGCAGTCGAATAAGTCGCTCCGCCCAGAAGAGAATCCGCGATTCCCATCTTAACGAGCATCGTGCCAAAATAATTTGCCTGAGAGAGTGTTTTTTTCGCTTCCTCCGGTGTAACCCCTTTGCTCTTTCTCAGTTCGCAGAATAAGTCCACCATTTCGTCCATCCTGTCGAACTCGGCCGGATTGATAATCTCCGCGCCGCGAATATTAAAACCGCTGTCCTCGGCTACAAGCGCGATTTCCTCCGGATTTCCGACAAGTATCGGGCTTAAGAATGTACTTGCAAGAAGACGGGATGCAGCCTCGAGGATACGGGGATCCTGTCCTTCTGTAAATACAATTTTCTTTGGGTTTTTCTTCAGAACACTGATTAACTGACCAAATCCAAACATATCTTTTCCTCTCTTTTCTTATATTTAAAGCGCGCACTGCACGTTTTTGTTCTTACTTTTTCCGGGCGCCGCCCTTCGAATCCAAACCCCAGACGTTACCTCCACAGTTAACTCGGCTCAGGCGCCCTTACGGCACACAAGAGCTTCTGCTTAGGGCTGCTCCATTCCTGACCTGACCCGGTTCACAGATTCCTGTTGCGTAAGACCCAAGTGTCAACGCCACTTATGAAGGGCTGCTCCACAATTTGAAACCCTCGGTTTGGCATCACCTCAACTATAGCGGATTGTTGATACAGGGTACCGCTGCCACCCCGGCTGCCCGGAGTCTTAAGTATAGCCTATTTCAAGGCGGATTGTCAATCCTTTCCAGGCTGTTTTTTCTTTTTTAATCGAAGTTCCCGAAAAAAAGCAGAAAGCATATCGGAGCACTCCTGCTCAAGCACGCCCTGTTCGATATCAACCTGGTGATTAAACTGCTCCATCCGCAGCAAATTTATGATGGACCCCGCGCAGCCTGCTTTCGGATTCATGCATCCAATGACAACCTTTTTCATGCGGCTTTGAACAATGGCGCCCGCGCACATCTGACAAGGTTCCAGCGTCACATACATCGTACAGTCCTCCAACCGCCAGTCGCCTGTCTTTTTACTCGCCTTTTTTATCGCGGTAAGCTCGGCGTGCGCCAATGTGTTTCTTTCCGTATTCCTGCGGTTATAGCCTCTTGCAATAATTTTATCATTCTGCACAATCACGCAGCCGATCGGCACTTCCTGCAGAGCATATGCTTTTTTTGCCTGCCGTATTGCAGATTTCATATATTTTTCTTCCTGTTTCATAGACATACACCCCAAAATATTTTATAATATGAAATGTCGCTCTTTATTATAACATAAATTATTGGAAAAGGAATCGCAAACAGATATGTATATGGAATATCGGACCGATCGTCTGATTTTAAAAATACTGACTTCCAATTATTATAAGGATGTACTGGAATTTCAAAACAGAAACAGAGACTCTTTTGAAAAATACGAGCCGACACGTCCGCTCGGTTTTTACACTGCACCATATCAGCAGAATATTTTAAAATGCGAATATAAAATGGCACAGAAACTGCTCAATGTCCGTTTCTATGCCTTTTTACATAACGACCCCTGCACCATTATCGGCACAGTCTGCCTGCACAACATTATGCGCGCGCCGTATGAATGCTGTGAACTCGGTTATAAATTTGACTGTTCTTACCGCCGTCAGGGATATGCGCGGGAAGCTGTCAGCAAAATATTATGCGTCGCCTTTTATGACCTGCGGCTTCACCGCGCATATGCAAGAGTATCTCCCGACAACACCCCTTCGATTCGGCTGCTCGAAGCGCTCGGTTTTACTAAAGAAGGAATAGAGCTTAGCGCCATCTCCATTCATGGCGAATGGACCGACCATATACGCTATGGACTGGTGCGCCCGGATTAAGCCCGCCATTTGCACTATGCGTCGATCCAATGGACCCAGAATCCAAAGCGGTTCAGCGGCTCGGCAGATTCGCCCGCGTTTTCCGGATTTACACCAATATCAAGAGCGGACGGCAGAAATTCGGGAAACCCGAATATAATCGCCATTACATGCTCCTGCCGTTGAAAAATACCAGGGATACCGACAAAAAACCGCTCTCCCTCCCGTCCAAGTATCAGATAATGATAATTGAAAAAACCATGCAGAAGAAAACTGTTATTTCCCAGATACCAGTACTGCTTCGGGAGTTGCCGCAAATTTTTGAGTTCAATGCGCATACACTGTATCTCATTCTCCTCAAATGGCGTATAAACATCATGGTCGCTTCCGATGCTTTCCCATATTTCCTGCCATGTGTAATTCGGGAAAAAATTTTGCATCGGAATCTCGGTCGCTGTGACATCCTCCTGCTCCCTCATATCTCGGGCGATTGCTGTCCTCATGTTCTGAGAATTATGTTCTTCCGGATCAGACTGCGACAGACCCTGCTCAGACGCCGTCTGATTTTCTGTCGGAACTGTTTTTTCTATCTGTTCCGCCTCTGTATGTTCCGCCCCGCTTTTATTGCCTGCTAACTCTCTCTCTTCTCTGCCTTTCCAAGATGCATTGCCCTGCATTACGCTCTGGCCAGCGTGGGAATCCATCGCAGTTTTCTTCTGCGGTAACTCCGTCTCGCCTGTTTCGTCCCGTTGGCTCCTTTGATTCGTAATATTGGCATCTACTGCCGGACCGCTCTTTTGCTCCCACAGATGAAAATTCTCACCTGACGCCGTAAACTCTTCGCCCTCTGTCCAACGACTCAAAAACATACGTCGGTCTTCCCCGAATATCACAACACCGTCGAGCTCTGAAAACCCAAACGGCGATGACGCAATCTGCTCTGCCTGAAAAACGGCGGCAAAATCACCGGAGCCATTCATAATACGAAATTCACCGATATAAAAACCCTCCATGTTTTTGCCGTCAAGACGGAACAGATATACCTTGCAGGAAGTACGCCCCAATATTCCTCTTAAATGGATTTCTATCCGCCCGTCCGCACCGCGCACCTCAAGCCTTGCGAACCCGGTATTGTTCCCCTTGACCTTATTCTCATACGAATAAATATATGTAACAAAACGCTTCATTCCCGGCATTGCTATTTTGCCCCTGTCATTGCTTTTATCCTATCCATATGCGGCGGGGCAGCATTTTATTCCATATATTTCTATTGACAGAAAAAAAATTTTATTCTATTATAATTTCAGTAACAGTTATCATTTTTAAGAAAGAGGTTGCCAATGATTAAATACAGCAGGCAGCGGGAATGCATAAAAAATTTTTTAGTATCACGCTATGACCATCCCACTGCCGAAACCATTTATCAAAATATAAAAAAAGATTTTCCAAATATCAGTCTTGGCACGGTATACCGAAATCTTACCCTGCTGTGTTCTCTCGGTGAAATTCAAAAGATTTCCGCAGGAACCGGACCGGACCGCTTTGACGGAAATACCTCGCCCCACTATCATTTTATCTGCAAATGCTGCGGCAGCGTGCTTGACCTTAATGTCGCCGGATTAGACCATATTAACATTCTGGCCGAACAGAATTTTCATGGCAAAATCGAAGGACATGTAGCCTATTTTTACGGACAATGCCCCTGTTGCAGTCAATCTGCAGATCTTTAGTATCATACCCGATTTGATACAAATGATACGTCAAAAAAAATTTATTTTTACTATTGACAAGTTATATCCAATCGGTTAAAATCAATAACAGTTACTGATTTATTCAAAAACAGCAGCTTATATAGCTGTGGGACAAGTATATCTTACAAGAAAAGGAGATTTTATTATGGCAAAATATGTATGTTCAGTATGTGGTTACGTTCACGAGGGTGATTCTGCTCCGGAGCAGTGTCCGGTATGTAAGGCTCCGGCTGAGAAATTCTCACTTCAGTCCGGCGAAAAAGTATGGGCTGCAGAGCATGTTGTCGGCGTTGCCAAAGGCGTAAGCGAAGATATCGTAGCAGATTTAAGAGCAAATTTTGAGGGCGAGTGCTCTGAAGTTGGTATGTATCTTGCTATGGCGCGCGTTGCACACCGCGAGGGTTATCCGGAGATCGGCCTGTATTATGAGAAAGCTGCCTGGGAAGAGGCAGAGCACGCAGCTAAGTTTGCAGAACTTCTCGGTGAAGTTGTAACAGACAGCACGAAGAAAAATCTGCAGATGAGAGTGGATGCCGAGAACGGCGCTACGGCTGGCAAGACAGATCTTGCAAAAAGAGCAAAAGCTCAGAATCTGGATGCAATTCATGATACCGTGCATGAAATGGCCAGAGATGAGGCAAGACATGGCAAAGCGTTTGAGGGTCTGTTAAAGAGATACTTTGCTTAATCATCACGCTCATAAAATAAATGCTTTTGAGTATTTGGGGGTATTTCGGATTGTTCCGACATACCCCCTTGTTTCACATCTTCTATTTCCTGACAGACCAGGAGTTTTTAACGTCATTGAAAAGCATGATCTGCTTTATATACATTTCTTTTTACCATGCCGATTTTACTCTTTTTGTTTTTTACAAATAATGACCTTCTTCATCCTGTTATATCTCTCCGTATTCATAGGAACGATTCAAATAATCTCTGTTAAAATAATTATCCCATACTCTATTTGATCAAAACACTTGCTTGATACCAGTTAAGGATAAATTTTTGTTTCGTGAAAGTGAAATGTATCAGAACAAAGCGGACAAGTCCGCATCAACTCCCTAAATCCCTCATTCATGAGGGACTTGGCTGCTTTGCCGCGCCGGATGCATATTGCGAAGCAATAAATTCCTCTTGCATCCGTGCGCATAGCCCTATGTACTGCTAATTATTTGCCTTTCTTTCTGAAGAAATCGTCGACACCTTTTTTAATCTCTTCGGTTTTCTGATTTTTAATCATATAACCGGCCGGTTTGAGCGCCAATATCTTACCAACATAATCTTTATCCAGCGCCATACCGCTTAAGAAAATAACCGGAATATTCGCAAAACCCTCCTCAGCGCGAATCATTTCAAGCACCTGCGCGCCGTTACAGATCGGCATTTCATAGTCCAGCAAAATCAAATCCGGCCGGTTCAGCGTAATACACTGGATGGCGGATGCCGCGGAACTGGCCACCGCAACATCATAATCTTTCTGAAGCAGTTCCTGCATAGCCTGAAGAATGATCCTGGAGTCGTCTACTACAAGTATTTTACGTTTATTCGCAGTTTGATTTTTCTTAAGGTATTTTTTGATTTCTCCCACCGCATTATCAGCCCGAATCGATGTTTCTCCTTCATTTTGCAGCAAATGCGGAGCGATCACACAGTATGCAAAATACCCCGCCCCCGTGTCAAAGAGCAGGCTTGTCTGCGGACGATGCTTTTCAAATACTTTTTCAAATTGTTCGTAAGTCAGCAGATTTTCCCGTTCGACTTCCCCCTGTGCAACGGACGGATCATGCTCCCGGATACGGCGCACAAACTGCTGCGCTGTATATCTGGCCGCATTCACAAGCATAACATTGATCTGCTCCGAATCTTCGCCCAGTATATTTCCAATTGTATTCACAATCAGTTTTTCTTCAAAAATTAAAATAAACTCCCATTTTTCTTTCTCGTTTGCGGCATAGACCAGACGATAATAAATTCCTTTCCCAAATTTTTCCCCTCGATAATATTCGCTGATCACGCGCGCTTTTAAGCGGAACAGATCGTAAATCAACTCAATAATCGTATCACACATTGCCGCCTGTTCCTCCTCCGGCATTAGATCCGTCCATTTGCTGATTGTCTCTCCCGTGATCGCGCTGTCCTCAGTAAGGATATGCCCGACAAGCCATCCGGCGCACACGCCAAGAAAATGGTTAATTGCATCTGCTGAATAACTGGTTTGATCCAATTCCCGCTCAAGCGCCGGCAGCGTATTTTTTCTGAAATTGTCATGAACTTTCCGGTGCATCTCAAACCCTTCGTACCCGATAGACGCCATATAAGCTTCCTCATCTGTAAAATGCCGCATCGCGTGATCTTTAAAATACTTAATGCCCTCCCGGCAGACCCACTCCATTTTATCCGGCTGGTCACGATACCTTAACATCTTATTTAAAATACTAAAAAGCTTTTTGTGTTCCCGATCAATTGACTCTACGCCAATATTGAAGCGATCCTGCCATACTAACTGATTCCCCATGATTTCCTCCCTTGTCACGTTAAAATTATTTTCCCGTGGATGTCCTGTTTACATAGTGCCGCTTTTCACAATGCGCTGCTCCCCCAAACAGCAGCGGAAAAAATGCGGTCGATCGTTTGTAATTGTAGTACAAATCAACCATTATATTATATCACATTTGAGTGAAATCAGGTATATTTTTCCATAAATATTTTAAATATTTCCTGAAATCCGAACGCATCTTCGTCGTCTATTTTCTGTTCCCGACTTGTCTCTTTTTCAGACAACATGTGGCCGGCTCATCCAGCAATTCCCCGTCCGCAGTAAATCTGGAACCGTGACACGGGCAGTCGAACGTCTGCTCATCGGGATTCCACTTTAACCGGCAGCCCATATGAGAACATCTTGTCCAGTGCTTTTGTTCGTCTCCCTCACTTTTGCTGTAAGGGAAAATCCATCCCTGCGCCAGCCCTTTGACGCTCTCCGCCATATCCTGCATCAGACTCCCTGCCGCCGCCTTTACGCGGCGTCTCTGCGGAGTAAACACTTTCTCGTAAATACTCTGCCGTCCTGACGCCAAATCAGAAAGCAGCAGGGATGCCGCCATGGAAGATGTCATGCCCCACTTTTGATATCCGGTGGCCACAAACCGATTTCGTTGTCCGTAATAATATTTCCCGACAAACGGAACGCCATCATGCGGCATACAGTCCTGCGCCGACCAGCAGCATACCTCGCGGTTTTTTGGAAAATACTTTTTTGCACTTTCTCTTAAATCATTATATGCGCCGCCCTGCACTTTTTTTCCGGTGCGATGGGAGTTTCCTCCGAAAAGCAACAGATTTTGTGCGCTGCGAAATGAGAGGCCGTCCGGATCTGCACTGTAATACATGCCCTGTAATTTGGGACATTGCGAAAGTGCAAGAACGTAGCTGCGCTCCTGGTGCTGCCGCATAAAATACATGCCAGGGAAATTAATAATCGGATAATGTGTCGCGACGATGATTTTTTGTGCCGTTACAGTTCCTCCGTCAAAGTAGATCACATTTTTTCTGACTCTCTTTACCGGTGTGTTTTCATAGATTTCCAGTCCCTCGGCTGCAGCGCTGATAAACTTCAGCGGATGAAACTGCGCCTGCTTCGAAAAACGCACCGCTCCCGCAACCGGAAACGGCAGCTCCGTTTCTTTTACAAATTCAGCGTCAATGCCGACCGAGACAGCCGCAGCAGCCTCCTTTTTTAAACATTCCTCATTACCCGTAGAATAAAGATAGGATGGCAGACGGACAAAATCGCAGGCCGCCCCAAGCTCTGCAGCCATTTTTTCATAAGCGTCAATTGCCTCCTGGTTCGCCCTCGCGTATAACCTTGCATTTTTTATTCCGATATCCGATATCAGTTTCTGGTAAAAGCAGCCGTGCTGGCTCGTTATCTTTGCCGTCGTATTTTTTGTCTGCCCTCCCGCTATTCTGTCGGCCTCAAGGACAACAACCTGTTTTCCCATCTGCTGCAGCCGATATGCCGTGAGAATACCGGTCATTCCCGCCCCAATCACTGCAATCTCCCGTTCCAGGCTGCCCTCTGCTCTCTTTCTCTCTGGTATCTGCACTGTCTTAGTCCATATTGATTCCATAAATTCAGCTCCATTTCTGTTCCATACAATAAGTATTGCCAGAAATGGAGCTGCATAAACAATTTCCGCACATAGATACATCCGGACATATTTATATTAAGTCTGCCGTATCGCCCGTATCATCAGCTGCATAAAGCATCCGTCCGTCTTGACGAAACGCTCTTGTTTCGTTTCCGATTATCGGAACCCGTTTTGCCCGCCTCATCACAACAACTATGTAACCGGCGTCTTTGGTAAGTTTTAGTCGTTATCTTACCGAATTTCTTCCATTACGCTCATATAGGCCGGGCGTATAATCTTGTCCGTACATACCATCTCCTCGATACGGTGCGCGCTCCAACCGACAATACGCGCCACTGCGAAAATCGCGGTATATAGCTCCTGCGGAATCCCAAGCATTTCATACACAAATCCACTGTAAAAATCCACATTTGGGCTAACTCCCTTTATAATATTTTTCTTTGCAGAAATCAGCTTTGGCGCAAGTTCTTCGATATTATTGTAAAGTTGCATGTCAGCCTCAAAATGCTTCACTTTGGCCAGGCGTTCCACATAGGACTTAAAAATCCGCTCCCGCGGATCGGAGAGCGTGTATACCGCGTGGCCCATGCCATAAATCAAACCCTTTTTGTCAAACGCTTCTCCGTTTAATATTTTTCTTAAATAATGTTCTACCTCTTCTTTATCTGAAGTGTCCGACACATTGCTTTTGATATTCTGGATCATCTCCATCACTTTTATATTGGCGCCGCCATGCTTTGGCCCCTTTAAAGACGACATGGCTGCAGCAATCGTCGAATAAGTGTCAGATCCGGACGATGTCACGACACGCGTTGTAAAAGTGGAATTATTCCCGCCGCCATGCTCCATATGTAAAATCAGCGCCGTATCAAGAACTTTTGCCTCCACCTGCGTATACTGACGATCCGGCCGCAACATCATCAACAGGTTTTCCGCGGCCGACAGCGTTGTATCCGGACGGTGAATATACATACTCCCGTCATTTTTATAATGGTTATAAGCGTGGTAGGCATATACCGCCAATACAGGAAAAAGACTGATGAGCTGGATACACTGACGCAGGCTGTTGGTAATACCGGTGTCTTTCGCCCTGTCGTCATAGGAAGCCAATGTGAGGATACTTCTCGTCATGGTATTCATAATATCCTCGCTTGGCGCCTTCATAATGACATCTCTTGTAAAATTAGTCGGCAGCGTCCTGCTCTTTCCGACAATTTCTTTAAAGTCCCGCAGCGCTTCCTCATCCGGCATTTCACCCATCAGCAGAAGATACGCAATCTTCTCAAACCCAAACTCTTTTTCGTCCAGTTCGCCCGTCAGTGTCCGCACATGATAGCCACGGTACCACAACTCGCCGTCACATGGTATTTTTCTTCCGTCGTCCACCTGAAAACCGATTACTTCCGATATATTGGTAAGCCCTGTTAAAACGCCGCTTCCATTGGAATCCCTTAACCCTAATTTCACATCGTATTCGGAATATAATCTCGGAGAAATACTGTCGTTACGCCTGCAAATACTTTGCTGGCGCAATGCATAATCATCAATATTGCACTGTTCCATTTTATCACACCAAACTTTCTTCCCAGTCTGAATTTTATTCTGTCTAATCCCGGTTTCTCTCTTCCCGTTTGTCTTCCTTTTGCATTTCCTTTGTATGTTTTGCCTCGGCAACCGCCTTTGAAAACTTATTTTCCGCTACTGTCTGCATTTTCTTTAAACAGACATAGGACAAAAAGTCGCGATCTGATTTCAAAATCTGGCATCCGACCAAATCCTGCACATCTTTTTCTACTCGACGCACAAAGCGGCTGTCTATGGCCAGATGAAACGAATGGCCGTGCACCGTGTCTTCAAATTCCAGCCGAATCACTTTATCTGTAAACTGCTGTCCCCTTTTTACATAAAAGGACAAACCGCTGTCGCTGACATCATGCAGGACAACCGGTATCCCCCTGCCATCCTCAGCGGATATCACTTTTGCCCTGATATCAAGCAGCATCCGCTTATTCTGCCTGCGGTCGCTGACCGCAGGAAATTTTCTGGAACTGGACGTCCGCACAGCATATAACATTTCGTTCTTATACATTTTTGCTTCAATCTGCACATTGCGCCAAACAAGTCTTGTATCGGATTTTTTATCCATCCCATAGAGATTAAAAAACATATTCCGAAAATGTACGGAGCCCAGATCAAGCACTGTTCCCTTATATTTAAACGGCAAAACTAACAGGGATGCGTCTTTTCTGCCTATAACCGTAGTACCGATCTGATACGGATGATCTCCCCATTTGATCTCCAGAACAACACTGTCTCCCTCTTCCAAATCTGTAAGTTCCATACCAAGCCTCCACATCATCTGTAACTGACAAAAAACCTCTCTTTTATCAACTCTATCACACATTTTTGCGATTATCAATTCATTTATAAAAAAACAGCAGAATTTTGCATTCTGCTGTTTACAGAAATATTTAATTACAATTACACAAAATCTTCTCAGACAGCTCATGCATCCTGCAGATTGCCGCTTTCTGAGATACAATGATCTGATATAAAATCTCATTTAACCGGGGACAGACCGGGTAAGCGATCGCCACAGACGCCATCTTTACAGCCCCCTCGTGATGAGGAAGCATTCCGGTGATAAAATCGCAGCCGATATTGTTGACCGCTCCTGCGCTGCGCATACATTCAAACATTTCGGTCATGACTGCCGTTATCTTATCGTTGTAACAGCACAGTTCCTCTCTGCTGTTTTGATATCCGTGACACTCGCATTCCAGTTGTTCCAGATCCTGAATACTCCTGGTCTGTTCTTCTATCATGTCCGACGCGATTTGGCGCAGCTCCTGATTCTGTGTGAAACGAAGCACATTTTTTGACATTTCAATGGCCGCCTTATGATGCGGTATCATCCGGCGTATAAAATTCACGCCTATACTGTCCGTCAATTCCACCTTTGTCATTCCCCAGATCATTTCCTCCAAAATTCCGTAAAACATATTCATATATATTCTGGTTCTGTCATTGTAATGCTGATAGCGGTTCATTCTGATTTCCCGTTATAAATATACTCATTACATTATATGCAGCACATACGCTCCATTGACAAAGGCAAACATGCCTTAAGGCCGAATAAGTAAAAACAGAAGATGAAAAAACCATCATCTTCTGTCCGTTTGAAACCTGTTTAACAATAGCGAATAAATATAATCAACATAGAAACCGTGACCACAATGATCGTCGCCGGCGCAGCCGTCTTACAGTATTTTCCCCATCCGATCGCATAGCCGCTCTTTGCCGCGACGGAAGTACCCACAACATTTGCCGACGCGCCGATTGGAGTTGCGCTTCCTCCAATGTCAGTTCCCATAGACAAAGCCCACGCAAGCGTACTTAAATCAACTCCTGCTGTCACCGCAAGGCTTTTGATAACCGGAATCATCGTTGCTGCAAAAGGAATGTTGTCTACAAACGCGCTTGCTATCGCAGAAATCCAGATAATGATTGCAATCATAACTTTCAGATTGCCCCCGCTGATTTCACCGATCAGGCCCGCAATTATCTCCAGTATCCCGGTCTGCTCCAGTCCTCCTACCACGACAAACAGGCCGATAAAGAACAGCAGTGTTTTATAATCCACTTTCTTCAATAATTCAATCGTATGCTTTCCGGAAGCAAGCATTGTCACAACGGCGATCACCGCCCCGATAAATGCAACTGTCAATCCGGTCTGCGCATGTGTAACCAGCAGGATTACCGCACAGCCAAAAATAACGCAGCTGACTGCAAATCCGCCTTTATGTGTAATCGCCTCTTTCGGATCGGGCATGGAAGACGTATCTACTCCTGCGCTCTCCGCTTTTTTCAGATCTTTCCGAAACATGAAAAAGAAATAAGCCACCACAAGAATCAGGCTGATCCCGGCAATCAGTCCGGTGTTTGTCACAAAATCAGTAAATGAGTAACCAAGTGAAGTACCGATAATAATATTGGGCGGATCGCCGCACATAGTTGCCGACCCTCCAAGGTTCGCGCAGAATATCTCCGAGAGTATCATCGGAACCGGATCAAACTTCAACAGTTTTGCAAGTTCCACCGTCACAACCGCCAAAAACAGAATCACCGTGATACTGTCAATAAACATTGCCAAAAACGCAGACATAATCATAAACGCGATAAACAGCGGAATCGGTTTATAGTGCACCAGCTTTGCCAGACGCATACATAACCAGCGGAAAAAGCCGACGCTTGCCATTCCCTCCACCATAATCATCATGCCCGCTATAAAAATAATCGTAGCCCAGTTGATCCCCGAAGAAGAATCTCCCTCCGCGCCTGCCGCATACCAAAACTCTAACGTAAATATGCTCCGCAGATTCAGTGTCTCGGCGGCAGCATCCCAACTGTGCATAGCCACGCCGAAAACAAGGATAAGTGTCAATAAAGCACACAGAAGCGTCACATATTGCCGTTCTATCTTATCTAAAACAATCAGTAAGAACATGGCGACAAAAATGATGACTGCCAGAATTTGTGCAACGGTCATTTTATTGCCCTCCTAGGTATAATTATTTATGGTTTCTCCAGACCATATGCATTATAGCACCGAAGATTTCAAAAAAAAACCATCACTTTTCACAATCTTTTCACCTAAAATTTAGAATTATTTAATAATAATTTTTCTATATCGACAGGATCCGCCGCAAAAACCGAAGCCCCATTCTCTTCCAAAAATTTCCTGTCGCGAAATCCCCACAATACGGAGATGCAAAAAAGCCCTGCGTTACGAGCTGTCAGTACATCCACCTCAGAATCCCCGACATAGACAGCGCTCTCTTTCTCTCTGCCAAGCTCCCGCAGCGCGGCCTCCACCATATCCGGCGCCGGTTTTCGCGCGACGCCGTCGCGTTCCCCGACAGCAACATCAACAATTCCGTTAAAATAAATTTCATTCAGCTCTTTTACCGCAGAATCCAGCTTATTGGAAACGATCGCCAGCGCATACCCCCGCTCTTTGAGACGGTGCAAAAGCTCCAAAACACCGGCGTAAGCAGCCGTCTTATCGTTGCAGTGTTCTCCGTAGTAGCTGCGAAATGCGTCAAATACCTGTTCAAACCTTGGATGATCGGCTCCGCCCGGCACACTTCGCTCAACCAGAAGCCTTACGCCGTTGCCCACAAAACAGCGCACCTCATTACGTGTGCGCTGTGGCATCCCATACCGATCAAGCGCGTAATTTACTGCATCCATCAAATCCTCCAGCGTATTTAACAGTGTACCGTCCAGATCAAATATAACCGTATCAAATCGATCCATAATTCCCCTCCGTTTCAATCAGCCGCCGTCGTAATAAGGAAAGAATATTTCGCTCCTGTTTTTTTTGTCAAACATACTGTTATACTGCAGCATCTCGTAATCGCGCAGCCACTTTGCCTCTTCCCCTCCCGCATCTTCAATATGAATAAAACGCCCTTTTTGTCTGGAATAATAGCCGCGCGCATTGACAGCCGGAACTACATCCGACAAATCCGAAAGAAATTTCCGGTACGGCGGGAGCGCAAGCCCCGCTCGTTCCATCGTAAGCGTGGAAAGATAGTTTAATCCGGTAATCTCTGTCTCCCCGGCCGGCGACTCATAATTAGTCCAGATAAAGAACGGAACGGTAAACAGGTTTTCCAGCTCCGTCACTGTAAGTCCCGATAATCCCTTTCCGTTTAAATACGGATAAAAGCGTGAGGAGAGACTTGGCTGGTGATCGCCGAAAAAGACAATTTCCACCGGGTCTTCTACATTTTGAAAGTAGGAGATAAACCATGAGAGCGCATCGTCGCTTTCCCGCAGCAGCGAAAGGTACTGATTGACATCCGGAAAGTTAAGTCCCAGCAGACGTACCGGTTCGTTAAAATTCTGATATTTTTCTGTATAACCGCCATGGTTTTGCATGGAAATTGTCATAAAAAACAGATTCTCTTTTTTTGAACTCTTTTCATAACGCTCAATAATCTTCTCATACAACGCGCGGTCCGTCACATATTCACGCAGAATTTTACTCTGTTCAAACGCATCCAGAAAATACGTCTCGTCAAACCCGAGTCTTGGATAGACTGTATTGCGGCTCCACCCTGTGTCGTAATACGGATGCATGGCCACACAGGTATATCCCTCTGTTTTCAGATCAGACACAATGGAAGCCGGCTGCTTGGGAAGATACTGCTGGTATACGACAGATCCGCCCGGCAAAAAACCCATCGTATTTCCGGTCATATATTCCCACTCGGAATTAGGCGTCTTCGCCCCGAACACCGAGGAGAGCGCATAACCTTTCAGCGTGTTTTCTTTGAGCGAATCATAAAACGGCGTTACATCCATATTGGTTGCAAAATCTCCCACAACGCTCAAATCCGCATAGGATTCACTCATTACCACAATGATTGTGGGCTTTTTGTCGGTTTTTACGTCCGACTCTCCCCCGCCGTCTCTGTATCTTTCCTCCAGCGATACAATCTTTTCCCGATCATACCCATCGGGTTTCGCAACAACTCCGTCCCGGATACTAAGCAGAAAATTAAGAAGATATCCGTTTCGATAGCTTCCTTTCTGTTCCCATGTTTCGGTCACAAAATTTGCAGATTTGTCCGCAATATAAAAACTGTCAGCCGCGATCAGAAGAATACATACGCAAGCCACGGGAATACGGCGCTTTAATACGACGTCAATCCGTCTCATTACCGCAGCATAGAGCGCAGACAAAAGTATCGCATATCCCGCCCGCGCATCCAGCACAAATTCATAATTGCCTGCAACGGATAGTCCGGTCTGAATAGATTTTAAATCGGCAAAAATAAATTCGTTTCCCCGGAACAGATATACAAAATAGTTCACACCTGCAAAGAGCATCAGCGCAATATGGGCAATCACACAGGCTGTGCCGGCGCGCATCGCAAAGATCTGCACAAACAAAAACACAGCCAGCGCGCACAGTATATTGAGCAGCATTTTCGAATCCGATATTTTGCTGCGCAGTTCGGCATCCAACAGCAGATACTGCATATGATAAGAAGTAAAGATCGCGCCGATCAACAACATCGGAATACAAATCAACGGCGCATATTTTTCATTCACCCTGACGCGTATCCCCGAGACGGCAAAATATACCGCAAGAAAACACGCCAGTGCCCAGACAGAAAATCCGATTACCCCATACAGAACAGCTGCAAACACAGCTGTCACAAGAAACCATCCAATATTCTCTTTTCGGTATTTGATCTCAAATTTCATCTTTTTCCTCTTGCTGTCTGCCATATCCGGAATGACGCCTTATCCGGCGCACAATGACGATTACCCCGCCGACGAGAAACGGAAATACGAATGTGCCAAAACGATAGAGAAGCGCCGAACTGCCAGCCGCACCCGTACCGACAATCCCGGTCAGCAATGTAGTAAACACAAATTCCGTAGATCCGATACCGGCAGGGGAGGGAAGAACAGCCGCGAGCATCACAGAAAGCGACGTAACCGCCATGGTCTGCGTCAGCGAAATACTTCCCTGTCCATAAAAGCTTAAGTATGGAATCGCGTAAAAAAAACAGAATTTAATCAGATTTAACGCCGCAATACCTGCCATCACACACGGCTTTGCAAGCAGCACATGCGAGGATTCCTCCAACATCCTGCACTGCTCTTTCAGCTGTATCAACGGCTCATCAAAACGCCCTCTCATTTTACTGTTAAAAAACGAAAGCAGCGATAACAACATTTTATGAAAACGAACCGAACAGGCAAACAGCATTAAAACAAGGGTAATAATTGCTGTCAGAACATATCCGGCCGCAAGCAGCCACTGATATTCGGCAAAATGCGCCTGCATAAACGGAAAACAAAGCGCAAAAAAAAGCATGGAAAACAATGCAATACTGCTTTTATGCACTGCATACTGCGTCATATAAAGACCAAAGCCGGTCGAATAACTGACGCCGTGTTCTCCCAGATAAATTAACGCCGCGACACCCGCTCCGCTGCCGAGCGTTGCAACACGGTAAAACGAACAGATAAATGCGTTTTTTATTCCTGTCCATAGCCGAAACCGGGGCTGATACTGCCTTGCAAGCACTGTTGTGATGAATCCCTCAAGAATATGATACACAACTGCCATCGCACAGATTCCAAGTGCAACCACAAATGTTGTCTGCTTTAACTCATTTAAAACAGGTCCCGCCGAATCGCGAAACGTATAAACCACGATCACGATAATCACTGCCACAAGCGCCCATTTCAACAACTGTATCGTTCTCTTCTTAATAAAGACCACCTCTTTTTGTAAACAGATAATTTGGAGTATAGCACAACATTTTTAAAAATTCAATCGTTGCCTGGCTCCCAATTTCATAAGAAACCGGTAAATTTTTTTTAATTTTTCCAAAAATTTCTGGATCTGCACTTAACTTTTTTTCCTGTTTGGGTATAATGAATAGGTAGCATTCAAAATTGCACAGAAAAAGAGGTTTTATTATGCCCGGATACATCACCCATTATCTATTTGGAAGAGAGTCTTATCACAGAATAACATCAGCCGCATTTAAACATAATATTTCCCGAAATCATGCCGCCTACACGCTTGGCCAGCAGGGACCGGATATCTTTTTTTACTTTCTGCCCTCCTACTGTATCCACAGCAGCAATATAGGCGCACTCGCACACCGCAAAGAGACCAACGCATTTTTCCGCGGACTTTTTCTAAGCTGCCAGCGTTTTACAGGCGACGATCTTGAGATTGCAAAGGCCTACCTCGCCGGCTTTATGGGACATTACACACTGGATACGATCTGCCATCCTTACGTCTATGCAAGAACAGATTACGAGCAGGGCAAAGGCGACTATTTTTCACGTCACGCCTACCTTGAGACAGATATCGACACAAAACTCCTGTATATGAAACTTCACCGAAGACCGGGTAATTTCCGGGCCGCCGATACGATAAAGTTAACGTTTCGCCAGCGCAGGGTAATTGCGCGCATGCTGAATGATGCATATCACTATGCATTTCCGGATCTGGCTATACACCCTGTTATGATGCTTATTGGAATCTTCTCGATGCAGTTAGGTCTTGCACTGTTACATGACGACTCCGGACAGAAAAAGGTATTTTACCGTCTGATTGAAAAACATCTGATCGGATATCCTGTCTTTTCGCCGCTGGTGGCAAGCAATCAGCTCTACTTCCGCACAGATCCTTTTAATCTTCAGGGAAAAGCCTGGACCAATCCGTGGGACGAGACGCTTATTTCAAATGAGACATTCTTCGACCTGTACCAGAAAGCCCAAAAAAAATTTCTGTCCCGGATGAAACGACTGTCTGTCATTTTTTATGACTCAAACTCGATGAGAGAGAAAGAAGAACAGTTGAAACTGCTGCTGAAAGAATACGGAAACCTTTCGTTCCACAGCGGACTTGACGCGTCGATTCCAAGCTGATTTACCGGTCGCAGATCGAAAACCGCCAAGCGGCATACGCCAAATTCAGTCGCTGGTTAAAACCTGTCTGCCACGTAACAAAGCGGGCAGGCCAGCATCAGCTCCCAGGCCGGCTTAGCTGGCTTTTCCCTCACTCTTGAGGGACCTGCACGCTTTGACGCGCCGCGTGCGCTCGTCCTGACGGCATAATACCTATTGCACGAGTGCACATAATATTTCGTTACGTCTTACTTATTTAAATAATCCCGAAGCGCCTGCATTTCATTTTCAGCCTTTTCCACTCCCGCATCATATAATCTGCGGAGTTTCACAGTGTCTGTCTCGGTTCGTCCGACACCGTAAGTGGACTCCGGTGCGATCACAAAAACCTCGCCCTCCTTTTCCAATTCAAGCAGCTCCTGCATACAGGCATTATACCGTTTGGCACGACTCGTAAGCGCATCCGCCACATTCGGATAATTACGGTAAAGTCTGTTTGCCAGCCTTGTCACATGCTCCGTTTTCTTCACATAGCCGCGCTCCCTTGTCAAAACAACAATTACCTTGTCACAACCTGCGTCAATCACATGGCGAAACGGAATCGAATCCGAGATACCGCCGTCCAGATAATAGCGCCTGCCGACCCGTACCGGCTGAAATAAAATCGGCAGCGAGCAGCTTGCCACCAGCAGATCCCGCATTTCTTTTCCACGCGGCACTTCAATATACTCCGGCTTCCCCGTATGAATGTTTGTCACAACCGCCTTTACCTGTCCAAAATAGCGCGCAAATCCCTCATAATCAAACGGCAGCAGCTTATTGGGCATTTCATCAAACACAAATTCCGTGTTATAAAATGCTCTTTTTTTCTTATCAAACAAAAACTTCATCCCCATATAGCGCTCATCCGCCATATATTGATCCAATATTTTAAGATTCCTGCCCTTTTGACCGGACAGATACGAGACGCCAAACGCAATCCCCGCCGAGACGCCTGCGAAATAATCCGGCATCAGATTCTGCTCCAAAAATACATCCATAACACCGCAGGAAAAAACTGTCCGGTTTGCCCCGCCTTCAAATACCATTCCTAGTTTCATGCTCTTTTATTACTCCGTTTTCTTTCCCACCGGCATATCGACGCTCTGCGTCACATACATCGTTACACCGCGTATTTCCTGAACTTTTACAATCATACCGGCGTCAAATACAGCGTCTTCCTGATAGGCTCTGGCATTCCATTCCTGTCCGTTGATCACGGCTCTGCCGGTTCCCTTTCTATTGTCAACCGGTTCCGTCAGGCAGACATTCTTCCCGATATGCTCCTCATAGTTTGTCTTTACCAGATGAGGTTTAAAATACTTAATCGCCCATGGTCTTGTAAACCACAGCAGAACAAGCGACACAAGAAAAAACAATGTAATCTGCACCGGAATGCCCGCCCCAAGCCCGGCTGCAGCCAGCGCAATCAGAGCGCCACCTGCAAACCAGATCGAGGTCAGACCGATTGAAATAATTTCGACTACAATAAACAATATAATCAGAACAATCCAAACAATCATTGCTTCCATACTCCATCACCCTTTCCTTTTTATATATTACCAGTATAACATATGTGTTTTTTCATTTCTACGGTTAATTTTTTTCTCCTTTTGTCCGAATAAATAGATAAAGAAAAATTTTCCGATGAAAGGATTTGATCGTATGTCAGTTGCTGCAAACGCCGATACCGGCGTAAACCTAAGTTCAAAATATTACCTGCGTAACTTTTATTCTTCCGAGCGGACGGCCGGCGACGCCTCTGTGCGTCATAACTTTTCTGCCAGCCAGCTTTCTTTCGACGATGCAACGGCGCTGCGCCGTGCGGTAAAAAAACTTGGCTCATTTCCATATGATGCGGATTCCAGCACAAATATTCGCAGTTCCGTAAAGGCGTATGCGGAAACATACAACAATCTGATTACTTCCGGGGAAGAAACGGGCGATAACACGGTTGGCAACAGTATAAAAAAACTGAAATCACTTACCGAAAAATACAAAGACGACCTGGATAAAGTCGGCATTACGGTCAACAACGACGGAACGCTCTCGACACGCGATACCATGCTTGCCAATGCAGACATCTCCAAATTTCAGGAGCTGTTTTCCGGCGAATCCGAATTTATGCAGAAAACAAACGCTTTTGCGCGTCGTATTGAGCATCAATCCGAACAGCTGATCACCGCAGAGAAAAACCGCCTCTTCAAACGCCCGGCCTCAACCGACAAACTTTCTGACACGCAGGGAAGCGCAAACTTGAAACAAACTTCCCAGGCGACAGATCAGATTGCCGCGGCATCCGCAGATCTGGAAGCTCTGTTAAACACCGGAATCGGTCAAAATATCGATCTTGTACTATAAATAGCGATACGAGATACTTATTTCATCGCTCTGTACCGACACTTCCGCCATGCTGCCGCAGACGATCGGCATCATTGGCGGCAGATGTCCCAGATCCGCATCCATAATTACCGGCACATGGAACTCTTCGAGCAGATCAATAACGGCATGATAATGATCCAGCCCCATTAACTCCTGTCCGAATACAAGCGGACGTCCAATCACAAACCCTCTTACATAAGAAAACCAGCCTGCATTCTTCATCTGCCAGATCGCACGCCGAATCGACATGACATTCAGATCACATGATTCCAAAAACCAGAGAATGCCATCCTCCCGATACCGCTCGGCGAATGTACACACCTGATCAAATCTGGTTCCGAGCAGATTGACAAGACAGTCCATACAGCCTCCGAGCAGACGTCCGCGTATTAAAACGTTTTCTTTGCTTTCATGAAAGAATAACCGCAATTTTTTTGGTTCCGTCACATAGTACGGTTCTAACGGATGCATTTCGTCCTTTTTTCCCTCTTTTTCCCACAATGGATATCCATGTACTTTCTGAATTTCCCCGGTCAGAATCTGATACGCGTCAAATAAGCTCTGATGCCATGGTTCCATTCCGAAAGAAGCTGCGCATGGCCCGTACACAGATGCAGTATCACACAGCGTCGCCAGTAAAACTGTCATATTCGTATTATCGGAAAAACCCATATACCACTTTGGCTCTGCCTTTTTGATCCTCTCAAAATCAACATGTTCCATTGTCTCACACATTAATTCCCCGCCGCCGCACGAAATCAGTATATCGTTGTTTTTGCTGCAGTAATAGTCGGTCAGTTCGGCGCCGCAGGATTCCGGCGTGCTGCTGATTCCGATTCCGTCCCCCGCATAACAATTTGGGCCAAAATCCAGCTGATAGCCCATTTCCCGCCACTTCTTTGCAGCATTGTCAAACGCAGACCGATACGGCTCAATATTACAGCCAAACGACGGCGCTACAAAACCTATTGTTCCCTGTTTCTGTAAAAATTGTGCATATCTCATAAAATTCTCCATTTCTGCATTGCGAACGCAGTCCGCATTCGCTTTATGCGCGAGTAATTAGAAGTACTTCTCACACGAACCCCCAATCAGGATTGTGAAATTTCTAATTTCACATTATATATCTATCATCATACACAATGTTTTCAAAAAGGACAAGCTGATCTGCAAGTCTGTTTAAAATTCGTGTTCGGTCAGTTTTTTTCATTTTTTACTTGCATTTTTCAAAAATATGAGTATAATAGATATAGAAGCGCAGACATAGTACATCGGTAGTATATCAGCTTCCCAAGCTGAGGAGGCGGGTTCGACTCCCGTTGTCTGCTTCTCTTTATTTAGTCAAGACCACCGGCTTAGCCGGTGGCTTGCTCTAGCCCTATAAGGGCTTGTT